>CAZCRF010000105.1:0-1898 GCA_964501065.1 uncultured Fibrobacter sp. | reverse complement strand
TTTTTTTCTTGATTCTCCGTCCAATTTTGCATTCATCCTACGTCAAGTTGCAGGACGCGTATATCGCAGAACAAGGAGATTATATGGGGACTTTCTCCGACATCGGATACGCAATGGATATGTCCGCCAATTTTAGCTACGCCACAAGCATAACGACCTCCAAAGCCGCTTTGAGCGCAACGGCGCAAGCGTGGTACGCCACGTCCAAGTCGGCACTCAACGATTGCCCCAAAGCGGCAACGTGGAACTTGAAGCTGTCTCCGTCTTCAACGGGCAACGGGGCTGCGTGGGAAGCTTCTTACAGCAACGAATCCGCATGTTCCGTGTTGACCCCGCGTTTCAAAGACTTGACTCGCGGAACAGCCGCGTCTGGAAGCACATCCGATACCACATCCGATACCACATCCGATACCTAACCAAAAAAGTCGAGAGTTCCCCAAAGCCGGCCGCATTTGTGGTCGGCTTTTTGTCGTCCTCATCTCCCTTCCGCCCCTCTTTCCAGCTCACCAGCCAGGGAAAGCATCGCGGGGCGCAACCGGAAAAGGAGTCCGGATAGATTTTCTTCGTCCAACAGCGGCCGAAGCTCCTCGATGTCCGCGCCAGAAAGGGAATCGGCGCGATTCCGCAACTTTCCCACGAATTCAGCCATGGACTTCGCGGCGGAGACGCCCTTGTACGAACGGGCGGTTTTCAAGCGCCTTTCGAGTACGTCCCGGTTCGGCGACAGCCTAAAAAAGGAGTGGTATTGGTAAATGTCGAAAAGGTCGCGCATCAGTTCCCGCTCGTTCCAAGCGGCAAGTTTGTGCGCAAAGGATGTGCTCGGCTCCATGATTCGGACAATCCTTGTGGGGAATCCGTAAGGGGAGCTCAGCAGCGATGTCGACATCGGGATGGAGGGGCATTCCCTCTCGGCGGAAATCTCGACCTGCGCACTCTGCCCACTGTAATCGATCCGTATCCGCAACGCTTTGGAATTCAACGAAGTCTGGAACTCCAGCCCTTCAACGCCGCGCAAGGCATCCTCAATCTGCCCTTTGGCGTCTTTCTTGGAAGCGAACGGGACAAAAACGTAGTCCACGTCGTTGGTGAACCTCGGGCTGTGCATCAGCCGGAGCGACACGCCTCCCTTGATTACGGCGGAATTGCCGAAGTGATTCGCGAAAAAATCGACAATCCAGGAAAGCAGCTCCTCTGTATTTTTAAACGTCCGCATTGACGGCATTCCTCACGAAGGCGACGAATTTTGGATTCCTGTATTTTTCAAGATAAAGCCCCAACTTTTCTCCAGACAGCTCCGAAAAATGGATATCCTGAAATGGGTTGAACGGGAATTTCTTCTTGTGGAAGTGAAAATAGAACGTGTCGAGGACGGCCTTTTCCGCATCCGCCATTTTCACGCCGTTCCCAATCGGGGAAAATCCGAAGTAGAGGTGCGGAGAAATTCTGGAGTAAGACAAGTCGACCATCCCGGAATACTCCTTCGCCTTCGACGGGACGACGCAGCAGACCTTGAACGGGCTTTCCGTGCCGATGAGTCGATGGTAGGCGAGGGCGTTCCCCATCGAGATGTACGAATCCGTCCGGACTTTCGACGCGAGGACTTGCGAATCGAAATCCTTGGCGACGTAGACCCCTCGGCAAAACCGGCGCAGCATCCCAAGCTTTTCGAACCTCTTCAGGGCTAGCCAAAGCGTCTGGCCTTCGGCAATGTCGAAAAGAGCGCTCAAGTCCGCGAGGGTAAAGACTCCGCCCACCTTGGGGGCGAAATTCATCAGCAGTTCCGTCCTTTGCTCGGCGTTTTTCATATTCGCCGATAATATACAAATTATCGTATTTTACGGCAATATGATTTTCGGCAAAAATGGACTTCCCCCCACATCCTACGTCAAGTTGCAGGA
>CAZCRF010000104.1:0-2853 GCA_964501065.1 uncultured Fibrobacter sp. | reverse complement strand
TCCTACGACGTGATTTCGGAATACTGCTTTGAGGGGAGGGTCGTCGCCCAAGTCCTCACGACATACCTGAACCAGGAGATGCTCGCAGCGGGGGAATACGGCATCCTGCTCGACGTCCGCGACAGCCAGGTTTACCGCACGGTCGAAATCGGGGACCAAGTCTGGATGGCGCAGAACTTGAACTACCGCTACACGCAAGGGACGGCCTCGCTGGATTCGATGAGCTTCTGCTACGAGAACAAGGCGGATTCCTGCGTCAAATATGGAAGGCTTTACACTTGGAGCGCGACGATGGACTCGCTGGCGGAATTCAGCGACAACGGAAAAGGCTGCGGGTACAATGTGGAATGCCTCGCCACGCACCCCGTCAGGGGCATTTGCCCGGAAGGCTGGCACTTGCCGGATACGTCGGAATGGAGAGCCTTTGAAAAATACGTGGACGCGAACAACGGGAGTGAGGGGGTCGGCACGAGCATCAAGGCGACGACGGGCTGGAAAAGCAACAATGGAACAGACTTGTTCGGTTGGGCAGCTCTCGGTGGAGACGACAACATTAACAATGCGCCTCCGACGTTCGGGTGGGACGGGATGGTAGGAAAGGCCGCTGCATTTTGGTCTTCTACATCCAAATCAACAAGTATAGCTCATTCCAGCAAGCTGTATTTTTCAAGTTTTTATTTGTCTTTCGCAAGCACCGGGGCTAAAAACACGCAGGCCCAATCCATCCGCTGCATCAAAGATTCCGAATAGCGATTCCCGATTTCCCGGATTCATCTTGTGGCGGAGGCCCTTCGGATCGATTGCTTCGGAGGGCCTGTTCGCAGGTGGAGTTCCGCGAAAAATTTCCCAGCTCCTTGTCGCCGTCGGCTTCGCGGCGCACTTCGCCCAATGTCTGAAAATTTCTATCGTTTGGCAAATTTTTCAACCCGAAGAGGTACTAGGACGAAATGAAAAACTGGCGCATCGACGATTCACGCGACTTGTACAACGTACGCGGCTGGGGTATCAACTATTTCGGCATCAACGAGGAGGGGCACGCGACGGTTTCGCCCCTTCGGGAAAAGGGCCCGGAAATCGATTTGTACAAGTTGGTGCAGGAACTGGATTTGCGCGACATGCCGACTCCCATCCTCGTCCGCTTCCCGGACATTCTCGACATGCGGATTGAAAAAATCAACGAGTGCTTCAACAAGTCCATCCTCGAATACGGGTTCAAGGGGGCGTTTTACGATGTCTTCCCCATCAAGGTGAACCAGCAGCGCGCCGTCCTCGAGGAAGTGGTGCGTCACGGCAAGAAGTTCAACATCGGTCTCGAGGCCGGTTCGAAGCCCGAACTGCACGCCGTCCTCGCCAACATGGACAATCCGAACTCCCTCATCATCTGCAACGGCTACAAGGACGAGGACTTCATCGAACTCGCGCTTCTCGCGCAGAAGATGGGGAAGAACATCTACGTCGTCGTCGAAAAGATGAACGAGCTGCCGATGATAATCGACATCTCCCGGCGGATCGGGGTGAAGCCGAACATCGGGCTCCGCATCAAGCTCGCGTCTTCCGGGCAGGGCAAGTGGGAGGAATCCGGCGGATACCACAGCAAGTTCGGGCTGAGCAGTTCCGACCTCCTCTCCGCCATGGAGCTCATCCGCAAGGAAGATTTGTGCGACTGCGTGAAGCTCATCCACTGCCACCTGGGCAGCCAAATCACGAACATCCGGAAAATCAAGTCCGGCCTTCGGGAAATTTCCGAATTCTACGCGCAGCTGAAACAGCTCGGCATGGGCGTTGAATTTGTCGACGTCGGGGGAGGCCTCGGGGTCGATTACGACGGCAGCCGCAGCGCGGGCTCCGGCTCCGTGAACTATTCCATCCAGGAGTATGCGAACGACATCGTCTATGCGATTTACGAGACTTGCGAAAAGTTCTCCCTTCCGCACCCGAACGTGATTGCCGAGACCGGCCGCGCCCTTTCCGCGCACCATTCCGTCCTCATCTTCAACGTGCTCGAAGCGGCCGGGCCCGCATTCTTCGAAGACAGCGAACAGGAAATTCCGGAGCGTTCCGCCGACAGCATCAAGGACCTTTACGCCATCCTCAAGGGGCTGAACGTCCGGAACCTTTTGGAAAACTGGCACGACGCCATGCAGATAAACGACGACGTCCTTTCCGGCTTCCGCATGGGGACCGTCGACTTGCAGACGCGGGCCTTGGCGGAACGTCTGTTCTGGAGCGTCGCCCGCCGCGTGAACGAGCTTTCCCGTGAACTCCGGCATTCCCCCCAGGAGCTTTCGGAGCTGCCGAGGCTTTTGGCGCGCAAGTATTTCTGCAACTTTTCGCTGTTCCAGAGCATCCCCGACAGCTGGGCGATTGACCAGATTTTCCCCATCATGCCCATCCAGAGGTTGGACGAAGCCCCGACTGTCGACGCGACCTTGCAAGACATCACGTGCGACTCCGACGGGAAAATCGACATGTTCGTGAACGGCGACGGCGTCTCGCGCACCCTGCCCGTGCATCCGCTCAAAGAGGGCGAGCCTTATTACCTGGCCGTCTACCTGGTGGGCGCCTACCAAGAGATTCTCGGCGATTTGCACAACCTGTTCGGCGATACGAACGCGGTCCACGTCGTCTGCGAGGGGGATTCCTACCGGATAGACCAGATGATCGACGGCGAATCCGTGGAGGACGTGCTCGATTACGTGAACTTCAGCGACAAGGCCTTGGTCCGCACCATGGAGAACTGGGTCTCGAGCGCGGTGAAGGAAGGGAAAATCACCCTGCAAGAGGGCAAGGAGTTCCTGAACATCTACCGCTCCGGGCTTTACGGCTACACCTATCTGGAGGGCTGAGCTGTGC
>CAZCRF010000103.1:0-3200 GCA_964501065.1 uncultured Fibrobacter sp. | reverse complement strand
CAAATTAGCCTCTGGGGTCATGCCCCAGACTTTTCACTGAGACTCGCAATAGCCTGAGTTCGTCTGGAAGGATGAACCAACAAGGATGCCCGTGGGATTGGGGGAAGTTGCCGACTTCGCCTCCGCCGTTCCACCGAATCCCGATTCTGCCGTCGTCCAATTTTGCCAAAGACCAACCTTCGTACCCGAAGTTGAAAAGGACTTTTTCCGTCCCCTTCACTTCTTCAGGGGCTGTATATTTGGACTCAGGCGCGACTCGTTTCATCCTTAGTTCTATTCTGTGGTCGTTTCTGTGGTCGTTCCTGTGGTCGCAGCTACGCCGTTCCCGATTTGAACAAAGGAGGGGGTCAAGGCCAAGCAGCCGTCTGTCGGAGTGTTCGGGTTGATGGTGAGGCTGCTATTCGCGGATGTCGACGCCGCAGTATAGGTGACGGTCAGATTCCAATTGTCAGCAACGGCGCATTCGTTCAGCTTGACGTTGTTTTTTGCGAGCCACATTTTTGTGCCTGACCCCGTAACCGCAGCGCCTGAATACATAAAATTGGACGATTTATATGTGCCGTCGCTTTGTTTGTTTCCGGGGGCAGTGTAGCCAATCAAAGTCCAAGTCCCGGCTGCGTCCGCTTCCGCGAAGTAGGCTTCCTGCAACTTGACGTAGGATGTGGGGGGGGGGGCAAAACCTCAGATTTCGTGCAAAACAAATAGTCCACTGCCATTTTTACAAGAGTTTTTGTATATTAAAAGGGATGATTGAACGATTGATGAAACGAACCCTGTTGAAATCGGCTGAAGAATATCCAGTCGTGCTGCTTCACGGTCCGAGGCAATCCGGCAAGACGACCCTTTGCAAAGACGCGTTCCCTCAAAAGCCTTACGTGTCTTTTGAAAATCCGGACATCCGGGAATGGGTCAGGGAAGACCCCCGGAGCTTTTTGGACAAATACGTGGGCGGAGCCATTTTAGACGAAGTCCAACGGGTTCCCGAACTTCTGTCTTACTTGCAGCAAATCGTCGACGAATCCCCGTCAAAGGGGAGGTTCATCCTCACGGGGAGCGACAACTTCGCCTTGCAACAGGCGACCTCCCAAACGTTGGCGGGCCGAATCGCCCTCCTCACCCTGTTGCCGTTGTCCTTGGCGGAGACAAACGGCATCGACTGGCTGAAAGGGGTTGACGCGAGCATCCTTTCCGGAGGGTATCCCCGTTACGTTTCGGAACGTCCGTCGCGAGGCTTCTTTTACAGGAACTACATATCCTCGTATGTGGAGAGGGATGTCCGCCGCTTGGTGAACATCAAGGACGCGGACTTGTTTCACCGTTTCTTGACCCTGTGCGCGGGGCGAACCGGCTCGCTCTTGGACTACACCGCCCTGTCGAACGACTGCGGCGTTACGGTGAAGACGGTCAAGGAATGGCTCTCCGTCTTGAATGCGTCGTTCATCTGCTTCGAACTGCACCCGTGGTTCGTCAACAGGACGAAGCGGCTGGTCAAGACGCCCAAGCTCTACTTTTACGACACGGGACTCGCCTGCGCCCTGTTGGGCATCGACTCGGAGAGCCAGCTAGAGAGGGATCCGTTGAGGGGCGGTCTTTTCGAGAACTTGGTCATCCTGGAACGGCTGAAAAAACGACTCAACGCAGCCGAAGCCGCAAGGCTTTGGTTCTACAGGACGTCGTCCGGCGTGGAAATCGATTTGGTGGAGGAATCCGGGCGGAAGCTGTTCCCCACGGAAATCAAGTCGGCGGCGACCTTCAGCTCGGACTTCATCAAAAATTTCGCCACGTTCGAAAAGGAATATCCGGAAGAATGCGCGGACAAGACGGTCGTCTATGCGGGAGCGGAAAATTTCACATACAAAGGCGTCCGGGTCAAGAATTTCCGGGATTTGGATTGGTGATTTGGCGCGAGAAGCCAGTGCGAAAATCCCGCCTTACAGTTACTGGACAATATTGGCGAAAACGAGAAAATTGTCCAGTATGGACGGACGATTAAGAAAAAAGAATTATATTGTCCAACAACAGGATTGCCTGAACATGATTTTCCGGGAAAAATACATCGAAAAAATTCGCCCGTTTTACGACTCTGACTTGATCAAAGTCATCACCGGCATCCGGCGTTGCGGCAAATCGGTCATTTTGAACGACATCCGCCGGGAAATCGTGCAAAAGACAGACAACATCGTTGCGTTGGATTTTGAAGACCTCGCGATTCTTTCTTCCTTTCCCGACGGGCAGTCCCTCGTGGAGCGCGTCGAACTAGCGCGGACGAAAAAAGATGAAACGTGCTACGTCTTTTTAGACGAAATCCAGCGCATCGAAAATTGGGCAGCCGCTTGCAGAACGTTGCGACTCCGGAATTGTTCTGTCTTTATCAGCGGTTCCAATTCGAAGCTCCTTTCCGGTGAATTCACAAAGGAACTTTCCGGCAGATATGTCGCCTTCCGAATTCGGCCGTTCGTGTATCGGGAAGTCTCGGAATACGCCGCGCAACTGGGCAAAGCAGCGGACTTGACGGACTATGTCGTGTGGGGCGGCTTCCCCAAGCGGCTGGAATTCGGCGACGGCGAAAGCCAGCGGCGCTATTTGAGCGATTTGAACGACACGGTCATTTTGAACGACATCATTTCGCGCTACAAGATTCGCCGCATAGAAACATTCAAAAGGCTCGCGAATTACGTCCTCGTCTCCAACTCCCGCATTTTTTCGGCGCGTTCCGTCGCCGCCTACATGAAATCCAACGCAATTCCCTGTTCCGTTTCGACGATAATCAAATACATCGGATTTTTGGAAGAAGCGTTTGCTGTGGAGTCCGTCAAACTGTATTCCCCGAAATCCAAACGGGAGCTGAACTACTACCAAAAAATGTACGACGAAGACGTCTCGCTCAATTCCATCCGCGCAGTCAGCGGGCGTTACGACCTCACCCACAATTTTGAAAACGCGGTTTACAACGAACTCGTCTATATGGGGTATTCCGTCCGGGTGTTCAACGACGGAAAGCGTGAAATAGACTTTGTCGCGGACAAAGGCGGCAAAAGATTTTACATCCAAGCGGCCTATTCCGTCGCCGAAGAAAAAGCCTACGAAAGGGAATTCGGCGCGTTCAGAACTCTGGACAACTCCGTGCAAAAGATTGTCGTGACGAACGACGACTTGGACTATTCCACAAGCACGGTGAGGCACATCCGTTTTCGGGATTT
>CAZCRF010000102.1:0-4055 GCA_964501065.1 uncultured Fibrobacter sp. | reverse complement strand
TTTGCTTTAGCAAATCTAGAACCACGTGCAATCCTGCTGCGACCAACAGTCCGTTCGACGGACAAAAGCAGCCCGTGCCAACGACAAAGCAGTCCGTTCGACAGACCAAACCGCCCTCCCCACGGGAGAAAGCCCTATGGCACATTTTTTGCTTTTCTACGGGCGAAATCTGATTTCAGCGGCCACAAACCTGCGAAATCAGACAGCCAAATCTTTTTGAAACAGAAAATGTTTCATTTTGAAACAAGTAAAAATGGAGAAGCCCATGGCCACAGAAAAGAAAGAATTCCAAACGGAAGTGCAAGACCTGTTGCACTTGATGATCCACTCCCTCTACAGCAACAAGGAAATTTTCCTCCGCGAACTGATTTCAAACGCGGCGGACGCCCTGGACAAGCGACGCTTCCTCTCCCTCTCCGACTCGAAGCTCCTCCCCGAAGGGACAGTCCTGAAAATCGACCTGTCCGTCAATTCCAAGAACAAGACCTTGACCGTCGAAGACAACGGCATCGGCATGAACAAGGAAGATTTGATGAATTGCCTCGGCACCATCGCGCGTTCGGGCACCAAGCACTTCGTCGAAAACCTCAAGGACGCTGACAAGTCGAATGTCGATTTGATCGGGCAGTTCGGCGTGGGATTCTACTCCGCCTTCATGGTGGCGAACAAGGTCGAAGTCCTTTCCCGCAAGGCCGGAGAAGAATCCGGCTACCTCTGGAGTTCCGACGGGACGGGCTCCTACGAAATTTCCGATATGCCGAAGCAAGATGTCGGCACGAAAATCACCCTCTACTTAAAAGACGGCGAAGATTATTCGGAATTCTCCACGGAATGGGGAATCGAATCCATCGTCCGCAAATACAGCGAATTCGTCTCTTACGGCATTTACCTGCACCACGAACCGACGAAAAACGACAAAGGCGAAGAAGAGACCAAGGAACCGACCCGCCTGAACGACAAACCGGCCCTTTGGCGTCAAAGCGCAAGCGAAATTTCGGAAGAACAATACAAGGAATTCTACTCCACAGTCTCCCACGACGGCGGCGAACCCCTCGCCTGGAAGCATTCACACGCCGAAGGTTCCCAGGAATTCTGGACTCTCACCTACATCCCGGCGAAAGCCCCGTTCAACATCTGGCAGAACGACCGCATCAACGGCCTGAAGCTCTACGTCAAGAAAGTCTTCATCATGGACGATTGCAAGGATTTGCTCCCGCCGTGGCTCCGCTTCGTGCGCGGCGTCGTCGACAGCGAAGACTTGCCGCTGAACGTCTCCCGCGAAATCCTGCAGTCGAACAAAGTCATCACGACCATCCGCAAGCGCGTCATCAAGGACGTCTTGGACAAGCTTTCCGAAATCAAGGAAAAAGACCGCGAAAAGTACGAATCCTGGTGGAAGGAACTCGGCATGGTGCTGAAAGAAGGGTTCTACATGAACTGGGAACACCTCGACGAACTGAAGAAGCTCACCCTCTTCAAATCGACGAAATCCGGCGACAAGTTCACGAGCCTCGAAGAATACGTCAAGAACATGCCGAAAGAGCAAAAGGAAATTTACTACCTCATCGGCGAAAACAAGGATTCGATTGCAGCAAGCCCGATTCTCGAAGCTTACAAGAACAAGGGCTACGAAGTCTTGCTGCTCTCCGACCCGATTGACGAATTCATGATGAATGCGCTCACGGAATTCGACGGCAAGAAGTTCCACGACACGAGCCGCGGCGACGTGGATTTCGAAAAGACGGAAGACGAGAAGAAAGCGGAAGAGGCCTCCAAGTCCGAATTCAAGGAGCTTTGCGAAGAGCTCCAAAAGGCTTTGGACCAGAACATCAAGGAAGTCCGCATATCGTCCCGCCTAAAAGACAGCCCGTGCTGCCTCGTCACCGACGAAGCCGCGATGAGCCGCCACATGGAGCGCATGATGTCCGCCATGGGGCAGAGCGTCACCAAGTCCAAGCGCATTTTGGAAATCAACCCGGAGCATCCGATTTGCAAAATGTTGAAGGAAAAGACGGCAAAGAAGGAATCCCTCGAGGATTGGCCGCGCGCCCTCTACGGGGAAGCAGTCCTCGCCGAAGGTTCCCAGCTCGACAACCCGGGGGAATACGTCCAAGCCATCAACCGGTTGCTTTCCGCCAAAATCGGTTAACCGTAGGCCGAGAAAATTTAAAAGCCGGGATTTTCCCGGCTTTTTTCACGTCATCCATTATACGGCCGCCGCTAACGCCGAAGGTATTAATCTCGCTTCAGTAAAGGGATGTTTCCTGTCTGCCGACAGGCAGGCGCTGCGCTCAACATGACGACTGCTCGCCCGTAAGCCAACATTCCGAGCAACACCAACGTCATTCGCCGAAGGCGTTAATCCCGATGCAGTGGCGGCCGTCATTCTGAGGGAGCGTGCGACCGAAGAATCCAGTCGAGCCTTTACGACAAAATCCCATCGACCCATAAAGCTCCCGGCAGACCGCCAATAGAAAAGCCCGGAGATTCCCGGGCTTTTTTCAAAGTTCCATCCTTTTGACGGTCAATCGACCCGGCGGAAGCCGCGCACCTGCTTGTATTCCGTGCGGCGGTATTCGCCCGGCATATAAGAGGGATTATCATCACCAATTTTTACGCAATGCGGCTGCGGGAATTCGACCAAGGCAATCTGGTAAATGTAGGCGCCCGTGCCGAGCTTGCGCCCGTCTTGCGAGACCGGGTACATCTTGACACTCGCGGCGATGGAACCCGTCGTGAAGCCTGTTCCTTCCTTACCTGTGCAAACACCATCCGGCGTATAGGAGTTCGTAATTTTATTGAACTCCTCCGGGGAGACTTCTTGGTTGTACTGGGCGACGAAGTGCCCCAAGTGGTCGAAGATGCGGATGTTCACGCGGAACGCCTCGTCCGTCACGAAGGAGAAGCTCACGCAGTTCTCGACGCCTTTCAGCGAAGAGCAACGGGCGGCATCCGCTCCGGACACACCGCCATTCGTCTTGGAATTGACGACCGTCTGCCCTTCCGCCCCGGGCTTCGTCAAGTTATTGATATTTGCCGCAATCCAAGCGCTCTGGTTTTCCGCCGTGGCGTAATCTTCGGGCAGAGTGGCGATGATGATTTCACCCGTCGCGTCATCCGAAAGTTCTCCGTCTTCGAGCTGGTTCATGTCGAACGGGGGGCGTTCGATGGTGGTGTCCGCCGGGATGATGGCTGTCGACGTCCCCATGGAAACGGTCGTCACCGGTCCCCAGGCATAGTGGTCCACCACCTTATACATCCGATTCATGATTTGGGGCAGCCCCGAATTGAAGAAACGGTTGCCCATCGGAATCTGGTCGTCTTCTGTCTGCGGCACATAGTTGAAAGTGAGCGAATCGCCGCGGGCCGGGTTCTTCATCTCGGAGCAGATTTGATCCGTGCACAAAAGCCCCGTAATCTTGTATTCGTAACCTTTCGACGCCTTCTGCACCCATTCAAATCCTTCCACCTTGTAGGCGAGAGTGTCGTAAGTGCCGGCGGCATTCTTGCGCTTGACCAAAATCGGGAACGTCGCCCCGTTCGACGCGGCAATCATCGCAATGGATTCGTCGGAAAGCTGCGAAGTCGTGTAAATGTAGGTATCGATTTGACCGGCTTCGTTCTTTTCGAGTTCCGCTTCCTGGATTTCAGGGCCCGCGTAAATCGAGGAGCCGACTGCGGCCAAGTTCGCGCGGATGTAGAGGTTCGACCCGTCCGTCTGGCGGTCTGCATAGAAGAAGTGCATATGGTGCCAGGAGCCGTCCGTCCAGCCTCCCGGATAAAGGCTGCCGCCGCCGCAAGCCCCCTGAGCCGTCAAGGCTTCGGCGAGGGGCTGCCCCGCCGCACAGCCGTGGTTGTTCATCGCCAAGGTACGCACGTCGACGATTCCCGGAGTGGCGAGGTGCGTCCCGCCGAGGTCCACCACCAAAACGCCGTCGATGAAAATCCACATATCGTCGTCACCGGCGAATTCAAAGACTTCCTTGACGGCATCGCTAATGTTGTTCGATTCGTAATACTGGAACGGGGCGTAGCCCATCATGGTGAAGTTGTAG
>CAZCRF010000101.1:0-4363 GCA_964501065.1 uncultured Fibrobacter sp. | reverse complement strand
GTCCGGATGGCTCGGCATGAAGTCGCGCACGACGACGTCCAAGGTGATCGGCAACTGGGTGATTTGAGCATAGGATGCAGTAAACATCCCTGCGGCCAAGGTCACGGAACACATCAAAATCTTTTTATTCATTCACACGTCTCCACCGAAGGTGTAGGAATATTCCACCCAAATATAAATCTTTTCATTTTCCGAAATTCAAAATGAAAGCCTTTTTTTACCAAAATCCCCGCCAAGTGCAAATTTCCGTGAGCGTTTTCAAGGAAATTCCCCCGATTTTCGCCAATTTTCTAACATTGCTCCTATGAGTTTTGCCGTTTTTTTTACATTGGTCATCGCCCTGTTCCTCCTGCGCACCTTCATCGCCCACAAGCGTTCCACCGATTTGGACAACCGCGAATTCGCCGCTCTGCCCAAGAACGTCCAATTGGCCATCTTGAAGGAACGCGTGCTCTACACGCCCTCGGAAAAGAACCTGCTCAACCTGGAACTCTTTTTAAAGAAAGAGGGGGTTTCCGCCGACACCAATGCCTACCGCCCGCTCTTTGCCGAGCAACTGCGCATCGGGCGCGAGGAAAACGCCATCGCCATGGACAACGCCCTGTTTGAACGGGAAGCCGCCTGGATGGATGACGTCGAGCCTTTTGAATTCGAAACTGCCCGCGCCTTGAAAAAGGACGGCAAGCAAAATGCGGCAGTGCAAGCTTATCTCGAAGGCGTTCTGCGTTACTACTCCGACGAAAAGATAGAGGCTTCCCTTTCCGCGCTGATTCCGGAATTTCCCGCCGCGGGGAAGCTCCTCGACGGCTACAGGGAGCTGAAAAAGCTACGGGACGAAAGCGGTGCAGACGACGCTTCCATTGAAAAGCTCGGCCGCGCCAAGGAAGAGTGGCAAAAATCCGTGGAACAGTTGCTTAGGGATTAGTGGTCAGTCATTCAATTAGGAGTTAGTTGACTGTAAACAAAAAAGTCGTGCTGAGGGCAAAGCCCGAAGCATCCCTTTACTGTAGCGGGATTCTTCGCTTTGCTCAGAATGACCGTTAACGGTGTCATGTTGAGCGAAGCACCTGCCTGTCGGCAGACAGGAAACATCCCTTTACTGCTGCGAGATTAACGCCTTTGGCGAATGACAGTTTGCAGGGAGCAGCAGTCATGTTGAGCGAAGCGAAACATCTCGTTGCGGCAAAGGCTCTCCTGGATTCTTCGGCTACGCCTCAGAATGACGCCGCGATTGTTCCTGAATTTACGCCTTCGGCGTTCGGCTACGCCTCAGAATGACGCCGCGATTGTTCCTAGATTAACGCCTTTGGCGTCAGCGGCTGCGCATCACCAATGTCCGAGAGAACGTCGTCATCCTGAAAAAACGGTCACCGGGCAATCCGGCGGACGAGGAGCGATTTTCCGTTTTGGGAAAGCTTGACCACCAAGACGCCGGAATTCGGAAGGCCGTTCAAATCGAAAGTCGCCGTTTGCGAAGCGAAGCCTTGCCGAAAGAGTTCCTTGCCGGAAAGGTCGTAGAGCGAAACCGCCTTTTCCCCGGGAACTTGAGAAGAAACTTCCAACCGGTCGTGGAAAGCCCGGATGGAATTTTTCCCGTTTTGCAAACCGGCGATGGACGTCGTCGCCGAATCCGCAATGGAGATGGCGAAGGTCATGTTCGCCTGCAAGGTTCCGTAGCGAAGCGCCTGGCGAACCGTATAGACGTCCCCGATGGAAACGCCGTTCGGATGTTGCCCGATTTTCGCCACTTCATTCGAAAGATCCACTTCCGAAAAGATGCGTGAAGAACTTCCGTCCGAATCCCAGGAGCACGTGTACCCCGATGCATTGAACCAGTTCCCGGGAGCTTCGGCTGTCGAAGTCGCGTTCAAGGAGCCGTCCGGTTCCACGGCGTAATACGCCAAGCTTCCCGAATTGTAAAGGGTCTCCGCTCTGCCGGAAATCCCCAAAGAGCTGAAAGCGTCGTTCAAGCTGACGGAAGTCGTCGCGTAATTCACGTCCCTCAAAATCGAGACGCTGTAATGGAACTCGGCGACCGTCAAAGCTTCCGAAGAACTCGAAAGGAAGGAGGATGACGAAGATTGCGCACTCGAACTGGAAGCCGCGCTCGAACTGGAGATATTTGAAGAGCTTGAACTCGAAACCGTGCAATCCCCCACCGAAACTCCGCTAGAAGTCGCGAAGCAGACATTGCTCCCGTTTTCCGTAATGTTGTACAGAGAGACTCCCAAATCCGTCCCCGCCCAAGAATTGAAGCCCGTGAAGCTGGTCACGTTCTGGCTGCCGGGGAACGGATCGTCCTTCAAATGGGCGAAATTGAACCCGTCAGTGTAACCCGTCACCCTCAAATTCCCCGCCTCGACGACATCGACCCTCTGGTGGCTCGGCTCATCGTTCAGCGCATCGCCATTCCAAGCGGTCTTGTCGTAATCGATATGCCAAATCAGCAGCCCGTGATACGGGAGAGAAGCGTCCCAACCGGACTGTTGGCGATTCTCCAAAATGAACCATTCGTCGTTGTCCCCGTTCACGGGAATCTTGTAAGCGACATCCGTCGAGGAGAGCGGCGTGATGACGGTGACATCCGAAGAGGCGGAAAGGCTCTTGTAAGACATCCACCCCATGAATTCCTTTTCGAACGCGCTGTAACCGGGAGGAGTCGCCCCGTTAGTCAAATTGTACATTCCCGTCGCCATCACGTCCCAGCCGTGCGCGCCCGGAGCTTGGAGAGTGCTGTTCGAATAGTCGAGGTAGCAGCTGTCCCCGTAAACGCAATAATGATCCTTGAGCCCCATCGTATGGCTGAATTCGTGGACAAAGGTCGCCATCGGGAGAAGCTTCGTCGAAGATTCCATTTGGCTGATGATGAAGAAGCAGTTGAATTTTTTGCCGTTCCCCGCGTCTTGCCTGCCGGAATTCGTGTATTGGAGGGAATATTGGTAACCGCCCAAATTGTTCGCATCGGATTCCGTCCCCGCATAAAGGACTGCGACGGCATCCACTTCGCCATCCCCGTCGGAATCGTAAAGGCTCGCGTCGAACCCCGAATACTTGGACTTCAAGTTCGCAATCGCCTCGGAGACCAGCCCGTCGACATTATCCGTATAGCTGGACAGGGCATTCGAAACGCTCACGAAATAAAGGTCGTAAGCGGGCACGAACAGCCCGTTCGACTGCGCCGTGAAGTAATCCTTGACCGACCCGATGTGGGAATCTTCACTGTAGCCCGAAAGATTCAGCCGCTTCCAATAGGCGGCGGAGTCCGCATTCGAGGAACCGCTGCCCGAGACGAGGAGCACGGGGAAACGGTTCGTCCCGTTCGCATGCGCTTCGGCGGAAGGCAACCGGAGCAAGGGCGGCAGAGAATCGTCCGACGAGAGGTTCTCCGTCGGCACCCAGGGCGCGCGTTTCTCCCTGCCCGACGGGAAGTTCAAACGGGAAGAGTTCCTTTGGCGATGCGCCTTGCGCACGGAATTTTCATCCAAACTCTGCAAAAAGGACTTTTCCCGGGAACTTTGGCGATTCTTCGCCTTGAAGCGGCTCGCCTTTCCGTTTTCGTCGGCATAATAATAAACACCGTCCGTGTCGCGAACGACAATGTGCCCGTCCAAGCTCTGCGTATAACGGTAACGCTCGTCCCCCAAGTTGCGAAGGGTCAGGGAATCGCCCGCATTGTCCACCGTATATGGGGTCGGATTCGCGGGGAACGCCCAAAGGTTTGCCGAAAGAATTGCCGCACCCCAAACCAGAGAAATTCTGCCAAACGTTTTTTTCATTGAAACACTCCTGTTTTAAATTTAATCACAGGGAAAAAGAAAGCATTTCGTCACGGATAAATACCGTGTAAATTTCGTTTTGCGAAGGAATGCTGTCGTTAGGGGGGAGTAGTCAGGGGCTAGGGGTCAGGGATTCAATTCGGAATGCGGAGTTAGGAATGAGGAATTAGTGGTTAGTGGAAGTGGTTAGTGGGGAGTGAGGCTTGCGCGAGGAAGAGTGCGTTAGCACGACCCGTACAGCGGACACAGCTCGTGCCAATGACCAAACCGTCCGTTCGACGAACAAAAGCAGCCCGTGCCAATGGGAAAACAGTCCTAGTCAAACCTAAGCGTGGCCATGGGGGTAGATGAAGTCACCTTCGTTCCTTTATTCCGCACCCTTGTTCCCTTCGGTCACGAGGTGCTCCACAAAGGAAGGGGGAGGGTGGCCTTTCGCAACTCCGAACCCTCCCCCTATCTTGCCCCACGCCGGGTAGGCGAAACAGGTCGCTTTCTATTCGGCTCTGTAGCTTTGCTACAGGAATGAGGGCTCGCCCGAATGTTCGCCGAATGATGCAAGTTGCCGTGGTTCTTTTTGCTTTAGCAAA
>CAZCRF010000100.1:0-4371 GCA_964501065.1 uncultured Fibrobacter sp. | reverse complement strand
CTCCCCCTATCTTGCCCCACGCCGGGTAGGCGAAACAGGTCGCTTGGCGACCAACCGTCCGTTCAACGGACAAGAGCCTCCGTGTCAACGAAAAAGCTCTATGCCAATGGAAAAAGCGGTTCTCTTGGAGAACGTTAAACCGACCCGAGCTTTTGCGGATTTTGAAATTTCATCATTTTAGATTAGATTACGGCAAAAAGGAGTGAGTAGATGCATTTCAAACGGTATTTCTTGACGACGGCCCTGTCCCTTGCCGTTTCATCCCATGCGACTTTGTACGAAGCGGAGGCGCAAGCGGGCGTTGAAGCGTCTGCCATCGTGGAAAGCGCGGAACATTCGGGCGGAAAGTACGTTTCCCTTTCCAACAGTACGATGACGTTCTCCGTCGAAGTGGAGGAGACGGGTATGTACGACATTGCGACGTCCGTCCGGATCAAACAGTACGATTGGACGACGTCGAAAATTGTCGTGAACGGGGTAGAAGTCGGTTCCATGCTGACGACTCCGCGAAACAACGATTCCGATTATGTGGTCACTACGCTGGCGAAGCTGCGGACGGGCGAAAATGAAATCACGGTGGGGAATGGGGCCATCGGGGTGGATTACGTTTCCGTGGAACGCCACCCGTCGACGGTTTGGTCGTTGGATGCAGTCCCGGTGACGCCGGGTGCGACGGAAAGCGCATACAAACTCAAAGGATTCTTGACGGAAAAGTTCGGAAAAGCCACGGTCAGCGGCATGATGATCGGCGACAATGCGTTCAATTATCATTACGGGGCGACGCTGGATGACAGTTATCTGATTGAAACTTGTGTCCCCAGCGATTCTTGTGAAAAAGCCGATTCGCTCACGACGTGGAAGGGGCAAGAAGACATTCGGGAATTCAAATCGCGCTCCGGATATTACCCGGCACTCGGCGGCTTCGACATGCTCTTCGCCACGGGCGGTCATTCGGGCGAGGGGTGGTTTTCCGGCTATACGGACAACAATGTCCGCATGGCGCGGGAACTGTGGAGTTACGGCGGCATCCCGGCGTTCACCTGGCACTGGAAAGTAGGTGAGGATACCGTCTTCTACACCAAGGACAATGGATTCAAGAATTCGGGTTGTACCGAGGGCGTCGTGGCCTCTTCGGCGGAAAATACTTGCTTCAACTACACCAAGGCCTTTTCCGACAGTCTGTGCCGAGAAATCGACGTCTCTTCGGAAGAATACAAGCTGATTGTCGCCGATGTGGACAAAATTTCCCATCGATTTTTGGATTTGCAGGATTCGGGAGTCGCCATTCTCTGGCGGCCGCTGCACGAAGCCGCGGGCGGATGGTTCTGGTGGGGAGTCGGTGGTGCGGAATGCTACAAGCAGCTTTACAAGCTAGTCTTCAACCGGATGCTCGAAAACGGAGTGAAGAACGCCATCTGGATTTGGAACATCGAACGCGACCCGACTTTAGGCTATGACGTTTCCGCGTTGAACCCGGAATGGTATCCCGGAGACGAATACGTCGACATCATCGGCGTCGACATTTACAACAATTCCGGCGACCACCAGTCCAACGCCAAGTATTTCAGCAAAATCGTTTCGGAGTTGGGCGCGAACAAAATCCTGGCTCTCACGGAAAACGGCCCGATTCCCGACGTCGACAGCACTTTTGAAGACGAATCCGTCTGGAGCTTTTGGATGCCGTGGTACAACACGTGGGGCAGCGGATTCTTGAACCAGACAACCGACGCCGTGTGGAAAAAGAATCTCGCCGACGAAAGGATTATCAAGCTCGAGACGATGCCCGGCTGGAAGGATTACGAGGTGGCACTCCCTCATGCCGGGAAGAAACTCCCGATGCGGGCGACGATTTCCCTTTCCGGGAAAGATTTGCAGATTTCGCTTTCGGAGCGCGCGGACGTGTCTCTCTATACGGTGCAAGGGAAGCGCGTGCAAAATTTGGGAACGCTCTCCGTCGGCAATCATGCGTTCGACCTTTCTCCGTATCCGCGAGGCGTTTACATTGTACGGGTTCGCGGAACGCTGGGAATTTCGCACCAGAAGGTGATTGTCGGCGATTGACGGCGGATTTCTTCATTTGAAGCGAAGAGTCGCTTTCGGGCGATTCTTTTGCTTTGAAAATCTGCCGGTTGAATTTATTTTGTGGGAAATCATCCACCTAGGAGAAACGATGCATTTTACCATCAAATCCTTGGCCTTCGCGGGAATCGCGGCGGCATCCCTCTCGGCCGCTCCCGGCCTCACCGTCAACGGCACCGAATTCCAATACAATGGGAAAAAGATTTTCTTCAGCGGGACGAATCTCGCGTGGGCGGACTACAATTCTGACGTGGGCGATTCCCCGTTGGATGAAAATGCCTGGCGGAAGGCCGTCGAAGGGACGCGCGCCGCGGGCGGAAACGCCATCCGCTGGTGGCTCTTCAACAACATGAGCCAGAGCCCCGCCATCGACGAAAGCACGCATCTTGTTTCGGGACTCAAGGAAAACACCGTCAACAACATGAAGAAGGCTCTCGACATTGCCGAAGAATACGGCGTGATGGTTTCCATGTGCCTTTTCAGCCACAACTTGATGGAACCGGACCAGTGGGGAATTTATTCCGGCGACAAACTGGACATCACGGCGAACACGAAGCTTTTCGACGATGACGGGACAAAAGCCTTTATCGACAACGCGCTGTTGCCCGTGGTCAAGGCCATCGGCAATCACAACGCCTTGATGACGTGGGAAGTTTTCAACGAACCGGAAGGCATGACCAGCGTCGGGTGGACGACGAACAAATTGGAAAAGTCTCTCCTCCAGAAATTCACGAACAAGGTCGCCGCCGCGATTCATTCGGAAAATCCCGAGCTTCTGGTCTCGACGGGAAGCGTCAACATCCAATACCAAAATTGGTGGAACGATTCCGAGCTGATTGCCGCGGGCGGGGAGTCAAACGGCACTCTCGACTTTTTCCAGACTCATTATTATCCGTATTACCAAGCGGATGCCGTATCTCCGTTCGTGAATACGGCGGCGGAGTTGGCGGAGACGTATCAATTCGATTCCAAGCCGTTGATTATCGGCGAGTTCCCCGCGAGCGGATGGTCGGGAGACACTTATACCAGCTCGATGGCGGCGAAGACGCAAATTTCGACGGAGGAATGTTACCGTTACGCTGTCGAAAAGGGTTATGCGGGGGCGCTCGCCTGGCAATACATCGGCGACAAGACGGAATCGAATTTCGGCGGTTACTCTTATACGATTGAACCCGCTCTCGAAGCGATGAAGACCCTTTCGCAAACCTATGCCGAAATGATTGACATCAAGAGCGTGGAAATTTCGGTGGACACGGGCAACGGCATGATGGCGGTGACTTATGGCGGGGACAACGCCCAAATCGAATACCAAAAATCGTTCGATCTGTCGAACGCCTCGACCCTTTCGTTCTCCGTCAAGAACAATGCGGCTTCCGAGGCGGACCTTTATTTGATTTTCAAGCTGACGTCTGCATGGACTTGGACGGAAACGGACGGCAGTTGCAAGGTCGCCGCCGGAGAAAGCAAGACGTGCTCGTTCGACATTTCCGGTTTGGCGGACCGCGACGAGACTCTCAGCATCATCGTCGCCAATTACGCGCAGGGTTTCACGGGGACTCTCCTGTATGACGACTTTGTCGCTGGCGACACGCTGTTCAATTTCAACGAGGACAAATACGACGCATTCAGCCGATCCTTCGGCAATACGGAAGAGCAGATTCCGGAAATCAAGATTGTTTTCAATAACGAAGCTTACGTTTATACGGCGATTGCGCCGGATGCGCGCCCGCAGATTTCTTCGGCCCGGGTCGTGGACGGCTCCGTCCTGCTTTCCGTTCCGGTTTCGGGATTTGCCGAGGTGAACCTTTTTGCTTTAGACGGTTCCCGTGTGCAAAATCTGCATCGCGGAAATCTGTCCGCCGGTTCGCATGCGTTCCGCGTCTCCGCCCCGAACGGCGTGTATCTTCTCCGGATTGACGGGGCGAAGTTCTCCGCGTCCCGGAAAGTGGTCGTTTCGAAGTGATTTGACTCCAGGCTTTGCCTACAAAATCCTCGCGGGCTGCGGGGATTTTGTTTTGCCGGGATTTGTAGGGAACGCTCCGTTTTTTCGACAGATTTTTCTTGGCTGTTTCAAGTCGCAAACGTAACACCCTGTAATTTGAAGCGCATCGTGGCGAAGCTGGAGAAGCTGCTGCCACTTTGCAAAAGACTCTTGAGACTGCCGTGTTGATTTCGCAACAGGTAACATCGCCATTCTGAGGCGCAGCCGCTAATGCCGAAGGCGTTAATCCCGTCGAGCGATTAGGCAAGTCCTTTTCTGTAAATTCATGCGCAAAAAGTGGGCTTTTCCAT
>CAZCRF010000099.1:0-4406 GCA_964501065.1 uncultured Fibrobacter sp. | reverse complement strand
GTCCGGATGGCTCGGCATGAAGTCGCGCACGACGACGTCCAAGGTGATCGGCAACGAGGAAACCGCCAATTCAGCACTTTTCGCCGACACGACCTTCTTCGCCACCGACAAATCTTCACAACGCGCCTTCCTTTCCCAATACTCGGATGCCGAATCCAAAGATTCGGAACACGCAAGCAGCAACCCGGCGACGCCCAAGCCGCTCAAGAACAAAAGAAATCTCTTCATATTCGCCCTCCTTTTCAGCTTTCCGAACAAGATAATCTTTTTCCGCTCCCCCGGCAAAACCGCCTAACTCCCCTTGTGGGCCTCTTCCGCTTCCGCCAGAATCTTGGAACGGTCGATAAAGCCCAGCGTGAAGCCGATGACGATGTAGCCTCCGCACAAAATCATCAAATAGGTGAGAATGATATTTTGGAGAGTCTCGTCGGAAGTGATGAAGAAAAAGCCGCAGAAATACGTGACGACAACCAATACAATCTGAATCGCCGCGAGGAATTTGTTCTTGCGCGGTTGGATTTTCGGCAAGAAACAGGGGAAGACCATCAGCAACCCGGAAACGAACATCACGAAGACGGGAATCACCAAAAAGGTTTCGTTCCCCGGCTTGAAAATGCCGTGCAAGGTGACGTAACTCAGCAAAATCGCGTTGATGGCCCCGGCAAAGGTGCTGGGCAATCCCGAAAAATGATGTTTGTAAACATCTCCGTCCAAAGCGTTGTACTTGGCGAGGCGCATGGCGGCACAGAGGATATACACGGCAAAGACGATGATGACCAGCACCAAATTCTTGGAAAGCCATTCCGGAGCGTGCGCCTTGTAGCTGAAGAAGAGGCAGAAGGCGGGAGCGAGGCCGAACCCGACAAGGTCCCCCAAACTGTCGAACTGCGCCCCGAACTCAGAGCTGGCGTTCACCAATCGGGCGGCGAAACCGTCCAACTTGTCACAAAGGACGGAAAGCAATATGAAGTAAGCGGCCATCCGGAACGGGTCCAAGGAAGAGTAACCGTCGAACATCCCGGAAGACCAGCAGATCGAAAAGGCGCCGAGCAGAAAATTCAAGCTGGTGAAAGCGTTCGGCAAAATGAAACGTGCGTTTTTCATCGTAAAAATCTCCAATTTCGCGCGAGAAATCTAAAAAAAATCAGCGAGACAATTCATCCCTTCAGAGAAATCTCACTGCCGCGAAACGGGCATAATCTTCCACAAGGCCTTGATTCCCGCGCCGACAATCAGATTCTGCGGAGGAGCATAGGGATTTTCCTCTGTCGGGAAATTCGTCCAATGCTTGGTGGAAAATTGGTAATACTGGGTGGGGCGGTACATCAAGGGAAGTACGGGAACTTGCTGCATAAAGATTCGGTTGAGCGCCCGATAGGCGGACTTCAATTCCACGGAATCGGTCAGCGAGGGAATCAGCTCGAGCAAGCTGTCCGCAGCCGGGTCGGAAAAACGCCCCAAGTTCGAAAAGGATTCCTCTCCGACAGGCTTTGCATTCTTGCTGCACATCACTTGGTCAAAGCGCGTCCACGGAGTCGCTGCAGAAAGGTCCGCGGTCTGCGTCTTCAAGGCCAAATCGAACTTGCCGAAGCGCAAATCCTTTTCCCATTCGCCGTAATCCACAAAGCGCTGCACCGTTTCAATGCCGATTTGCTTGAAGGACTCCGCGACAACCTTGATGGCGTCTTCCCAATCCGTCCACCCTTGGGGGCATTCGATGCCGAGCGGTCGGACGGGCATTCCCTTCGGATTCAACAATCGTCCCCCGTTGTCCCAAGAGTACCCCGCATCATTCAAGATTTGCTTCGCCTTCGCCAAATCATAGGCATAACCGTACTTGGCCGCGTCCTCCTCGTTGAAGTACTTCGATTCTTGGCCGAAGGGGAGGATGAAACCGGGGCGCACGGAATCCGTGTAATTGGAAACGGCGACCGTCTTGATTTTTTCAAAATTGATGGCGTGGGCCAAAGCGCGGCGGAAGGCGACATCGTCAAAAGGAGTCGTCGTCGTTGCAATGAAAAGGGTCGGGATGGAGCCCGGATAATGGTAAGGCTCCTTCAAGCTCCAAGCTCGGATATCGTCCCGTTTCTTTTCCCAGATGCGCGGCATGAAAATGGAGGACACGTCCAAGTTTCCCTTCGTCATGGCATTGTTGAAGAGGTTGTTGCTAGTGTAAAGGGAATGGATGACATAGAGGGGGGCGGGCTTCTTTCCGCCGTACTTGACGTTGCCCCAATAATTCTCGACGCGTTTCAAGACAATCTTGTCCGGATAGTAAGATTCGAGATTGTAAGGCCCGGAGACGACGGGCTGGGAATCGTTCTTAAAAGTCAGCACATTCGCGTAATTGTAGCGATTCCCATTTTTAGACGCTTCGACAAGAGGCTTGAAGACGCTTTTCGGCAAGATGGACGTCTCCGAGAGTAGGTTCAAAAGCACGAGCGGGTTCTTGTTTTCCCGATTCATGACAAATTCAATTTGATTGCCCTCGGCGCGGATTTTCTCGATGTATTGCCACCCAGAATGACGGGGAGTCGGGAAAATGGAATCCAAATAAAAAGTGTAAAGGACATCGTCCGCCGTGACCTTTTCCCCATTATTCCACCGGGCGCGTTCGTCAAGCTCCACCCGGATGGAGGAATCCGTTTGGACGAATCCCTTGGCGAGCATCGGCTCCGTCTTGCCGTCGAGGATATTGTAAGCGAACAGGGATTCATACATCAAGCGGACATTTCCGTCAATGGGAAAGTTCGGATCCCCGTCGAGAGGGTTGAAGCTAGAGGGGGGGGCCCAATCGAAGCCGCCGATGTAAAGAGTCTGGTTCCTCGGATAGGGGGAATTGTCCGCAGACGGCTGGGAATCTTCCGACTTTTGGCATCCAAGAAGAATGGCAAAGGACAATAGCCCAAGCAGAAAGGGTTTGCCGAAGGTTCTCAGGGAAACGAATCCCACAGAAGAAAGAGCTTGATGCAAATCGATATCCATCCTTTTTGGTTTGCCCCGTCGAGGGCTTACACATATCTCTATAAATTTATAGAATGTTTTGCTTTTGGGGATTTTTTTTTGAGTAAAAAAAAGATTATCAACACAAGATTTTGCATTTTGCGTCCAACGGCGCACCCAACATAAAAAAAAGACCTCTTTTTCAAGAGATCTTTGAGAGCGGGAAAAGGGACTCGGACCCTCGACCCCGACCTTGGCAAGGTCGTGCTCTACCAACTGAGCTATTCCCGCGAGGACAGACCAAGTATAGCTAAACGAGAACAGCCTGTCAAGGGGAAAAGGCAAAAAAAATGCTTTTTTGAACAGAAGAATGCCTATATTGATAACGCCCCATCAACAGGAGTTCAAAAATGAAAGCCGCTGATTATTTAAAAGTGTATCTGGTGACGGACAGGGATTTGTCCTTGGGACGCTCTTTGGAAGATGTCGTCAAACAAGCCGTGGCGGGCGGCGTGACAGCAGTCCAACTCCGCGAAAAGAACTGTTCCTCCCGGGAATTTTACCAACAGGCAGTCCTCATGAAGGAACTTTTGCGGCAAACGGGAATCCCCCTCATCATCAACGACAGGGCGGACATCGCCTTGGCGGTCGATGCGGACGGTTTGCACATCGGGCAGAGCGACTTGCCCTACCCGGAAGCGCGGAGATTGTTGGGCAAAGACAAAATCATCGGGCTTTCGACCGATAACTTTGAAGATTTGGCGGCGGCAAACGCCTATGACGTGGATTACGTGGCATTCCAAGCCTTCGCCACGACGACAAAAAAGGATGCCGCAAAAGGACTCGGCCCGGAAGGGCTTCGACATGCCCTTTCGATCACCCGTCACCCGTTGGTCGCCATCGGCGGCATCCACCAGTCAAATGCCGAAGAAGTCGTCCGGACAGGCGTACAAGGAATCGCTGTCGTCTCGGAAATCATGTCGGCCAAAGACCCGAAAGCGGCCTCCCGGCAACTTTTGCGCTTGTTCGATTCCGCCAAAACGAGCCGTTAACGTCAGCTGATGTTCTGATTTTTCCATTGGCATGGAGGCTTTTGTCCGTCGAACGGACAGTTGGTCGCAGCAGGATTGCACGTGGTTCTAGATTTGCTAAAGCAAAAAGAACCATGGCAACTTGCACAATTCGGCGAACTGTTTTTTCCATTAGCATGGAGGCTCTTGTCCGTAGAACGGACTGCTTTGTCGTTGGCACGGGCGGTTTGTGTCCGTCAAACGGACTGTTGGTCGCCAAGCGACCTGTTTCGCCTACCCGGCGTGGGGCAAGATAGGGGGAGGGTTCGGAGTTGCGAAAGGCCACCCTCCCCCTTCCTTGCATCCACCCCCACGGCCACGCTTAGGTTTGACACGAACTGCTTTTGTTCACCAAGCGAGCTACAGAGCCGAATGGGAAAGCCACCCTCCCCC
>CAZCRF010000098.1:0-4677 GCA_964501065.1 uncultured Fibrobacter sp. | reverse complement strand
CGCTTGGCGACCAAACGGTTCGTTTGACGAACACAAACCGCCCGTGCCAACGACAGAACAGTCCGTTCGGCGGACACAAGCAGCCCGTGCTGCGGGAAAACGTTCTTGTCAAACCTAAGCGTGGCCATGGGGGTGGATGCAAGGTAGGGGGAGGGTGGCCTTTCGCAACTCCGAACCCTCCCCCTACCTTGCCCCACGCCGGGTAGGCGAAACAGGTCGCTTGGCGACCAAACGGTTCGTTTGACGAACACAAGCCGCCCGTGCCAACGACAGAACAGTCCGTTTGACGGACACAAGCTGCCCGTGCTGCGGCACGATTGCGCATAAAACGACCGAGAGACTTCAAAAAAGTCCAGAAACATTCACTTTCGACCGGACAACAGCCACTTTCGCATGGCGACTTCTTCTTGTTCCGCCAACAGGCGCTTCTTGTCCTTCTTCTTGTAATCCTGCCGGTGCGGCAACAGTCCAAAGTTGAAATTCATCGGTTGAAAATCCTCGTTCGGCAGCACCAAGTGGCTGACCAACGACCGGATGCAGCTGTCTTCGGGGAGCAAGCGCGGAGTCCCGTGCAACAGCTCATTTGCCACATTCCAGGCTGCATACCAACCCGTGGCGATAGCTTCCGTGTAGCCCTCCGCCCCTGTGATTTGCCCGGCGAACCAAGTCGGCGGGAGACCGGCGGCCATTTCCACTTCCGGCTTCAAGCGAAGGCTCTCGTCCAAAAGCTTGGGACTTTCGATAAACGTGTTGCGATGCATTGCGCCGAGACGCGCAAAGCGGGCATTCCTCAATGCGGGGACCAAGGAGAAAATTTCCTTTTGAGTCCCGTAGCGCAGACGCGTCTGGAATCCGACCATGTTGAAGAGGGTCTTTTCCCGGTTTTCCGCCCGCAGCTGGATCACCGCATACCATTTCTTCCCGTTGTTCCCGAGTCCTAGCCCCACCGGGCGCATCGGCCCGAACCGCAAAGTGTCCTCCCCCCGGCGCGCCATCTCTTCGACGGGCAGGCAGCCTTCGAACAATTCCTTCTTTTCAAAAGGGCGCGGCTCCACGGCTTCCGCTTCCCGAAGCCTGCGTACAAATTCCGCGTACGTCTCTTCATCGAGCGGGCAATTGATGAAATCCGCCGAGTCCCCCTTTTCCCAACGGTTGCGGAAAAAGGCGTGCTCCATATCGATAGAATCCGCTTCGACGACAGGGGCAATGGCATCGAAGAAATGCAGACGCGCCCCGCCGAGCCTCGAAAAAATGTCCCCGGCCAAGACATCACTCGCGAGCGGCCCTGCGGCGACAATCGTCGGCAGCTCCCCGGAAAGGGAAAGCACCTCTTCCCGATGCAGGCGAATCCGGCCAGCGGAAAGGACTGCCTTTTCCACTTCACGGCTGAAAACTTCCCGGTTGACCGTGAGCGACTCCCCGGCGGGGACTCTCGCCACATCCGCAGCGTTTAACAAAAAGCTGCCGAGCATCCGAAGTTCCCGTTTCAAAAGCCCGTGCGCAGAAGTCGACTCCATTCCCTTGAAGCTGTTGGAACAGACCAGTTGAGCCAAGCTCCCGTCCCGGTGCGCGGGAGTCATCTTGACGGGGCGCATTTCATACAAATCCACGTCAAAGCCCATGGAAGCGAGCTGCAACGCCGCTTCGGAACCGGCAAGCCCTCCCCCGATGACACGGACCCGCATCAGCTGACCCGGACCATCTGGAAACTTTGGATGTTGCGCGCCCACATCCGCGAAAGGGATTTCAACATGCGATCCTGCGGGACTTCTTGAGAGGAAATTTCCAAGAATTCATCCAGGATGTTCTCCCCTTGGATTTCGCTGACCATGCCGAACTGGACAGCTTCGACGAATTCGCTGTGGGAAGCCCCCGGGAAAATTCGCTCTTCAAATTCTTGGAGGGTGCGGGTTTGAACGCGCGACGGCTTATGGCTCGCCAAATTTTCAAGCGTCCAGAATCCCACCGTTTTCGCTTCTTCCGGGGAAAGTTCCGACTTGTCCAGCTCTTCGCGGAAAGACTTCCATTCGCTAGGCTTCACCCTGCCCATCCCCTTGAGGTAAATCTGCTTCAAGAAGTTCAGCACGGTGAGATAGACCTGCCGCGAATCCCTGGACTGCATGTTTTTGGAAGCCATGAAAACCTCAGTGGCGGAAATGGCGCATTCCGGTGAAGACCATCGCAATGCCGTACTTGTCGGCCGCTTCAATGGAAAGATCATCCTTCTTGGACCCACCCGGTTGGACGATGTAGCGGACTCCCGCATCGTGGGCGGCCTCCACATTGTCCGGGAACGGGAAGAAGGCGTCCGAACCCATCACCACTTCGCCGAAGACCTTGCGTTCTAGAGCCTTCAAGCCGGCTTCGTCGAGGAGCTTCCCCGATTCGTCGAAGAAAGGCTTCGCTTCCGGCAGACGGGCGACGTTGTCGCGTACACGCGGCTGGCACAAGCGAAGGTTCGAATCGATGCGGTTCGGCTGTCCCGGTCCGAGTCCGATGACCTGGAAATATCCGGGCTTGTATTCGTAGCCCATCACGATGGCGTTCGACTTCGTATGCTTGGTGACAAGCCAGGTGAAACGCGCGAGTTCCTCCTTGTTCTTCGGGAATTTTTCCTTCGTCACGCATTCGAACTTTTCATAGGTGCCGACATCGCGGTCTTGGACCAGCATTCCGCCGATCACGTGTTTGTAAACCTTGCCGGGCTTCGCCTTTTCAATCTTGCCCACTTCCAGGAGCCGAATGTCCTTCGACTTGTTCTTCAAAAATTCAAGCGCGTCGTCGTCAAAGGCCGGAGCGAGGAGGATTTCCACAAAACGCCCCTTCAAGAATTGCGCAGTCGCAAGATCCACCTTGCGAGTAGAAGCAATCACCGATCCGAAAGCGGAGACCGGGTCGCCCGCCCAAGCCGCTTCCATCGCTTCGAGAAGGGTCTCCCCCGTCGCAAGGCCGCAGGGATTCATGTGCTTCACGATGACGATGGCTGCGGAATCGCTGAACTCCCGGGCCATTTCCAAGGCGGCGTCCGCATCGACGATGTTGTTGTAGGAAAGTTCCTTGCCGTGCAACTGCTTCGCAGTCGCAAGGCTAGCCTCGGTGCAAGTCGGGTCGCGGTAGAATACGGCGGACTGGTGGGAATTCTCGCCGTAGCGGAGCGGCATCGGATTTTCAAAATGGAGATTCAATTCTTCTGACATAATCACCTCGGATAAAACTGTTTTCCAAAGATAGCAATTACTTTCGGATGCGTCCGGCAAACATCAGAGAACCGTTCACGACAAAGGCCAGCACGAGGAACAAATCCCCGAGATGCGGGACGGCCGTCGACGGGACGAGCTTCCCCACGAGCGCCAAAACTCCGCCGCAAACGATTGCCGCCGAAATGAACGGCGTTTTCACGCGCATCCCGGAAAGTCCCAAGAGAATCGGCAACGTGAACGCCCCCGCGTAGACGGCGAGCGCGAGGAGCAGCATCCCGATGATGTCCGTGAAAAGGAGGGCAATCGCCAAAGCCAACGCCCCGTTCAAAAGAATCACCAGACGCGTGCGGCGGATTTCCGCGCGGTCGTCCAAATCCTTCGGGGAAATCAAGCGGGTGAAGATGATGGAAGAGCTGAGGAGGGTCGTGTCCGCCGACGAAAGCACCACGCTCAAAAGGCAAAGCCCCAAGAGAGGGAGCACGGGACGCGGCAAGACGACCTTCCCGATTTCGATAATCCGCGCGCCGCCCCCATCCGGGAGAATTGCGCCGTATTGCGCAAGGAAGCCGATGCAGGCGGCCACCACGGAAAGAACCAGGGCGACGGCGATGACGGACGTTTGGGCAGTCTTTTCATCCTTTGCGCAAAAAAGTCTCGAGAACATGTCCGGTCCCGCCGTGTATGTCGTCGCGTAAGTCAACAGCAACAAGAACAAATCGATTGGCGAAAAATTTTCATTGAACGGGAATGCGGGAGCCTTGACCTCCAAGTTCACCACGGGAGTCCGCATGGCGAAAAAGGTCAACACCAAGATGCCGAGCAGAATCAAGGCGGCCTGCAAGAAGTCCGTCCGCAAAATGGAAATTTGACCGCCGAAAACCGTGTAGCCCACGAACACGACGGCGCTCACGACGGCGGCCACCGTGTAATCCATGCCGACGAAACTCTGCAAAAGCTTTGCCGATGCGATGATTTGCGCCGCGACGACTCCCGTCCACGCAATCGGAATCACGACGGAAGCGACCCTCTGCGGACCCTTTCCGTAAAGGTCTTCCACCATATCCGGCAGGGTGAAACGGCGAATCCTCATGATTTTCGGCAAGAACGGCAACAAGGCGAGCAGCCCCACCGCACCGGAAAGCAGGAACCACGTCGAAGCGCCGCCCAATGTGGGTCCGGCGTCGATCGCGCCGATGACTGCGGAACCGCCGAGAATCGTCGCGAGCAGACTCCCCGAAACCATCAAGGCGGACCCTCCCTTGCGGGCGACAAAAAAATCCGACACGTTCTTGACCCGAGACGCGCTCAAGAAGGCAATCAAGGCCAAGACCAGGACATAAACGACGAGTAGATAAGCCATGGCTTTAAATTAGCAAATGGCAATTTGCAATGGACTTCACTGCAAGACGCCGAGCCTCGCAGAAGGCAAAATCATCGCTCCGAGAAATGGATGGCGGAAATAAATCCACCGATTTTG
>CAZCRF010000097.1:0-4759 GCA_964501065.1 uncultured Fibrobacter sp. | reverse complement strand
GGAAAAGCCCACTTTTTGCGCATGAATTTACAGAAAAGGACTTGCCTAATCCAAAAACCGGTCGTGCATTTTTGTCGTGTGATTCAAAGTCAATGTCGGATATTGCGCGTTGAATTTCTGGATGTCCTGCGCCGTGAGCTTCGTTTTCGGGTCTGTGTAGATTGTGACGTTCACGCTTTTTTGCTTTTTCGCAAGACGCTGAAGAATAGACAAGTCAACGTAGTTGTCAATCAAGATGATTTCTTTTTGTGCGGCTTGCAGGAAGCTTTCAAACTTTGCGTATGCGTCAAAGATTTGTCCTTGAAAGAAGATTCCTTGAGAGTTGTCGATTTTGTACTTGTCCATGCGGTCAAAAAGCTCCTGGACTTTGTTGTCTGTGTTTTGCAGGTGGATATCAGTTTCTGTCTGATGCTGTCTGATAGATTTCAGTTCAGCGAATATTTCAGCGTTGTTCTGGAGAAAGTGACGCATCGCGACAAAGGCGTCCATAATCTGAATGCTCACCTTAACAGCTGTTTCGCTTTTTAGAACAGAACTAAGCATTGCGCAGCCTTGTTCTGTAAAAGCGTAAGGAAGTTTTCTTGTGCCGCCCCAACTTGATGTCGCAAATTGCGACTTCAAGTCAGAACTTGATGTCGCAATTTGTGACCTTGAAAAATCTAGTTCCAAGACTTCATTTTTTGTAAGTTGAAACATGAATTTTTTTGGAAATCTTTCAATATTTCGCTTCACTTGTTCATTTAATCGTTTAGTTTCAACTCCGTACAGTTCCGCCAAGTCGCGGTCAAGCATCACCTGCTGGTTTCGGATTGTGAGGATTTTGCTCTCAATGTCTTTCTGAACGTCAACTTCGTTTTCCATATTTCATAGCTTCAATCTTTATTTTTTTGCCAGCTTTTCGTACATTTTGAACAGCTCCGCAACAATCTCCGCTTCCGTCATCTTCGCGTTGAACCCGTAGGCTTGCATCACTGCGCGGTCGTTCGCTTCGTGGGCTTTGCGAAGATCGGGCGGCATAAAATCATCGTCGTAAAGGTCAGCAAGTGAAGAGTCTGGATATTTCGCCCTTGCGTCAAGAATCGCCTGCGCCGTTCTAGTGATTAGTGAATAGTGGTCAGAGCTGCCGTCATGTTGAGCAGAACAGCCGTCATGTTGAGCAGAACAGCCGTCATGTTGAGCAGAACAGCCGTCATGTTGAGCAACGCGAAACATCTCTTTGCCGTATAGGGATTCTTCGCTTTGCTCAGAAAGACGCCCGGCACCGCAGCGGGATTCTTTGCTTCGCTCAGAATGACGCCCGGCACCGCAGCGGGATTCTTCGCTTTGCTCAGAAAGACGACCTGCACCGTATAGGGATTCTTCGCTTTGCTCAGAATGACGACCGCCACAGCATAGGGATTCTTCGCTTTGCTCAGAAAGACGACCGCCACAGCATAGGGATTCATCCTGTCTGCCTTGCCTGCCGGCAGGATGACGGCTAACGCCCACACATCCCGGCCACGGAAAGTTGTTGTACACGACAGTTCCTGAATATTGGTAACGAGTTTCCAATCGTCCGGCAACAGCTCGCATCCAGTCATTGTGGACGCTGCTCATCAGAATTCCGAATTCATACAAAGTCGCCTCCGGCACAATTAGCGCACTTCCATTTACGATTGTTTCAGGTTGGACAAACGCGACTGGAATGTATTTTCTTTTTTCTGATGAAACTTTAGGAATTGCGAGCATCTGCGTTTCCGGCTGGCGGATTTCTCCAAAAAGCCATGGAGTTTCTGCGAGCATTACAGTCTGCGGACGTGTTGATTTCTGGCGGAATTCTTTTGTTGCCTTTATACGTTCCGAAATAAGTTTTGATTCACGCATTTCTTTTGGAGTAGCGTCTTTTAGCCACAGGCAGTAGCGGACCTTGTTCTTGATGATTTCTTCTCCGCCGACATATTTACGGACAAATTTTGCATTTGCAGGATTCTCCGCAATAATCTTGTCAGCATCTTCTTTTGTCAGAATAAGATGGTTGTCATCAATCGGCATGCTTCCGTAAACAATTTCTGCAACAGGGCAGATTGGCTTGTTTCTACTCTCAACGTAAATGTCGCCAGCATCAATCAGATAGCCGTTTATATGGCCGGAAATTTTTTTCTCGCCGTTTTCTGTGATGATGAATTTCTGATTTTTTGAATGTTCTGCATCTGAAAATCCAATTATCACGCAATGGACATGAGCAATCTCCGTGCTTTCGGAATCCCAGCGGAATGTTCTGTATGTAAAATTGATTGAAAGTCCTTTCTGTGAAAGATATTTCCAGAGAACTGGCACTTGCTCGCCCTGTGTGATTGAATTTGTCGAAACAAACGCGCAGGTTGTGTCCGAGCCTTTTATCAGTTCGATTGCCTTTACATACCAGCCTGAAACATAGTCAAGATTTCCAACGCCTTTTAGTTCTTTTGGGAATAAAGCGACAAGCTCTTCTTTTTTGTCTTTCTGCTCTTTTTTCCCGATGAACGGCGGATTTCCCATAATGTAGTTATAGTGATGAGATTCTTCGGCTGTCGCCTCAGAATGACGACCGCCGCCGCAGCGGGATTCTTCCTGCCGGCCGCTTTCTTCAAAATCGAACAACATCGGCTGCTTCGCTTTTGTTCCGTCAATGTTTGTGAGCGTCGCCCAGTCCATGCGGAGCGCGTTGCCTTCGACGATGTTCGCGTGGTTCCGCAACGGCAAGAAGCTCACCTGCTGCCCGAGGATCTCCTCCGTCTCCACGGCCATCTGGCTCTCCGCAATCCAGAGCGCAGTTTTCGCAACTGTAACAGCGAAGTCGTTGATTTCAATTCCGTAGAACTGGTTGATTTTCACCTTGATGAACTCGTCGAATCCGAGGAGGCGCTCGCCCTTGTTCAGCGCGGAGATCACCTTGTTCTCGAGCCGACGCAAGGAAAGATAAGTCTCGGTGAGGAAGTTCCCCGAACCGCACGCCGGGTCGAGGAATGTGAGCTTCCCGAGCTTGTTTTGGAACTCGACGAGCTTCGCGTCGCGGGCCTTTTGGGGTTGCCTCGCCTCGCCCACGATGGCGCCGAATTCTTCGTTCAAGTCGTCCAAGAACAGCGGGTCGATCACCTTGTGGATGTTTTGAATGGAAGTGTAGTGCATGCCGCCCTTGCGGCGCGTCTCCGGGTTCAGCGTGCTCTCGAAGACCGCGCCGAAAATCGTCGGGCTTATCTCCGACCAGTCGAAGGGCGCGCAGTCGTTCACAAGGACGTCCACGATTTCCCCGGTGAAGTTCGGGATCTCGATCTTCTCGTCGCGGAAGAGGCCGCCGTTCACGTAGGGGAACGCGGCAAGCTTCGTGTCGTACTTGTCGCGCTTCTCGGGTGGCGTGTCGAGGGCCTTGAACAGCTTGACGATTCCGTCGCGCACGTTTTCGACGCGGAAGCTCTTGACGTAGTCCTCGAAGGCGGTGCGCGTCCGGAACAGCCCCACGTCCTCCGCGTAGAGGCAGAAGACGATGCGCACGCAGAGCACGTTCAGGCTGCGGAGGCTCTCCGCGTCCGGGTCGATGTATTCCTTGATGAGAGTGTCGTGGAGCTTGCCGACGAGCTTCCCGGCGGCGAGGGAGACCTCCTCCTCCTTCCGGATCTTGTCGTTCTCGCGGTCCACCAGGAACTCGAGGCGGTAAAAGTCCCTGTCCAGATTTTCGAGGCGGACGACTTCCGGTTCCGTTCCCGGGCGCTCCATGTCGTGGACGCGGATCTCGGCGAAGTTCGACACGACGATCCAGCGCGGCTTCTCGCTCGCGGGCAGCTCCTCCGCGTAACGCTTCGCCTGTCCGAACGGCGTGAGCGAATTCCCGTCCGACTGTTCCTGCGGCTTGTCCAAGTCGATTTTCAGGCCCTTCTGCTCAATCAAGACCTTCGTCTCCGGGATGTAGGCGTCGATGTAGGACGTGTGGGAAAGTTGCACGCGCTTCTCGAAGAGGATGACGTTCTGCGGGCTTGTCACGCCGAGCACGTCGCCGAGCAGCCCCATCCAGAACCTCTGCGTCTCCTGCTTCTCGTCTCCGCGATTCTGCCAGTCCTTCGCGAACTGCGCCGCCGCCTTCTTCGTTTCCGCCTGCGTCATGGAGGCCTCCTTTTTTCGAAAGGTAGAAATTAGGAGTGAGAAGTGAGGAGTGGCTAGTGGTCAGTGGTTCGTTGACTGTAAACAGAAGAGCGTCGTGTTGAGCGAAGCGAAACATCTCTTTACTGTAGCGAGATTAACGCCTTCGGCGTTAGCGGCTGCGCCATGCTTGGAAACGGGAATCATTCCGCTGCACAACGCCCAAAACCGCTTGGGAACGAGAATCACCGCATGGAGGTAAAACGTGAGGCTTGCGCAAGGAAAAGGGCGTCAGCACGACCCGTGCAGCGGACACGGCTCGTGTCAAACTTGAGCGTGGCCATGGGGGTGGTTGAAAGGTAGGGGGAGGGTGGCCTTTCGCAACTCCGAACCCTCCCCCTACCTTTCCGCCCGCCGCGTAGGCGAAACAGGTCGCTTGGCGACCAAAAGTCCGTTTGACGGACACAGCTCCGTGCCAACGACAAAGCAGTCCGTTTGACGGACACAGCTCCGTGCCAACGACAAAGCAGTCCGTTTGACGGACACAGCTCCGTGCCTAGGAAAACAGTCCTTGTCGAACCTAGGCGTGGCCTTAGACTCGTTGTTCTAAGCCCGCTGAAGCGGCAAGAACATCGGTCTAATGCACAATGCGCCTATCGAGCTGACA
>CAZCRF010000096.1:0-4860 GCA_964501065.1 uncultured Fibrobacter sp. | reverse complement strand
AAACGGCGAGTTCTCCGGACCCTTTTGATTTTACAGAAAGAAATTTACACATTCCGTCGAGCCTTTGCCGCAACGGGATGTTTCGTTGCGCATCGCTCCACTCAACAGACTGCTGCCCACCCGTAAACCGTCATTCCGAGCAACCAACGTCATTCTGAGCAAAGCGAAGAATCCAGAAGAGCCCTTACTGCAACTAGCTGTTTCCTGTCTGCCGACAGGCAAGCGCTTCACTCAGCATAACGCCAATCCTGCTCAACATGACTGCGCTCCCCTTGACCGTTAACTAAACACTGACCACTCCTCATTGATAATTGATAATTGATAATTCATAATTCATAATTCATAATTCATAATTCATAATTCTTGATTGCCCCCGTTGTCCTTGGACTCCGTTTATTTTCCCCAAATTTAAAACTGCCCGTTTTAAAAGCGAATTTTAAGATGGGATAGTTTATGAAGAACGTTTTTTTGAGCTTGATTGGATTCGCTGCGGCTCCGTTCGCCGCGCCGTTTTCCTTCGATTCCGGGCTTTTGGACCAGGCGGACCGGGTGGCTGCGGGGCTTTCGGCGGCGCCGGGCGCGGAGACTTTCACGGTCTTTTCGCCGACGGATGCGACGGACCATTATGCAAACGGCGTCGTGATGGCGAGCTTCAAGGGAAAGCTCTATTGCCAGTGGCAGAGTTCCGCGACGGATGAAGATTCGGAAGACACGTGGGTCGCCTACAGCGCAAGCGTCGACGGGGAGACTTGGAGCGCGCCGAAGGTTCTCGCCGCGTCGCCCGCTGACGGACATCGCACTTCGGGCGGCTGGTGGGTGAACGGCGACACTTTGATCGCCTACGTCAACGAATGGCCGGATTCCCTTTCGAGCGGCGGCTACGCTTATTACAGGGCGAGCGTCGACGGGGAGAATTGGACGGCTCTTGCGCCTGTCCGGATGCGGGACGGTTCGCCGATGGCGGGAATCGTGGAACAGGACTTTCACCGGCTGCCGTCGGGGCGGATCTTGGGTGCGGCGCACTTCTTGCCGGGGCTTCTCGCCGCTCCCGTCTACTCGGACGATTCTTCGGGAGTGCGCGGATTCGTGAAGGGGGAAATTTCCATGGAGACCGTTTCGGGCGGCGCCCAGACGCGGGGGCTTGAGCCGTCCCTATTCGTCAACTCGGACGGGAATCCCGTGATGGTCTTTCGCGACCAGCAAACGACATTCCAAAAGCTCGCCTCCATCAGCCTTGACGACGGAAAGACTTGGAGCGCGCCGGAAGAGACGGGTTTCCCGGATTCCCGTGCCAAGCAAAGCGCGGGGAACTTGCTTGACGGGAGCGCCTACATGGTCTCGAACCCGGTCGACACGAATTACCGCGTGCCGCTCGCGATTGTCCTGAGCGCGGACGGGAAGTATTTCGACAAGGCGTTCTCGCTGCGCACCGGGGCGGATTTGCAAAACTTGCGTTACGCCGGGAAGGCGAAACGGGTCGGTTATCATTACCCGAAGTCGATGGTCGCCGGAAAGTTCCTCTACGTCGCCTATGCGACGAACAAGGAGGACGTGGAATACACGCGCGTCCCGCTCGAATCCCTGCTCTACGACAGGAGCGTCTTGGACTCTTTGGAATCGTCAGAGTCATCCCTTCGGGTTAAATCCCGGACGGCTTTTCCCGTTTTGAGGAGCCGTCGCGCAAATGACGCCTTGGGACGGAGAGTCTCGCCCCGGGAAAATTGGATTTTAAAATTTTAAAACAAAAGGATTGGATATGGGATTGAATCTTTTGAAAAGAATCGCGGTCGTTTGGGCGTTCGCCTCTGCCGCAAGCTTCGCGGGTGCCGTCGCCGTGCACGACCCTTCCGTCGTCTTGGTTTACAAGGATGCCGCCGGGAACTCTTACCCGGAACAGGACGCCTTGAAATCCCGAACCAAATACTATTACGTCTTCGGGACGCAGGGCGGCGCCGCCTATTCGAAGGATTTGCTCAATTGGACGGAATTTGTGCCGAAGTATTCCGTGAACGGCGCGGAAGAGACGGATTATTCGAAAGTCATCGCGGAAGCGGCCGCATGGTCCGGGCATTTGACGGCGGACGAGGCGAAGGGGAATTACTGGGCGCCGGACATCATCTGGAACAAGTCCCTTGGGAAGTGGTGCCTTTACTATTCGGAAAACGGCGACGATTGGATGTCCTCAATCGGGATGCTCGTCTCGGACAAAATCGAAGGCCCTTATGAGTTCGCGGGGACGGTCGTCTTCGGCGGCATGGATTCGGGGACTTCCGGCGCGGGGAACGACGATTACAAGAAGGTGACCGGCTCTTCGACGGTGGCGACGCGTTACTATATGCGGAACAACGGGACTTATTCCACGGGCTGGGACGGCGGCTACGGCGTGAGCTGCATCGACCCGAACGTCTTTTACGACAGGGACGGGAATCTTTGGCTGGCGTACGGTTCGTGGTCCGGCGGCATCTTTTTGTTGAAGCTCGACCCCAAGACGGGGCTTCGCGATTACGGGCAAACTTACGGTTCTGGCGGGGAAGCCCTTTGGGACGGCGCGGCGTTGAAATCCGACCCCTACATGGGAATCCACATTGCCGGCGGCTATTACGTGAGCGGCGAAGGCTCCTACATCGAATACATGGAAGACGCCGATGGGAACGGCTTTTACTATCTGTTCATCAGCTACGGATTTTATTCGCCGGATGGCGGCTACTCGATGCGCGTCTTCCGCTCGAAGGACGTGACGGGCCCTTATGCGGACGTGACGGGAGACGGGGCGATTTTCTCCCAGTACATTTACAATTACGGAAAGAACGTGACTTACGGATTTCCGATAGTCCAAGGTTACCGCTTTAGTTTTTGGGACGAGGGGAACGGCGAAATCGCGGACGGGCACAATTCCCTTTTGACCGATGACGACGGGAGGCATTATGTCGTCTATCATCGGAAGTATACGAACGGTACGGCGTGGCACAACGTGGAAGTGCACGAGCTCGTCTTCAACAAGAACGGTTGGGTTGTCGCGCTCCCCTTTGAACATCGCACGGGATACGGTCTCCCCGACAGCTCCGTCGGACTAGACGAAATCGCCGGGCAATACAGAATCATCGTCCACGAAGGGCAGACCCAGGCGGACAATTCTTACCCGGTGAACACGGAGAAGGAACTTTACCTGAACGCCGACGGGACGCTCTCGGGAGCTTACACGGGAACGTGGGACTACGACTTCGCCGGCGGCCGTCACTACATTTCCCTTTCGGCTTCCGGGACTTCTTTCGAGGGAGCCTTGGCCGTGCAACTTGAAAACGACGTTTCGAAGAGGACTCTCACCTTCAGCGCGATGGATGCTGCGGGGGAGCTTGCCCTTTGGGGATACCGCGTGCCGGGAACGGAAGTCTTGACGGTCCGGAATTTGGCGGGGGACAGCGTCGTCACGGTCGGCAAGGAAGACTTTTCGACGGCTTGGGATTCTTATGAAGAATTCTTGCCGGTTTCCGTCCCGGATTCCTTCTCCCTGGAGTTCCGCTTCAAGAATCGGACGCAGGCGGAAAACAATTGGAACAACTGGATTCTTTCGTTCAAGAACGGCGACGAAACTTGGTACTTGCGCGCGGACGCCTATTCCGTGGAAACCTTCTCCGGTTCGAGTGTCGGTTACAAAGGTTCGTGGGACGGCGATTGGGACGCATTCCGTAAGATGTTCCAAAATGCGGACGTGACGTTGAAGGCTCGGCGGCTCGGCACGACCATCGACGTTTTCGCATTTGTCGGGGATTCCCTCGTTTACCGCGCGTCGGCGACGGGGACTCCCTCCGGCGATTACACGGTTTACCTCGGCGCGGATGAGGCTTGCCTCGAAGTTTCGAAGGTGGCTTACGGGGCGAATTCTTCCCGCATTTTGGTCGGGGCGATTGACGGCGGCGGCGTTTACACTTCCGCTTTCAACACGGAACTTTCGCCGACTTACGCGGCCCCCTCCGGGGACTTTTCCATGAAGTTCCGCTTTGCCAATTACGGAAACGGAGACGGGGCGGAAGCGTGGGACAATTTCATCATTCGGGAAATTTCCGGTTCGAACACCATGCTGCTTCGCGCGGATGTCTATGCGCTGGACGGCATCGGGCAGACGGAGTTTACGAAGGATTGGGACTTTGACGACTTCGCGGCCATCATGCGGAACGCTTCCGTGGATTTGGAGATTTCGCGTGTGAACGATACGATTGCCTTTGCCGCGGAAATCGTTGCGGAGAACGGGGACGTCTATCATTACGGAGCTTTGCAGACCGGTGCGCCGACCGGGGACGTTTCGTTCGGATTCTCCGTGGAAAAGAGCGCGGTGGATCTCTTTGGCGTGGAAACCGTGGAAAATGTCGGAGTCGCTGCAGATACGGCGACGACGGCCATTTCCCGTGCAAAACGGGCCGCTTTGGAAAAGCGTTCCCTGGAAAAGGTTCGGGACCGTTCGCAGATTCTGCTCAAGACGGGCGGCCGCGCCTATCGCTTGAACGGTTCCCGATTCGGTCGTTAGGGGTTGGGGATTGGTTTCGTTGGCACGGGCTGCTTGTGTCCGTCAAACGGACTGTTTGGTCGCAGCAGGATTGCACGTGGTTCTAGATTTGCTAAAGCAAAAGAACCACGGCAACTTGCATCATTCGGCGAACATTCGGGCAAGCCCTCATTCCTGTAGCAAAGCTACAGAGCCGAATAGAAAGCGACCTGTTTCGCTTACGCATTTGAAAGCCCCTATGAACAACGAAGTTGTGAATGAAGGGCTGGAATAATGGAACAAAGTGAGATCGGGCGGAAAGGATGGGGGCTGCTCAGAGTTACGGCAGGATTGCACGCGGTTCTAAATTTGCTGAAGCA
>CAZCRF010000095.1:0-5026 GCA_964501065.1 uncultured Fibrobacter sp. | reverse complement strand
TGCTGCGACCAACAGTCCGTTTGACGGACACAAACCGCCCGTGCCAACGACAAAAACGTCCGTTTGACGGACACGGCTTCGTGCTAACGACAAAAACGGTTCACTTGGTGAACATAAGCCGCTCGTGCCAACGAAAAACAGTTCTAGTTGAACTTAAACGTGGCCACGGGGGTGGTTGAAAGGAAGGGGGCTACGGCTTTCCCATTCGGCTCTGTAGCTCGCTTGGTGAACAAAAGCAGCTCGTGTCAAACCTAAGCGTGGCCGTGGGGGTGGATGCAAGGAAGGGGGAGGGTGGCCTTTCGCAACTCCGAACCCTCCCCCTATCTTGCCCCACGCCGGGTAGGCGAAACAGGTCGCTTGGCGACCAACTGTCCGTTTGACGGACACAAACCGCCCGTGCCAACGACAAAAACGTCCGTTTGACGGACACGGCTTCGTGCTAACGACAAAAACGGTTCACTTGGTGAACATAAGCCGCTCGTGCCACGGGAAAAACCCCTGCAAAAGCCAGCCTCCAGACAAAATTTTTCCCAATAAAAATCTACTTTCAAAACAATTCGGAGAATTTTCTCGAAAACGGAATTCATGGAGTTATTATGTCCGGAAAAACCAAATATTGCATTCCCATCGTGGGCGTCGCCCTTTTCATGAACTTGGCGGGGGCGGCCTCCCTCACAGTAGACCCGACGGCGACCAAGCAAAAGATTGTCGGTTTCGGCGCGGGCAGCGTCTATTACCAGAACTGGATTACGGCACTTGGAACGGAAACCCAGGAAGCATTATACGACACGGCCTTCACGGGATTGAACCTTTCGCTCCTCCGCATCGGGAACTGGCTGCAAGACGAAAGCGCGAGCCTTTCGAACGACGCGACCATCATCAAGGCGGGAAAGAAGCGTCTCGGCAGCCAAATGAAGATTCTCATGTCGAGCTGGTCTGCCCCGGCGAGTCTCAAACCGAGCGGAGACGTGAACGGCAGCGCGGCAAACGGAGATTCGACCCAAGCGACCCTCAACACGTCCTCGAACGACATCTACGGCAATTACGCCTACGGGGAATTCGCCCATTGGTGGAAGACCTCTTTCCAAAAATATCAAGAAGCGGGCATCGCTCCCGACTACATCTCCCTTCAGAACGAACCGGACATGTTCGCTGAATATGAAGAGACCCTCTTCGCCCCGACGGAAACTTCCCAACGCGCCGGTTACGCCCAAGCCTTGAACGCCGTTTACGACTCCCTCTCCACCTTGGACGGTGCGCCCGTCATCGTGGGACCCGAACCCCTCGGCATCGGTTATAACACTTTCCAAAACTACATGGCGCAATTGGACAATGGCAAGCTCGGCGGCTACGCCTATCACCTGTACCATGCCGGGAACGGGAACGACAACTCCCTCACGAACTACAACAATCCGGAGAACTTCCGTTCCCCGATGAAGGAAATCGGCTCTTCTTACGGCTCGGACACAAAACCCATTATTATGACCGAATTCTGCTCCATGTCCGACAACGGCAAGGAAGAATACATGACGGGCCTCGCCCACATCATGCAGGTCGGTTTCACGGACGGCAAGTTGAACGGCTACATCGCCTGGGAACTCTTTTGGGGCGAAGGAGTCGGGCAGCTGATAGGCGTGTGCACCAAGAACTGGGGCGACTGCACGGAAGACGCCATCACCATCAGCCCGGAATACCACGCCATGCGTCATTATTCCAAATTCGTCAGCCCGGGCTGGCGCGTCGTCGAATCGACCGTGAACGGAGGCAGCGACTTGTACGCCGTGGCGTTCCGCTCCGCAGACTGCGATTCCATCTCCATCGTCGTCACCAACGAAGGCGCGGCGGCGAGCCTCTCCGCCCCGGAAGTCTCGGGGTACAAAGCCACATTCGCCATCCAATCCGTGGAGAACGGTTCCAAGAGCCAGTCGATTTCCACAGCCGATTCCTATACGATTCCCGCGAATTCCGTCACCACCTTCGTCTATGAAGCGAGCAATACGTCGGGGCTTTCTTGCGAAGACTCCCCGATTGTCGACCCCTACGTGGAACCGGACTTGGGCGACACTGTCGTCATTGTCGATTACAGCGAAACGACGACCGTCTCGGACTGGTCCAGCGATGAATCCTTGACTAGCGTCTCTTACGGGTCGTCGGAAATCGACGGCGTGTCCGGTTATGCGGTCGTTCCTTTAGCGGGATGCGCCCAAAGCGACTGCGGCTACCAACACGCCATCTTCACTCTCCCGGCTAGTGCCGGGGATGCCCTGCAAAAATGTTCCGAACTGGTCGTGACGATGCACGGGATGGACGATTCCACTGTCTACGTGAACGTCGGCGGCGCAGGCGGGACCAAGTGGGCCAATTATAAATACGGAGTCCAAGGCGGAAGCGCGTCCTGGGTGACGACCTCCATTTCCCTGGACAATGAAATCAACGATTCGACGGGAACGGCATACGGTTCCACGAAGCTCACCTTCAACAGCGACGGCAGCGGCGTGTACATTTCAAAGATTCTGGCCACGGGTTGCGGCGGTTCCTCCATTCCGAAACCCTCGTCGTTCGCCGCTCCGAACTTCAACACCGTTTCCAAAATCTACGACTTGCGCGGTCGCCTCGTTTGGACGGGAAAGCTTTCCGAAGCGGAACTTTCCGGGAACTCTCTCAAGATTCAAAACCTGAGGGCGGGAGTGTACATGGTGCGCTCCGGCTCAAAGACCTTGACGGCAGTCAAGCGTTGACGCGTGAAAATTTCCGTCGAACCCATCGGGACTTTCTCCAGCGGAGCTTCGTACAAATACGAAGTTCCCCGGCAGGGAGTCTTTTTCGGTGGGCATCCCGGAAAAATCGAACTCTTTCCGCACAAGGGGTTTGAAGAAGCCTTGCGCGACCTGCAAGGTTTCGAACGAATCTGGGTCATCTTCCTCTTTCACCAAAATTCAGGATGGCGACCGACAACGCGGCCGCCGATTCCCCCCGCCGACCGGGAACGTGTCGGGACGTTCGCCTCCCGCAGCCCGTACCGTCCCAATCCCATCGGGCTTTCCTGCGTCAAACTTTTATCGATTGAAAAACTGACCCTGCAAATCGACGAAGCGGATTTGTTGAACGGGACTCCGATTCTCGACATCAAGCCTTACGTCCCCAAGGCGGACGCCTTTCCGAACGCCCTGGCGGGCTGGGTCGATTCCCAAGCCGAGGATTCTTGGCAGCTCATCGCCGATGAAGAGTTTTCCGAGCAAAACGAATGGCTTTTGAAGACTTGCGGATACGACTTGAAGGCGTTCGCCGAATGCCAACTTTCAAACAACCCGTTGGACAGTTCGAGAAAGCGCGTGAGCATGGAATCCGACGGCAAAACGGGAATTCTCGCCTTCCGCACATTCCGCATCCTCTTTTCCATGGATGAAACCTCCCGAAAAATCCGCCTGTCGAAAATTCAAACCGGATATTCCCCGAAAGAACTTTCCGAATCCGAAGACCGCTACGGAGACAAGGCTCTCCACTGCGAATTCACACAACTCTTTGAACCGTCGGAGCGGCAAAACCTTCAAACTTAGCCTTATTGAAAATCCTCGGGGCGGTTTGCTATATTGCGGCCATGCAAATTCAGCTTTCCGACCATTTTTCCTATGTGAGGCTTTTTCGATTCGTCCTCCCCTCCATCGGAATGCTCCTCTTCACATCGATTTACGGAGTCGTCGATGGATTTTTCGTTTCAAATTATGTCGGAAAACAAGCTTTCGCCGCAGTGAACCTGGTGATGCCCTTGCTCATGATGCTGGGCTCGCTCGGATTCATGTTCGGTACGGGCGGAAGCGCGCTGGTCGCGTCGAGGCTTGGCCGCGGGCGCAAGAAAGGCGCCAATGAAAATTTTTCGCTCATCGTCTATTCGACGGTTTGCTGCGGAATCGCCTTTTCCGTTCTGGGATTTTTCATTTTGCGACCCGCAATGCAATGGATGGGAGCGGATGGCGCCCTGCTCGAAGACAGTCTGCTCTACGGGAGAATCGTCTTGAGTTCCCTCTCGGCCTATATGCTGCAAAGCCTGTTCCAGACCTTTTTGATTACGGCGGAAAAGCCGCAAATGGGATTTTCCGTCACCCTCATCGCCGGAATGACGAACATCGTTTTGGATTTCCTGTTCATCGGAGTGTTTTCATGGGGGTTGAAGGGGGCGGCCGTCGCCACGGTCATCAGCGAATGCCTCGGCGGATTCATCCCACTTCTTTACTTTATCTGCAACAAGACCAATCAGCTGCACCTCGGGAAAACCCACTTCGTTCCGCTAGTCCTTTTCAGGACCTGTACGAACGGGGCTTCGGAATTCCTCTCCGGCATCGCATCTTCCATCGTCGCGTTCCTCTACAACTACCAGCTGATGCGCTTCGCCGGGGAAAACGGAATCGCCGCCTACGGCGTCATCATGTACGTTTCCTTCATCTTCTTTTCCCTTTTCTTGGGATACAGCACGGGCTGCGCGCCGCTTGAGTCCTTCCACTACGGCGCGAACAACAAGACAGAACTCCAAAACTTATTCAAAAAGAGCTGTCACATCGTCGGCATCACGGCGGTTTTACTTTTTGCCGCCGCACAAATTTTTGCAAGGCCTCTCGCCGGGATATTCGTCGGGTACAACGCGGAACTTTTAGAGTTGACGGAACACGGATTCCGCATCTGCTCCATTTCATTCCTCCTCGGCGGATTCAGCGTCTATGCGTCTTCTCTTTTCACCGCACTGAACAACGGTCTTCTTTCCGCGACCATTTCCGTATCCCGGTCCATCGTATTCGAAATAGCGACAGTCCTGATTTTGCCCAAATTCTTCGGCATCGACGGCGTTTGGTATTCGCTCCCCGCCACGGAAGTGGTGGCCGTCTCCCTCGCGTTCTTTTTCATTCTCCACAAGCGAAAGCAATACGGATACGCATAGTAGTGATTCGTGTCCGTTGAGATGAAGGCTTGTGCCCGCCGAACGGACGGTTCTGTCGTTGGCACGGGCGGTTTCCGTCAAACGGACTGTTGGTCG
>CAZCRF010000094.1:0-5223 GCA_964501065.1 uncultured Fibrobacter sp. | reverse complement strand
AATGGAAAAGCCCACTTTTTGCGCATGAATTTACAGAAAAGGACTTGCCTAATCTCCATCGCCATTGTCGTCGTCATCCAACTCAGCACGAAAGCCGTCTTTGTCCTTGTCGGAATTATCTATGATTTGAGAAAGAATTGTTTCCTGTCTTCTAGCTAAATCGTCTTGTTTCGAATACCGACTTTGTATCATATATCGATATATTTCGCATTTGTCATCCATTCCGTCCCCATCCGAATCGGAGTCAAAAGGATTCGTCCCAAAACGTTCTTCCTCATCAAAATTAACAACGCCATCTCCGTCGGAATCATAACTCACCCGATAATCCGTCATCATCACGTTCCCCGGCTCGACTTCGGGAATGCAATACCATGAATACTGGAATCCATTCTCCACAGAACTCCACCCTTCAACACCGTTGTTACTCAAATTCTTGTACAAGACAAAAAAATCACCGGCCATTTCCAAATATCCAGCAATAACCATCGCATGTCCAGTCCCGTTTTCTGAACTTACATATGTAGAGCTATAGATTGGCTTCCCCGCATCTAAAGCTTTTTTGATTTCTTCCACAGACGGCGAACCCATCCGAACATTCAATTCATCCGTCTTCAAGACCAACTTCAATGCGTTCCAAATTTCTTCATCCGATGCCCCAGAGGGAGGCAAAGCCGACAACAACGGTTCTGCTGGATTGAATTTTGTAAAAAACACGACTTCATCTTGAGTAATGTTTCCGCCGTAATAATGATTAAGCATTTGAATCGATACAGCCCAACACCGATTCGCCTCTAAATAATCGTAATTTGCAGAATCAAGATGGGAAACATCCCAACCATAAGCAAGCGCATCTTGAGCGTATCCCAGAGAGAGCATTCGAGTATCTTTTCGAGCTTTCAACAAAGGAACAGGCAAAATTTTTGATTTCAGTACACTCTCGTCATCAATGGACTTGTTCTGTACGGCAATATAATCTTCTTCTATTGATTTCCCATACAACAATTCTCCACTTTTTTGCTTGTATCCGGCAACAACATTCCATTTAAAAAGACTATCAGAAATTTTTAGTTTCACAAAGGTATTTGCCGTTTCCACTTCAGCAATTAAAGAATCCCCTTTTTGAAGCGAAACCCGATAACTATTCGCATTTGGAACGGAAAGCCACCCAAAATAAACGGAATCCGATTCTTTCCCCTTAAATCGAATGGAATCCAACCCAACAATTTTTACAGGAGTCGGAACTGCTTCAGTATTCCGTAAACTATCCCTATCCGTAAAAGCGAACCAGTCTTTTGTTGTCTTCCCTTCAGTCCCTAAAATCATACGAAAGAAAGCGTTTTTCCGGTATTTTATCGGAAATGAAAAAACCTCCATCATAGATTCAAAATAGTCCTCTGTATCAGCCCAGACACCGGACATCACAGCTTCCTCAGCAAAATGGCCTACGCCTCCCCACGGCACATAAGACAACCATAAGGAATCAGATTTCAAAATAGCTTCTCCGATACGTCCCCAAGCAAATTTTGACAACACCAAGCTTCGAGGAAATCCCTCACAAGAAACTTTATTTTGGCAAATACGCAACACTTCCAAAGAGTCTAAAGAAATTGAATCCAAAAGGAAAGCCTCGCCATTCGACCCGATTAAAGAGATTCCATCCATAAACGCAGCGACACCGTTATTTTGAATATCAATCCAAGCATTATCTTCCGCTTGAAACCCCACGATTCTAAATTTTGGTTTCGATTCAGATAAATCAATCGCGTCCCCATTACAAGCGAATCATTTTTATAAACCGACACGTGATGATTTTCCACAAAAGCGGAGCTTTCTTGATAACTCAAATGTTTCGACTTGTTCATTTCACTCCAATCCGCATAATGCAACCCCAAACTAAATCCCGAAAAATTAGGGAAAAAACCTTGTGGCAGAGAATCGCAGGTAATTTCAACAAATCCCAACTCATCACTTATTTGGTGCAAAGAGACATCCGCCCCCGGAGCATACACAACATCCACCACCATCCGTTTCATCGCTTCCGTTGAAAAAACATAGCGAATTTTTACATTGGACAACACCGAATCCGCTTCATTTTGCACTCGCAAGCGCAGCCCGAGCATAGAAGGATTGTGAACTTGCTCATCCAAAGATTCAACAAGCACCCCAAAAGAAGCCTCAAAGCCAAGCAACCAGAAAAACACGAACAACAGAAAACCTTTCATTCCTTCTCCTTTTTATTTCACCGAGACGATTCCGAGCAAAAATCTACGTCCAAGAACTTATTTTGTCAATAAAGGACGAATTCAAGATTAAAAAAACGCATCCCAAGAGAAGCTCTCCCATCCGGGATACTCGGGAATCGCCGTCATCTTCCGCATGATGCCGTCCCGATTTTCGACGACGACCGCATTCGACTCCACCCAGGATTTTTCATAGGGCTTCAAAAAGAAGAACGTCACGTCCTTCGAAATTGCCGTGGAAATCAGCATGAAGGACAAAACCGTCAAAATGCAAAATTTCATTTTCTTCTCCATTTAGCCTCGACGCGACGACTCCGGGCAGAAATTTACTACCCAAAATCCTTAAAATCAACAACGTACAAAATTCAAGGCTAGAAATCGCATCCCATGCGAAGTGTCGGATGCCGCGAAATTTTTCGTCCCCAACGCGCTCCTTTGCGAAGCGAGGCGAAATTCTTTGTATCTTTGCCCCCGAATTTTTTGGAATAGGATATGACAGACTCCGTCAAAGACCGCGGCATTTTGAGCCTTTCCTGGCCGCTCATCATCACCTTCGGCATCGGCGTTTTCCAACCGATGATGGACAGTTGGTTCCTTTCGCGCACAAGCGAGGACGCCGCAGCGGGAGTCGGGGCACTCATGCCGATTCTCGGCACCATCTTCATGGCAATCCAAGCCTTTTCGCAAGCGGGGGCGAGCATCGCCTCCCAATTCATGGGAGCGGGTTCCAAGAGCCACGCCAAGGTGACCCTCTCCATGGTCATCGTCGGAAGCCTCCTCCTCGGAATTTCCATGACGCTCATCATCTGGCCGCTGTCGAATGGAATCGTCCGCGCCATGGGACTTCGGGGCGACACGGCGCTTTACGGGACGCAGTTCTTGAAAATCGTCTGTTTCGGATTCCTCTTCAGGGCCTTGCAGACGACCCTCACCGCCTTGATCGCGACCCACGGGCTGACCATCTGGAACCTGATCGGGAATTCCATGACCATCGCGCTCAACATCGTCTTGAACATCATCTTTTTAAACGGTCTGTTCGGAATTCCCAAAATGCACGTGGAAGGGGTCGCCCTCGCCACCGCCATCTCCTGGGCGTTTTCAAGCGGAATCCTCTGGTGCGTCTTGCGGTATAAAATTCACCACCGCACCAAAATACCGGACATCAAGCGTTCCCGAATCGTATTGGGCGACTGGATCCGCATCGGGCTTCCCGCTGCGGCAGAACCGGTGAGTTTCCAGCTGTTCCAAGTGTTCATCACGGCCATGGTTGTCCACTTGGGAACGGTCGCCGTCACCGCCAGAGTTTTCAGCGCGAACTTCGCCATGTTCGCCGTCATTTTGGGAGTCGGTCTGGGGAACGGCAATCAAATCCTCGTCGCCCACCTGGTCGGCGCGCACGATTACGCAAAGGCCAACCGCCGAACGATGCAGTCCCTGTTCGCAAGCAGCAGTGCGGGATTTTTCGTCGCCCTGTGCGTCGCCCTTTCGGGGGAACACCTTCTGCGCTTGTACACGGACAATCCGGACGTCATCCGCCTCGGCGCCTCCTGCCTTTGGTGCGACGTTCTGCTGCAACCTTTCAAATCCGCCAACGTGATTCTGACGGGTTCCCTCCGGGCCAGCGGAGATTCCAAATTCCCCGCCATTTTCGGCAGCCTGATGATGTGGACCTTGGGCGCGGGAACGGCTCTCTTCCTCGCATTCGTTTTGGACTTGGGGCTTGTCGGGCTTTGGCTAGGCATGGCGTGCGATGAAATTTACCGCTCCCTGGCGAACCTTTGGAGATGGAGAAGCGGCCGTTGGAAAGAGGCGGCCGTCGTGTAAAACATTCCCAAAGCAAAAGGCCTCCCGGAATGGGAAGCCTTTTCTTGAAACCGCCAAAGTTTAAATCCGTCACTTGTAGTAGTAGGTGAGGCCGTTCGGGAAGTTCACCGCCGTCATGGAGGAAACATCCACCGTCGACACGGACGTGACCGATCCGCCGTAGATAATCATGCTCCCGGATCCCTGGGGCTTGAACGCCGCATTTGAATCGCCGTAGTAGTTCGCGTTCGTATAGGACGTGGACGAGCAACTCGGATACTCCTCCGTCTGGCTGCCGAACCCGAGAAGGACACCGCCCGTGATGCTGAAGCCGTTGTCCGTGTCGATGAGTCCGCCGGACTGATTCGTGGAACACGTCCCACCGGAGCTTCCGCCCCAGCTGCCGCCGCCCATGCCGCCACCGCCCATGCCGCCGCTGGACGAAGGCAGTTCAAGGATGACCACGCCGCCCGTCTGATAGGCCGACCCGTTCGCGTCGAGGACATCGACGTCGCCACCCGACGCGCTGATGTAATGATAACCGCCGCTGATTTGAATTTCGCCCCAGCTCGAAGACATCATTCCGCCACCCATACCGCCCGGACCGCCTTGGCCGCCCGAAGACGAGTTCTGCGAAGAGCCGCCAGCGGCATTCCAGCCATCGTCCGTTCCATAGACTGCCGTGATGCCCGCTTCCGCATAGATGTAAATTCCCTCGAATCCTTCCGTCGACGTCACCACGTTCACGGTGCTGCCGCGCAAGTAGAGGTTGCTGTCCGCATGGATGCCGTCGTCACCGGAACTGATTGTCACCGTGCCGCCGTAAAGAAACACGTGATTCCCGGAGTGGATGCCGTCGTCCGAAGCGGAAGTCAAGTCCAGCGTGCCGTCGTAGATGTAAATGTTCCCGAAAGCGCTGTCCGTCACGAGAGCCTTGTCCGTCGCCTTGACCGTGATGGAGGGCGCGCTCGCGCTGTCGTCAATCAAAACATATCCCGCGGCCTGGATGCCGTCGTCCGCTGCGGTGATGTCAAAAATGCCACCCGTGATTTCGATGTGTCCCTTGCCCTCGGCAAGTTCCGCCACGTCATCTTCGTCCGACTTGATGCCGTCCCCTTCCGACGCCGTGAGGGTGAACGCGCCGCCGTCGATGTCGACCGAGCCCTTGCCCTTGAGGGCG
>CAZCRF010000093.1:0-5474 GCA_964501065.1 uncultured Fibrobacter sp. | reverse complement strand
GACAAGAGTCTCCGTGTCAACGGAAAAACAGTTCTAGTTGAACCTAAGCGTGGCCAGGGGGTGGTTGAAAGAAAGGGGGCTGCGGCCTTTCGCAACTCTGAGCAGCCCCCTACCTTTCCGCACGCTGCGTAAGCGAAACAGGTCGCTTGGCGACCAACAGTCCGTTCTAAGGACACAAACCGCCCGTGCCAACGACAAAGCAATCCGCTTGGCGGACAAGAGCCTCCGTGCCAACGGAAAAACAGTCCGTCAGTTTGCGTTTTCCGCTTGCGACGCGCTCAAGAGGTAAGCGTTCACGAACGGTTTGATCTTACCGTCTAAAACTCCCGTCGTATCGGAAGTCTCGACATTCGTACGCAAATCCTTGACTAGCTGGTAAGGTTGCAGAACGTAGCTGCGGATTTGGGAGCCCCATTCCACTTTTTTCTTTTCGGCGAGGCGTGCGTCCCGCTTCGCTTCCTCTTCTTGGCGGTAATGCTCCGCGACCATCGTGGTGAGCATTTTCAAGGCCGTTGCGCGGTTTTGGATTTGGGAGCGTTCCGTTTGGCAGCTGGCGACGATGCCCGTCGGAATGTGCGTCATCCGGACAGCGGAATCCGTCTTGTTGATGTATTGGCCGCCCGCGCCCGAAGAACGGTAAACGTCGACGCGGATGTCCGCCGGGTTGATTTCAAATTGGACGTCTTCGTGTTCCGGATACAGGTATACGGCGCAAAAGCTCGTGTGGCGGCGCGCGTTCGCATCGAACGGGCTGATGCGGACCAAGCGGTGGACGCCGATTTCAGAACGGAGAAGCCCGTAGGCGAATTCGTCACTCACTTCAATCGTCGCGCTGTTGATGCCCGCCTCTTCGCCTTCTTGTACATCGATGACCTTGAAGTTCATGCCTTCGCGTTCGAGAAAGCGTTTGTACATTCGAAGGAGCATTTCCGCCCAATCGTGGGCTTCTGTACCGCCGGCTCCGGGGTGCAGAGTCAAGACGGCGGCGCAGGCGTCGTCCGGTCCGGAAAGCATCCGCCGGAATTCCATTTCCTCGACCCGCTTCAAAAGTTCGCGGTATTCCTCTTCCACATTGTCGAATAGCTCTTGGGAATCCGGTTCGGACTTGGCCATTTCGTAAAGTTCGGAGAGGTCGTCGCAAGCCGTGGAAACGCCGTTCCAATCGGATAGGACTTTTTTCAGGGAGGTGATTTTTTTGAGCAAGGCTTGCGCCTTTGCCTGGTCGTTCCACAGTTCCGGGTCGCCGGACTGTTTTTCTAAAACGGAGAGTTCAACTTCTTTAGACCCGAGGTCAAAGATACCCCCGGAGCTTATCGATCCGCGTGCGGAGTTCGGTAAGCCCTGTGTGCGATGTCGTTGCCATTATTTGCCTCCGATGGCGTTGTCCGGCTTGTAATCCTTGTTCAAATATTGCACCTTGTACTTCTTGGCGAGTCCGTCCAGATACTGCTTGATTTTCATTTGGCGTTCCTGCTCCGCCTGTACGCGCAAGATGTATTCAATCTGAACCTTGTAATTTTCAAACTTGCCGTCGTTCTTTTCGGTGAGCATGAAAATTTGATACCCTTCGCTCGTCTTGAAGACATCGGAAATGTCCCCGACGTTCAACTTACTGATTCCCTTGGCGAAATCCTCGCCCTTGGACTTGGCGATGAATTTGTTCATCACTCCGCCGGTCTTCTTCGCATCGGGATCGTCGCTGTATTGGGCGGCCAAGACGGCGAAACTCGCCTTTCCGAGGCGCACTTGGGCCGCAAGACCTTTCAACAATTCCTTCTTGTCCTCTATCGCTTGTGCGGATTCGCCCTTTTTCGTCTTGAGGAGGATGCGTGCGCCGCTAATCGTGTCGTTGATGGACACCTTGTTCTTGTTCAGCTCCCAATAGGCCGCGATTTGCTTTTCTGTCGGGTTATCCGGGTAGGGGACGTTCTTTTCCAAGATGAGGTCGCTCTGGAGCTGCTGCTCGATCCGTTCGTTGAACTGGGCTTCGGTGATGTGGTTCTTTTTCAGCTCTTCCTTGAAGCGGGACTCCCCGCCGTATTGCGCCTTGAAAAGCTTCGCGACGCTATCGACGCGCGTCTTCGGGACCTTGATGCCTAGCGCCTTCGCTTCGAGCTTCACCAGTTCCTGCCCGACCAGGTTGTCGATCACCGCCCAACGGAGCTGCGTCATCGCTTCGGGGGGAATCGCCTGCCCGCGCGCCTGCGACTTGCCCAAGGCTTCCGCCAGGCTGTCGATATGCCCTTGCGAAATGCCCGTCTTGCCGACGCGGATGACGTCTAGATTCTTGCCGCTCATCAGCTGAGCCGATGCGACTGCCGCGCATACCATCATGGGAATCAAAGTTTTTTTCAAAGAGAACAAAAAGCGCATAAGCACCCTCGGTTAAAAATTTTTCGCCGACAATATAGAAATTTTGTCGCCGGGATTGTCATTCCCCGGAAGAGTCCTTGCCGCGAAATGCGGAAAGGACGTCCGGCATCAAGTCGGCGATTTTCGAAGCCAGCGAATTGTCCTTTGAAATCGGCAGGACGCGGACGTCGTCTCCGGAAATCACGACAAAGGCCACCGGGTTTATCGAAACGCCGCCGCCCGTCGCCGAAACTGCCGCCTTGCCGTCGCCTAAGCCGAATCCCATGGAGACGCGGCTCACGGGGATCACGGTGGCGTTCCCCGCCGTGATGGGCTTTCCAATCACCGTTTCCGCTTGGGAAACCAGTCGGAGTTTTTCCAAAATCGTATCTGCAAGAGTATCCATTGAAGCCATATTCCAATTATAGTTTATTCTGGCGAATGGTAAACGCCTTTCGCCACTTTGGTGAAATGTTTTTTCAAGGTTTCCGGGGAAAGCCCGCCCCAAACGCATACGATGCGTCCGCCTTGCAAGCGCATGGCCATTCCGCGTTCAAACGGCAAAAGGTCGAAATGGAGGGTGTCCCCGTTCCAAGAAGCCTCGGCCCTTTTTTGCAGGCCGGCGGCCCAACGTTCCCATTCGGCTTCCGGGACGGCTTCCCAGCTCCGCGAAGCTTTCCACGAGACGTCGTTTTCGCGAAAGCTTTGGATGAGCATCGGAAATGCGGAGGGGATTCCCTGAAAATCCCGCATCTGGATGGAAGTCTCCCCGGGGATGCGGCCGGACATCGGGAGGCTCAAGAATTCCGGGGGAAGCCCTGAACGGGAATCCGGGAATTTCCGTACGAAGCTTTCCAGCTCGCCGCGTGCATGGTTCCTCAAAATGCCGTAGCGGAAAATGAATAGGCGCTTGCCCGCGCGCAGCACGAGCTCCCGGTAATCCCCTTCGGTCACGGGGAGGTTCTCCTGGACAAGGCCCGTGTTCAGGTAAAAGGCCAGGGCGGCCATGTCGGAGGCGAATTCGAGGATTTTCACGTGCAACGTATCGCCCGGGGTCACGGCGTAATCCAAGTTCGCCATGCCGGAGATGGCGTATTTTTGAAGATTCCAGGCCGCGGGGACATGGGAAAGTACGGACGTCGAGTCGTAAAGCTCCACGCGTGAAGGCTGGGTTTCCCGATAGGGGAATTTTTCCAAGTCCAACTCGGGAAGGGAGGTCGAATCGCAGGCGCACAGGAGCCATGCGCAAAGGAAAGCCCATTTTTTCAAAACGGCCGTCATCGGTTTCTCGCTGCGGAACGGGAATATTCGACTAGCTGCAAAAGGAACGGTTGCGCAGTGGGGGATTCCCCGAAGAAGGTGAATGCGTGCGCGGCGATTCTCGGGTCTTCGGGGGAAAGCGCCTTGCAGACTGCGGCGGCGAGCCTCCGCTTTGCCGGTTCGCCCATTTCGGCGTATCCGAAGTCCGCGCCTAGTCCGGAAAGCCCGATCCACTGCCTGAGGCCGAATGGGAACGGCGCCGGGGATTTCCGCACTTTCCCGGACGCAAGGATGCCGAGTCCTCGCGGAGCGGGGGAAAACAGCCGGGAAAGGGTCCAAACGGCCTTCGGTCTATAAGCTCCCTTTCCCATGAAAAAGATTTCGCCCAAGGAACGGAAAATTTCCTTGCCGGGTGTCGAGGATGCCCAAGTGTCGACGGGGGAGTGGCGGCGGATAAAATTCCCGACGCTCCAAAAGATGCCGGGGACGCTTTCCTTTAGCGGCCATGAGTGTTTGCCGAGGGACTTTTGAACTGCGCGGCGGATTTCGTCGCCTGTCGCAAGGGGGAACGCCCAGAGTCTGTCTTCGGGAAACTCCTGTTGCAATTGTTCGAACAGGGCGGTGAAAATCGGGAGGGAAATCTCTTGGAAAAGGTCCGAGCCAAGCAGCGCCCAGGCGATTTTCCCTTCGCGCGTCCCTTCTTTTTCCGCAACGGCGACGACGGGATCCTGCTCACGGGAAAACTCCTTGACGAATTCCGAAGTCATCTGCATCACTTCCGGATGCTCCTTTGCCCAGCGTTCCATTTCCGCTACAGGAGGCTTTCGCCCATTTTGACAGCCTTAGCGAGGGAGGAGGCGAAAAGTTCGGGGAACCGGGAGGTCATCACCTTGTCCGCGACGAGAATGACCGTGCTGCCCATTTCGAACCTTCCGATTTCTTCACCGCGCGAGAAGCGGACTTCTTTTGGTGGCGTGTAGTCGTGCCTCGGGAATTTCCGCGGCAGGCGTCCCACGTTCGTCATCCAACCCGGAGCGTAATCGGCGACTATCCGCCCCACGTTCGTAGCACCCACCTGGACCAGCAACAGTTCGCCGCCGCCGTCAACGGCAATGCGTGCGGTGATTCTTTCATTGATGCAAAAGAGCCCTTCGACGCGTTCGACGCTCCACGGGTTCACCGGCCAAAGCGTCCCGGGACAGTAACTTGCGGAAAGGAGCTTCCCGGAAACGGGCGAATGGATCCGGTGGTAATTGAACGGGGCGAGGTAAATCGTCGCAAAACGCCCCCCGTCGAACTTGGCTGCCAAATCCCCGTCGCGCAAGAGCGAGGACAGGGAATAGGATTTCCCCTTTGCCTGGAGCATTTCGGCGTTTGCGCCGTTTAGCGTTCCCGTCTGGGATTCCCGACCGTCGACCGGGCTTACGACTTCCGCATTGGCGACAGCTCGCGCACCGGGCTTCAAACGCCGCACAAAAAGTTCGCCGATGTTCGCATAGGCGGAAAGCGGCAACTCCGCTTCATCCATGTCCAAGGCGTAGGCTTTGGCAAAGAGGTTGCGGGCGAATTTTGAAAGGAAGGGGATTTTCAAGGACACCAGGTTGCCGAACAGCCTGGATTCCAAATTTTTCGGCAAAAGGCGCATCAGCGCATAACGGGGAGAATTCATTTGCCAAATATAGATAGTTCTGGGGGGAGTGGGCTGTGGTTCAATTAGGAGTTAGTGAGTAGTGGTCTGTTGACGTCGTGTTGAGCGCAGCGAAACAGGTCGCTTGGCGACCAAACCGTCCGTTCGACGGACATGGCAGTAACAGTTCCGTCCGGAACGTAAAATTTCCTGCCGACAGTCCCCGAATCGTAAC
>CAZCRF010000092.1:0-5584 GCA_964501065.1 uncultured Fibrobacter sp. | reverse complement strand
AGCGGCTTAGAACAACGAGTCTAAGGCCACGCTCAGGTTTTACACGAGCTGTTTTACCACCCCATGGATGGTTGCCGCTGCACGGGCTGTGTTCGCCACGCGGTTCGTGCTGACGAGTTCTTTTGGCGTAAGTCTTACTATCCAACTAGGAAACGGTGCGTCTCGCGACGTGACGATTCTCCCCCGAAGTCCGCACAGGTCGTGTTGATGCCCTTTCCCTTGGGAAAGCCTTGCTTTCCACGAACCTCTTCCCACTAACTCCTAACCCATCTTCCCATTCCCTCTGACCCTATGGCGGATTAAAATTTATTTTAGCGACAAGGCGATTTTGCCTGAAAAAATCGAGGCTTTGAAATGAAGCGAATTTTCCCGTTCCTCTTGTTGGCTGCCGCTTTGGAGGTTGCCGTTGCCGATGTTTCCGTTTCCGTTGACGCTTCAAAAGGAATTCGCCGAATTTCTCCGTATCTTTATGGACTGAACGGCAATGATGCGGGGCACGAACTCGTGGATACGAATGCGACTCTTGCCGCCCGGGATTCCGTCTCCATTCAAAATTTCAAGGAAGCCGGGATTCGAATGCTCCGGATGAATCAGGGGAACAATGCGACCAAGTACAATTGGCGAAAAAAGCTTTCGAGTCATCCGGATTGGTATAACAATGTCCTTCCGCACGATTGGGACATCACGGCAAAGAAAATCCTGGATAATTTACCGGGAGTCGATGCCATCTACGGCTTTCAATTGGCGGGATATGTTGCGGAAAATGCAGCGCACAACTTTGCCGATTGGGATTATTACATCAACCACGGGAACACTTGGGCTCCGAGGGATTTGAATTTGGCGGGAGGCGGGAGCGTCGATGACAATGGGAACTTGCTTGTCTCCGGGGATTACAGCGAATATCTGGAATCTTGGGGCGCAGACAGTACGGTCGGGATTTTGAATCATTGGAAGATAGACTTGGGATTCGACATGTCGCGTTTCCAATACTGGAGTATGGACAATGAACCGGAAATTTGGGCGACGACTCATGACGATTTGCCCTATGTTTACGATTCGACGAATTCTTCAGCTGCGGACAGAATCATCGACAATTACATCGCCGTGGCGAAGCTCGCGCGGAGCCTCTATCCGGGAATCAAGCTCATGGGGCCTGTCGTGGCGAACGAATGGTATTGGTGCAATGTCCATTACGGCAACGGGCATTCCAATCTGGTCAACGCTTCGGACGGGAAGTATTGTTGGCTCGAGTACTTCATCAAGCGCATCGCCGAAGCGGAAAAGGCTTCCGGGGTGAAGCTGCTCGACGTCTTCGACATCCACTGGTATCCGACGGAGACTTCTTTCGAAGACCAGATGAATTTGCACCGCGTCTTCTTCGACACGTCTTACGTGTATCCGGGGGCGAACGGCATCAAGAGGGCGAACGGCCCGTGGGACAATTCCATCAACAAGGAGTATATCTTCAAACGCATCGGGGACTGGCTCGAAGAGTATTTCGGGAAGGACAACGGCATCACATTCGCCTTGACGGAGACCAGCTTGCCTTCCGATGATGCGATGACTGTCGCTTTGATTTACGCGTCATTTCTCGGAACTTTTGCCGACAACGGCGTCGAGATTTTCACCCCGTGGACATGGAAGCCCGGCATGTTCGAAGTCGTGCATCTCTTCAGCCGCTATGCGAAGGAATACCGCGTCGAATCCGTTTCGTCAAACGATTCCCTGCTTTCCGCTTATGTGTCCGTCGATGCGGAGGTAGATTCCATGACCGTCGTTCTCGTGAACAGATCCGAGTCGGAAGCCCAAGCCGTTTCCCTGGAATTCTTGAATTTTGACGTGGAAGACGGGCAGTATCCGACCCTTTCGCTTTCCGGGATTTCCGGGGAGACTTTCGTTTCCCATTCGGAAAACGCCCTTGCATCCGGGACTGTTTCCGTGACTTCGAATCGGCTCTCCCTCCAGGTTCCGGCGAAGTCCATCGCGGCGATTCTCCTCGGCGGAAAAGGCTCCGTGTCGATGCCCCCGCCCCGGCAGAACCTGGATGTCGAAATCGTCCGACAAGGAAGTTCCTGGGTGATTGAAAATCCGACGGGTGCGGCGACTTCGGCGGAAGTCTTCAACAGCTTGGGGCAGCGCGTCTTTTCCATGGAGCTTTCGAAAGGTTCGAATGCGTTCGATGCGGGAGAGAGCCCGGGAAAGTTCCTGTTGCGCGTCCGAGGCCGTTCCGGGGTGAAGGCTTTGCGGGTCTTCGGCGGAATTTAACTAAATTCCCGGGCGATGAAAGCTTACATCCTGCGCAGACTGTTGCTGATGATTCCCACGTTGCTCGGAATCTCGATTGTCTGTTTCGCCCTGGTGCAGCTGATTCCCGGCGGCCCCGTGGAAGAGATGATTGCAAAGGTCCAGTCCGCTGCGGCCGCCCGAGGGGGAGTGTCCGCATCGAAGGCCATTTCGCCGGAACAAATCGCGCAAATCCAAAGTTACTTCGGTTTCGACAAGCCCGCCTGGGAGCGTTACCTGGAATGGATTTGGAACGTCCTCCATTTGGACTTGGGGACTTCCTACACTTACGGGATTCCCGTGTGGGACGTGATTTCCTCGCGATTCCCGATTTCTTTGGCGTTCGGTTTGACGTCGTTTTTCCTGAGTTATTTGATTTGCATCCCGCTCGGACTTTTGAAGGCGGTCAAGAACCATTCCGCATTCGACAGGATTTCGTCTGCCGTCATCTTTTCCGGTTACGTGATGCCCGGATATGCGCTAGGCATTCTCCTCATCATCTTTTTCGCCGGTGGCTCCTTTTTGGACATCTTCCCGCTCGGCGGAATCGTCTCCGAGAATTTCGAGGAAATGTCGTTCTGGGAAAAAGCTCGCGACCTCGTTTTGCACTGGACGCTCCCCATGTTCTGCTATATGATAAGCGAATTCGCATTCCTCACGTTCTTGATGAAGAACAGCATTTTGGAAGAACTCGGACGCGATTACATGCGGACTGCCGTGGCGAAGGGCTTGACTTTTCGCGAAGCCTTGGTGCGGCACGCTTTGCGGAATGCGCTGATTCCAATCGTGACCAGGCTCTCCGAAGTGTTCACTCTCCTTTTCGCCGGAGCACTTTTGATTGAAAAGGTCTTCGACATCGACGGGATGGGGCTTCTTTATTACAATTCCATGGTGAACAGGGATTACAACGTGGTCATGGGAATCATTTTGCTTTCGAGCGTGCTCACGATGTTCGGGAGGTTGTTCAGCGACATTCTTTACACGGTCGTCGATCCGCGGATTCGATTCGGCTGAGCGGGGATGAAGATGAAATGGAATCTTTCCCCCGAGATGAAAAAGAGAATCGGACGGTTCAAGAAGAACCGCCTCGCGCTCGTTTCTCTCGGAGTCCTTGTCGTTGCGTATCTGTTCTCCCTGCTTTCCCCGTGGCTGGTGAACGATGAACCGCTCGTGATGCGTTACCACGGGAAGTATTACTTTCCCGCCTTTGTCTCTTATGCGGGGACGGATTTCGGTGGGAACTTTCGGACGGAGCCGGATTACCCTGAACTGTTGGCGTCGGCACGGGAGTCCGGCGAAGACGCCTGGGCGGTGATGCCGTTAGTTGCGCAGGATCCGTTGAAAGCCGACCTTTCCGAAGAGGGGACGCCGCCATTCCCTCCGGGGAAAAAGCATTTGCTCGGGACGGATGCGCACGGTCGGGATGTCCTTTCCCGATTGATTCACGGTTTTCGGATTTGCATGAGCTTCAGTCTGCTGCTCACCCTTTTGGGGACTCTTCTGGGAATCGTCATCGGGGGAGTCCAGGGTTATCTCGGCGGGAAGTGGGACATTTTCATGCAACGCGGAATTGAAATCTGGTCGTCGCTGCCGTTCCTTTACGTGGTGATTCTCATCGGGGCGATTTACGGGCGGAGCTTTGGGCTTCTCATCTGCATCATGGCCGTCTTCAATTGGATTTCGCTCAGCTATTACATGCGTGCCGAATACATGAAGCTCCGTTCCATGCCTTACGTGCGCGCGGCCAAGATGCTCGGTCTCGGTCGGTTGCGCATCTTTTTCCGGGAAATGCTCCCGAACGCGCTCACTCCGGTCATCACGCTGTTCCCGTTCACCCTCATCGGCGGCATCGGAAGCTTGACCTCTCTCGACTTTTTGGGATTCGGGCTTGAACCTCCGACGCCGAGTTGGGGCGAGTTGATGAGCGAGGGGTTGAATCATCTATATGCGCCGTGGATTTCCATTTGCACGGTGGCCGCTCTTTTTGTGACCCTTCTCCTCACGACCTTTGTCGGCGAAGGCGTCCGGGATGCCATGGATCCGAAATCGGGGGATCGCTATGAATGAAGTTTCTCCGGTGCTTTCCGTGAAGGACGTTTCCGTGGCGTTCGGCTTTGGACAGGATGGTGCGGCGTCTCGTGGGGAAATTCGCCAAGTGACCTTCGGCGTCTCCTTTGAAATCTTCCCCGGGGAGTTCTTCGCCCTTGTCGGCGAATCGGGCAGCGGAAAGAGCGTGACGTCGATGGGAATTCTCGGCCTTTTGCCGCGGCCTTCGGCGAAAGTGATTTCCGGTTCCGCCATTTTTAGAGGAATGGATTTGCTGAAGATGCCTCTTTCCGAATTGCGTCTTGTCCGCGGAAAAAAGATTTCGGTCATTTTCCAGGAACCGATGCAGGCTTTGGATCCGGTGCGGACGATTCGGAGTCAGTTGCTCGAAGCGATTCCGGAACTTCCCAAGCGGGAGGCTCTTGAAAAGATTCGGGAGCTGTTGATGTCGGCGGGGTTTACCGACCCGGAACGCGTCTTGGATGCTTACCCATGTGAAATGAGCGGAGGGATGCTCCAGCGCGTCTGCATCGTGATGGCCCTTCTTCCGGAGCCGGAACTGATTATTGCCGATGAACCGACGACCGCTTTGGACGTGACGGTCCAGGCGGCTGTCTTGGCTGTCTTGAAGCGCATGGCGCAGGATTCGGGGACGGCTGTCTTGCTGATCACTCACAACATGGGGATTGTCGCGCAATATACGGAACGGGTCGCCGTGATGCATCAAGGGAAAATCGTGGAGACGGGGAGCAGCCGGGACGTCATCATGCATCCTCGGGATTCTTACACGCAAAAGTTGATTGCCGCGATTCCGGGGTGAATTTTTTCCGTGTCGTGGGGCTTTGAGTCCGTCGAACGGATGGTTTTGTCGTTGGCACGAAGCCGTGTTTGTCAAACGAACCGTTTGGTCGCCAAGCGACCAGTTTCGCTTACGCAGCGAGCGGAAAGGTAGGGGGAGGGTTCGGAGTTGCGGAAGGCCACCCTCCCCCTTCCTTTCAACCACCCCCATGGCCACGCTCAGGTTTAACGGGGATGTTTTTTCCGTGGCACGGGCTGCTTTTGTCCGTCAAACGGACGGTTTTGTCGTTGGCACGGAGCCGTGTTCGTCAAACGAACCGTTTGGTCGCCAAGCGACCAGTTTCGCTTACGCAGCGGGCGGAAAGGTGGGGGGCTGCTCAGAGTTGCGGCAGGATTGCACGCGGTTCTAGATTTGCTAAAGCAAAAAGAACCACGGCAACTTGCACAATTCGGCGAA
>CAZCRF010000091.1:0-5728 GCA_964501065.1 uncultured Fibrobacter sp. | reverse complement strand
ATCTTGGAAACGGGAGCCGCGCGAGGCGTTCCCGGACATTTTCCCAAAGCCCTCTCTAAGTCCATCTCGGAAAACATCCCACCCGACGGAGGAATTAACCAGTCGAATGCTCTGGAAATTCTGTCCGAACCCTTCCAATTTTTCCCTTTCATCGAAGACTCCTTGCCGGAAAGGTAATCTTTTTCTCGACGAGAGTCCAAGCCCAAAAAGAATCCTAGCGTGTCGCCCATTTTTTTCCCTTTGGCCCAAGGCCGGTTGGTGGTTTACCTTCGTTTAGCGGGCAATTTTGCAAATTCTGAAATCAGGGGAAATTTTTTCGGAACACTAAGATTTTCTACAAAAAGGGGCGGTCTTCCCTACACGGCATGCGAAAATCACACCGAATCAATCTCTATATTCGAATCCAAGTCTAAAGTTATTGTGAAAGAACACCCCCAACCCCAACTTTCACCGCAGGCGAATTTTGCAATCGTCAAGGCTTTCGACAGTGGCGAGGGCCTCGTAGCAAATTCCGTTCTCACGCAAAAAGTCTCCGCCGTGCTGGAACGCCTTTTCGATGATGAAGCCCATCGCCTCGATTTTCGCGCCCGCCTGCCTGCAAAGATCCATCACGCCCTTCGAAGCGTTCCCGTTCGCCAAGAAGTCGTCAATGAACAGAACGTGGTCATCCGATGTCAAAAAACTGTTGCTGATGCAAACCGTATAGTTGCGGTCCTTCGTAAAGGAATGGACTTCGGACGTGAGCATGTGATCCATCGTCTTCGGCTGCTTTTTCTTGATGAACACGACGGGCAGCTGCATCAAATACCCCACGAGAATCGCGGGGGCGATTCCGCTCGCTTCAATCGTGACCACCTTGTTGATGGGGAGGTGCGAAAAAATCTTGACGAATTCCCGCGCAAGCTCCATCATCAGATTGGGGTCCATTTGGTGATTGATGAAACTGTCCACCTTTAAAATTCCGCCGGGATAGCATTTGCCATCTTGCATGATTCTCTGTTTCAGCAAATCCATTTTAAGCCTGGGTTGAGGGTCCTTCCGATTTTTTCAAGAAAATCTCTTTCGCATTCAAGACAAGGTTCGCGACAATGGCCGTAATGCCGCCGGTCGTGATGCCGCTCGAAAAAATGGTCTGGACGCTTTGGGGCATTTGGCGGAGCACGCCGGGCATCAGTTCCACGCCGAGTCCGAAAGCGAGGCTCGAAGCGAGCACGAGCACGGCCTTGCGATTTAAATTCTGGGAAGCGACAATGCGGACACCCGTCGCCGCGACAGTCCCAAACATCAACAGAGTGGCCCCGCCGAGAACCGGCGAAGGCATCAGGGAAAAGGCCACGCCCACGACGGGAAAGAGCCCGAGCAGCACGAGCATCCCCGCGATGTAATAGCCGACGTAACGGCTCGCCACGCCGGTCAGCTGGATGATTCCGTTGTTCTGCGCAAAAATGGAATTCGGAAAACTGCTGAAGACGCCGGCGATCATCGAGTTCACGCCATCCGCCAGGACTCCGCCCGACACGCGCCGGACATAATGCTTGTCATCCAGCGAAAAACCGGAAATCATCGAATTGGCGGTCACGTCGCCCGTCGCTTCAATCGCCGTCACCAAGTAGACAATTCCAATCGCGATTACGGAAGACACGTTAAAATCCACGCCGAGCTTGAAAGGAACGGGCACGTTGAACGACAGCAGGGCGAAACGTTCAAGAGCCGACATATCGACCATTCCGAGCAAAAAGGCAATCCCGTAACCGACGACGACCCCGATGAAAATGCTCGCCATGCGAAGATACTTGTTCCGAGCCACGTTCAAAAGCATGATGCAGACCAGCACGACAGCCGCAATTCCCAAGTTCCTAGGACTGCCGAAATCCGCAGCGGAAACGTCCCCGCCGCCGCAAGAAATCACCCCTGCCTTGAGCAGACTCAGCCCGATGAGCATCACCACGATTCCGCTCACCAGCGGCGTGATGACCTTTCGCAGATAGCGGAAGGTGAAGCTCACGAAAATTTCGACGGGAGCACCGAGAATGCACGCACCGAAAATCAGCGGAAGTCCGCCGACCGAGCCAATGGCGATAATCGGGCCGATGAACGAAAAACTGGTTCCTTGCACGCAAAGAAGCCCGGAGCCGACTTTCCCGATACGCTTGCATTGGATGAACGTAGCAATCCCCGAGACGAAAAGGGCCATCGACACCAAAAAACCCGTCAGCTCGACATCCAAATTCAAAGCCTTGGCAATGATGAGCGGAGGCGTGATGATGGCGACAAAAATGGCAAGCAAGTGCTGCAAGGCGGCAAACAGCGCGTCCCGCAGCGGCGGGCGGTCATCTACGCCATAAATCAAATTGGTCTGGTCGTTCATTCAATTTCGCCCGAATTGAGGGTTCCCAAAGATTCTGCAAAAGTAGTAAAATCCGTCCTGGAATTTCTCTTTGCGGCAATCGTCCCCGTGCGATTCCGAACAAATTCACGTCGAAACCGCCTCCACAATCCTTTCCGACAGAGCCTTTCGCACATCCGATGACGCTTCAAAACGGCGCATGGCCGATTTCACGTCCAAAAGGATTCCGGCGATGCGGTGGTAAGAAGGACCCGACTCCGATTCGAAAGGTTTCCAGTCGCCGTAGCAGGAACCGATGGCGCGCATCTTCAAGTCCTTGGAATCGACGTTTTCCCGTTTGGCGCAATAAGGCAGGACGAACGCATTGTAAATCCGAGAACCGTCCAATTCCAATTTTTCCCCGAGACGCCGCTCCGCGAATTCCGCATAGGCGACTTGTTTGCAAATCGATTCCGAAGCGGGGAGGTCGCAAGGCTTTCCGCTGATGCCGAACTTGTAAAATTTGGCGTCGAGGACAAAAAGCCTCCGTCCGCATTCATCCCAAAGAATCGTGTCGGGGCGCATCGCACGGTTTAAATTTTCAAAACTCTTCCCAAAATCGAAATTCCAGGCACAATGCGGGTTGAAATCTTTCCGGGAACTTTTCTGCGGAAGATTCCCGAAAATCCGGTCGACCATCATTTCCCAGACAGGCGCGAACGTGTTCACTCCGAACAAATTCTCCGAGCACTCCTCGCCCGAGATTCTCTTCTTCGCCAGGAATTTCGCCACGGTCAAAAGATTCCGAAAAAGCTCCAGATTGCGGTCGTTGAAGGTCGCCGCCATCTTTTCCAAAAGGACTTCTTCGAAAAGCCCGTAGTCGAAAAGCATCTCGGGAATTTCCACGTCGTTTTCCGAAACGCCGCAGAGCGGCCCGACAATCCTCGCCGCCTCGTAGACGCAGAACTTGTGGATGAGGGTGATGAGAAGGTCTTTCCGGTGGCGGAACTTCCGGACGACCGGTTTGATATAGGCGATGCGGAAATTCCCATCCCCGTCCTCGACGACTTGCGGACGTTCGTTCTTGACAGTCTTCGCCCAACTGATTTTACCGGAAAATCCCGGAAGATAGACGTTTTCCGTTTCGACAAAGTAACCAAAATCCCGGAAGTATTCGAGTACGCCGAAAAACGCGTGGAGCGGAAAATCCAAGGCGCATTTTTCGAAATCCTGTTTTGTGAAAAATCCCGGCAGGCTCTTGTCCGAAAGAAGGGCAATCAACCGAAAGAAATCCCCCCTCAGTTCCGCGTCGCACGGGATTTCCGATTCGCCGTCCGCATACCCCATCGGAAAATAGACCTTGGGGCAACCGTTCTCCACTTTGATCCCGACAAAGCTCTTGTCCTTGCCGTCGGCGGAATTTTTCCAGCCGTCGAACACGCAAAAGTCCCGGAAGGACTTTCGAACGGAAACGCGCTCGGACAGGGAATCAGGCATCGCCAGGTTCAGCCGTTTCCGCTGCCGGTTTCCCGAAGGATTCCGCGAACGTCGTTTGAAGGGCGGACTTTTCTTCATCGGTCAAGGCGAAAATCCTTTCAAACGCCTCGAAGCCCGGTGCGCTTTCGAACGCATCGATGAGCTGCGACAGCGAATGAATTTCGCCCTTCTTGAAAACGGCATCGCCCACGCTCCGTCGAAAGCAATCGTCCCAGAGATACTTGAGGACTTTTTCCGCGAACTCGTCCTTGGGGAACTTTTCGCCCGGCTCCCCGACGATGAACCATCCGCCGAGGCACTTGTCCTCCGCCCGCGAAATTCCGAATTCCTGTGAGAGAATCTTGCCGTTGACCCATTTTCGGAAGCTCCCCCAGCGGACACCGGAGTCGCCGATTTCCAAGTCAAACTGTTTCGAATCCTTCAAGTCGTTGCGGATCATCTTGAGCCGGAACCGCCTCAAGAAAGCGTTGTCCAGGGTGAAGACATTCTGGTCGCTCGTATTCATTGTCGCCAAAAGGGAAAGGTTCGGCGGCAGACGGATTGCCGTGTTGACCGAGAAACTCACATTGTCGTAGGCGACGGAATCCTTGTAAGATTTCGAATCCGCACCATTCGATTTGTCCAGGCGAATGTAGGCGTTCACGTCGTCGTTGTCCACGCCATAGGCACTCCAGCCTTCGCCATAGACGTTGCCCGAAAGTCCTTCGGAATTCCCGGGCAAAATCCGGTCGAGCAACTGGAACATTTCGCCGAAGATGGCGGCGGCGTTCCCCCGATTGATTTCCTCGATGACAAGGAAGAACGGCTCCGAAGGATTGTTGTACGCCCGGCGCAAAATCTCCGCAAAGGGCCCGGGCTTGAAGCGGTAATCGACTCCGCCGTCCGGCAACACGTGCGGATAAATCTGCCCGACGAAATCCGCATTGCCGTATTCCGGGTGAAAGACGCAGCGCACGACATGGAACTCCGCATCCGGAATCCCGTCCAGCTTTTTGGCAATCCCGTCGTGGATTTGTTTGCTCTTGCCGCAGCCGGGCACGCCGTAGTAGATGTATTGGGCGGGGTGGGAGGGGAAATCAGCATTCTCTGCATTTACCTGATTTTGTTTTTGAATATCTACAAAAAAATCTTTTTTAATAAATAGTAAGGCATTTTCTAATGCCGCATATAAAGGCTGATAAAAAGGACCTCTACTCAATTCATCAGGTTTAGCAACAACTGAATACAGCCCCTTTGAAGATTTAAAAACTATTGAGCCATGTGATCTATCAAATTTATACGTGCGCCCATTAACCGAGAATTCGTTCTCCCATACTTGCGAAATCGAATTTTCAAATTGAATGTCAAGCGAACTTATTTCTTTGAACCAAATCTTTTCCCACTCTTTAGGAATGCCAAACAAAGATTTAACTCTTTGGATTAAATTTTCTTTAGATGGTTGTTCAGAAAAAGACTGATTCCGGAATAAGAACACAGCCAAAGCAAGATAGCTAACTCTCTTGTCAACAAGCAATTCTCTTGATACCCAAGAAACAAAATCATTTCGCAAAAGAATCCAAACCTCATTAGTAGAAAAATCGTTTTCTACATTCACGCTTTGAAGCGAAAAGAAATTTTTCAAATCTTTTTTTATGCCATCCAAGTCGCTTACAATTAAATCCATCACCCCAATCGAAGTCGGCAAATGCAAATGTTTTTTCAAATTTTTTACAATTGTCAAAACGCCCCAAAATTTATTGTCTATCTCTAATCGAGCAATTTCATCAAATGCCGCTTGGATTGTCTTTCGCGAAAATCTCATAACTAAACTTCTCCAACCGCTTTTAACATTTGCTTGGCAATAGCCTTCAACGAATGTGTAAATTTCTTTCTGTAAAATCAAAAGGGTCCGGAGAACTCGCCGTT
>CAZCRF010000090.1:0-5896 GCA_964501065.1 uncultured Fibrobacter sp. | reverse complement strand
GTATGGTTGAAGATGGCAAGCAGACGAAGATTGAGAACAATGAGCTTAACGATAATTTCTATAAGAAAGAGTTCCAGGAGCTTTGGAAACGCATCAATCATAAGTATGCCTACGCTGTTTCTTTCAACAGTTCCGAACTGACCCGAAAAGCTATCAAGCATATCGACAACGAGCTGTTTGTATCCGAGCTGACATACACCGTTTCTAAGGGTGAGCAGACCGACGAAATGGATGCAAATGCTCTTGACCGTGGCGAAGCCTTTAAGTCTGCAAAGACACGCACGACAACTTTGAAACGGAGCGAAGTCAGCCAAATCAAATATGACCTTGTTGGTAAGATTGCGGAAGGAACTGTTCTGACACGAAAGACTATCGTGGAAATAATCAAGGGCATTTCTCCGTTGAAGTTTGCTATGTACAAAGCAAACCCCGAAGAATTTATTGCCAAGGTAACACGCCTTATCAACGAACAAAAGGCAACGATGATTGTTGAGCATATTTCCTACGACCAAATCGAGGGAGAGTACGACAGCACTATCTTTACCGCCGAAAAGACATCGACAAGTATCGACAAGGCGTTTAAGGCAACGAAGCACATCCAGGACTATGTGTTTACCGACGGTTATGCGGAAAAGAGCGTAGAACGTCGTTTTGCAGAGGACTTGGACGCAGCCGATGAGGTTTGCGTTTATGCCAAACTGCCGAGAGGTTTCCACATCCCTACTCCTGTTGGAAACTACTCTCCGGACTGGGCGATTGCCTTTAACGAAGGTACGGTCAAACACATTTTCTTCATTGCAGAGACAAAAGGAACGTTAGAGAGTCTTAATTTTAGAGAGATTGAAAAAGCGAAAATCTCTTGTGCAAGAAAGTTGTTCAACGAGATTTCCACCGAGAATGTGAAATACCACGATGTGGACAGCTATCAGCATTTGCTCGATGTGATGAAGTCGCTGTGATGCCCCCAATAGTGCGAATTCTTTGAGCGAAACCGACGAAGTCGAAAGGCGGCGATTCTATTTAAGAGTCGCCGTCATTTTCCCCAAACGGAGGAATCGCGACCGCTTCCGATTTCAAAATGGCATTTGGCAATTCCCAGATCCACCTTGGTGTTGAAACCCAGTCCGGGTTTTGCCGAAACGGTACCGTCGGCGTTCAGGGAAAACTTGAACTTCTGCTGATTCAACGAAGAAGGAGCGAGGAGCGCCGCGCGAATTCCCGACAGATACCAATCGGGGGAATCCGATTCCGCAGTCAGGCTCACTTTCGAAAAATCCTTCTGCCGATGCGCCACTCCGGAAGTTTGACCGTATCCAAAAGCAATGACAGCAACCACCTTTTCCCCGGCTTCCAGTGAAAAAGTTCCGGGGATTTTGGAATATGTCATCCCCACCCAACAAGAATTGAGTCCAAGAGACTGCATCAACAGGACAAGCTTTTCCCCGTAATAACCGACCGTTTCGTCAAGACCGGGACGTTTTCCGCCGGCCAAAACGACATAATTCCGCACGCCGCGGAACTTTCCGTAATGGGCGAGAAACCCGGAGAAAGCCTTTTCCTCATTCAAAACGACTTGAAAATGAAGACCCGCCGCCGAGTTGATGCTCTCCACCTCCGCCCGAATTTTGCCGAGAAGCTCCTCTCCGACGGGAGTTTCCGCGTAAGCGCGAACAGCGTGCCTTTTTTCAATAGCTTCCGATAAATTCATCATTTCTCCGGATAAAACAGTTTGAAATATTCTGTCAAATCCGCATGGAAATGTCCAAAGCCTTCACGCTGTGCGTCAAGGCTCCCACCGAAATGTAATCGAGTCCGAGTTCCGCAATTTCCCGTGCGCGTTCGAGAGTCATGTTCCCCGAACCTTCCACGAGGCACTTGTCGCCGCTTTCCCGAATCCTCTTCAGCGCTTCCGCCATCATCGCGTTCGTCATGTTGTCGAGCATGATGACGTCGACGCCCTTGTTCAAAAGCTTTTCCAGGTCTTCGAGACTTTCGACTTCCATTTCGACCATCAGATTCCCGGAGTTGTTCCTTTTCACCACTTCAAGGGCTTCCAGGACGCCGCCACAGGCCGCGATGTGGTTGTCCTTCACCAAGACCATGTCGAAAAGCCCCATGCGGTGGTTGCTGCCGCCGCCGACGCGGACTGCGTACTTTTGCAGAGTGCGGAATCCGGGAATCGTCTTGCGGGTGTCGAGAACCTTCGTCTTCCCGGGCTTCAAAGCCTCCTGGAAGCGGTGCGCCACGGTCGCGACGCCGGAAAGCTGCTGGATGAAGTTCAAGAGAGTGCGCTCCCCCGTCAAGAGTTCCCGCGTCGGGCCTTCGAGTTCGGCGATGAAATCGCCGCGTTCCACGGTGTCGCCGTCTTTTTTGAAGAGCGTCACCTTCACGTCGGCATGGAGTTCCCGAAAGACCAGCCCGATAATCGGAAGCCCGGCCAGGACTCCCGCTTCCTTCGCGATGAGGCGCGCGCGTTCCCGCTGCGATTCGGGAATCGTCCAAAGGCTTGTCACGTCGCCCGTCCGGACGTCCTCGGCCAAGGCCAGCCGAATCAGCGTCAGGGCGTCCTCTTCCGGGAATTCCGGTTTAGAATTGTCTCCGTACATCATTGCGCTCCTTTGCCCGTCAAGACGACGTAAATCGTCCGCAGCAAGATTTGAAAATCCAACAGCAAGGACATGTTCTCGTAATAGTACATGTCATATTCCAATTTCTTTTGCACGTCTTCGAGGCTCGTGTCGTAATGGTAGCGGACCTGCGCCCAGCCGGTCAGACCGGGCTTCATCTTCAACCGCCCGATGTAGAAAGGAATCTGCTCCCGCAACTTTTCGATGAAGACGGCGCGTTCCGGACGCGGCCCGACCATGCTCATGTCCCCCTTGAGGACGCACAAAAGCTGCGGCAACTCGTCTATCCGCATTTTCCGCAAAATGTGCCCGACGCGCGTAATCCGCGGGTCGCCCTTCGTCGCCCACTGCGCACCGTTCTTCTCCGCATCCGTCCGCATCGTGCGGAATTTGTAGACGGTGAACCGCCTGCCGTAAAGCCCGACGCGCTCCTGCGAATAGAAGACGGGGCCTTTCGAATCCAGCTTGATGGCGATTGCCGCAAGCAGCGAAACGGGAAGGGTCACGACCAACAACAGGAGCGCGACGAAGATGTCTGCAAAACGCTTGACGCGCACCTGCCAGGGCGGCATGTTGAACGCGAAAAGCTCCTGCAGTTCAAAACCGTGGACGAGGTTCGTCTTGTAATGCCCGAGAATCACGTTGTAAAGTCCGGGAATCACGTAAATATGGACGGGCAAATCGCAAACCCAAGTCAAGACCCGCGTGATTTCTTGGATGGAGGAGCTGTCGTGCGAAATGACGATGCCGCCGATTTTCATTTTTTTGACAATCTCCGGCAAGGCGGAATATTTCCCCAAGACGGGCAACCCGGCGAATTCATGCTCCATGACCTGGTAACGCTCGTCCAAGAAACCGACGACGCGCTGTCCGCGCTCCGGCGCGCGCGCGAAAGCCTCGACGACCCGCTTCCCCGCTTCCGTCGCACCCAGGACCAGCAATTTGTTCGCCCCGTGCCCTCGCCGCAAAAACGCCCGAAGGATCGAAGCCACCCCCATCCGGAAGGCGGAAACGAAAAAGAAGACGGCGAATCCATAAAGGAGAATCCAGAAGAACCGGGAGCCGTAAACGTAAGCGCCGAAAAGGGGCGCGCCCGTGATGAGCCTGCTGATGAACTCCGAACCGTAAAGCCCGAGCAGAATGGCCAAAGTCCCCACCACCGACGCCCGGAAGACGTGCAAGACCTGCAACGTCCTCGAAAGCAGAATCCAGGAGCGGTAAAGCCCCGTCACGGCGAACAGGAAAATCCAGCCGACGCAGAGGAAGAAGCCGGTGCGCGTATACTCCGAAAGCATCTTCTCCGGGGCGAACTTGTCTGGAATCCAGCCGCTGTCGAACTGGACCCAGAACGCGGCGACGAAGCAGAGCATCACCGCGCAGACGTCGCAGAGGATGTGGAGCAAAAATTCGAGCTTGTATCCGCGAAGCATGGAATTACACCAAGAAGCGAATCATCTGGCTCTTTTCCGCGACGGAGGAAAGCGAATCGATTGCTTCGAGAGCGGCGAGAATTTTGCTTTCCTTGGAACGTTCGGAGATGACGACGATGCTCACCTTCCCCGGATCCTTCACATCCTTCTGGATGATGGATTCGATGGAGATGCCGTTCTGGCTGAAAATGCCCGTGATGGACGCGAGGACACCGCAGGAATCCTTTGTCGTGAAACGCAAGTAGTAACGGGAATCCGTCTCGTCAATCGGGACAAGCTTTGCCGCATTTTCCTTGTTGAACCAACCCATCGGAAGCGGCCGCCTCTTGCCCGAATCCGTGGAACGCGAAAGAGAGACCAAATCCGCGACGACGGCGCTGGCCGTCGGGAGACGCCCTGCTCCGGCTCCCGTCTGGAGAGTCTCCCCCAGATTGTCGCACTGGAGATAGACGGCGTTCAAGACCCCGTCGACGTTCGCCAAAAGATGATCCTTGGGGACTAGACACGGATGCACGCGGGCGTCGACCGAGCCATCCTTTCCGCGACCGTAAATGCCGAGCAGCTTGATCTTGTAGCCCAGCTCCTTCGCATTCGCGATGTCTTCCGCCGTAATCTTCGATACGCCCGTCACGTGGATTTTTTCAAAATCGACATACTTGCCGCTGCAAAGGCTGGCGAGAATCGCCGTCTTGTGTGCGGAATCGACGCCTTCGATGTCAAAAGTCGGGTTGCGCTCGGCAAAGCCGTTCGCCTGGGCTTCCTTCAAAGCGTTTTCGAAGGACATGCCGCTTTCGCCCATCCGGGTGAGGATGTAGTTGCAAGTCCCGTTGATGATGCAGCTCAAATGCTCCACCTCGCTCCCGACAAAACCTTCCTGGATACTGCGGATGATGGGGATTCCCCCACCGACGGCCGCTTCGAAGAGGACATGGCAACCGTTCTTTTCCGCAAGGGGGAAGATTTCGTGGCCGTATTTGGCAAGCATCGCCTTGTTGGCCGTCACCACGTGCTTCTTGTTTTCAAGGGCGGCGGTAATCCACTTGCGCGGCATTTCATAGCCGCCCGCAAGCTCCACGATCACGTCTACGGTAGGGTCTTCGATCATCGTCTGCGCATCGGTCGTCGTGCGGTAACCTTTCGCCTTGTACGGGGCGACCTCCTCTTCGCTCTTCGCACAGATGCAGGCGAGTTCCAAATCCAGCCCCAGCTTTTCGCGATATTGCGGAATCTTGGCTTCTAGGATTTCGACGACTCCGCCGCCAATCGTTCCGGTTCCAATCAGTCCAATGCGCATAAAAATCTCCGTAAAAAAAAATTTTCTGCCCCAATTTAGAAAATTAGACGGGAATGTTTTGGATTCGTTGCTAGGGAACAGGGATTAGTGGATAGGGGCAGGGATTCAAGTCGGAATGCGAAATTAGGAGTTAGGAATGAAGAATCAGTGCTTAGAGTGGTTAGGCTTAGTGGGAAGTGAGGCTTACGCTTTGTGCAATTAGGAATGCATAATGCATAATTCGGAATGCGGAATGAAGAATTGACTTGGGAAAGGGGAAACGAACAGAGGCTCTGGACCAGTGGGGAGAGTCGCTTGCGCAAAGGAAAGAGCGTCAGCACGAGCCGCACCGAAGCACGGTGGTTGAGCGAAGTCGAAACCACCGCATTCGTCGGTCATTTCCGCTCTCCCACAGCAAGCTGTGGAGGCGCAGTAGGCCACGGGGGTGGTTGAAGTCACCTTCGTTCCTTTATTCCGCACCCTTGTTCCCTACGGTCACGAGGTGCTCCACAAAGGAAGGGGGCTGCGGCTTTCCCATTCGGCTCTACGGCTTTGCCGTAGGAATG
>CAZCRF010000089.1:0-6215 GCA_964501065.1 uncultured Fibrobacter sp. | reverse complement strand
GCTCTCGCTCAGCATGACGACTGCTCTCTTGCTAACGTCATTCCGAGCACCACCATCGTCATTCGCCAAAGGCGTTAATCCCGATGCAGTGGCGTCCGTCATTCTGAGCAACGCGAAGAATCTCGTTACTGTAAAGGGATGCTTCGGGCTTTGCCCTCAGCATGACGACTTTTTTGTTTACAGTCAACTAACCACTGACCCCTAATCCCTGTTCCCTCTGCCCCCTCCCTCTACTCACTAACCCTGACTCCCAATTGAACCACTCACCCCAATTTAAGCGACTTCTTTCGCAAACGACGGCAGTCCAAAAGGCTCAAAGCACCGTGGGCAAGGCAAATCATCCCGGCGGCAATTGCCAACAGTTCCAGGAGGCAAACCCAGAGACTCGCGGCGGAAGCCTTCCACGCGTTCATCCAAAACAGATAAACGTAAAGTTCGCTCTGGAAAATACCAAAGACGGCAAGGGCGAAAAGAATCGGCCAAAGCGCACGAAGGAAGCGCCATTCGCCTTCCCACTTTTTCATTCTTGCATGCAAGTGAAGCCCCAGGTGAAAATTCATCACCAAAAATCCCCAGGAGCAGGAAAACGTGTGAAGCGGGCGACTCCAAGAAGTCATGCGGACGGGGGAAAAGGAGAAGACCGCCCCGCTCATCATCACGGAGGAGAACGCCATGGCAAGCATCAACAAGAACAGGATTCCATCCGTCGACACGAGAAGCGCGCGTCCCGCGGTGTAACGGCCCTTGCCGACGCTCTTCCAAAATTTCCCGTTCAAAGCGTGATGGAAAAGGAACAGGGCGAATAGCCCCGCCCCCAAGATTCCGTGGAATTCCAAATCGCGGACGACTTCATGACACATCAAGAAGAGAAAATCGGCAAACATCAAGACGTCGACGGCCACTTTGAAAAATTTTCGCCGACGCGTTTTCCGCAAAGACTTCGAACCCAGACCCTTTTCAAAAGATTTTGGCATAGCGATTGACATCCCTCCACTTTCCATGCAAAAATTCCGCCTCCTTGGATATCCCTTCGAAGGAAAATCCGAGCCTTTGCGCCAAAGCGGAGCTTCTTTCGTTTTCCACCGCCGCCGAGATTCCCACCCGGTGAATCCCCAAACCTTTCACGAAATCCAAAACCAAATGCAAAGATTCCGTCGCGAAACCGTTCCCTTCAAATTCTTTCCCCAAAAAATACCCGAAATTCGCGGCAAGATTCGACCAGTCAATCCATTGCAAACAGACCGTCCCGACAAGGGCGCCGTCACAACGCCTGCGAACGCCCCAAATTCCGCCGTTCCCCATATCCAACTGCAAGCGATAACTTTCAATGAAACTTTCCGCATCGACCGCCCGCGTGAACTTTTCCACCCACGGGAGCCAACGTTCCAGGGACTCCCGGGAAGAATCCACCAAGTACAACAGTTCTTCCGCATCTTCCGACGAAAGGAATTCGAGCGCGACCCGTTCGCCGACAAGGGCCTTTTCCGAGAGCGACGTCTTTTGTCTAATCCACATCTTTCACGTAAAAGGCGCGTTGGCATTCCACGTCGGAAAGCGACTCGCATGCGTAATTTTTGGAAGGATAGTAATCCCCGGTGACTCGCGCCAGACGAACCTTTGAAGAATCCTTCCATTTGCCGGGGAACGCCGACTCGTCGGAAAGGTATATGCTGTCGCCCTTCACCCGATTGCCGTTTTCGTCGATGTCGTACAAAAAGAAGCAGCCCTTCCGGGAACACCGTCCCGAGTATTGGAAGGAGACCTCGCCTTCGATGGTGCGGCAAAAGGAGGCCGTTTCCGTATTCGCCGAAAGTTCTCTCAGGCCGGAGACCGTGCCGGATTGGCAAGTTTCAAAGGAATCGCTTCCGCTGCAAGCGGCAAAGACGGCGCAAAGGGAAGCGGCGACCCATTGGATGGAAACTCTCATATGGTACAATAGTATAAAAAAATCTCGTTCCCGAAAGAACGAGATGTATGCGGGTGAAAGGAGTTGAACCTTCATGCTCTTGCGAACACTAGAACCTGAATCTAGCGCGTATACCAATTCCGCCACACCCGCAGGTGTGCACGACAAATGTTAAAAATTTTGGCGGTTTTGTCAAGGGGCAAATTCCTGAATCCACTGAGGTCGGTGGGCGGACCACCAAGACCAGTCGTGTTCCCCGCTTTCGTCGAACCGTATCCGGCAACTTTTCCCGATGATGCGGCAAAAGGCGTCCAACCAGGGCAGCGTCCGCGAAGAAGGGTAAAGCCTGTCGTTCCCGCCTTGCAAAAACGTCCACGTCCCGTTCCGGAGTCTTCTCGCCCGCGCCAAGTTCGCCGCATCCGACACGGAGGCGAGGTTCGTGCTGACGAGCAACCGGGATTCGACGACGCGCCTCCCGTAGAGAGAATAGCCTAAAACGCCAAGCCCCCCATCCGAAACTCCGACTAGCGAAACCGTGTCGATTCGGACGCCCAAGCGCGCCTCTGCGGAATCGAGCGCGCCATCCACCGCAAACAAAGCCTCCCGACTCAGCCAATGATTCTCCTTGCAAGCGGACGCGCTGGCGACAATCGCCTCCCGACGGGAATTTTTCAAAAAGGGCAACATGGCTTTCCCCGCTTCATAACCTTTCGCGCACTTCGCGCTCTGCATCCCCCCGTGAAACCAGACGAACACGCGCGGACTCTCGCTCTTTTTCAAATGCCAAATGGCGGAAGGGCTTTCAAACGTCCCCGCGGGAACGACGACGGAATCGGCAAGGAATTCGGGACTCTCGGCATAAAGGACGACGCCCCCCCGCAAGAGGATTGCCGCCAACAGCAAAAAAGTCCGCTTCATCTCGCTCGCCTGGACGATTTCCTGATGGCGAGAATCGCCGCCACGACAAGAAGCAGCTCGAGCAAAGTGTACCAGAAGAGGGCGCGTTCATGAAATTCCACGATTTCGGAAGAGTCCAAAGACCAATCCTTCCCGGAAATTTCGGTGACAACCCAATCCAAGTCGCCCACGCGCTTGGCACGGACTCCCACGGGTTCGGGCATTTCCGTCTCCGCCCAAAAATCCAGCACCGGTTTGAACGCGCTCCATTCACCGGGAGAAAGGGCGAGCCAGAACGAAGCGTCCCCGTCTTCATTCAAATGAAAATATTGCCTATCCAACAGGGGAATCCCGGAACCGTTCCAGCTGCGGGGGAACGCCATGGAGGAGACCTTCCCGTAAAACAAGTCCTCATCCCCCCCAAGGCTCTTGTAAAACGGGCGAACCTGCAAAAAGAGGAACACGGCGCAGAAAGTGAACCAGACGCCCAACGCCCAAAAAACGATTCGCGTCGCAAAAGATGTTCCGGCTTTCTGTTCCATTTTATCTCCTCGAACGGATGACAAAGAAAAGGGTGAAGAGCAAGAGCACGATGGACGTCAAATAAAAAATCTGCTGGATCCAAAATTTGACTTCCCGGCTTTTCAGGGATTGCATCTTGAACGCCTGCAGCAAGTTTTCCGCAGCCATCAAAGACGCGTCGTTGTCGATGAAATTCCACTGGGCCGCCAAATTCTCATTCTCCGCCAAGAGGTTTCGGACTCTTTCGGCGAATTCAGGCGGGAACGCCTTGAGAAGGGAATCGCTCGCAGAAACGGCAAAACCCATCCGCGCCGAATCGATGGCGGGCAAGAGGCTTTCCCCTTCGGGAATTTTCAAGTGGCGGATTTCCCGGGTCAGGGAAGCGGCGGAATCCAGCCAAGACGCCCTCAAGGGGACGTAGCGTTTGATGGAAGCCCCCCAACGCAAGACGGCATTTTCAAAATCGGCAAAATCCTGTTCCGGCGGCATCCAATAGACGGCGCGATCCTTTTCCGACGATGCATAAAGGGAGACGGCCATTTCCCGCAAGCCCCGAAGGGACGAGGGCACTCCGGTCGAATCCCTTTCCGGGAAGACCCGGGATTTTTCCATTTTCTGCATGACGCGCGCTTCAAAGAACTTGTAATCCGAAAGAGTGTTGATGTACTTCCCGTAAACGTCGAGCTGCTGCTTCTGGGAAAAGTAAAAGAGCACGGTCAACGCCAAAGTCATCAAGATGACGCCCCACGTCAGAGGCGTGTTGATTCGGCTTTGGAGAATTTTCCAGATGGAGCGGAGTCGGCTTGAACCCATACCCCGAAATTACCTTTTTTCTAAGTTGTGGATATGCGCAAATTCCAAATTTTCACGTTTTTGGCCTTTTGCAGCGCCATATGGATCGCCTGCGGGGAATCCGAAATCCGGGAGACATTCCACTACAACGGCATTAGAAAGACTCGCGTCGCCTACAAGGACGGAATGCCGGACGGGGAATTCAAACGGTGGACATCCCACGGCGATTTGGCGGAATCGGGAAACTATCGGAACGGCAAACGCGTCGGCAAGTGGACGGAATGGTTCGCCAACGGGAAAGTGTTTTCCGAAGGGCTTTACAAGGACGGGGAAAGGCACGGGGAATGGAAAGGCTTTTTCATGGACGGAAGCCTCTCGTGGGAGAATTTTTACGAGAACGGGAAGCCGGTGGGAATTTGGACGGAATACTATCCGATTCCCGGGAGCATCGACGCGAGCGGCAAAACGGGAAAAATCAAGGTGAGGAATTCCTGCTTCCCCGACTCCCCCGATGGATTTCGCGAAGAATTTTCCACTGCCGGGAAAATGGTCCGGGAGGAGCACTGCCGGTTCGGCCTGCCCGACGGGACGGTCTCCGAGTTTTACCCCGGAGGGGCGATCGAGAACCGTTCGGAATACAAAGACGGCCTCCTCGACGGGATTTCCGAAAGATACCGCGCGACGGGGACTCTTTGGCGACGCGGCTTTTACAAGAAAGGCGTAAGGGATTCCACATGGACTTATTTCGCCAAGGACGGCTCCGTAGCAAAAGAGAGTTTCTTTAAAAACGGGACGGGAACGGCCTTCGGGGAACTCGGCGAGAACGGTTTTGACGCCGAGACGACATTCGTGAAAAATTTGATCGAAGACACCCTCCGCTACAGGCTTCCGGGGCGCGACTTGGACTTCGAAGAAATCTGGACTGCCGGGGAAAAGAAAAAGTTGCTGTCCCGGTATCCCTCCGGAGCGCTGGCCAGCGAAGGGAACTTTTCCGGCGGCAAGAGGAACGGTTATTGGCGGAATTGGTTTTCAAACGGGAAAATCAAGGACAGCCTTTTTTACAAGAACGGCGAGCCTTTCGGGGAATGGCTGCACTTCGATTCGACGGGGAAGCTGTACATGAAAAAGCGCCAACACGGGAAGAACGGTCCGATGGAAGTGCAGTTCAACCGGTGAAATTCAAAAGCCGTGCCGGAAAAAGAATTCCAACCGATGCCCCGTTTCAAAGCCGAATAGCGTGCCGCGGTTCATTTCGTAACCGAAGCCGAACCCCAGCGGCACGGACTTCATCGCATAGGCGACTTCGCCCCTCATGCGAAACCCGGAATAGGCGTCGTCCATTTTTTGATACGCCTCCCGCATTTTCAGATTCCTGGATTCCTCCACGCGATGCCGGAGCAGGAACACATAGGAAAGCTCAAGCCCATTGGGAGTCCGCAATTTGTAAAACGGTTTCCATCGAAGGGAGAATTCCCCACCGATTTCATCCCCCGGTTCGAACCGGTCCTTTTCGAAGAATGCGTAGTAACCGACTGCCGCGCCGATTTCCAAATGTTCCGTAAAAGGATAGACCGCCATCGGCTCTACGGCGAGACGGCGAAAACGGTCGTCCCGACTGCCTTCCCCGGGGGAGAACCGGAAGTTCGCGGAGATGCCGAAAAATTCCAGTGGGAAGAATTTTGCGCCCACGTAAGATTCGTTCAGGCCGTTCACGCGCAAATCGACAATTTCGTGGAGCTGGTCATGGAGTTCCGTCTCCCAGTAATAGCTGAAGAAACGGTAGGAAATGTCGCTGAAAACGCTCAAGCACTTGCAAAAGGCGACTTCCGTCGAAAGCCGGGCATCGAGGCTGTAAACGTCATCCCGAAGTTCCGCCACGGCCCCGACGGTCACGGACGAATGCGGCGAGGAAACGGGGCGGAGAACCTCTGCAGCGAAGAGGATTCCGCTCCACAATCCGATTAGAAAAAAGATTCGCTTCATGCCGGGGACTCCAAATGCCGTCAAATATACATTTTAACTCTTGTTCGCCGAACGGACGGTTTTGTCGTTGGCACGGAGCTGTGTCCGTCAAACGGACTTTTGGTCGCCAAGCGAC
>CAZCRF010000088.1:0-6440 GCA_964501065.1 uncultured Fibrobacter sp. | reverse complement strand
ATGGAAAAGCCCACTTTTTGCGCATGAATTTACAGAAAAGGACTTGCCTAATCAATAAAATGCTCGATTGTTATCGAATCCGTTTTGGGGTTGTAGTTAAAATCAAGAGGTATGGCAAGAGTCACGCTGTCACCGACATTTATGTTGGCATCAAAAGCATAAATGCTTCCCCGTATTCCTAAATCATTTGTCTGACTAGGTCCTTGTGGATTGAATGAGAGTTTTTTTACAACTGGAATATTTGAGTCTGTAAAATTTCGCTTATCAAATATCAAACTAACCATTCCTTTGGAGTATGGGCTTTCTCCAAAAGAATAGATTGCTTTAACGGAGTCTTTGCCCATTCTTTCTTCTATCGCGGACACGGACGTTTCGTTTGGGGTGTTTGTTTCTGCCCACCATTTAAGCTTTACTTTTCGGTATTCTGGGAACGCTATTTCAAATGTCGGTGTGTAGTTTTTCTTTTGCACAATGGCGAATTTGGCGTTCCAGCCAGATGTTTTGGCTCGCTTCCCTCCAGCATACGCATAACCGTTCAATTCTCGGCCGTCTATAGGTTCTATTTGTACGTAAATGCGATTGTAAAACCAACTCGGAAGTTTTTCAATTTTAAAATTTTCCGAACTGCCTTCAAAAATTGTTTCAGAATTCAGTTCTCCCAAACTTTTGTAATTCTTTATCTTGTTGGCGTACAAGGAATCTGCAAAATTCTTCAAGGTTATTTGAACCGAATCTTCCCTTGACATTTCTGTCGCAGATACGCAAGGAGACGAAGCGATTCCTCCATCAACCCACCATTGAATGGGCATTTTTTGAGCTGAACCCAAAAATTTTATCGTTATTTCACTTGTATAGGCAAAGGTTATTTCACGATAATAGGAAATCAAGGCATAGTTGCAATTGTTGATGACGAGATTTCCGGCCATAGGAACGGATGGCGTTGAGTTGATACCAAGAATCACGCGGGAATAAATCCATTCTGTAGGGAAACCTGTTAGAGAAAGAGTGTCTCCGTCATTTAAATCAAGGACTGTCCGAATATTATAGGGAACAACGTGAACTGTTGCAAAAATAGGCGCAGCAAATAGAATAAGTGTAAACAGTAACGAAGCCGCTTTAATCATAAGCTATTCAAGAATGGAGAGAGCTTGAATTGGACAATACATATAGGCTGCATTGCCTACATTGTCCGTATTTGTACTGCAATTCGTGTCGTTTAACCCTGCGTTGGCGTTCGTTACGGTGGTTGTTGCATAATTTGGATAGATAATCTCCATTCTGCTGCGAGTGGCGTAGCCGGTTTGAGCCAAGGCCTGTATTTGGTTATATGAAGTGCTAGTTGGTGTAATAAAGAAACGCATTCTATAGGTTTTTCCGTTGTGTTGGATGTCTTTGCCGAAATCGATAAAAAATATTCCGTCGCTGGTTTGGAGTCCCACGTTAAATGAGGACAATCTTTCGTAGCAAGATTGAGCTGGAATTCCGGAGGCTTGTTCTTCTCCTGAACATCCGCCTTCTGCGTATGATTCGATAGTTGCCGAGAATAAAACAGTAAAAATGATGTAAAGATTTCTCATAGGAGTCCCTCTATTTGAAGGTAATGTATGTTTTTATTGGTGTCCGCTATTTTTTTTTAGTTATATTCACCCGATGAGGCATGTGCTGCCATGAGGAACGCCAAATGAAAAGAAGAATTTTCCCTTGCCTGGTTCTTGCCCTGTCGAATTTGGTAGGTGCGCTTACTGTTTGGACTCTAGATGAACAACTTTCGCAAGCGAATCAGACGGTGTTCCGGTTCAAAATCGAGAATCATTCCGGTGACACTTTGAACGGTATCGAAATCCGCTACCATGTGATTCAAGATACGTCTCTCGTCGCGGAGCCGGAGTTGTATTATTTGCCCGGCGGAATGGCGAACTGGTCGTTTGAGGATTCTGTTGGTGCGACTTTGGTGATTTATTTCCCCGATGCAATCCTCTATCCCGGGGACACTCTCGGGGGAAATTCGGGATATGCGGTGGGGCTTCACAACAAAGATTGGTCGACTTGGACAAAAGGCGACGACCCTTCCCAACCGACGTCCCGTGAATTTTCCATGGCTGAAAATATGGACGTTTTGTCGGGCGGCAAGTCGCTGATGCTCGATGCGGGCAAGTCCCCCGGATGCCCCGTCGTGCAGTTTGTCGAAACCGGAAAAGATACAATCTCTTTGCAGGTGTTGCGACAACTATATTCTGATTCGACTTCGGTTATTCTTGCAAATGGGAATGGGGTCTCCATCTCTGCGGATTTAAATGATGCGGCAACAGATTCGTTTGGGCATAAAATTTGGCGGGGCTATATCCCTTCCCAAGACAGTGCAGAACGTCGCGGCGAATGGAGCGTGGTATGCGGTGGGAATCTTCTGGCGTATTTTGCTTATGGTTGGAAACCGACCGGTGCGCAAACGGCTGTCGCGAAAAAACTTTGGGAATCGGCGGATTCTTTTGTGAAGGCCGATTTTGACATGGGCTTCAACCAAGGACTTGTCGACGGGCAGCGTCTTTCCTTGCAGAAGGATTCTTCCGGGAAGTTCTTGGATGCGCGCCATGTGGAAAATTGGAAATTCTACCGTGCTTGGGAAGAACCCGGTGAAAATCCGATGCCCGTCGTTTTGTCGTCGATTCTCCAATATGAGGAAAACGGCATCGATTCATTGGCGCTTGAATGGAGTCCTGTCGGCGGCGTGGACTGGTATCGTTTGCTGGTCATCAGGGTCTTGGCACGCGGCGATTCCGCCGTATTCGCCGACACGGCTGTCTCGATGTTCACGGCGAAGACTGCGGTGAAAATCCCCGTTCTCCAGACGGGGGACTATGTTTGGCTTGCGGAACCGCTTGTCGAAACGTCCGTCACGGAAAATGAAGGCGGCGAGGAATACTTTTACATCACCGGCGACGATGCTGTGCGGCAAATCAGCGGCAACAGCCCGTTGTCTCGGAGCTTGTTCAAAAAATTCAAGAAATGGGCGAAGAAAACCGTGAAAAGGGCGACAAAGTATGCGGCCCCTGTCGTGTATTCCGCTTTTTATGGCGGCAACGTCGTTTCCAACACATGGAGTTCTTTCAAGAGCCGAGCCAACCCGTTCGGCGTCATCCAGATCTTTGTCCACAAAGAGACGCTGCACGCGCGCACGAACTCGGTGACGAAAAACATGGAGTGGTTGCAATGGACTTATGTGAGCCAGAATGTTTATACTGCTTATGAAGCTCACAAAGAAGAGTACTTAAAGAATGGATGTTTCGGAACTTCTGCTTTTTGCGCCATGAAAGACACCCGGATGCTGGCGGACAATTGGAACGTCGGCTTCAATTCGCTTAATTGGAACAAGGTTTTTCCAAAACTAGATTGGATGGGTGACAAATCAAATTCCGCAGTGCAAAACCGCTGCTGGCTCACGATGGCCCAAATGCTGAATCATCACAAGGGCGGAGACATTTCCGAAGACGAAATTTTGTACAAAGTCCGGGGCGGATTCGGGAATGCGGACGGCGGCGGCCCCGTGGAGACGATGCAGGCCGTGAACTATGCCTTGAATCAAGGGATGTGGAATCAAGTCGTCTACACATCTTTTCTGGATGCGTACAAAGCGACCGGTGCGCTTCCTTTGGCAGACGGCTGGTATGCCGGAAGCCCCGCCATTCACGCGATTGTCGTCGCCATTGAATCGGGGAATGTCCTTGGCGTTTCCCAGCTCAACGGGGGCGCGAACGGCGCCCATTCGATGGTCTTGGACGGCTACAAGATCCAATCCGACGGCGGCGTGTACATCCATTTGCTGAATACGGACAATATGGGAAGTTCCGAGTGGCGTTATTACGGCAACATCTCCTTTCTCGGGCTCGATGTCGTTGCGAATCTAATCGGCAACGGAGTGGGAGCCTTAATCGACGCTCTCGCCGGGACAAACATCGGCTCCGACTTGTTCTTCAGTTATTACGTCCCTCCGCTTCATGCGCACGGGCGTTCGTCGAATGCGAGCATTTTCATCGATTCGGATGGAGACGGCATTGTCGACATGGATGAAACCGAACGGCTCCAAACGAATCCGCAAAGCGCAGATTCCGACGGGGACGGAATTCCCGATTACGAGGAAATTCTGGATTACAAGAAGTGCGAGACTTACAGTGACAAGTTCATGCCGTATGTATATGCGACGACAGATGCGAAAGGCAAGACGGTTTACCATTCCGTGAATGAACCTCAGATTTCATTTGTACTTCAATCCGATTTCGACGGGGACGGGCTGCACGTGGCGATGGACAGGGATTCCGATGGGGACGGATTCTGCGACAACCAGGAGGCCGGATTCTTGGGGAACGGATTTGCCCACAATTGCGACCGATTCGATGCGGCAAAGCATCCCGATGGAGTTGTTCCGAATTGCAAGGACTTTTCCGTCGCCTTGTTGTCTGCGGAAAAGTTGCAAATGAATGACCGTGCCGGATGCGTCGCGCAAAACGGCGGCTTTTGCCCCGTGGCGTCTTACGGAGAGTCGTTTGACGGCGATTACGGCGTAAGGCTCGGCGTGGATGCATTTGTGGGGAACGTGTATTCCGCCAAATCGGTGCTCATGCGGGACAGGTCCGCCGTTTACGGGAATCTCGAAACCGGCGGAGAGATAACGCAGCAAAGCTCCACCACGAGGATAACGGGAACGGTTGTTTCGCACTCGGCTGTGTCCGGCGTGAATTCGGCGTATTACGCCAATTTGATGGACTTCTACTCGGCAAATACGGATTTCTCCGTGGATTTCCAGAAGAACGTCGATGCCGGTGAACTTTTCCGTTCCGGATCATTCGGGGCGGATTCAAAATACACGGGCTACAATTTCAATTCCAATTCGGACTTGAAATTTGACAAGACGGGAGAGTTCAACTTGGGCGCGCTGGAATTTCAATCTGGATCAAGATTTCTTGCGCCCGCCGAAAGCGTAATCTTTCATGTAGGGGAAAATTTCCAGTGGAATGGCATCATTGTCGCCGACGATATGATTTCCGCGGCGAAGCATATCATGGTTTATTATCACGGCACGAACCGCGTCTTTATCCAGACCGATTTCGCGGGGACAATCATTGCGCCCAATGCGGAAGTCGTCGTCGGGCAGTCGGGCAAAAATTTCACCGGGGCGATATACGCCAAGAGTATTGTTGTGCATCAGAATGCGAAAATCACGTGGGTGCCTTTTGTTCCAAATTCATCGAGCGGCGCAATCGCTGGAAATAATAATGGTTTTTCATTGGATGACGCTGTTGCCTTGTTCGCGGAGTAGGCCGATGCGGATGGTTCGACACATCCTTCCTTTGTTGGCGTTTGTACTGGCTTCTTGTTTGGAAACGGTGGATCCAGTTCTGGATATTTGTTTTGATACAAATCAAATTGTTGGTGTCGGGGTGATATCAAAAACGCGGGTAGAGGGAGTCAAAGCATATACGGGCGATGATATTCTTTGCGAAAGCACTCATGGATTGTTTTTTAAAAAGAATGGAGACGAACAATTGTATCGTTATTCCTATGACGACACGACGGTGAATTTCGAACAGGAAGATTGGTTCGTTAGTATAGGATGTTGGTTCTATGATGAGGAGATGGAGAACAAACAGGTTGCGTTCCAAATCACAAAAGATGAAGGAATAAACGTTCTCGATTTGGAAGGCTTTTTAGTTGGGAAAACGAACGTCTTTGTCATTTCAGAACAAGACACGGCGTGGCTGTTCAGTTATAGCGGAAGCATGGTAAACAATGGCGGCTCAAGTTATAATTTTTCGTCTTCGACCCGGATGGGCTGCCGTGACGGATACTGTTTTGTCTCTTTGCCTATATGGGAAAGCGTAGTCTGTTTTGAGGAAATGGATGAAAGTACGAGCTACTTGTTTGAATAATCACAACACCGAGACCTAGAATTGTCCTTAAAATCATTGAAACGCTTATGTCATTAGAATCGTCGAATGAAAAGAAGAATCGTCGTCTTTACCTTTTGGGGATATCGTGCCGCGTGCTTTTCGGGGAGGCTGTAATGCGCGATAGCCAAAAGGCTATTTCTGTAAATTTGCAAATATATCGAGTTGGAGTCGAAACGGAAATCGATGTCAAAAAAATGATGAATGAGGGGGGCGTGTACATCAACATCATTCCAGAACAAGATTCCGCTGTGTGGTTCAGCTACACGGACAATCCTACAATTTATTCCGTTGAAAATTTCAACTCTCCTGCCTCATCAACTCGATTGGGATGTTTCAGCGAGTATTGCTTTGCCTCGTTGCCAATGTTGAAACGTCAATTTTGTATGGAGGAATGATGGAGAATGTCATCGGGCGGTCGGGCAAAAACTTCACCGTGGCGAAATACGAATGTGTAAATTTCTTTCTGTAAAATCAAAAGGGTCCGGAGAACTCGCCGTT
>CAZCRF010000087.1:0-6501 GCA_964501065.1 uncultured Fibrobacter sp. | reverse complement strand
AACGGCGAGTTCTCCGGACCCTTTTGATTTTACAGAAAGAAATTTACACATTCAACACTTTCAATCAAGACAAGAAGTTCTTTTTGAAAGTTCGTAAAATCGCCTTCTAGAAAGAAAGATAATACAATATTTGGAGGATTGAATTCAAAAATTATCGTTTTCTCGTCTATTTCCTTAATTCTATAATTCATTCGTTTTCCTTGATTGGATATGCTGTTTTGATTTTTTCTTGGGCATCAAGATAAAATTCAACAGGAAACCATTGAGATTCTCCTCGATACTTATTTCCCACGATTAATTTCCGATTCTCATAAGCCTCCTTGATGGCATGCGCCACCTGCCACGGCGACCATTCGCGTGGGAAGAAGGTGCTGCGCAACTTTTTCCGGATTCCGCCCACCGCGACATTTCCTTCGTAAACGCCGTTTCTGTCGGGGTCTGTTCGCGTCCCCGGCGACACGCATCCGTCCGTGTCCTCGATTCCTTCATAATGGTAGCCGACGGCGTCTTGCAAAATCGGCCGCTCCATCGGATTTTGGACGTAACCTTTCGTACTGAAAGCCGCCGTGTTGCAATCCTTCAATTCAACCAGGACTTCGTCGAGCCACTCCAAACGGGGGAAGGTGATTTGAGAGATGACGCCGATTCTCAACACCCGTTGGCACCAAAGCCTCACGACGCGCCCCACCTGCCGAAGGCAGGCCTGGTTGACAGTCGACCAAGCACTGTCTTCAGGCCGGTTTACAGACAACTAACTCCTAGCCACTCATCACTATCCCCCGATTCCGCCTTTTGTAAAAAAATTCGAAACAATCTAAAATTCTTTTTGCTTTTTTCACGGGGAAGTCTTGTGTATATTCCGACTTGGAATGATTCGTGGATTTTGCATCTTGGGCTTTATCTTCTTGGCGGCAAGCCTGGTCTTTGCCGGGGAATCCGGCGAGGGGAAATCTTCCGATGGAGCGTCTCCGTCCATTTCCCTGGGCTTGAACGGGGATGGAGCGTTCGGCCTTTGGAGCGCCAAGTTGGACAAGGAGCATTTCACGTCTCCGCAATTCGGCTTCGGGATTTCCGGGCTTTTCAGCTACGGGCACTTCGGGGTGCGTCTTTCCGCCCTCGGAAAATACCAAGCGGTTTACGTGAGCGAAGGGACGCGGGCGACCGTCAACGAAGGGTTCTGGCGCTTAGGCGGCGGCGGGGCGTTCCGCATCCAAAATTCCCCGAAGGAGGGAGCGTGGGCGGAACTCGGGGCCGCTGCGCTTTTCCCGTTGCAAAGGCGGATCACCCTTTGCGAAAGCGAAGAGCAAGGGCTTCGTTGGGACTTGGAATCCAACGTGGAAATCCCCGTCGAACTTTCCGCCGGATACAGGTTCCCCTTGAAAGCCGTGTCCTTGGACGTCTCGCTGTTCGGAGCCTACGATTTGAACGAACCGCTGTCGCTCCGGGCGAATGAAAGGAACATCCATGCCAAGGCTTGGAATGTCGGCGGCCGAATCGCCCTTTGGGGAGGGAGTTTCCTTTGAAAAGATTTTTGCTGTTTCCCGTCCTTTGGTTGATTCTCTCTTGCGAACAGACGGATTTGAGCGCGATTAACGGGATACTTTCTTCTGACAGCTCCACGGAAGTTTCGAGTGCTGCGGCAGTGGCACATTCTTCCGCGGCTGTCTCCATCCCTTCTTCGGGCGAAAGCCTGGAAAGCTCCTCTTCGGGAGTTTCTTCGGCCGCGCCTTTGCCGGGAGAATCGTCGGCTGCCGAAATTTCCAGCGCATCCGCACCGGAATCCTCTTCGTCGACCGTGGAAAGCTCCAGTGCGAAGGCTTCGAGCTCTTCCGCAGTCCGGTCCAGTTCTTCAAAGGCTTCGTCGAGTTCCGCAGCGGCTCAGATTCTCGGCTCCTGCGCTCCGGAAAAGGACACTATCGTCATGACCAAGAGCGTCAAGTGGGTTTTCACCCAAGAGACGGATTTCGACTCTTCGACGGTCGCCTCGGTCAAATTCAAATGGTGGTTGGACGGTTCTTACGAAGGGAGCGCTTCGGGGAAGGGCAAGACGACGGCTTCCGGGCAATATCCGGAAACGGGCACTTACGCGGCCAAGCTCCTCATCGGGAGCGGGGACACCATTTCCTGCGCGCCGCTCCAAGTGGTCGTTGCGCCGATTACGGGATGCGAGTGTACGACGGAGAGTACAAGCGTTTCCTTCGGGGATAAGGCCGTTTGGGAAATTTCCGGCTGTGAGAGCGATCTCGGCATTTCCCAATACACTTGGTCCGCTATCGTCGGGGAGGTTTCCTCGACATGGACGCGCGCCGAGGCCACCTTGTCGTCCGAAATGAATCTCGTCATTCCAAGTGTCGAAGTTTCCAACGACAACGGTTCTTATCTTTCGGTGTCGTGCCCGGCGGTTATCGCTTGGTAATGATTCCCGGCGGAATTTTTATCTTTTCCCCGGTCATTCAAAAGACTTTCGCCGGGGAAATGGAATTTCCGGCGTTTTTCGGAACTGTCCATGAAACAATCCCTTTTGAGCTTACTTTTCGCCGCGTCCGCGTTCGCCTATCTCCCCGGTGAATGGAATTTCCCTTCCGTTCCGCATTCCAACGGGCTTTTGGGAAACCCGGCGGGGATTTCCGCCTTCGATTCCCGCGGGGCCATTTTGAATTTCGGCAAGGACAAGGACGGTGTTTATGCCGTTTCCACGGGCATCAACGGGGATTATTTCGGAGCGACCTTCGATTACAAGTCGGATTACGAAGGGTTCGACGAATCGCGTTGGAACGTCATCGGTTCCATTCCCCTTTTGGACAGGTTCGCCTTTTTGGGAATTTCGACGGGGGCTTTTCGCAGCGCGGATTTCAACGGCACGGACTTCTCGATGACGCCGGGAATCATCGTCCGCCCGTTCCGATGGCTTTCCTTGGGATTCGACAGCCGGCACGCGTTGCAATTCGGACCGGAAAATCAACGGCGCGTCCAAACTTACGGGGCGACCCTCCGCCTTTTCGATGGACTTTCCGTCAGCTACGCCGGGGAAAACGCGGACACCCACCGGATGCTCGCCCAAGCGGAACTCGGGCTTTTGAACGTCGGCGTACAAATTCCCTTGCACGGGGACGATGAATTCCGCGTCTATCTTTCCCATGGCTTCGGGAGGTTTTTCGCCGGGACTCTCTCCATCGACGACGATTTCAAGCCGAGGCACGTTTCCGTCGGATACCATCGGGCCGTTTCGGCGACTCCGGGCGTTTTCCCCCGCATTGTGCGCGTTCCCCTTTCGACGCCCGTCCAAGAGACGGAACCCGGTTTTTCCCTTTTCGGGCCTGGCGCGCTCAGCCTCGAATCCTTGCGGGAACACTTCGATTTGCTCTTGGCGGACAAAAGTGCGGAGTTGATTGTCTTCGATTTCACCGGTTACAGGGCGGGGACGGCCGTTTCGCAGGAGATTGCCCGGGGGATGGAAAAGCTGAATCGCCAAGGTCGGGCGACTGTCGCCTATTTGGATGAAATTCGCCCCACTGTCCTTTTGGCGGCGAGCCATGCGTCGAAGATTGTGTTGGAACCTTCCGCGCGAGTGAATTATCGGGGCGTCGGCGGGGAAGTCCTTTATTATAAGGGGCTTTTCGATTGGCTTGGAGTCAAAGTCGAACTCCTGCGGCATGGAGCGTACAAGTCGGCGGTGGAACCCTACACGGCGGATTCCATGAGCGTGGAAGCCCGGTCCAATTACGAATCCCTTTACAAGGAATGGTGGAAAACCTTGACGGAGAATGTCCGCCGCCGCACCCCGAATGCAGCAATCTTGGACTCCCTGTTTGAGAATCCGAGCCTCCTCGCGTCCGATGCCCAAAGGTTCGGGCTTGTCGATACGCTCCTTTATTTAGACGAAGTCGTCCCTTACGCGCTCAATGTCCTTTACGACGTCGACGCGCCCTATGCGACTCCGACGGATTTTTCCCCAAAGGCGAATCGGAAAATCTTTGACGAGGACTGGAGTCCTCGCGCAAAAATCGCCCTCCTGAACATCGAAGGGACGATTGTCGACGGCTCCGGCGGCTACGATCCCATCAGCGGAACGCGCAGCACCGGTTCGGCGGAAGTCTTGGACGCTTTGGGCAAGCTGATGCGCTCTGCGGAATACGCCGCCTTGATTGTCCGCATCAACAGTCCGGGAGGCTCGGCTCTCGCTTCGGACGAAATCTGGCACAGATTGCACACCCTTTCGAAAACTCGAATGCCCGTCGTCGCAAGTATCGGCGACATGGGAGCGAGCGGAGGATATTATATCGCTTGCGGAGCGAATGAAATCGTCGCCGAGAATTCGAGCATCGTCGGCAGCATCGGAATTTTCGGTGGGAAGGTCAGTGCACGGGGGCTTTTGGAAAAGCTGAAACTTCGCGTGGAATCCGTCAAGACGCATGCACATGCGGATGCGGAAGGAATCGGGCGCGGCTTCTCGGAACAGGAAAAGGCTGCGTTGCAAAATTACCTGGATTCCTTTTACGACCGTTTCTTGGGGGTGGTGAGTGCGGCGACCGGACTTTCCAAAGATTCTCTGGACAACAGCCTTGCCGCCGGGCGCGTCTTCACGGGCAGCCAAGGGGTGCGGAACGGCTTGATTCAAAAAATCGGGGGATTCGACGTCGCCATCGCCGAGGCGAAGAGGCTCGCGGGAGTTCCCGACCGTCGCACGGTCGTCCTCGAGTCCATCCTTTCGGGAAGTTCCAGCATTTCCCGCAGTTTTTCGGACAATATCCGCTTCATGAATTGGCTGCAAACTGTCGAAAAAACGCAAGTTTGGACTCTTTTTCTTTCTCCCCCCTTGCCGTTTTAACCAAATTTTTTAAATTTAGCCCACCTTGCACTGAGCTATGGTGTAATGGTAGCACAACAGATTCTGAATCTGTTTGTCTTGGTTCGAATCCAGGTAGCTCAAGAAAAAGACCGGTTCTTTGATCGGTCTTTTCTTTTTGCATCGACAAATTCAGAACGGCTATAAGCCTCCGTGCAGCGACACTAACAACTAAAAACTAATCACCGACAACTGAAGTGGATCGTGGTCAGAGCTTAGCGTGGAGTGGTCAGCGGTTTGTTGGCTGTAAACAAAAAAGTCGTGCTGAGCGGGCCGCAAGGCTTGAGCGAAACATCCCGTTGCTGTAAAGGCTCGTCTGGATTCTTCGGCTACGCCTCAGAATGACGTTGATGTTGCTCGGAATGACGGTTTACGGGTTGGCAGTCGTCATGTTGAGCGCAAGCGAAACATCCCTTTGACGGGCGCTTCGCGCCTGCCTAGTCGGAGTCCTTGAGGCAACGGACGGAGAACGCGTAGACTTTGCTGAGCTGGCTGTAGTACAGGGTCGCGTCGTCGGCGTTGCTGCTCAAGAGCATGTTGCGCGCGCTGCTCGCATCGTACTCCGTGGCGCTCCAAAAGACAGCTTCGTAGCCCGCGTTGTAGAAGACGCCGTCCGAGTAGCGGTAGCCCGCCGGCAAGCCCGAAAATCCGTAAGCATCCGTACCGTTGCCCTCCTCTTTCCAGCCGTACTTTGACTTGAGCCTTTTCCCGGTCACGTATTCGCCGCCCACCGTTTCAATCAATGTCCAGAACTCCTCCTCGCTCGGCAAGTGCCAGCCGCTAGGGCAAGCCATGAAAGCGGCATCCCACGGATAAAGCCTCCCGTAAATTTTGCAAATAGAGGCATCGTTATCGTAGCACCAGCTGGACTTCATCTTGTAATTCAAGTTTTCCGCCATCCAGGTCTGCATCCCGATTTTCACCGTTTTGTATACTTGACCATCGCGACTGTCCGTGAACGAGCCACCCCAGGCGCACGCGACGGCAACTGAAAGAATTGCGAAATGTTTCTTGTTCATCTCTGCTCCTTGAGGATTTTTCACCCTTTGACCCACCCCCTTAAAAGGTGAATCTAGTTTTGTCCGGACCCACCCCGGATGGGGATGTGGGCGATACCACAAAATGTAAAAAAACAGATTCATCAAGGCGCTCCGGAGTTGATTTTAGAGGACTCGCATCCGCCGGCCAGTGGCAGTTGAGTGGTCAGAGGCTAGTGAGTCGTGAACAGACCTGCGGTTGCCTTGCACGGGCTATTGTTATGTTGAGGGCGGGAAGGCGCGGAGCCCAGAATGGCGTAGGCAAGAGGGCTGTCATATTGAGCAACGCGAAACATCTCTTTACTGTAACGAGATTAACGCCTTCGGCGTTAGCGGCTGCGCCTCGCCAATGTTCGAAAGCGAGCTTTCGTCCATGCCTACGGCAGGTAGACCGCAGGATTCGACTTGCACGCTTTTCTTCCTGCCCGTCCGGCAGGCGGTCGCGTTGCTCAGAATGATGAAACGTCCGTATCACGGTCAAAACAGTTCACTTGGTGAACATCAGCCGTCCGTTCGGCGGACACAAGCAGCCCGTGCCACGAAAAAACCATCCTCGTCAAACCTAAACGTGGCCTTAGGCTCGTTGTTCTAAGCCGCTGAAGCGGCAAGAACATCGGT
>CAZCRF010000086.1:0-6726 GCA_964501065.1 uncultured Fibrobacter sp. | reverse complement strand
TGGAAATGGCAATCGACGATTATAACAAGACTTTCAAAACAAACTATGATACTTCCAGTAAGGGATTTCAGGACTACTACAAAGACCTATCCGACAAGGTTAAAAAGCGTGAAGTAGATTTGCTGATCGTGGTCAATATGTTCCTGACCGGCTTTGATGCGACAACACTCAATACCCTTTGGGTGGATAAGAATTTGAAAATGCACGGTCTGATACAGGCATTTTCCAGAACGAACCGCATTCTAAACTCTGTTAAGACTTTCGGTAATATCGTTTGTTTCCGTGACCTTGAAGAAGCGACTAATGATGCAATCGCCTTGTTCGGAGATAAGGAAGCAAACGGTGTGGTTCTCTTGAAATCTTATGAGGACTATTACTTTGGTTGTGTAGATGATAAAGGGCGTGAGCAAAAAGGTTATGAGGAACGAATTGCTGAACTGTTGCAGAAATATCCGTTAGGACAACCTATTATCGGAGAACAAAACAAGAAAGACTTCATTGTTCTGTTCGGCAACATTCTCCGTCTGAGAAACATTCTGTCTGCCTTTGACCGTTTCGCCGGAAATGAGATTTTGTCTGCGATTGATTTTCAGGATTACACAGGTACATACCATGATGTGTATGATGAAATCAAGCCGAAGCCGGGAAGCAAGGACAGCATCATGGACGATGTTGTGTTTGAAATGGAACTGGTCAAGCAGGTCGAAGTCAACATCGATTATATCCTGATGTTAGTAGCGAAATACCATGACGGCAACTGCAAGGACAAGGAAATCCTTGTCGCGATTGACAAGGCAATCAAGTCCAGCTTGCAGCTCCGTTCCAAAAGGGAACTGATTGAAAGCTTCATCGCGACCATCAACATAAACACCGACGTCAATGCAGACTGGCAACGCTTTGTCAAGGAACAGCGTGAGACAGATATTCAGGCTTTGATTGCCGAAGAAAAATTGAAGCCGGAAGAAACCAGAAAATTCGTAAAAAACTCTTTCCGCGATGGCGTGCTCAAAACAACTGGCACAGATGTCGACCGTTTGATGCCGCCAGTCTCTCGCTTCGGCGGCAAAGGTTCTCGTGACAAAAAGAAACAGACCGTCATCGAGAAGCTGAAAGCGTTCTTTGAAAAATATTTCGGCTTAGTCAGTCCGACAGAAGACAATGTCGTGAACTTCCCGGACGCAACAAAAGCGAAGCCGTTGAAAATGGTCGCGGAGAACCCCGTGCCGTATGAAAGTTAGGCTCCACCCAAAACCGGACCCACTCCATATAGAAACGGCCGTTCCCAAAATGGGAGTGGCCGTTTTACCGTTTTAATGTCCAAGCGTTCACCGGTCCGGCCGGCGATACCCCCACTTGGTGAGGATGCGGTCGTCGTCCTTTCGGATATAGCCGCGCTTGTGGTCGGGCAATTCGCACTGCAACTGGGAGCGGATTTTCACTTCCGTGTTGTAGATGTAAGCGCCCGTTCCGAGCAAGCGGCCTTCGGAATTCTTCAGGTAGCCGTCACCGTCCGGTTTCAGTTCAAAGTACATTTGGATGCCGCCCGTCTTGTCGACGTAATCCGGCGTGATGTATTGCGTGAAGCTGTAATCGTCGACAAAGTCCCCGATGGTCGTGAAGAGCCAAATCTTGATGGAGACCTTGGTCGTGTAGAGGCTTGCCGCCGTGCCGATGGAATCGTAAGCGCGTCGGAATTCCGCGGAGCAGTAATTTTCGACGTAGTCCTCGACCGTCGTCATGGTGCGATCCCAGCCGCCGCCGCTGTCCAAGGCGATGTTCCCGTTTTCCACGATGCTCTCGAGAGTCGAAAGGGTTCCCGTTTCATCGATGGCGGGGGCCTGCGCCGTAATTTCGAGAGTCACTCCCAAATGCTTTCCCGAAAGGCCTTCATAAGGCTCTTTGTGGGAACCTTCCGAGACACCGCCCGTCGAACCCGCCTGGGTCTCCTCTTCCTTGCCCGTTTTCGCGTTGTAGACGCTCAAAGCGTAGCTTGTCCCCGGCTCGCTGTTCGATGCCGCCGTGAATTTCTCCACGGTCTTCGCATCCGGGGCGACGAGAGGATCCGCGACGGACACTTCTATCAGCTTGCCCGACTTGAGAATGACCATCACCGTGTCGGAGGCTTCGTTCCCGGCCTTGTCCCGATAGGTGCGGATGATTTGGTTCTTGCCGTCGTTCAATCCTTGGAAATTCAACGTGTCCTGTTCCATATCGTCGACTGTCCAGATGACTTCGATGGAGACATTGCTCACGACGCTGCCGTTTTCCGGGGAAATGATTTTCACCTTGGGCGGAATCGTATCGACGACCACGCGCGTTTCCGCAAAGGCGGAGTTGCCGTAAGCGTCCGTGTAGAAATACTGCACCGTATAAGGCACGTTCCCCCCTTCGTCGAGAGAAACCTTCCCCGAAGCATTCATCGTGTAAGAGACGATCACCCGATAAGAGCCTCCCGTCGCCGCATCCGAAGAGGACGCAGTCTCGTAACTGACCGTGTAAAGGGTCTTCCCGTCCGCATCGGTGGCGACAGTCCCCGTCGCATCCACCGTGTATGTGAGGGTCACCTCCGTCCCGTCAGCCCGCTTGAAAACCGTCGAGACTTCGTAGTATTCCTCGCCGTTCGCGTCTACCAGGCGGTTCCCTTCGCTGTCCGTGTAATAGGACACCGTGACGACCGTTCCCGAAGCTGTCGTGTCCTTGTAAGAGACCTGGATTTTATTCTCCCCGACGACGCGGTGCGAGACTTCCACGGAAGAGGAAAGGTCGGATTCGTCGGCAAGCGTCACCTTCCCAATCGTCTTTTCCGCTTCGGCGATTTTCGTCTTCGGCACGGAGACCGTGTCCAAGTGGACGCTCACCTGGGTCGTCACCGTTTTCGCCGTTTCACCGGATCTGTCCGTCACCGTCACGGAAATCACCGGGTCGTTCGAGCGCACGTAGCTCGAAGAATCCTTTTCGTCCATCTGCTCCACAATCGTGACGCCGCTCACGCGCCCGGCGGAATCGTTCGAAGCGGTCACGGTCACCAGGGGGACTTTCGTGTTGAGATACACCACCAGAGTGTCCGAACCATCCTGGAAACGCACCACGATGACGTTCTTCCCCTCTTTCAGGGAAACGGTCGTGTCCTTCGTGCCTTCCGGCGTCGTGTAGGTGATGTCGCCACGGGAATTGTTCGTGTAAATCGTGTCGGGATTTGTCCACGTCGAGTCGCCGGATTCCGCCTTGGTGATTTCCACCATTTCCGTTCCGTTCAAGACCTTGACCGTGACCGTCGCCGTGTCCGAAAGGCCGAGGGGATCCGTCACCGAGACCTTGACCGTGTAGACGGAATCCTTTTCATAGTCGAGGGAAATGCCCTTCTGCAGGGAAATCAGACCGGTCGCCGAATCTATGGTGAAAATGGAACTCGTATCGTTCACGATTTTGTACACGAGCTTGTCGCCGTCCGGGTCGGATGCGGAAATCTTCTCATTCGCCGAACAACCCGCGCAATCTTCGGGAATGGTGACGACGGCATTCTTGATCGTGGGCGGTTCGTTGACATCGAGAATCTTGACCGTGACCGTCGCCGAGTCAAAATAAGTCCCGTCCGAGACCTGGACGCGGATTGTATACGACTTCGCCGTTTCAAAATCCAATGCGCCTTTGACGGTGACCTCCCCCGTCGCCAAGACACTGAAAGCGTCGCTTTGGCTGACTAATTTGTATGTCAAAGTGGAGAAAGAGGCGTTCAAGGAGTCCGGGTCGAACCCGACCAAAGTCCCCACGGTGTCGCCTTTCGCAGAATTTTCCGCAACCGAGAAAGTCGTGTCAGCCAAGGAGGGCGTCTCGTTCACGTCCTTCACGTGGAGCGTCACCGGAATCGTATCCGAATTCGCCTGCCCGTCCGTCGCATAGACGTAAAGAGTGAAAGTCGTGTCCTTCGATTCGTAATCGAGGACGTTCTTCTTCAACGTGATTTTACCGGTCAGGGAATCCAGGGCGAAGAGGTTCGAATCCCCGGAAGCGATGCGGTAAACGGGGACGTCCCCGGCATTTTTATCTTCCGCGACGACCGTCCCGACAAGAGTGTTCGCCGCGCTGTTTTCATCGACGTCAAACGCATATGCATCTTCGGCGAACGTAGGCGGCAAGTTGTTGTCGGCATCCTTGATGAAGAGGGTGAAGTACCCCGTGCGCTTGTTCCCCGGGAGCACGGCGCCGCTCATGTTGAAAACATACAGCTTGAAGCTTTCGTCCCCTTCGACTCGGCCGTCGGACTTGACCGTCACGGTGACGTTCGTCTCCACGGTCGGGACTTTTGACCCGGCTTTGATCAGGACATTCCCCGAATCCCCGGAAATCGTCCCGTTTGCGTTCACCGTGCAAATCGGCATCCCGTTCGTATTGAAGTCGTTCGCATTCGCGAGCTGGTCGACGTTCGCATCGGCCGCCGCGCTCAGCACGAAACAGTAATTGAACTTCACGTCCGTCGTCGAAGTCGTGTCGAGATGTACGGGAACTTCCTGCTGGAGATCGTTCTCCTGAAATTTGCCGCTGGCGAGGGCCGTCGGATCCAAGTTCAACACAGGCGGGTCGAACGGGACGTAGCGGAAATCCTTCGCGGAAAAGTCCGCGTTGATGGAAATGGCCTTCGCCAAGAGTTGTCCGGCGAAAGTCGAATTCTGCTCAAAGGAGATGGTCCCGCCCGAGATGAAAGTTCCCTGCATGAGCTTTTGCCCCGCACCCATGGAAAGGTCGTTCGGCGTGTAGAACAAAAGGTTCCCCGCGTAATCCGAATTTGAAACAACCGTGAAGGCGGACTCAGAAACATCCCAAGAGGAATCCGCCGCGTTCCACCCCGATTCCGAATTTGCGTAAGCGACGACGATGTCGTTGTTCGCCGTGGAGCCCAGCCCCGTAATGGAGCCGTTCAAAAAGACTTTGGTCAAGCGACCGCCCGGCGGCATCACCACGTAGAGCTTCCCGTTGTTGGAGAAACTGATGGATTCCACATAATAGTTGAAGGACGCGGAATCCGTTTCCGTATAGGGCGGCACAAAAATGTACTTTGTTTTCCCATCCGCGTTGATGGCGGAATGGTAAACCGGGGAATAATCGCTAGAAAGCACGGGGACGTCCAAAGTCTTGTCGACAAACGGGACGTATTCCTCCGTCGCGCATTTGTCGGCGCTCAAGATGATTCCCACGCCGGCAGTCATCCCCGGACTGGTGTTTTCGCTGTTGTAGCTCCCGTCCAAGCAAAAGTATCCGCCGAAAAAGTTGGATTCCCTTCCGTTGGAACTCGGACTAAAATACCCCAAGAACCGCGTGGGGCCCGTGGATATCGTGTCCACACCGTCCCCATTGACGAACTTTCCACCAAAAAGGACAGGGCCGCCCAATTTGTGCCGCGTATTTCCGCCCATCTTGAAGTTGCCCGTCGCGCTCCCCGAATAACCGACTTCGTCCGTGATGAAAATGTTCTGCCCTTTGAACGTGATGCCGGTCCCGTCGGAAAGCCCCGTCGCGAACAACTTGTACTTCAACAGCAAATTCCACTTCTCGACCTGCGCGTCCTTTTCAGAAATATCGATATCCGAAAACTTCAACGGCCAAATCGTCTTTTCGTAGGTCGTCTCCCCCCACGAATTGGCAGCGAAAACCGTCAATCCCAGAAGAATCCATCCCAAATGCCAAATCGCTTTTTTCATAACACTCACCCAAATCGACGGGAAAAACTTTTAGCCGCCCATTCTAGCTAAATTTAAAATAAAATTTGCAGAGTTTCAATTTGTTTACATTAAAAATGTAACAGGGAACACATTTTTTCGTTGATTTTTCCCTTTTTTCAAAAAAAATTCTACTATTGAACGTCCCAGACCCCTTTCAATGATTGTTTGCGGGCAACCCGCCAGGGCGAAAGCAGCAACGGACTTGTGAATTCTTATGTGGAAGGCCAGTCTGGGATTTTTGTTTTAAAGACAAGACTTTCCGAAGGCATTCGCCCATGATTCTTTGGACTCTGCGCCACACCAAGCCCTACAACCCGAACGACGTCTGCTACGGGCGGTCGGATTTCGACGTCTCCCCTTCTTTCGTGCGCGAATATCCCCCGGCAATCCAGGTTCTCCGGGAGAATTGCCGTGCCGAGCGGCTTTATTCAAGCCCGCTGAAACGCTGCTACAAGTTGGCGGAGAAGGCGTCCGAAGCCCTGAACCTTCCCATAGAAAAAGCCGACGCTCTCCGGGAAATGCATTTCGGCAGTTGGGAAAACGTCAAACTGTCCGACGTCCCCAAAAGCCAAATGGACGCATGGAAGGCGGACCTTCGCGGCTACCGCTTCCCCGGCGGGGAATCCTTCCACGACGTCGACAGGCGCGTCGGAGATTTCATCCGGAGCATTTATTCGGAAAGCGAAGTCCTGTTCGTTTCCCACGCGGGAGTCATCGCCGCCATCGAGCATTCCGTCTGCGGACTTCCGGAAGAGGATTTCGTCGAAGCCAGGTTCCCGTACGCCATGGTTTCCCGCTTTGAAATCGAAATGGACTCAAACGGCAAACTGAGCGGTTCGTTCAAGACTCTCTACGGCGGAATTCCGCAGAACGACTTGGTCGCCTACATCCGAACGCTGTAAACGGGATTTTGGAATCAAGGAATGGGGGAACGCAAAAGCCACGAATTCGGAGGCATTCACCAGAAGTCGAAGTCCGTTTTCCCCGAAATGGCGGAATCGAGCAAGTC
>CAZCRF010000085.1:0-7188 GCA_964501065.1 uncultured Fibrobacter sp. | reverse complement strand
TCGGGCTGGCGGAAGACGGCAAGACGCCGAGGGGGCAATTGCTGTGGAAATGAAAGAATCTCACGGGAGGGCTTGAAATGGAGATTTGGCTTTCGGAAATCGTGGGGAAGGCATACGGAGCGGCTTTCCACCTCTCGATTATTTGCGGAATGTTTGGCGGATTTAGCTCCGTCGTTTGGCTGTACTGTCTGTTTCTCGGGGAGCCGGGCCGCAAGAGTCCCGCGCTCATCCCGATGGTGGCGTTGCTTGCGGCGTGCGCCCTTTTCGGAATCGCGGCGGTGTTGATGCCGTCCAAGGAGGCCGTGCTCGCCATGGCGGGGGGCGGATGAACGAACCCGTCTCCTTGCAGATTGAGGCCCCCATCCCGTCGAAGAAGAACGGCAGGGTCGTCCTCAAGAACGGGCTGAACGTCCCCGGCAAGGAGTTCCGCCGCTGGCACGCCCGTCAGAAGCCGAAGCTGGAGCTGCTGGCGAAATCGCACGGGGCGTTCACCGTCCCCGTCTCCGTGTCGCTGGGGGTGTCGTTCGGGGACGCAAGGCGCAGGGACTTGGACAACGAGCTGACTTCCGTCCTGGACTTGCTCAAGGATTCGGGGCTGCTCGCCGACGACGACTGGCGGCACGTCCGCAGGGTTTCCGCATCGGTGCTGGACACGAGGGCGCATTACGCTGTGGCGACGGTAGCCCCCGCTTGAAAGTGTGCACGGAAGTGTGCACGAACGTTCGTACAGGGGTGGAAAATCGGTGAATTTCGGGGGTCGCACGTGGCAAGCGTTGGAAAGGGCGGAAGCCGCATCCACAAAGGGCTTCGCGGCTTTTGCACTGAAAACGGAACTTTCCGATGAGAAATTATATATATTTCGGGTAAATCATTTTTTGCATGGAGTCAACATGTCTTTCTCTCAACTCTGGAAATTAGCCCTCGCTTCCTTTTGCGCCCTTTCTCTCGCGGCTTGCGCCGGTTCTCGCCAAGGGGGGGACGACAGCTACGAGGATGCCGAATATTCCGAAGAAGGCGGAAACGGCGGTTCGGCCAAGGCTCAACAGGTCGACGAGGACGAACTGAAAAAGACCCAAGAAGAAGCCTTCAAGGCCACGGAAGAGAACCACGAACTGCGCCGTCAAATTTTTGAAGCCAAGACCAAGCTCGGCATTTCCACGCAAGAAAGCGAATCCTCAGACGCTTCTGCGGACGTCCAATAGTAGATGGAATCTGAAATCCGCTATTCCCTGTCCGACGAGCTGAAGAGGCTTGTCGCCGGAGAAAATGAAACGGTTTTCCGAATGGTGGAAGACCGTTTTTCCGTTATCGTGCATTCCAGAATGCCGGGTCTCCGCATCGAGCCGAAGGGCGAAAGTGCCGACATCGAAGGGGCGATGTCCTTCTTGGACCAGCTGAAGATGGCGGCGAAGAACGGAGTCCCCCTTTCGGGAAAGGCCCTCTCCCGCTTTTTAGAAGCCCCCCGAGCGGATTCTGCAGACAAGGAGTCGAAATTCACCCTCCCGAACGTCCCCATCCTGCGGAACAGGTTCGGAGTCCCCATTTTCGCCAAGACGAAATCCCAAGCGGAACTGGTCAAGGCCTGCGAAGAGAACGACATCCTCTTTGCGGACGGGCCTGCTGGCACCGGGAAAACGTTCCTGGCCGTCGCCATCGCGGTCGCAAGCCTAGAACTCCGGGAAGCGGAACGGATTTGCCTGGTGCGGCCTGCAGTCGAAGCCGGGGAGTCCCTGGGCTTTTTGCCCGGCGACCTCAAGGAGAAAATCGCCCCGTACCTCAGACCCATCCAAGACAGCCTAGCGGAGCTCCTCCCCCAGGAAAAGCTCCGCAAATACCAAGAAGACGGCCAAATCGAAGTCGCCCCGCTCGCCTATATGCGCGGACGCACTCTCAAAAATGCGTTCATCATTTTGGATGAAGCCCAAAACACGACCATTCCGCAGATGCAAATGTTCCTGACGCGCCTCGGCACGCATTCCAAGGCGATTATCACGGGAGATTCCACGCAAATTGACTTGGGGCCGCGGCAGGTTTCCGGCTTTGCCCACGCCATCCGCCTCCTTTCAAAAGTGAGGGGAATCGCCCATATCGCCTTCCCCCCGACGGACGTGCTGCGCCACCCTCTCGTCCGCGAAATCGTCAAAGCCTACGAAAACGGAGGCAAGAAATGATTCCAAAGTCCTTGAAGCTCCACCTGTTCATCGGCGGCGCGGCGGTCGCCATTTTGGCCGTCGCCCTCTTCACCGACAGGGACTTGGCGCAAAAGTCCGAAATTCCCCATTTGGGCGAAATCAGCCCGAGGACAATCGTCGCCCCCATTTCTTTCGAAGTCCCCAAATCGGAACAGGAAGTCGCCGCGGAAAGGGCCAAGGCCCGCGACAAGGTTTACGCCGTCTTCGAATTCAATCACGACGAAACGGTCCGCATTTCAAACGACTTGAAGAATTATCTGGAAAAGCTCTCGCAATACGGCTCGCTCCAAGCGGAAATCAAAGCCGCAAGCGAAGAGGATTCCGCAATCACCCACGCCAAAGTGCTGCAGGCTTCCCAACTTTTCCAACAGCTGACCCGAAAGCTCTCCAACACGGCCGTGCAACAGCTTTCGTCGAACAAGAGCGCCTGCGATTCCCTGAAGAACATCTTCGGGCGGATGCTCGACAACGGCGTATCGAACACTCTCCTCGCGACGACCAACACGAGCGTCCAGCTGTTCCGGGACACTTACAACATCCAAGACGTCCAATACATCCCCTACAACAAGACGGAAGTTTCCTTTGTCCGCGACAACGAAGAGCACAAGCTCGACGCCAGCCGCATCCAGCCCCGCGAGCGCTCCATCGACGAAGCGTTCACCGACCTCAAGCAGCACTTCAAGAGCCAAGGGTTGCAGAGCGCCTTTTACGAAGCCCTTTACGTCTTCACCTCGCCAAACGTCTTTTACTTGGAAAAGGAGACGGACAGGCGAAGGGCCGAAGCGGAAGCGCAAGTCAACTCTTCCAAGGGGATGATTCCCCGCGGCATGGAACTGATTTCCCAAGGCTCGATTGTCACGAAGGACGTCCTCGAACGTTTGGAAGCCCTGCAAAACGCCATGCAGAAGGAGGAGAATTCCCGGAGATTCACCGCCGTCTATGGCCAAGCGATATTCATCGTCCTGGTCATCGCGCTATTCTTCCTCTACTTTTTCCACTTTTACGCCAAGAATTTCAAGACACGCCGACAGATTTGGTCCATCGTCGCCATCACCGCCTTGCAGCTGGTCTGCTTCGCCATCATCCATCATTTCGCGGAATACATTCAAAAGACGGTTCCCGAACTTCCCCAAGACATCGATTCCATCTGGTTCTACCCGTTCATCCTGTCCCCGATTCTGGCGACGGTCCTTTACAACAGCCGACTCGGGACTCTCTTCGCCGCCTTCTCCGCGTCGTTCCTCGGGATTCTTTCCGGTTTCGACCTTTCCACCGCAATTCTCTCTTTCGGAGTCTCCTGGGCGGGGGAGCACGGATTGAACGGCATCCGGTATCGTTCGCAATTCATTTGGAGCATCCTTTCGGCGATAGTCCTGTTCGCCGCCGTTTTAGCCGTCCAGCTCCTCCTCCGCAACCGCTTCCACTGGGGAAATTTCTACCCCACCTTCATCGCCGGGATAATCAACATCGTCTTCTGGTGCGCCATCACGTCCGTCCTGCTGGTCCACTTGGCGGAGCGCGCCTTCGGCATCACGACCGGTCTCACGCTGATGGAGCTTTCCGACTTCAACCGCCCCGCGCTCAAGCGGATTTCCGATTTGGCGCCGGGAACATTCCACCATTCCATCCAAGTGGCGAACCTGGCCGAAAAAGTCGCCGACTACATCGGGATCAATTCCATCCTGGTCCGCGCCATGGCGCTTTACCACGACATCGGAAAGACCATGCGCCCCGAATACTTCACCGAGAACCAAAAACAGGGAATCAACCCCCACAAAGATCTCCCTCCCCTCGATTCCGCGAAGATTATCATCGGGCACGTGAGCCAGGGGCTCGATTTGGCGAAGGAATACAAGCTTCCCGCCGTCATTTTGAACGGCATCGCGGAACATCACGGCACGAGCGTCGTCCAATATTTTTACCTGGAAGCGAAAAAGAACGACCCGGAGAACACGCGCGTCCAAGACTTCACCTACCCCGGGCCGAAGCCGCAGTCCAAGGAGACGGCAATTCTCATGCTCGCCGACGTCATCGAGGCCTCCAGCCGCTCCATGCCGAGCCCGACGCCGGAAAAGCTCGAAGAACTGATCCGGGCGACCATCAATTCCCGATTGAACGAAGGGCAGCTATCCGAAAGCGGACTCAACCTGCGCGACCTAGCCCAACTTCCCCAAGCATTCCTCCAGAGCCTCGACGGGACATACCACACTCGCGTGAAATACCCGGCAGCAGCCCTCGCCGCAGGGCGATTCGGGCGACGCGTGTGAACGGCATCCGCCACTCCTACAGAATCTTAATCGTGATCAGCGGTTAGTTGACTGTAAACAAAAAGTCGTCATGCTGGGCTATAGCGAAGCATCCCTTTACTGTAGAGAAATCAACGCCTTTGCCGAGTGACGACCGTGGTCAAGTCATCGAAATCAACACATTCGCCGACGCACTCCAGCGACAGATTCCCACAAATACACCCAAACAATGAAGAAACACAACAAAAAACCTCTCTTTTGCAGAGAGGCTTTAAGCGGGATGGACGAGGCTTGAACTCGTAACCTCCGGCGTGACAGGCCGGTGCTCTAACCAAAATTGAGCTACCACCCCAATTCTGGGCGATAACGGATTCGAACCGCTGACCCGCTGCTTGTAAGGCAGCTGCTCTGAACCAACTGAGCTAATCGCCCTTTTTCTGATTCTTGCCGTTCCAGAGGATTCCAATCGGAACGACCACCAGATAGGCGAAGACCAAGATAATCGGTGCGACCGTCAGTGACACAGGGTTGTCGGCAGGGCCTTGGGCCAAGCAGACAAATCCGATCACAATCAACAAGGCGCCAAGCGAAACTAAAAGAATGTTCTTTTTCATAACTTTTGAAACCTTGTCTAGTGTTATCACCAATAGGGTAGGCCAAATATATTTAATCAAAGAAATCTTGTCAAGGGGTTATCTGGAATTTTTTTATTTTCCATCTTGAAAATCCCCAAAAGTCAAAGGAATACTCATGTCTTTTTCAAAAATCCTGTGCATTGTCGGCTTCGCCTTGGCGGAAATCGGCTTCGCCAAGAATCTCGTTTCCAACGGCGGAATGGAATTCGGCGACGGCGGATGGTATCTTTGGAACAATCCCGCGGGCCCGGCGGACGCCTCCGCACAAATCGCCAAACCGGGCGCAGGCTTCGCCGCATCGGAAGGCGCAGAGGTCAGCATTCGGAAAAAGCCCAAGGACTGGTGGGGGCTTCAGCTGCAGCCGCCGCAATTCCTCGCGGACACGGGATTTTACGAACTTTCGTTCAAGGCCCGGGCGGAAAACGGCGGATTCATCAACGCAGTCGTGCAAGGCGGACGGCCCGATTACCGGCAAAAGACGTCCATGTCGTTTGAACTTTCCCCCGAATGGAAAACTTATCGGATGAAATTCTACGCCGATGAAAAAGGCTACGGTTTGAACAACGTCGTCTTCCAGCTGGGACTGTTGACGGGAAAGGTCTACTTCGACGACGTCTCCGTCGAAGCCGTGGACGGCTCGTTCGACAAGGACTGGTACGCAACGGCGGACGCGCGAATCGACTCCCTCCGCAAAAAGGATTTTTCCATCAAAGGATTCCGCCCCTTCGACACGGTGCGCGTCTCTCTCAAACGGCACGCGTTCCCCTTCGGCACGGCCATCGCCTTTTACGGAAAACCGACGGACAGCCTGGAAACATGGTACAGGAAGGCGGCCAATCGGTATTTCTGGTACGGCGTTCCCGAAAATCAATTCAAATGGCCGGACTACGAACCGAAGAAAGGGCAAATCAAACGCCGGGAAATGCAGGAATATCTGGATTTCGCCCAGGAATTCCATTGGGGATTTCGCGCGCACACGCTGATTTGGGGAATTCAAAAGTACAACTTCGACAAGCATTGGAGCATCCAAGGCTCTTGCAAGGAGATTGGGAAAAACATCCGGATGCGCATCGAGCGCGATATGAAGGAATACAAGGGGAAAATCACCGAATACGACGTCTGGAACGAACCGTTGCACGAAACGTTCCTGTTCGACAAGTGCGGATGGGGACTCTTGGACAGCGCCTTCATCTGGGCGCACCGGGCGGATCCCTCGGCTGCGTTGTACATCAACGATTACAACGTGGTGGCCTTCGGCGAAACGGAGCGGTACTACAGCCTCATCCGGGGAATGTTAAATCGGAACGTCCCCGTTTCGGGAATCGGCGTACAGTGCCATTTCAACGGGGCAAAAGTCGTCCCGGGACTCATCCGGGAACGCTTGGACAGGCTCGCCGAACTGGGGCTTCCCATCAAGGTGACGGAGTTCGACATGGGGACTTACGACCGCGGCATCGCCTTTTCGGAAGAAGAACGCGCCGACCAATACGAGATGTTCCTGCGAACGGTTTTCAGCCACCCGGCAGTCCACGGGATTCTCCTCTGGGGATTCTGGGACAGCCGCCATTGGATGCCGAACGGGGGAATCCTCACCGCCGACGGCAAAGAGAAGCCCGCCGCCAAACGCATTTACGATTTGTGGCACAAGCTCTGGACGACGGACACCGTCCTAGTCGCGGACAAAAACGGCGACATTTTCTTTCGAGGCTTTCCGGGAATTTACGAGTTGGACGCCCGCCAGAAAAGGACTGCGAATCTGAAATGAGAAATTTTTTGACGCGAGATGCGTCATCCATTCAGCGCTCAGTTGTTGTTCGTTCGTTCCGCTGCACGGAGGCTCTTGTCCGTCAAACGGACGGCTCTGTCGTTGGCATGGAGCTTTTTCGTTGACACGGAAGTTTGACCGCGAAGCGGTCAGCTGCGCCTACCCGGCGCGGGGGAAAGGTAGGGGGCTGCTCAGAGTTACGGCAGGATTGCACGCGGTTCTAAATTTGCTGAAGCAAAAAGAACCACGGCAACTTGCACAATTCGGCGAACTGTTTTTTCCATTGGCGTGGAGGCTCTTGTCCGTAGAACGGACAGTTTTGTCGTTGGCACGGGCGGTTTGTGTCCGTC
>CAZCRF010000084.1:0-7271 GCA_964501065.1 uncultured Fibrobacter sp. | reverse complement strand
ACCAACAGTCCGTTTGACGGACACAAACCGCCCGTGCCAACGACAAAGCAGTCCGCTTGACGGACACAGCTCCGTGCCAACGATAGAACAGTCCGTTTGGAGAACACAAGCCGCCCGTGCCACGGGAAAACGTTCTTGTCAAACCTAAGCGTGGCCAGGGGGTGGTTGAAAGGTAGGGGGCTACGGCCTTCGCAACTCTGAGCAGCCCCCTACCTTTCCGCCCGCTGCGCAAGCGAAGCAGGTCGCTTGGCGACCAAACGGTTCGTTTGACGGACACAGCTCCGTGCCAACGACAAAGCAGTCCGCTTGACGGACAAAAGCTTCCGTGCCACGGAAAAAAACAGAACAATCCGTTCAATGGAATGCGCGGATGTATCCGGCGGCGTCCAATCGGCGGAGAACGTCGAGGGATTCCTTCGACGAAAGTTTCGGAATCAAGTCGGAAAGTTCCGGCGGGAGAGGCTTCAATAGCCGGAAGTCGTGGGGGATGGATTCGTTCCGGGACAAGAACCACAAAACGGAGAGCCTTTGCAAGAACTGGTCCCAGGGAAATTTGTCGCCCTTGCCGAATTGGATGCGCGCAGGGATTTGGAAATCCCGGGCTTCCGCCACCACTTTGTTTTGGATGATTTTGACCAAGGCCATTTGGCGGGGGATGTTGTTCGTCGCGGGTTGGGCCTGGATTTGCAGGATGATGTCCGTCATGTGTCCTCGAAATTCGGCAGTGGGAGGGGGAATTCCTGTCGGCGGATGGAAACGGTGTTCGGGTCAACGGACAGGGCGAAGACGCCTTCGCGAAAATCCGGCGGGAACATTTCAGAGCCGTCCGGGGCGAAAGCCCTGCTCGGGGCGAAATTTTCCCCGGCGCGGGAGGTCGCCAGCACATAGGCCTGGTTTTCAATCGCCCTGGCGCGGAGAAGGGTCGAAAAGTGCCCTTCCCGGCATCTCGGCCATTCCGCTTGTACGGTGAAAAGGGACGCGCCCCAAAGCCTCGCCCGCCTGAAGTCTTCCGGGAACCTCAGGTCGAAACAGAGGAACGGGAAGCAGCGGAGTCCGTTCCATTCGAATCCGGTCAACTCCTTTCCCGGTGAAAATCGGAGAGCCTCCCCGGCGAAGGGGTGACGCTTCCGGTAAACGGAGATGGGGGAGTCCTCTCCCGGGGAAAAGATTCCCGTCCAATTGCGGAAGGGGAATTTTCCGCATGGGAACTTCTCGATTCCGCCGCCGAGCACCGAGCATTTCGTCTCGTCTGCGAGCCGTTGCAAGAAGCTCCTGGTCGGGGAATCCGGATTCCCGATGTCTTCGGCGAGGGCTTCCGATGGATTCTCCAAAAATCCCGTGGCGAACATTTCCGGGAAAACGATTAGCCCGCCCTGCTCCGGCGATGCGTCGGACACCAGATCCCGGGCGTGTTCTAGAGTGCGACCCTTGTCGCCGGGGATTGGTTGCATTTGTACGAGGTAGGCGCTTGCCATGCTCCAAAATTAACAATCCGAAAGGAGTCGTGCATCGAACGGGGTACGCTTTCCTAGGCGGCTTTCGAGGGGTAAATTTTCATAAATTTGAAAAGTGAAGTCTTTTTTCGGGAATTTGGCAGTCATCTCGGCCCTTCTTTGCCCGGCCTTGCTTGCGGGGGAACCGGCGACAAGCTTTCTCCATCCGGGGAAGGTGCATGACGGCGGAATTCCCCTGATTCGCGAAGCGAATTATGTCGGGCGCGGTTTCGGGGTGGGGCTTGCCGCCGGGGCGCTGTTTCCGAGCGGCAGCAAGTGCAACACCTTGGCGCAGTGGCAGGGGACTTTGGAATACTTTTACACTCCCTTTTTGAGCGCGGGAGCTTCCGTCCGCATGTACGGCGGCAATATCGACAACAAATACATGATGATTTACCAGCGTTACCACACCCACGTCCGGCTGCATGCGTTGATTTCTCCGGATTGGGTCGTCTTCCTTTCCCCGATGCTCGGTTTTGAAACGACCAGCCTTTCCGAAATCCGGGACGAGAAGGAGGATTCCGACAACAGGTTCGGCATCTCTGAAGAGAAGGAGTCGGAAATCGTGGGGTGCAGCAACGAATACGACTTGGACGGGCTTTCCGGGGGGCTTTCCCTCGGGACCGGTTTCCGTTTGAGCGAAGACTGGGCGTTGACTGGAAGTGCGGGGCTTGAATACAGTACCGGGGACGTGGGGCTTTTGTCCGTCTCTGTCGGAGCGGGCTTCAACATTCGCAATCATTGGAGCTTCTTGAAGGAGAACTTGCTCGGCAGCTGGATCGTTTTGGAAATGCTCTCCCATCGTTATTTCACGGAAAAGACGGGAGCTTGGGGAGTAGCCGTCTTGCTTGCCCTTGTTTTGAATATTTGACGGCGGTCGGGCGTTTGAAAAAAGCCTCCGGACGCATCCGGAGGCTTTGAACCTTGCGTCTCGATCTTTACTTCAGTTCCGAGAGGGCCTTTTCGCTCTTCGCGATGATGTCCCGCTGGGTGGCGAGTTTGGTGCGTTCCGCATTCACCACGGTTTCAGGCGCGCCTTTGACGAATTTTTCATTCGAGAGCTTGCGTTCGATGCTCGCCGCAAAGGATTTCGCCTTTTCGATTTCCTTTTCGAGACGGGCGATTTCCGCCGCCGGGTCGAGGATGCCTTCGAGCGGAATGTAAAGCTCTCCGCCGGGTACGACCGCGCTTGCGCTGAACTTGGGCTTCGCCGCCTTCACGGCGATGTCCAGGGATTCCAGTCCGCCGAGTTCCGTGATGATGGCGCGGCAATCCGCGATGGATTTTTCCACACCGGCGTCGTCGACGGCAAGAGTCGCCGAGAGCTTTTTCGCCGGGGCGACCTTGTAACGTCCGCGGACGCCGCGAACGGCTTCCACCACGGCGAATGCACGGTCGAACGCCTTTTCAATATCCGCATTGACGAGGCTTTCGTCGGCCTTGGGCCACGGGCTGCGAATCACGCGTTCCGAACCGGGGAAGAGCGTCGCGTTCAGCTCTTCGGTGATGAACGGCATCACCGGGTGCAGCAGGTCGAGGACGTTCTTGAGAACGTGTCCGAGAATCGCCATCGCGTTCTTCTTTTCGGCATCCAAGGCTTCCCGGTTGATGACCGACTTCTTGATTTCGAGGTAGTTCGAGCAGACGTCGTCCCAGACGAAACGGTAAAGGAAGCCGGCGAGTTCCGCGAAATGGTACTCTTCGAGCATCCGGGTCGCGTCTTGAATGGTGGAGTTCAAACGGCTGAGAATCCAATAGTCTTCGATTTTGAGAAGGCTCTTGTCTTCCCAAGGGGAGTCCGGATTGACTTCGAGCTTCGCCTGTTCGAGGTGCGGCAAGAGGAAGCGGCAGGCGTTCCAGAGTTTGTTCGAGAAGTTGCGCCCGATTTCGAACTTCTCGGAAGTGTTGATTTCACGTCCGTCCGGCTGCTTTTCCTTTTTCACCGGAAGCCGCACGTCCTGGTTGTCCGTGCAAAGGCTCGCCATTACGAAGCGGAGAGCGTCCGTGCCGTACTTTTCCTCGATGTCCATCGGATCGACGCCGTTTCCCTTCGACTTGCTCATGGTCTGTCCGTTGCCGTCGAGAATCTTCGGGTGGATGTAGACCGTGTGGAAGGGGACTGTCCCCATGTCCTCTTGGCTGAAAATGACCATCCGCGCCACCCAGAGCGTGATGATGTCGCGGCTGGTGACCAGGACGCTCGTGGGGTAGTAACGCTTGAGGGTTTCCGTCTGTTCCGGCCATCCCATCGTGCTGTGCGGCCAGAGTCCGCTCGAGAACCAAGTGTCGAGGACGTCCTCTTCCTGTTCAATGCGATGCCCCGGCACGGCGTCCGTCGGCAAATCTTCTTCTTCGGAGCAGATGAGCCAGATTCCGTTTTGCGCCTTGTAATAGTAAATGTCGTCCCGGCCGGCGAACGCCTTTTTCAAATCGTCTTCGGTCGTGGAATCGTCCGCGTGCCAAATCGGGATGCGATGCCCCCACCACAATTGGCGGCTGATGCACCAGTCGCGTTTTTCCCTGAGCCAGTCCAGGTATTTGTTCGCATAGCGTTCCGGGATGATTTTGATTTCTCCGGAAGTGACTGCCGCCATGGCGCGGTCCGCCAAAGCGTCCATCTTCACGAACCACTGGTCGCTCAGATAAGGTTCGATGACGGTCTTCGAGCGGTCGGAGTGTCCCACCTGCATTTCGTGGTCTTCCACTTTGAGGAGAAGACCCAAATCATCGAGCCCTTTCACGACGGCGTCCCGGGCGGCTTGCCCCTTCATCCCCTGGAACGGTCCCGCGTTTTCGTTCAGGCTGCCGTCTTCGTTCATGATGTTGATCATCGGGAGCTTGTGGCGGAGTCCCGTGGCGTAGTCGTTCGGGTCGTGCGCCGGGGTCACTTTCACGGAACCCGTCCCGAATTCCATGTCGACGAGAATCGCGTCGGCAATGACCGGAATTTCGCGGTCGACGAACGGCACCTTGAGCGTTTTGCCGATGAATCGCTTGTAACGTTCATCGTTCGGGTGCACGGCCAACGCGGTGTCGCCCATGATGGTTTCCGGGCGGGTCGTGGAGACGGGGATGTAGCCCGAACCGTCCGCTAGCGGATACTTGAAGGTCCAGAAATGCCCCTTGACGGTTTCGTAGTAGATTTCGTCGTCCGCGACGGCCGTCTGCAGTTTGGTGTCCCAGTTCACGAGGCGTTTACCGCGGTAAATCAGGCCTTTTTTGAAGAGGTTGAAGAAGGCGTGGCGCACCGCCTTGGCGCAGACCGGGTCCAGCGTGAACCGCTGGCGGCTCCAGTCGCAACTGACCCCGAGGCTTTTCAGCTGCTTCGTGATGCGGGCTTCGTATTCGTCCTTCCATTTCCAGATGCGCTCGACAAGGGCTTCCCGGCCGATGTCGTGGCGGGTCTTGTGTTCGTCTTGGAAGAGCCTCTTTTCGACGACGGCCTGCGTGGCGATGCCCGCGTGGTCTGTTCCCGGAATCCAGAGCGTGTCGCGGCCCGTTTTGCGGCGGTAGCGGACGAGAATGTCTTGGAGAGTGTCGTTGAGGGCGTGCCCCAGGTGCAATGCGCCCGTCACGTTTGGCGGAGGGATGACGACGGAGAACGGTTCGCCTTTTCCGCTCGGCGCAAAATCGTTGTGCTTGTTCCATTGGTCGTGCCAACGGGCTTCGATGACTTTCGGATTGTAACGAGATTCCATTTCCATAATGCGGCAAATCTAGCAAAACGAAAGCAAGAGCGGAATCTATTGGGTGGGGGAGGTCTCCCCCTCGCGGGAACCGCCGCGTTCCGCGCCGTTTTCCGCTACCCCCTCGAACGGGGACACCCCGTAACGCCCCTTCGAAGACGACAAGGCCGGTGGGGAATTCCCGTCTGCCGCCGAGAGGACGCTCCTTGCGCACTTGGAATCCTGGAATGTATATTTGCAAAAGCATGCTCTTTGATTCGCACGTGCACATGGGACAATATTTTGACGACTACTACACGCCGCCGCGCGTGCTGCACACCCTTTCCTTGGCTGGCATTACGCACTTCGCCTATTCGAGCACGAGCGCCGTCGTCACGGACGATGCCGGTTTTCTGCGGGAAGAGCGCGAAGCGATGCGGGAGCTTTCTTGCGGCCGGGCGTATCCCTTTTTGTGGGTGACGCATTCCATGCTGTCCAAATCCAGGGACTTGTCGCTTTATCTCGATGACGACATTCGCGGCTTCAAGGTGCACGGCGCTTCGGAGCCTTGGCCGCCGAACGGCAAAGGGTTGGCCCGGATTTTTGAACTGGCGAAGGAACGGGAAATTCCCGTGTTGCTGCACACCGGCGAGCGCGAATCCTGTCTTGCGGGAATGTACGAGGGAGTGTGCAAAAGGTTCGAAAGCGTTCCGGTGATTCTCGCCCATGGGCGTCCCATCTCCGAAACCGTCCGGGTTTTGGAAAATTGCCCGAACGCCTTTGTCGACACGGCCTTCATGCCGCACCGCGACCTGTGCGAACTGCTCGGGCGGAATTTCTTCGACCGCATTCTCTTCGGGACGGACGCCCCGATTCCCGGGCGTTACCTCAAAAGTTCCCTGCCGCGGCATTTGAGGACGAGAATCGCGCAGACGAAAAGGCTCGCCGTCCGATTCGGCGGGGAACGCGCTTGGAATTTAATTTGTGCGGAAAACGCCCGAAAATTGATTTTGCAAAAAGTTTGACGGAAGAAAATCCGCAATCTAAAATTCGTCCACTTTGGCGGGGCGGTTGGTTTCGGACAGGACTTCATCCAAGAAATGCCCGGGTTTCTGTCCGAAAAAACGGGCGATGCGGACAAAATTGGGAAGCGTGAGCTGCGTGTGGCCAAAAGAGCCGCTTTTGCGCTTGACGCCGACTTCGACGCCGTAGAGGGTGTTTTTGTGCAGCGACAATTGGAAGGCCATTTGGTCGCGGGAAAGATGCCGCTCCTTTCTGTATCTTTTGATGACCGTGGCGACCGCTTCGGCGAGGAGGGAGTCCTCCACTTCTGTCGGGAATGCGGCCTTGTTTGTCATATGCACTATTTAGCAAGTCGGTCGGAGAATTTTGTCACAGATGTCTGTATTTATTTACAGAGGACTGTGAAAATGCGCCAGGCTTGCGCCCTTGAGGGCAAAGTTTGAAAAAAAATCACAGAGGAATGTTACAAGCGGATGGAAAATGATTATATTTTTTAAGTCACAGATGTCTGTGACAAACTCTCAATGAGGTGAAATATGAAAAAACAAAAGATGGCTTACAAGAAGCCGCAATTGGTCGCCAAGAACAATCCCACCGGCAGCTTCGCTGCGGGGTGCCCGGAGAAGAACATGGGCGGCTCCAACTGCCGTTGCTGCGATAGGGCGTCATAAGTGCTGAAATAAGCGAAATTTGAGTGGGGAACCGCTCAAATTTCCGCTTTCGTTTTCATAGAGAATCGAATGAATGTTTGTCAAATCCTTTTTAGAAGTTTGTATGAGGAAAATTCTTTTCATTATTTCTGTTATCGTTGCAATTCTTTTTCTCGGTGTGGGTGTTTGCTTGTTTTGTAAAGAATGCAATGCCACTGCTTATGCTGCGATTGCAACGGCTCTGGCGACTGTTGTTGCCGTTATTGGAAGCGAGCGTGTTTGTAAATGGTTCTTTCCGCCAAAATTGAAATTGATTTTAAGCGCATCGGAATTGAATGTTGAACGTTTCGGATTAAATCAGAAGGAATATCGCTATTTCTATTTGGTGATTAGGCAAGTCCTTTTCTGTAAATTCATGCGCAAAAAGTGGGCTTTTCCAT
>CAZCRF010000083.1:0-7367 GCA_964501065.1 uncultured Fibrobacter sp. | reverse complement strand
GCCAAAGGCGTTAATCTCGTAACAGCAAAGGGATGCTTCGCTCCTGCCATTCGGCTGGCGGGTTGCTCAGCACGACGAAGCTCCCTTTCTCAATCAACTAACTTCTAACCACCAATCCCTAATCCCTAATCCCTAATCCCTAACCCCTAACCCCTATCCAGCCCGGTTCAACGCCCACTTGGGCGCCATCAAAGCCCTTTCGGGGACGGATTCCACATTCTCGCGACAAATCGCCTTGGAAGTCCCAAAAACAGACTCAAATGCGTCGCAAACGTTTGTAAACGCCCCAAAAACAGACTCAAATGCGTCGCAAACGTTTGTAAACGCCCCGAAAACAGACTCAAATGCGGCGCAAACGTTTGTAAACTCCCCAAAGCAGACTCAAATGCGTCGCAAACGTTTGTAAACGTCCCAAAAGCAGACTCAAATGCGGCGCAAACGTTTGTAAACGCCCCAAAAACAGACTCAAATGCGGCGCAAACATTTGTAAACGCCCCGAAAACGGATTCGAACGAGCCGTTGCCGCAACTGGATGTTTCGCTCTAGCCTTGCGGCCCGCTCAACACGACGACCGCTAGCCTGTAAACCGACATTCCAAGCAACACCAACGTCGTTAATCTCGCCATATTAACGTCATTCTGAGGCGCAGCCGCTAACGCCGAAGGCGTTAATCTCGCAACCGTAAAGGGATGCTTCCTGTCTGCCCTGCCTGCCGGCAGGCGGGCGACAGGCAGACGCTTCGCTCAGCATAGCGAAGCTCCCTTTGTCTGTCAACTAACAGCCAACCGCAGACCACTAACTCCTAACTCCACATTCCGAATTGAACCACTACCCACCAGCCGCCCTCAGCATAAAGCAATGCCTTTCTTCAAATACAATAGCTCATTGCACATTGCTAATTGCTAATTGAAAACACCCTTTGCGCAAGCCTTGCTTTCCACTGAACTCCAAGCTCTAAACGCGAAGCTCTGTCTTCGGCACAAATCATCGGGGAAGATTTTACTACTTTATCGCCATGAAACGCGCACTTATCACAGGCATCACTGGGCAAGACGGTTCCTATCTGGCGGAATTCCTCTTGGGGAAGGGTTATTCGGTTTACGGACTGGTCCGTCGCAAGAGCAAGTTGGATTTCAACAATGCGGAACATCTGAAAGGGAAAGTCGAATTCATCTTCGGCGATATGACGGATCAGGCGTCCCTCCTCCGGGCGATGGAACTGGCGAAGCCGGATGAAATTTACAACTTGGCCGCGCAATCCTTTGTCACGACTTCATGGGAGACGCCGCTCAGCACGGCGGACATCAATGCAATCGGCGTCACGAATCTCCTCGAAGCAGTCCGGTTGGTGAAGCCCGAGACCAAGGTCTACCAAGCTTCCACGAGCGAAATGTTCGGAAAGGTGCAGGCCGTTCCCCAGAACGAGACGACTCCGTTTTACCCGAGGAGCCCTTATGGCGTTTCAAAGCTTTACGGGCATTGGATTGTGAAGAATTACCGCGAAAGTTACGGAATGTTCGCCTGTTCCGGCATCCTGTTCAATCATGAGTCCGAACGTCGTGGAGCGGAATTCGTCACGCGCAAGATTACGATTGCCGTTGCAAAAATAGCCGCCGGGCTGCAGGACTTCGTGGAACTGGGCAATTTGGATGCGAGCCGCGATTGGGGGCATTCCGCCGATTACGTCCGCGCGATGTGGCTGATGTTGCAGGAATCCGTGGCGGATGACTTCGTGATTGCCAGCGGGGAAACGCATAGCGTCCGCGATTTCGTGAAGGCGGCGTTTGGGGCAGCCGGGATGGAGCTCGAATTCCACGGCGGCGGTGCAGAAGAGTTCGCCACTCTTCGGGGAACGGACAGGGTTCTTGTCAAGGTGAATCCGAAATTCTTCCGACCGGCAGAAGTCGATTTGCTGATTGGCGACGCTTCCAAGGCGAAGAGGGTTTTGGGCTGGGAGCCGCAGATTTCTTACGAGGAATTGGTGCGGCGTATGGTCGAAAATGACAAGAGGCTTTTGGCGGAAGGGAAGATTTGATGCCGAAGACCCTTGTCATCGGTGCGTCCGGTTTTGTCGGCCCGTATCTGGTTCGCGAATTGGAAGGGGCGGGCCATGAAGTCGTCGAAGCGAATTATCCGGAATTCGACTTGCTCGACGTGGAACGGGTGAAAGCCCAGGTCTGCGCGACAAGACCCGATTTCGTCGTGAATTTGGCTGCGGTCAGTTCCGTGGGGAAAAGCTGGGAAAATCCGGCGATGACGATGGACGTGAACGTCAAGGGGACGATTCATCTGCTCGATGCCGTTTCCGCCTTTGCGCCGCAAGCGAAGGTGCTCCTGGTCGGCAGCGCGGAAGAATACGCCCCCAAGGATTCCCCGCTCAAGGAAACGGATCCGCTTTCGGCTTCGAACCCTTACGGCATTTCAAAAATCGCACAGGAGAATTTTGCGGAGCTCTACCGAAAGAGGTCCGGCTTGAAAATCGTTTGTACGCGCTCGTTCAATCATACGGGAGTCGGGCAATCCCCGACATTCGCCTTGCCGAGCTTTTGCAGACAGGTTGCGGATATCGACCGCGGCGGCCTTCCCGGGAAAATTTTCGTGGGGAACCTCTCCGCCGTCCGGGACTTTTCCGATGTCGAGGATGTCGTGCACGTTTATCGGATGCTCCTCGAAAAGGAGAACGCTTTCGATGTTTACAATGTCGGCTCCGGAGTCGCGCATTCGGTGGGGGAGTTGTTGGAGACGATTGTCGGCTTTTCAAAGGTCCCCATCGAAATCGTCGAGGATCCGGCCAAGATGCGTCCCGTCGAAGTTCCCCGCATTTGTGCGGACAATTCCCGGATTCGGGAATTTTTCCGGGGCACGGACATCCGGGAAACGGTGAAGAAGATGTTTCTCGCCTTCCGCTATCCGACTTCTTTTGAAAATTGCCTACGCCTGTAAAACGGGCTTCGATTCTGCAATCGGCGCGGCCTTGGCGTTGACCGCCTTCATCAAATTCTCCGGGGAAATCTTCAGCTGCAATCCGCGTTGCCCGGCGCTTACGTAAATGAAGGGAAACGACAATGCGGAATCGTCGAGATAAACGGGAAAGGGCTTTTTGAGCCCGATGGGGGAGCAGCCTCCCCGGACGTATCCGGTGAGGGCGGTCAATTCCTTGAGGGGGACGGTGTCGATCCTCTTGTTTCCCGAAACTTTGGCGAGAGCCTTGAGGGAAACTTCCAAGTTGCCGGGGACGACTCCGATGAGCGGCCCCGTCTTGTCTCCGTGCACGAGAATCGTCTTGAAAACGCGTTCAACGGGTTCGTGGAGAGTCTCCGCGACATGTTCCGCGCCCAGGTCGTTTTCGTCGACGGGATAGGGAATCAGTTCGTAGGGGATTCCGAGCTTGTCCAATAGCCTCGCCGCGTTCGTCTTCTTCGCCTTTTCCATAAATGCCGTCCATGATTGTTCGCTTCAAAAGATAGATAATCCCGACTTGTTTCTATATTTTGGGTTGCCCCATGCCGTGAAAAGCTGTGGGAATTGCCGCAAAGTCCTGCGACAGTTTCCGCAAGAGAATCCCGTGCTGCAATCTTTGCTCGATGCGAGAATTTGCAAATCCGGGAACGGTCCCGCCGCTGTAAGGGAGGACGAAACCGGCAAGAACCAATGCCCGCGAGGGTGTGAAGGAGCCGGCGGTAGAGAGATTCCCGAGTCAGAAGAACTGTGGGGCGCATTCGGGCCTTTCGGCCCCGTGGAGTCGTGTGCGAGTGACAGCGACAACTTCTTTTCCGCATGGGCTTTTGGGCCTGCGGTTCAATCGGCTGTGTGCAGCAGTCCTGTGGATTGCTGCTGTTTCCGCCGTTTTCGGAGAAGATGTCCGGAATTTGGGAGTGACGGAAATCGTCGCTGCCCCGGAGCTTCCCGGGGAAAGGAGTCCGGGTTACGTGGAAATCGGGGCGTCCGCTTGGGAAGGCAAGCCCTATTCCGCTGCGGAAATCCTTTCGACCTTGGCGGGGGTGCAGTCTTACCGGCAAGGGGGGCTGGGCAGTTTTGAAACCGTGAGCATCCGGGGAATCGCCGCGCGGGAAATCGTCGTCTGCATCGATGGGGTCCCGTTGAACGACGGCAGCGGCGGAGCCGTGAATCTGGGGACTTTGGACCTGAACCAGTTCGAGAGGATAGAAGTTTACAAGGATCGCGTCCCGGCCCGTTTCGGCGGGAACGGCATCGGCGGGGCTGTCAACTTCGTCACGAAGTCCGCCGTAAGAAGACGCGCCTCGGAGGGGAATCCCGCGTCGGGGAGAATCCTCTTTGCCGCCGGGAGCCATCATTTTTGGGAGGGGGCGGCGGACGTGAACGCTTCGGCTTCGGACAGTTTGCAGTTTTCCGCAGCGCTTTCCGCGAGGCATTCGGACAACGATTACGAGTTCACGAACAGGAACGGCACCGCTTACAATACGGAAGACGATTACACCGACACGCGGAAGAACGCTGAGTTCACGGAATATTCCGGGCAGTTCAAGTTCAGGCTGTTGCACGACGACGGCGCTTTTTCCACGTGGAGCGCGACCGCATCCCGTTCGGACGGAGGGAATCCGGGCAGGGAGGATTCGGAGACGCGGGTCGCTGGATTCGACGGCGACAATTTGCAGCTGAGCTACCGGTTTGAATCGCGCGGTTTCTTTGACGGGGCGCTTCGCCTTGCGTCGGGAATCTCCGGCCGATTTGAAAAGTCCGTCGCCCACAGCTATTATCCGCTCGACCATCTGGGCTATTATTCGACGGAGTATCTGGAATACGGCGCTGCCGGCTACAGGCTGCTCCCGGAATTTTCCGCGGATTATGCCGGGGAGAGGCTCGAGGTCGGCGTCCGCTTGGCCCTTGGCGCGGATTCTTATGAATCCCGGGGATTTGCCGAGGGGTGGGGGCTTTCCCGGTTCAGCGCGAGTCTTTCGGGAAATGGGGAATTTTGGCTTTTGCCGTGGTTGGCCGTCGGGGCGGATGCGTCTGCAGTCCTTGTCAAGGATGAACTTTCCGGGGGGAATTTCGTGCTCCCGACTTTTTCGGGGACATTGGAGGACGCTTCGGACAGGGACGCTTCCGGTTCCGCCATGGCGCGCGTCCGGATTGGGAAGAAGGATTCCCGCGTCGGTGGGCATTTGAGCTTCGGACGATTTTCGAGGCAGCCGCAAATCATGGAGCTTTACGGAGTTTACCCGGGGACGCTCAGCAATCCGGACTTGAAGGCGGAATCCGCAGTCCGATTTGAAGCGGGCGGTTTCGTGTCGACTGAGGGGGGCGTGTCCGTGCTGCGGTTCGCGTATTTCGAGTCCCGGACGGATGACGGCATCTTCTGGCTCGTCAGCGGGGATTTCGTGCGCCCTTTCAACATCGGGGAGACTTTTGTGCGCGGAGTCGAGCTTGAATTCGAAAGCCGTCCCACCAAATTCTTGGACGTGACCATGCGGGCGACGTTCCAAAAGACGGAGGACCGGACCGGGCATCCCTCTTATGACGGCAAGATGCTCCCCGGCGAACCGGCCCGCGCTTATTTCTCCGAGGCCCGCTTGCTTCTGCCGCTCCGTTTTGACGTGGGATTTTCTGCGGAATATCGTACGAAGCTTTACACGGATCGGGCGAATCGGACGGAACAGCCCGCCGTTCCGCGATACCGCGCCTTCGCCGGGTGGAATCCGCTTGAAAGGACACGGGTCGTCTTTGCCGTTGACAACATCAGCGACGAAAAGTACAGAAACATTTACTCTCCGTTCCCCATGCCGGGAAGGGAGGTGAAACTCACACTCACCCAGGGGTTTTAATCCCCGCGCAAGCATCCTTGTTTGCGAACACATAAAAGGAAAAACATGAAAAAGAAACAATCACTCCAACTCCTCCTCGCTACTTCCGCGGCCCTTTTCGCCCTGGCCTGTAGCGACAGTTCCTCTTCCGCCGACATCGACGAGGGCTCTTCGAGTTCCGCCGAAGCGGAAAGCTCCAGTTCTTCGACGGAAGAATCCGCCGGGAAGCTCTACGTCTTCGGCTCCGATTACACGTCGGGCGAACTCCGGTTCGTGGAAGACGGCAAGCTTTCCGAGGAAAAGGCCACCTTCAACCAGGACACGAAAATTGTCGCGGTGGGCGGAGAACTCTTTGCCTTGGAACGTTACGGGGCGGACAATTTGGCGCTCCTAGACAGTGCAATGGGGGTCGTCTGGCAGGTCGCTTTGGACGATGCGGGCAATCCGTCCGACGTCGTGAAAATCGACGATTCCAAAATCTGGGTCGCTTTGGAAGGCGCGCCGAAACTGTTGCAGGTTTCCGTGAAGGACGGCAAGACCCTCAAGACGGTGGAAACTTCCGACTTCACCACGGAAGGGGCGACTAGCCCGAACCTCGTCGATTTGGAAGTCAGCGGCGACACGCTTTTCGCCCTGTTCCAGCGTTACGTGTATGATGCGGAGACGTGGACGACTTCTTTCCCGAACGGGCTTCTGGCGTTGTATCGCTTGGACGACGGGAAGCTTCTCGACACGGTTTCCCTCGCTTCGCAAAATCCGACGGCGATGGCCTTTGCCGACGGGAATCTCTATGTGGCGTTCCAAGGCGAATACAACGACTCTTACGGGACGGACGCCGATGACAAGCGCGGAATCGAGAAGGTGGATTTGGAAGAGCTCGAGTCCGAACTGGTCGTGTCCGGGGAAAAGCTCGGCGGGGGAGTTTACGCCTTTGCCGTCGATGCGGAAAACGGCATCGCCTATGCGGCCGTCTACAAAGCGTACGGCGACGTCCCCCTCGCGAAGATTGATTTGGCTTCGGCGAAGGTCTCGTTCGTCGAGGGCGTTTCCGATGCGGAAGGCTCCCTTTGCTTTGCGGATGGAGTCCTTTACGTCGGCGACCGCACTTACGGGAGCGAATCCGTTTACGTTTATGACGGCGCGGATGTGTCGAAGGTGGAAAATGCCGACGGGGCGCTCGCGCCCTACAGTATCGCTTTCGTCCGTTGAGCGGTGAATTTCATTCTAGGCGGACGGGATGTTCCCGGCCCGCCTGTCTTGTTCGCCGAATGCGCGATGAGGCGCAGCCGCTAACGCCAAAGGCGTTAATCTAGGAACAGTCGCGGCGTCATTCTGAGGCGTAGCCGAAGAATCCAGGAACAGTAAAGAGATGTTTCGCTGTCGCTCAACATGACGACTGCCAGCCCGTAAACCGTCATTCCGAGCAACATCAACGTCATTCCGAGGCGTAGCCGAAGAATCCAGGAACAGTAAAGAGATGTTTCGCTGTCGCTCAACATGACGACTGCCAGCCAGTAAACCGTCATTCCGAGGAATGTGTAAATTTCTTTCTGTAAAATCAAAAGGGTCCGGAGAACTCGCCGT
>CAZCRF010000082.1:0-7463 GCA_964501065.1 uncultured Fibrobacter sp. | reverse complement strand
AGCATCCAGTTGCAGTAAAGGCTCATCTGGATTCTTCGCTGTCGCTCAGAATGACATTGGCGTTGCTCAGAATGACTGTTTGCAGAAGAACAGCAGTCATGTTGAGCGAAGCGAAACATCCAGTTGCAGTAAAGGCTCATCTGGATTCTTCGCTGTCGCTCAGAATGACGTTAGTGTTGCTCAGAATGACGTTAGTGTTGCTCAGAATGACGTTAGTGTTGCTCAAAATGACAATTTATGCCCAGCCCTAGTCCTTGATGCACGCCTATCAATCGGACAGGCAACGGACAGAATATGCATAAAGTTTCCGCTCGCGGATCAAACCTACTCCGCCATCGCCGTAGCTCAACAGCGCAGCTTGCGCGTGGTCATCATCCGTCTGTGTAGTACTCCAAAGATACGCCCATTCGCCCTCGCCATCAAAAGCATCAACTTCAACGCGGAAACCCGCAGGCAAAACCAAAAAGCCGTAATCATCTGTGCCGTTGCCATTTCTGTACCACCCATTCGTCGCCTTGAGCTTTGTCCCCGCCCCCCCAATACCGCCCACAGCATTGAGCAATACGAGCCACTCGTCATCAGTCGGCAAGTGCCAGCCATCCGGGCAAACGCCTTGCACCGCGCCGGGAAATTCGCATTCCACGCCGTAACCGCAAGTGAGCGGGTTCTCCGAATCGTTCGCGAGAGCTGCCGAGTCGATGGCTGCAGACCACAGGTAAAGCCGCCCGTACTTGGTACAGTTGGCCGTATCGTTGTCGTAACAGAAGCTCGAAGAATCCAAGTCCGCCGTCCCCTGCGTGTAGCGGTAGTTCAGGTTCTCGGCCATCCAGGTCTGCGTGCCAATGGTCGTCACCCGGTAAGCTTGTCCGTCGCGGCTGTCGGTGAAGTGGAGCACCCCGTTTTGGCAAAAGAAGCCGGATTCCGGATCGTAAGGCGTAGTTCCGCAGAGGGCCTTGTAGAGCTTGACCGTGTCCGCCGCGCATTGGACAGTCACGACGCCGTTCCCGCTGTCCGCCACGGTGCAGCCGACGCCGTTCAAGCCGACCAAAGTATCCCGAATGATGAGGGTGTCCACGTTCGAAAGGATCAGAGTGTCCTTGAAAACGAGCGTGTCTTTCAAGACGACCGTGTCGATTTGCGAAAAGAAGACGGAATCCTTTTGAATCAAAGTATCCTTTTGAATCAAAGTATCCTTTTGCAGCAGAGTATCCTTGAGAACGACCGTGTCGACGGAACTTTCCCCGTCCTTGCCGTTCAAAGTTCGCCAGCCGGATTCGTCGCAGATGTAAAGTGCGCCCGAGTCCGCGGCGTAGAGCATCTCGCCCACCGAGGAAGAGTCGCAGTCCGGGAATTCAGCTCCTTTGGCGAGCTGCGAGATTCCGCTCCCTTCGACCACTGTCGTCTTGGTCACGTCGTCACCGCAACCGACAAAAAACAAAAACGCACCCGCGAAAACCGGGAGCGCATAGGCGTTCTTCTTCATAAATTCCCCTTTGGAAATGTGTCGTTTAATTCGTGCCGCTCAAAAGTGCAGCCCCCCCGACGGGAAATCGCCCCGGAGTTCCGGGACGGGCTTTTTGCAATGTCGACGGCGGAGGGCATGCCATAAATTTAAATAACATTTCCTTCAAATGTGATTCTTTTTGAACAGGTTTTTGAAAGAAATGATTCAAAATTATTCCAACGATTCGCGGCAACAGCCGTCATTCGCCAAAGGCGTTAATCCCGTTACTGGACGAACGCCGAAGACGTCAATCCCGCCGAGCCTTTGCCGCTACTGGATGCTTCGCTCTCGCTCAGCACGACGACTGCCTGCCAGTAAACCGACATTCTCCGCCACCACCGAAAGGCGGACGCTGCGGAAGAATTTCTATATTCCCCACCATGAATTTTACAAGTCCGAGAATTTTACGAATATGCCCCGATTGCAAATAGGAATTGTCGGGAGCGCGGAATTTGTCGTCGGGGAAGACCACACGGCAAGGGAAATGGAAAGCGGGGAGCTGGACATTCTTTCGACGCCCTCCATGATGGCCATGATGGAAAAGGCCGCGTGGACGAGCGTCCAACCGTTCCTCGAATCGGGGAACGTCACGGTCGGCACTTTGATGAACGTCTCGCACGAATCCCCTACTCCCATGGGGATGAAAGTCGAATGCATCTCCAAGCTGGTTTCCATCGACGGGCGCAAGCTTTCATTCGAAGTCGACGCCTATGACGAACGGGGGCACGTCGGCGGCGGCATGCACGAGCGTTTCATCGTGCCCAGGGAAAAGTTCCTGTCCAAGGCGGAATCCAAAAAATCAAGATAGCGATGGCGGCAATCCTCTTCAACAAGCCCTACGGAGTCTTGAGCCAGTTCACGTCGGACGGAGGGCATCCCACCTTGGCGGCTTTCGGTTTTCCCCAAGGATTTTATGCGGCGGGAAGGCTCGACCACGACAGCGAGGGGGCGCTCCTGTTGAGCGATGACGGACGCTTGATTCAAAAGCTCCTCAATCCGAAGAACGGCCATCCGCGCACCTATCTGGCGCAGGTCGAAGGATGCGTCACCGAAGAAGCCGTCGAAAGGTTGCGGCGTGGCTTGGTCATCCGCGGTTACCGCACCCGGGAATGCGCGGCAGAAATCGCCGAGGAACCGGAATGGCTTTGGGAAAGGAATCCCCCAATCCGCTTCCGCGAAAGAATTCCCACTTCCTGGCTCCGGCTGACCCTGACCGAGGGCAAAAACCGCCAGGTGCGCCACATGACCGCAGCCGTCGGATACCCCACCCTACGGCTCATCCGCATCCAAATCGGGAGCCTCTCCTTGGACGGACTTCCGCCCGGCAGCTGGCGCCGCGTTTCCGGAAAAATCCTTTGATTTATTTTGTCCGCAACACAAAACGCCTGTAACCGAAGGCGTTCCATTCCGCGCATTCCTTGGAATAGGGAGCCTTGAACTCTTGTCGGATGTCGAAAGTCCCCCCTTCCGACTCCCAGGTGCTTCCGGAGGCGCATTCCTCGCCCGATTCGAATAACGACGAGGCGGCGAGCAAAAGGACTTCCCGCGCGGAATCCTCGGTCAACGGATTCTGGACCTTCAGGCAAAGATCCGGCAAGCCGAACGGTTCAAGCCCCAAAGTGAACAGCGACCCGGAATTTTCGACGAAGTTGACGAAGGCTTCCATCGGAGCATCCCCGTCCACAAGGCTTTTGAAAGTCCCCGCGCAAAAGGCCGCGCCCGAATTTTCCACGTAAACGCCGAGTGCGCCCGCTTCGAGGATTTTTTTCGCCACCGCTCCGAAGGCCTTGAAATCGTCGAAACCCTTCAGGGAAAACTGGAGGAAAAAGAGGGATCCGTGGTTTTGAATCGCTGCCGAATCCTCGGCGGAAAGCCTTTCATGCTCATCGAACAGTTTTTCAAGCCCGGGAACGGCCCCCTGCAAGACGGGAGCGCAAAAGAACGAAGTCCCCGGAAAGAGAATCCGCTCCTGGGACACGTCGACGGAAAGTTTCCCCCGCAAGAATTCCGCAGCGTCCGGAAGTTTGACGGGAAGCGGGAAGGCTATCGTAAAAAGTTTCATATCATCTCCTATTCCATCCAAGAGTCAAGTCCTCCACGGCACGGGAAAGCAGCCCCTCGCCGGAAGGGAGCGAAAGAGGCCCACGCAGCCCTTCTTCCGCCAGGAGCAACCTTCGAGGCGAAAGATGCCCCTGGAAGAGGAATCCCGCGAGGCCCGCCGAAGAGAGCGACTTCCCCAGGTAAACCTGCTCCGTCTGCCCGGGAGTCGGGACGAAGACGCATCTCGCGCCGAGAACGGCCATGTCCATCACGGTGCTGTATCCCGGACGGGAGACGACCGTTTCTGCGGAAAGGACCGCCTCTGCAAAATCCGCGGAATCCAAGTGGTTGTAAAGAGTCACGTTCGGCGCGGCCTCCGCGAAGTCGGACCGCCCCGGAAGACCGCGGATGACGGCGTGTTCCCCGGGAATCTTTTCGAGAGCCGAAAGGACAGACCTTTCGAACTGCGTCCGCATCGGTTCCGGGCCGGAAAGAAGCACGAGAAAGCGGAAGCGTTTCTTCTCCGGGGAAACAATCTCGCCGAGAGCCGAAAAGCGGGACAGCGGGCCGACGTATTTCACCCCGTTCCCCCGAAGGCCGTGCGAAAGCCTCCCCGAAAGTCCGGGGAAGTCGGGAACGTCCGGCACCCAGACGGCATCGAAGGCGCGCATCCTCTTCCGGTGCCAGGCGACGCCCACATTTTCAAAAACGGAAAGCGAGCCGGGGAACAGAATCCGCAATTGGTGCGTCATATAAATGCAGAAGGCCTTTCGCGAATGGAATCCGAAGCGGTTGTCGGAAAGGAGGACGTCATACCCGCGCTCCCGCACCAAGGATTCCGCAACCGCATTTTCCCGTCGGATGACCGCCGCGATGCGCCGGTAATTCTTCAAAAGCCAGAAAGGCATTTCAAAACCGCGGGACGGATAGCGAATCGAATATTCCGGAACGGGAACTTGCAAAAGCCCCGGGAATTCCCCCCGATAAAGCGCGGCCATCGGACTCCCCGCGACGGCCAAATCCACAGTCCAACCGCGCGCAAGGAACTCCCTGACGACGGGAATGCACCGGGTCGCGTGCCCAAGTCCCCAATCGAGAGGTGCGACGAGGGCCTTCATCGTCAAATCCCGATGTCCGAAATCCAGGCGTTCGCCCAGTCGCCGTGGTCGCAGTCCTTGTTCGCCCCCATCTCCAAGCGAAGCTCCAAGGATGCCGCGCGGGAAAGCGGGACTGAAACCCGGGAGGAATCTCCCGAATAGAGCCGTTTCGAATGCCAGATTTCCCGACCGTCCGAAAGGAGGATGAACTCGGCCCCGTCCCCGCAGGCGCTTTCCTCGTCAAGTCCGACGACCGAATGGAAAGTCCCCGACAAGACCCCGTCCGAGCATTTCCCGCCAGAGCAAAGGTCGAATGTCAAAGAGGAGTTCGCGTGGGAACCGATTCCGAACCGGTAGGCCTCCCCCGCCACCCGGAGAGTGTGCCGCTCCACGCTTTCGTTCATCTGCGGCGTTCCCCAATCCTGCGAGAAGTCTTTCATCGGAAGAGCGGAAAGCATCTCGACAGACGGCGCGGCGACGAAGACGTCCCGCGAGAGCCTGACCGTGTCGTCCGGGACGAAGAACCGGAAGTGGTAACGGGAAATCCCGACGGGAAGCTCCCCTATCGCAACGGAATCGACGGCGAACGGGGAATCCTTTTCATTTTCCAAGACGCCCCGGAACAAGACGGAATCCCCACGGGAAACTTCGTAGGCGACGGATTCCGGGAACTTCTTGGAAATGCGGAAAATCCCGTTTTCCATCTCGCCGACGACGATGTTCTCCGCAAAACGGGAAAGCCCGTGCTTCGAAAGAATCCGATGCACGGTCAGCGGATATCCGAAGAGGCGGCTTTCCTTCAGGACTTCCTTGACCTTGTATCCCTCGAGTATCGAATTGACGCGATCCGTCGTCTTGAAGCCGACGACCCGGGAATCGCGGTTCACCTTGCCGTAACCGTCCTGTCCGCGCACCAGATAAAGGTTGCCGTCGCTCTTGTCCTTGTATTCGGCGAATTTGTCGGACGTCCAGCCCATGAAAGTCTGTTCGCTAAAACTCGAATGCCCGGAAGCGAGCATCTGCCAAGGGCGCGAGTAGATGAAGATGGAGTTCTCGGGGAATTTTTTCAAATAAGAGTTCAGGTAGTTCTCTTCGCCGAGGAGCTTGTTCTTGTAATAGAGCATGTTCGAATCGAAGCTCGAAGCGTGGTATTCCGCGAGGAAGACGGAAAGGCCCACGGCGAGGATTGCCGTGACTGCAGCCGCGCGCGAACGTTCCAGGAATCGCGACGCCAAAAAGTCCCCAAGCCCAAGAGCCATGATCAAGGCGAATAGAGGGAGGGCCACCAAGACGTATCTCTGGTTGATGTCGATTTCAAAAGTTCCCGAGACGTTCAACAAGATGACGAAAATCTGGATGCAGAAGAGAATGCCCAGCACGAATCCCCGGCGGTAACGCTTCGCAAAAATCATCCGATAAAGAAGCCAAAGGGTCGAAAGCAATAGAAGCACCGTGAACGACGTGTAGAACGGGTTTTCCAAAATTCCCCCGTGCGACGGGTCGCCGGTCAAGTTCATCATCTTCGCGATATCCGACTTCACGTTGAACCAGAGATTCGACAGCGAATGGGCGGCGTGACTGCCGCCTTGGAAGTCGTATTCCCGGTAGGCGGCCATCGTATTGACGGCCGGCCAGCTCACAAGAATCACGGAAAGGGTGAACAGCGGCAGCCGGTAAACGGCTCCGCGGAAATAGCGCAAGTAGTAAACGGCGAACGGGATGAACGCAAAAACGGTCTCTTGCCTTGTCCCGGAAAAAAGCCCGAGCAGGGGGACCGTGAGCAAGAAATGCTGCCATTTGACCTCTTTCGGAGGGACCAAGGCGTACCAGGCCATCAACAGCGAAAGAATCGCGATGTAGAGGACTTCCGTCGAGGCCGACCGCGCCTGCATCAAGTAAATCGGCATCCCTCCGAGAAAGGCCGTCGCCGCAAGAGAGAGCCAGTCGCTCTTGAACCAAATGGAAAGGGCGAGGAAAAAGGCGACCAGGCTGAAAAGGTACAGGGGAAAGTTCACCTTCAAAGCCGTGTCCCTGTCCGGGCTTGCAAAATGAAAGACCAGGGAGTAGAGGAACGCGAGGCTCTTCCCCTTGAAATTGTTGACCTCCGTCTTGCAATCCAGAACGCCGCCGTCCCAAATCCCCTCGTTGCAGACTCCGCCGGAATGCTCAAAATACATCTGAAGCCCCATCGATTCCCAACTGGTCTCGTCGGAGAGCACTCGGTGCGAATTTTCAATGTGGTTCACGGAAAACAGGGTGAAAAATCCGAGCAGGCAGAACAGCGCGACGAGGCTAGGCGTCGAAGGCAAATGGGCGCGAATCCGCAACAGCATCTCCTTCGCGTTCACGAGAATTCCCGCCAAAAAGACGAGAAACGTCAAGAGCGTCGCATAATAGCCCCAGCGGATGTCGAATGACCTGGCAAATGGGATGGAGAGGTTGTTGAAGACCAAAAACGCAAGGAGCAGGACAAGAAGCGTCAAGAAAACGATTCGCCCCTCCTTGAGCGGAATGGAAAATGGGACATTGTCTTGTTTCATACGCGCGGAAAGATAAAAAATGTGAGCGGAGCTTGTGATTTCTTCCATTGCCAATGAGCAATTCGGAATGAGTGGTTAGTGAGTAGTGAGTAGTGGTCAGAACTTTAGTTGACTGGCAAGGGGGCATCGTCGTGTTGAGCAGAATTGGCGGTCATGTTGAGCGAAGTCGAAACCACCACTTCGATTGGCTCTGGGCAGACAAGCGTAAGCGAAACAGGTCGCTTTCTATTCGGCTCTGTAGCTCGCTTGGTGAACAAAAGCAGTTCGTGTCAAACCTAAGCG
>CAZCRF010000081.1:0-7727 GCA_964501065.1 uncultured Fibrobacter sp. | reverse complement strand
ACGGCGAGTTCTCCGGACCCTTTTGATTTTACAGAAAGAAATTTACACATTCCTCACGGGCTTCGTGATGACAAAAATGTCGAAATGGTTGCAAGCTCAAGGCCGACATCGTAAATGGATTGGGGTTCATCGATGAATTTTCCAAGGGGGAATGCCTTCCCCTCGCTCGCACTCCGTCGCTCGCTACCCCTTCTAGCGGGGGCACCCGCAACGCCCCTGTCTGCATGGATTGCTTCGCTCGCAAAGACGGTTCTAACAAAGCATTCCGTTCGGGAGGCGTCCCGGCGGGGGAGTCCTGGTTCAGGATTTGCACGGGGAATCCCGGCCTCCCGACCTTCTTTTCGGCCGCGTACCGACGATTGGGGGGGGGCTTGCCCGAAGAAAGAACATGTCGGGGAAGGCGAGCGTGGAAGTTGAAAAATGTCGCTTTTCAGGCGACAAAAAGCCGTGCGAATTCTCTTATCTTTTTCATGGCGATGATGATTCGCAAAACATTAAAGGAAAAATGTAATGAAGAATGGAATTTTGGTGGTTGCCTTGTGCGCTTTCGCTTTGAGCATCGTCGGCTGCGGCGGAAACAGGTACTTGAAAACTTATACCGGGGTCAGTTCTTACCCGAAATCGACTCATTGTGATTTGGTACAAGTTGAAGCACAGGTGATGTACAGCGGTTATACGATGGACGATTTTTTGGATGAGTATGAAAAGGCGCACTACGAAATCGTCGGATCCAGCAGCAAAAAGCAGAACGTCGAAATGAATGCGCGCCACAAGCGCAAGATAGAAGCCGCCTGCAAAAAGAAGGGTGGGCATGTTGCATTGTACGACAACGGTCCCCGGATTGTCTATTTGCGTTCGCTGCAACCCGCTTATGCAAGCGATGGAGACTTGGGGGAAATTGTCCCGGAAAATGTGCCGATGAGCAAGGCTCCCTTAGTCTTCTGGCTCGGCATTCTCGCGACTTTGACCGCCTTCATCATTGTTGGGGTGAACTCAAAATAAAAAACAAAGGAGCCAAAGATGTATGATGAAATGATGTATGAATCTTTTGAAGGGATGTATGAATCTTTATTTCGGGAATCCTCGCATCAAAGGATTCGTGATGCGAGGAGCGGTTTTCGTGAGAACGATGATGAAAGAACGATGATGGAATCTTTATTTCGGAAATCCTCGCGTCAAAGGATTTATGATGCGATAAGCGGCTTTCGTGAGAACGAAAAATTCGATTTTTTTAAAGAAAGGCTTCTTTGGGCTTTTGGCGAAGGAATGGCCGTGTATATTGTCGAAAACGCACGAAATAAAGTGCCCGGGGTGTGGCATAACGTATTTTTTCACTCCGTGGCTTTTTGTATTTCGCTTGATTGCCTTGTCGATAAGGTGCAGATTAATTTTCACGAAGGCGGCTCTCTTAATATAGATTTTGTCCGCGAAGCCGAGAGAGTGTTCGTGGCTTTTGTGGAGAGGTATAATGAAGAAAAAAGTCTCCATGGCAAGTCCCCGTTCGACTCGGGAGAGGACGAGGAGTTTTTCGTGAATAAAGTAGGGCGCTGGGTGGGAGGGCATTATAATTGGAGAGGAAAATTCGGCATCCCCATCCCCACATCCATTTAGGTGAAGGAATATGGGGCTTCTATCGATTATCGCGCATATTCGAAGAAGAAAAAGTGAATTTGAGGAGAACGCTCTCAAGCTTCCGTCCGACAACGGAATGGAGTTCGCCCGTCACAAGAGGTGGGCCGCTGCGATGGGGCTTGGCTACACGTCTCCGAAAGAGTATCTTCTGTACAAATTCAACATCGTTGTGTTGACGAGTTGATTCCTCGCAATGAAAGAGGTTTTAAATGGGATGCGGCACAATTCTATTAATTGTCTTTATCTGTCTTTGGTTGAAGGATTGGGGATGCGGCACAATTCTATTGATTGTCTTTATCTGTCTTTTGTTGAAGGATTGTTGACGTAATCCATTGATTTCTTCATTCTACGGAGGAATGTGGCCCGAAATTCGGCATCCCCACATCATTCGAAAGGAATAGGTTTTAGTGTCACTTTCCCCGAACCTTTTATATTCCCAAGTCTTCCGTCAAAGTTTTTCAAGCACGACCAACGCCCGGTCTTGGGTGCTGTTCGGGATGCGGTAGAAGTGCTTCTCGGCGAGGGCGAAGCCGAAATCCTCCGGGTGGAGGGAGGAAAGTTCTTCCGTGACGGCCGGCCCCTTCATGAAGTAGGCGCGTCCGCCGGGGACGAGTGCCTTTTCGATGCGGGGGAGAGTCAGCTCGATCCTTTCAAAGGCGCGGCTGATGACTCCTTCGACGGGAAAGTCCAGGCTGCGGCTTGTCACCTTGTGCCCGAAGACGTCGACGCCTTCTAGCCCGAGTTCCCGGATGACCAAGTTCAAAAAAGAGATGCGTCCCGGCCGCGGCTCGCAAAGAGTCAGGCGAATTTCCGGGTTGACCAGTTTCAGGGGGATGCCGGGGAAGCCCGCTCCGCTGCCGACGTCAATCATGCGGCGCGGCCATTTGGGAACATAGGCGTTGATGAGCGTGCAGTCCGCATAATGCCTCTCGACGATGGTTTCGAAGGCGTTCAGGCGCGTCAGATCCTGGTCTTTGTTGTGTTCCCGCAGCAAGCGGTGGTATGCCCAGAGCTTTTCCAAGGTTGCGCGTTCCAAGGAAACGCCGTGGTATTCCAAAAGCCTTGAAAGTCCGGCGACGGACGGCTCCGCGCGCTTCCCCCCGAAAAGGGGGAAGTTCTTTTTCGGTCTTTGGAACTGGCGGTTCTGTCGCATGGTCACCCGCAGCTGTATTTCCCGGCGTCGCTCCCCACGTATTCGGGGTAAACTCCGTCAAAGCAGGCGGCACAGTATTCTCCGGCGGCTCCCGTGCATTCCTTCATGCCATCGATGCTCAAGTAGCCGAGGCTTTCGACCCCGAGCATCTTGGCGATTTCTTCCGGCGTCATGCTGTTCGCCGCCAAGTCCCCGGCGTTCGGGAAGTCCATGCCGAAGTAGCAGGCGTGTGCGACGGGGGGCGATGCGATGCGGATGTGCACTTCGATCGCACCTGCGTCGCGGATCATTTTCGAAAGAATCTTGAGGGTCGTGCCCCGGACGATGGAGTCGTCCACGACGCAGACTTTCCGGTTCCGCAGCACGCCTTCAATCGGGTTGAACTTGAGCCGCACCTTTTGCGAACGGACGTTTTGAGTCGGGTCGATGAACGTGCGCCCGACGTAGTGGTTGCGGAGAAGCCCGATTTCGAACTTGATGCCCGATTCGCGGGCGAATCCCAACGCGGCGGTCGTCGAAGAGTCCGGGACGGGAATCACGATGTCGGCGTCGACGGGGCATTCGCGGGCGAGCTGCTTGCCCATCTTGCGGCGAATTTTGTCGCAGCTCTGTTCAAAAATCTTGGAATCCGGGCGGGCGAAGTAGATGTATTCGAAGATGCAATGCGCGAGCCGCCCCTTCTTGACGAAGGTCTCGGAATGGAGGCCGTCCTTGGTGATGGTGAGAAGCTCGCCGGGTTGGATGTCGCGGACGTAGTTTGCGCCGAGGAGGTCGAATGCGCACGTTTCACTGGCGACGCACCAGCTGTCCCCGAGCCTTGCAATCGACAGCGGGCGGAAGGCGAAGCCGTCCCGGGCGACGAACAGGGTGTCTTTCGTGAGGATGAGCATGCAGAAGCATCCCGTGAGCTTGGAAATGGCCTTTTTGATGGCTTCCTTCAAGTTCGGGGCGTGAGTGCGGGCGATTTCGTGCAGGAATATCTCGGAGTCGGAGGTCGTCTGGAAGATGTGCCCGGCTTCTTCCATTTCGGCGCGGAGTTCCGCCGCATTCGTCAGGTTTCCGTTGTGGGCAATCGCCAGTTGTCCCCATTTGCAGCTCACGAGAATCGGCTGGGCGTTCGCGAGCGTGCTGGAACCCGTCGTGCTGTATCTGACGTGGCCGATGCCGGAAAACCCCTGCAATTCATCGACGTTGTATTCGCGGAGGAGGGTCGATACGAGCCCCATGGATTTCCGTACGCGAATCTTTTCTCCGTTCGAAATGGCGAATCCGGCGCTTTCCTGGCCGCGATGCTGCAGGGCGTAAAGTCCCATACAGACGTTGCGCGCGACATTGGCACCGTTGTAGATTCCGATGACGCCGCATTCTTCGTGAAGTTCATCCAACATGGATAGCCTCTCTAGTGATGGCGCAAATTTAGCAAAAATGTCCGATATCGAGAACGGGGAGTGCCGGTCGGGGCTGTCTTAGCGCACGGCCTTTCGGTAAAGGTTCTCCAGGGATGTCCCGAAATGCCTCTGCAAGGAGGCGTCCGTCCCCAAGGCCTTCAGGTCGAAGAGGAAGTCCCGGAAGTTGCGGAAGGCCGCGTCGCCGCCGTTTGTGAGGAGGGTCTCCACCATTTTGAAGGAATGGAAGTAAAGCCTTTCGACCTTGTCCGCGTCCCGCTGCCGGATGAAGTCGCCGCAGAGTTCTTCGAGGCTCGGCACGGGGCCTTCGGGGGGCGGCTTTCCCCGTCTGGACCCGTCGATGGCCAGGGCGATTCCTTCGTTTGCAAAGCTTGGGACCTTCGCGCGGGACATCGCTCTCACGAATGCGTGCGTGAGTTCGTGGAAGAAGACCGTCCGGTAAATCCGCCGGTCCTGCATGGCGCGGACGGGAATCCGCAGTTTTCCGTCGTAGACGGCGAACGCCCAATCGGGTCTTTCTCCATTTCCCCCGTAATCCCCGTGTTCGTAAAGGACGACGGGAATCTTGTCTTCGGGGAAGAAATCGAAGAGCTCGGCAATGGAATCGTAGGCGATTTCTAGAACATTCAGGGCTTCGACGATTTCAATCTTCGACGGGCTGCCTTCCATTTCGAGCCGAAAGTGCTCGGATTTCCGGATGTCGAGTTGCGAGGCTTCCAGGAGGAGGCTCTCCGATTTCTCGTACAAGAACTTCAAGTCGGCGTTTGAAAAGGGCAGCGAGTCGATGAATTCCCGGACTTCTGCATAGCGGCCCTGTTCAAAGAGGATGCCCGCGAGGTGCATTTGCAGGTTCGTGTCGCCCGGGGATTCCGTGAGCAGGTTCCTGACGGCCTTCTCCGCGCACTTCCAGTGCCTGGAATCCATGCATTCGACGGCTTCGTTCACCAGGTCTTCGTGAATCCGAAGTTCGCGTTGTCGCTCGAGGAAAAGCCTCCCCGTGTGGATTGCGACGAGGAAGGCTGCGGCCAAAGCCAAGAGGGAAAGCAGTCGTTTCAAGGTTCAGCGGGAAAGGAGTTGTCGGAAGTGGGCGCGGACGTCCGCCCAACGGTAATAGGGCGCACCGGGGCAGTCCTTTTGGCAGGGGATGGGCATCGCCTCTTCCCGTTCGTTGTAAAGGACTTTCACCAAGACGGGTTCGCCGTTCTTTTCGGAATGGTAAAAGGCGAATTGGATGTTCGCCGCCATCGGGATGATTTTGAAATCCGTCCACTGCGTGTAAAGGCTTTCGACGTCTGTGACGCGGGCGCGCGTGAGGTTCAGGTCTAGAAGGCTCGCCAGCGGGAGGATTCCCGTGTCGTGCCCGAATCGGAAGGTCGCCCGGACGGGGTTTTGCGCGCGGTTCGAGTCCGCGGAAACTGCCCTGTCCGCTTCATCCAAGATATTTTGCAGGAGGGGCTTTGCCGCAAGGGGACCCTTGAATCCCGAGGCCGGGCAGTTCCCCAGGATGCTGTACCAGTAGAAGTTTTGCGCCTGCCAACGGTAAAACAATTCGTCGTCCGTCCACAGGTCGCTGAAGTCGAACGTTGCGGAATCCATCCCCTGCAAGCTCGAACCGATTTCGTAGAGCTTCGTCTGGAATTCATACGGGTCGATTTTCTTTGAAACGTAGAGGCTGTCGTTGAAGAGAAGCCGCATCTGCCGCTCGGGATGGACGTGTCCGTAGAGCTTCTCGTTCGCGCGGCTGCATTCGCCGTTCTGCGCAATGGACTTGTCCCGTTTGGGCTTGATGAACGCCATCAGGCTCTTTCCCGACTCCTGCCGGATTCGGACGTCCGGGACTTTTGCGCTCTGGGCTTCCAGGAAGGCCGCCATGCTGACAAGGCTTCGGGGCGACGTGCTCGAAAAGGCCTCGACGGGAACGGAATCTCGGAAAATTTCGGGAAAGTTCTCGACCATCCGGAGGGCGATTCCCCGGTGCTGCGCGGCGCCCCTTTGGGTCAAGTCTCCCGCGCGTTCGGCCGAAGTCGAGTTCAGGTCGCGGACGCGTTCGAGTACGCTTTTTCCCTTGGCGGTGAGTTTTCCCTTCTTTTCCGCTTTCGAGAGGACTTTGTACAAATATTCGTAGTCGGATTCCGAATAATGGTATCTGGAGCCGTGCCTTCCGTAATGGCTGATGTAGAAGGCTGTGTAGCCCTTCGGCGGGGGAGTCCTTTGCTCGGAAGAATCCGGTTCCGGGTAAACGCGGTAGTTGCTGCCCAAGTTTCGGACGTCTTTGAAGATTTCTTCACGGGTCGTTTGCGAAAACAGGTGAGAAAGCGCGAGGAGGCAGAGGAGAATGCATCGTTTCATGGCCTTACCGGAATATGTCCGCAATTCCGTTCAAGACCAGGGCGGATAGGCCGACGACCATGGCCGCCTTGGTCCATTTCTTTGCGGAAGAGAAGTCTTTTCGAAAGATTTTTCTGCAAATGGAGAGGCTGATGGGGAGGATGGGGATTAGCGAGAGCAGGAATGCCGGGCGGAACCATCCGAGCATCACGGGCATGGGGATGGAAAGGACCCCGAAGAGGAGCAGAGCGGAAGACAGGACTTGGGCGCGGAAATCCCCGGCGACTAGTGGGAACGTGAATATCCCGGCTTTCAAATCCCCGGCTTCGTCTTCCAAGTCCTTCAAGATTTCCCGGGCGAGCGTGAAGACGAACGCGAAGAGGAATGTGGCGGCGAGCGGGCGAAGATCCGCCTCCGGCAGGAACGCTGCGCGGACAATCGGTGTCGTGCAGAGGAAAGCGACAGTCACGTTCTTCAACAGGGGGATGCGCTTCAGGAAGCGGTCGTACAGGAAGAGCGAGAGGAGAATCGCCGCGAAGAAGAGGATTCGGGAGATTTGGAACTCGCCGAGGCTCGCGAATAGCGGGCAGAGCGCCGCGCAGATGCCGCTGGAAACTTTTGCCGCCGTGAGGGAGACTTTTCCCGAGGGGAGCGGCCTTTGCGGACAATTTTCCCGGTCGCTATCGATGTCCAGGATGTCGTTCAGAAGATTGCCGAATGCGATGGAGCAGGCGAACGCCAGGGCGTCGGCGCAGAATAGAGTCCAAGAAAATGTCCCGTTTGAAAGGAAGTATCCCACGGCGAGCGTGACGACGGCGATGAGGATGTTTCCGGGACGCGTCATTTTGACAAGAGGGAACATGGGGCAAAATTAACAATTTAGCGGGGAGGGGTTCAATTGGCAATGTGCAATGAGCAATTGTATTTGAAGAAAGGTGCGCCGTCGTTTGCTGAGCATTGTTCAAAACCGCTTGGGGACGCGAATCATTTTGCTGCACAATGCCCAAAACCGATTGGGACGGGAAACATTCCGCCGCACAACGCCTAAAACCGTCCGTTCGACGGACATGGCGGTAACAGTTCCGTCCGGAACGTAAAATTTCCTGCCGACAGTCCCCGAATCGTAACGGAAAGTTTAAATTTCAAACATGCTCACCGCCGCCGACATTACAAAAAGCCCGTCCCGGAACTCCGGACGTCCTTCCCGT
>CAZCRF010000080.1:0-8272 GCA_964501065.1 uncultured Fibrobacter sp. | reverse complement strand
TGCTTTTGTTCACCAAGCGAGCTACAGAGCCGAATGGGAAAGCCGCAGCCCCCTTTCTTTCAACCACCCCCGTGGCCTACTGCGCCTCCACAGCTTGCTGTGGGAGAGCGGACTTGTCCGCTCGATAGGCGCATTGTGCATGACGGCGATGTTCTTGCCGCTTCAGCGGCTTAGAACAACGACCGTCAGGCCACGTTTAAGTTAAACACGAGCTGTTTTACCACCCCACGGGTGGTCGCCGCTGCACGGGCTGTTTTCGCCGCGCGGTTCGTGTTGATGCCCTCTCTTGCGCAAGCCTCACTATCCAACTGGGAAACTGCGCGTTCTGCGCCGAGACGGTTCTTCCTCAAAGTCCGCACAGGTCGTGCTAACGCACTTTTCCTCGCGCAAGCCTCACTTCCCACTAACCACTAATCCCTAGCCCCTATTCCCTAACCCCTAGCCCCTATTCCCTATACTGTCCGGTTCAACGCCCTCCCCTGCGCAAGCCTTGCTTCCACGAATCCGCAGCTCCCACTCCGGCAATTATTGTATTTTTATTTCAGATGGCACAAGTTTTGCTAAGAAGGTTGAAAAAGATTCTTTCCTTAAACGGGAAAAGCCTTTTCGGCTTGTTCGCCATCCTGTCTGCCTGCGCCCAAATGGAAGACGAACCCCCACCCGATTTTGAACCGGCGGAACGCCCCCTGATGCTTTTTTCGGACACGACCCTTCTCGATTTTTACGAAAAGGACAAGCTTTCGTGGAAGGTGAAGACCGCCTACCTCGAAAGGTGGAGCGGAACGGAAAAAATCTTCGCCAAACCGATCCTCGCCGACATCTTCGATTCCCTCGGGGAACGTTCCGCCTTTTTGCGAGCAGACTCCGGGACTCTGGATTCCAAAATGAATTACGTCTATGCCTACGGACATGTTTACGCCATCACCCCGAAAGGAGCCTCCGTCCGGGCGGATTCCCTTTTGTGGAACAAGCGCGAGAACCGCGTCAAGACAGACAGTTACGTCCGCGTGGTGAGCGAGGACGGCGACGTCTTGCAGGGAAAGGGGTTCGAAAGCGACGCCAAAATGGACGATTGGAAAATCCTTTCCGAAGTGACCGGAATTTTCCAGGATGCGGCAAAACGGCTCAAGGAGGAAGACGCGCGGCAAAACGGCGACACGGCGGAGATTCCGCCCGGAGACAAACGGTGAACGGCATCCTTCGATGGATTTTTCTCCTGGGACTTTGCCAAACGGTTCTCGCGCAAACGTCGCCGCTCGTGATGCGCCACGCCGACAATCTTTCCGTGACGCGCAAGGCGGGCTTCCTGCTTTTGGAGGGACGCGTCCGATTCACCCACGATTCCATCGAATTCCGCACGCAACGCGCCACCTGGAACAAGAACTTGGATCGGGTGGATTGCGAAGGGAACTTTCTCTTCACCCATCCCGACGGCTACATCAAGGCGCGAACGGGCTCTTACCAACGCAAGACAGAAATCGCCACGGCAAAGGGTGCCGTCGAAGCGAAGGATTCCGCCGGAACTTACGCCTTCTTCGGGAACAACCTGGTTTACAACAAAAAGAACCGTTTCCTGTCCCTCACCTCGAAACCGCTCCTGCACCAATACCAACGCCAAAAGAACGGCAAAACGGACACGACGGCCATCCGGGCGGAAGTCATCACCTACGACCAAAACGCGGAATTCGCCGAAGCCTTCCGGAACGTCGTCATCACGCAAGGCTCCATGGTCGTCACCTGCGACACGGGCTACCTGGACAAAAAGAACAATTGGATTTCCCTGAAAGGCTCTCCGAAATTCACCATGGACGGCTATGAATTGACTGGAGATTCCATCTACTTGACTGTCGACACGGAACGGCGCACTCTCAAAAGCGCACTCGTCGTGCGCAACGCCCAAGGCAAGCAGCACGAGCGGGGAAAGCGCGGCAAACCGGACCAATTCACCGAAGCCGTCGGGGACACCCTTTACGCGGAATTCGAAAACGACAAAATCAAGAGCCTCTACGTGAACCTCAACGCCCATGGGCTATTTTACGAAGCGGACTTCCTCGCTTACAAGAACAGCATGGAAGGCGGTCGCCTGGACCTTTCCTTTCGAAACGGCAAATTGCAAGGCGCGCTGATTTCAGGGGACGCGCAAAGCACCTACTACCACATCCCCGAAAAGAAGCGAACCATCGAAGGCAAGAACGAAGCCGCCGGGGACACCATCCGCATCGCATTCGACGACGGCAAGGTGAAACACTTGAAGCTCGCGGGGACGAAGACCCTCGCCAGCGGACGCTACATCGACTTGACGAAGGAAAACATCATGCCGACCCTCCTTTCCGACTCCACCGCATCCGCAGAAGGGAAAAAATGAAGAACTTGGCCAGAACAATCCGGACGGATAAAATTTCCAAAATCTACAACGGCCGCAAAGTGGTGAGCGAAGTCTCCATCAGCGTCTCCCAAGGCGAAATCGTGGGACTCCTGGGGCCGAACGGAGCCGGCAAGACGACATCCTTTTACATGATTGTGGGCATGGTCCGTCCCGACTCCGGGCAAATATTCCTCGACGACATCGAAATGACGGAAAAGCCGATGTTCCGCCGGGCAAGACTGGGCGTGGGATACCTCCCCCAAGAAGCGTCCATCTTCCGCAAGATGAGCGTCCAGGACAACATCATGGCCATTCTCGAGACTCAGGGACTGAAGCGCGCGGCGCGGAAAGAACGCCTCGAAGAGCTTTTGGAAGAATTCAAAATCACGCATATCCGAAAGACAAAGGCGATGAGCTGCTCCGGTGGGGAACGCCGCCGTTTGGAAATCGCAAGGGCACTCGCTTCAAACCCGGATTTCCTTCTCTTGGACGAGCCGTTCGCCGGAATCGACCCGATAGCCGTCGCCGACATCCAATCCATCATTTCCAAATTGAAGGAGAAGGGCATGGGCATTCTCATCACGGATCACAACGTCCGGGAGACCCTTTCCATCACGGACAGGGCATACATCATGTACAAAAGCCAAGTCTTGACGGAAGGCTCCTCCGATTATTTGGCGAACAATGAAGAAGCCAAACGCATTTACCTCGGCGAATCCTTTCGCCTCGATTGACCGGAGGAATCCATGAGCATGAATTTGGGAATCCAATTGAATCAAGGGATAAACCTCGAACAGAATCTGTCCCCGCAGATGCTGCAATCCCTCAAGATGCTGCAAATGAATTCGCTCGAACTGGACACGGCGATTTCAGAAGAATTGGAAACGAATCCGCTCCTCGAAGCGGACGAAGCTCCCGACGGCCAGACTGCCCCCGGGGAAGATTTCGCCCAAGGCGAAGAAGGCAATGGGCAGGGCATCACGGACGCAAGACAAGACGGCGACGACAACAGCCACGACTTGATGGAATCGGGAAGAGAAAATTCCATCGACTGGGAAAAGTACATGGAAGACGGTTTCCGCAATTCGGAAGCCCCTTACAAGGATTTGGGCGGCCGCGATCCCGATGACGACCTGCGCCCCGAACCGACACGCGCACCGAGCATGCAGGAGATTCTCCAGAATCAACTCCGCGAATGGAAACGCCCCAAACGCATTGTGAAAATCGTGGAATATCTCATCGGCTGCATCGACGAAAAGGGCTTTCTATGCCCTGCACAGGAAAATCTCCTTTCAAACGAAAACGCCCAAGAGCTTGAAAATCCGGACATTCAAGAAGTCGAAGAAGTCCTCCAAGACAAGAAGCCGCTCGAAAACGCTTCGGATGCCGTCCAAGAGGCCTTTCACGTTTTGCAGTCCTTCACGCCTCCCGGAATCGGCGCCAGGAATTTACGGGAATGCCTTTTAATCCAAGCTTACCGCACGCCGGACTTTTCCCCGCTCGCCATCCAAATTTTGGAGAATCGTTTCGACGATTTCAAGAACCTGCGTTATCCGGCAATCGCCAAAGCCTTGAACGTTTCAACGGACGACGTCCAAAAAGCCGTCCGGGAGATTTCCACCCTTTCGCCGTCACCCGGTTCCCAAATCAACAACACACCCACACAAATGATTCTCCCCGACATGGAAGTCGTTGAAACGGAACCCGGAGAATTCAAGGTCGTGATGCGCCGCGACAACATTCGCCATTTACACATAAACGAAACGTACCGCAAATTGCTGATGAGCCCAAACGCCAGCAAAAAGGACAAGGAGTTCGTCCGACAGAAATTGACAGCCGCCAAGACCTTCATCAACAGCGTGGGCTATCGATTCAGTACAATCGAGCTGGTCATGAACAGCATCTTGAAAAAACAGCGGGATTTTTTCGTCAAGGGCCCCAAATACTTGAAGCCGATGATTTTAAACGATATCGCCGAAGAAATTGAAAGAGACCCGAGCACCGTCCAACGCGCCGTGAACGGCAAATACGTCAAAACGCCTTTCGGGACTTACGAACTCAAGGACTTCTTCAGTTCCGGCGTCGCGCAAAGCAACGGGACTAAGGTCGGCAAAGCCGAGATTTTGGATGAAATCCGAGAAATCATCGCCGGAGAAGACAGGGCGAATCCGCTTTCCGACGACTCCATCGTTGAAATTTTGAAGAATCGCGGTGTTGGCATCGCCCGGCGGACAATCGCCAAATACCGCGACCAATTGGGAATTTTGCCCGCCTCGAAACGAAAGTTCCTGCCTTGAACGGCGCCGGGCATTCCGTCAAGGCTCAGACATCAATTCGAGTTCTTGATGCAGCGCACGCCAAATCCCCGCATCTTTTTGTAACTATCCACGTAGGCTCGCGTTTTGTTGTATTCCAAGACGAAAACGTAAGCGTTTGCATAATTTGAGCTTTTGGTCGAACGGCTCCAAAGGTAAAGCCTCCCATATTTTGCGCCATCCAAGTCGTACCGTTGATTGTGATGGTCAAGTAAACGGAGCTGTTTCGCGCATCTATCCATTTTCCGTAATTTCCCGCTGCATACAAGTCCCGATTCACGTAGGTCAACATGACTCCGTTAACGGTCATTCTGAGCGAAGCGAAGAAACCCGCTGCGGTGGAGGTCGTCATTCCAGCCGAAGGGGAAGAAAAGCGTGCAAGTCGAATCCTGCGGCCGAAAGCTCGCTTTCGGACATGGGTGAGGCGCAGCCGCTAACGCCGAAGGCGTTAATCTCGCTACAGTAAAGAGATGTTTCGCTTCGCTCAACACGACGCTCTTCTGTTTACAGTCAACGAACCACTGACCACTAGCCACTCCTCACTTCTCACTCCTAATTTCTACCTTTCGAAAAAAGGAGGCCTCCATGACGCAGGCGGAAACGAAGAAGGCGGCGGCGCAGTTCGCGAAGGACTGGCAGAATCGCGGAGACGAGAAGCAGGAGACGCAGAGGTTCTGGATGGGGCTGCTCGGCGACGTGCTCGGCGTGACAAGCCCGCAGAACGTCATCCTCTTCGAGAAGCGCGTGCAACTTTCCCACACGTCCTACATCGACGCCTACATCCCGGAGACGAAGGTCTTGATTGAGCAGAAGGGCCTGAAAATCGACTTGGACAAGCCGCAGGAACAGTCGGACGGGAATTCGCTCACGCCGTTCGGACAGGCGAAGCGTTACGCGGAGGAGCTGCCCGCGAGCGAGAAGCCGCGCTGGATCGTCGTGTCGAACTTCGCCGAGATCCGCGTCCACGACATGGAGCGCCCGGGAACGGAACCGGAAGTCGTCCGCCTCGAAAATCTGGACAGGGACTTTTACCGCCTCGAGTTCCTGGTGGACCGCGAGAACGACAAGATCCGGAAGGAGGAGGAGGTCTCCCTCGCCGCCGGGAAGCTCGTCGGCAAGCTCCACGACACTCTCATCAAGGAATACATCGACCCGGACGCGGAGAGCCTCCGCAGCCTGAACGTGCTCTGCGTGCGCATCGTCTTCTGCCTCTACGCGGAGGACGTGGGGCTGTTCCGGACGCGCACCGCCTTCGAGGACTACGTCAAGAGCTTCCGCGTCGAAAACGTGCGCGACGGAATCGTCAAGCTGTTCAAGGCCCTCGACACGCCACCCGAGAAGCGCGACAAGTACGACACGAAGCTTGCCGCGTTCCCCTACGTGAACGGCGGCCTCTTCCGCGACGAGAAGATCGAGATCCCGAACTTCACCGGGGAAATCGTGGACGTCCTTGTGAACGACTGCGCGCCCTTCGACTGGTCGGAGATAAGCCCGACGATTTTCGGCGCGGTCTTCGAGAGCACGCTGAACCCGGAGACGCGCCGCAAGGGCGGCATGCACTACACTTCCATTCAAAACATCCACAAGGTGATCGACCCGCTGTTCTTGGACGACTTGAACGAAGAATTCGGCGCCATCGTGGGCGAGGCGAGGCAACCCCAAAAGGCCCGCGACGCGAAGCTCGTCGAGTTCCAAAACAAGCTCGGGAAGCTCACATTCCTCGACCCGGCGTGCGGTTCGGGGAACTTCCTCACCGAGACTTATCTTTCCTTGCGTCGGCTCGAGAACAAGGTGATCTCCGCGCTGAACAAGGGCGAGCGCCTCCTCGGATTCGACGAGTTCATCAAGGTGAAAATCAACCAGTTCTACGGAATTGAAATCAACGACTTCGCTGTTACAGTTGCGAAAACTGCGCTCTGGATTGCGGAGAGCCAGATGGCCGTGGAGACGGAGGAGATCCTCGGGCAGCAGGTGAGCTTCTTGCCGTTGCGGAACCACGCGAACATCGTCGAAGGCAACGCGCTCCGCATGGACTGGGCGACGCTCACAAACATTGACGGAACAAAAGCGAAGCAGCCGATGTTGTTCGATTTTGAAGAAAGCGGCCGGCAGGAAGAATCCCGCTGCGGCGGCGGTCGTCATTCTGAGGCGACAGCCGAAGAATCTCATCACTATAACTACATTATGGGAAACCCGCCGTTCGTGGGTGCTCGGCTGATGTCGGAAAATCAGAAATCAGATGTTGAGTTTGTCTGGGAAAACGCGAAGAATATTGGTAACGTCGATTACGTCTCATGCTGGTATAAGAAAGCCGCAGACTTGATTCAAAACACACAGACAAAATGCGCGCTCGTTTCGACGAACTCTATCACACAAGGCGAGCAAGTCGCGATTATGTGGAAGCCGCTTTTTGACGAAGGAATCAAAATTGACTTTGCGTACCGCACTTTCCGCTGGGACAGTGAAAGCACGGAGAAAGCGCACGTGCATTGCGTGATTGTGGGATTTAGCGACGCCCGTCATTCCGAGCAATTCATCCGTCATTCCGAGCAATTCATCCGTCATTCTGAGCAATTCATCCGTCATTCTGAGCAATTCATCCGTCATTCTGAGCAATTCATCCGTCATTCTGAGCGAAGCGAAGAATCCCGCTGCGGAGACAGCCGTCATTCTCAACATAGCGACAGTCACATCCAGCACGATGCAGGGAACATCAGCCCGTTTTCGTTTACACAAAATCAAGACATGACAAATGCAAGAGGTTTTGTCTACATCGTTACGAATAAAAGAAAAAACGTACTATACATCGGTGTCACGAACGATTTGAAAAGGCGCATTTCGGAGCACAAAAGTCATCAAACCGATGGATTCACAAATCGATACAACTGTGACATCTTGGTTTACTTTGAATGTTTTTCGGAAATGGAAGAAGCCATCCGCCGAGAGAAATTTTTGAAAGGCAAAAAGCGAGATTTCAAGGAATCTTTGATAAATTCCGTCAACCCGCAATGGTTGGATTTGTTCGACACCTTTTTTACAGCAAAGAGATGTTTCGCTCTCGCTCAACATGACACCGTTGACGGTCATTCTGAGCGAAGCGAAGAATCCCGCTGCGGTGCAGGTCGTCTTTCTGAGCGAAGCGAAGAATCCCGCTGCGGTGCAGGTCGTCTTTCTGAGCGAAGCGAAGAATCCCTATACGGCAAAGAGATGTTTCGCGTTGCTCAACATGACGGCTGTTCTGCTCAACATGACGGCTGTTCTGCTCAACATGACGGCAGCTCTGACCACTATTCACTAATCACTAGAACGGCGCAGGCGATTCTTGACGCAAGGGCGAAATATCCCGACTCGTCGCTTGCTGACTTGTATGACGAAACATTGATGCCCGCTGACCTTCGCAAAGCCCACGAAGCGAACGACCGCGCAGTGATGCAGGCTTACGGTTTCGACGCGAAGATGACGGAGGCGGAGATTGTGGCGGAGCTGTTCAAAATGTACGAAAAGCTGGCAAAAAAATAAAGATTGGAGCGATGAAATATGAATGTGTAAATTTCTTTCTGTAAAATCAAAAGGGTCCGGAGAACTCGCCGTT
>CAZCRF010000079.1:0-8877 GCA_964501065.1 uncultured Fibrobacter sp. | reverse complement strand
TTAAATAACATTTTCTTCAAATGCGATTATTTTCGAACAGGATTTTGAAAGAATGGTTTGAAATCGTTCCAATGTTTCGCGGCAACAGCAGTCATTCTGAGGCGTAGCCGAAGAATCCCTATACTGCAACTGGATGTTTCGCTCAAGCCTTGCAGCCCGCTCAACATGACAGTGCTCACTTTACTGCACACTGGTCACTATTCACTAACTCCTAACCCCTACTCCCTCTTCCCTAATCCCTGCCCCCCCCCCCGCTACCCCAAGGCGACGTCAAGGGTCATCATCAAGCTGAAACCGAAAGCGAAAAACAGAGTGCCTATATCGGAATGCTCCCCGGCGGCCGTCCCGGGGACAAGCTCCTCGACAACGACGTAAATCATGGCGCCTGCGGCAAAACTCAAAAGAACGGGCATCGCGGGAGCAATGAAAGCAGAAGCGAAAATCATCAATGCGCCGCCGACCGGTTCCACGACCCCCGAAAGCACCCCATACAAAAACGCCCGCCCCTTCTTGAACCCGGCAGCCCGGAGCGGCATGGAAATAATCGCCCCTTCCGGAATGTTCTGGATGGCGATGCCGATGGCGAGAGCGAACGCACTCGCCCAAGTGATGGAAGAATTCCCGCCGAGAATGCCCCCATAGACGGCTCCGACAGCCATCCCCTCCGGAATGTTGTGAAGAGTGACCGCCAAAAGGAGCATCGTCGTGCGCTGCAAATGCGAATGCGGCCCCTCCGGATGTTTGGCGTGGCGGTGCAAGTGGGGAATCACATGATCCAAAAGCAACAGGAAGAGAATCCCCGCCCAAAACCCGATGACCGCCGGCAAAAAGGACAAGCGTCCCCAATTTTCGGATTGTTCGATGGCCGGGATGAGAAGACTCCAAATGGACGCCGCGACCATCACGCCGCCCGCAAACCCGGTCAGCATGCGCTCCACGGAACGCTTCAGCTTCTCACGCAAAAAAAAGACCAGCGCAGAGCCTAGGGCAGTCCCCACGAACGGAATGAGAATGCCGACAAGGGAGGAATCCATAATATCCAAATCTACAAAGAAACTTTATCCTAGCGGGCGTTCAAGAAAAGGAAAAGCCCGAGAACGGAAAGGCCGACCCCACAAAGGACGGAAAGAAGAGTATGGATGTAGAGTGCGTAACGGTTGAGCTTCTGCACCCTTTGAATCCCGGAATCCAGCCCGCGGCGCAGGAGAATCGCCCCGATGCCGAAGCTCGTATTGGTGACCGCCATGCCGATACCGATGGTTCCCGCACCCAAGAGAGCCGTTCCGGGAAGCCCGTTGAGCAAGCAGAAGAAAACGACCAAAGCGACCGCCGGGCACGGGACAACTCCCGTAATGAACGCCAGCCAAAGAAGTTCCTTCCAACTGGCATTCGGCGGGGTGGACTCCGGATTTTCGCTTTGCTTGGAAAAGTCCCGAAAGGAAACGATTAGGAGAATGATGCCCGTGAGGACGATGAGAGCGTAGCTGGCCTTTTCAATGTGAATCCGGCTGGCTTCGAAAATGGGGAAGAGGGTCGCCTTGGCGATGGCGTATAAGATGAACAGCAAAATGACGGCGGACGCGGAATGGATGAGCGTGATGGAAGTCCCGAGGCACACTCCTTGAGGAATTTTTCCGCGACGCGCAAGAAAGTAGCCCGCGACAATGGTTTTGCCGTGACCGGGGCCGATGGCGTGGATTATCCCGTAGACAAAACAGATGAGCAGGAACAGCCCGAGACTCGAAGCCTTGCCTTCCTTCAAGTTCGAGACCTGGACGGAAATCTTTTCGCGGAGAGTCTTTTGCGAAGAGACCAACCATTCCCACATGGCGTCCGAGCCGATGAAAAAATAGCTGGAATTCGTCTTGACGGCGGATTGCGGCACGACTTCCCGCAGAGGGGAAGCCTCGGGCGCGGCGACTCCCTCCACCGTTTTCACCGCCGACGGCTTTTTGAAATCGAAACGCTTTTGGCTGACGTCGCCAAAGACGCCGGACGCGGTGCAGAGAAGGGTCAACACCCACAGGGTCAAGAACTTATGGAGCTTTTTGGAATCGGACATAAATTCCCTTGACGGAGTTTGAAAAGTTTTTGAATTGGGTCAGACCTTCGAGAGAATCGACAAAGTATTCCACATCGATGGAATCGGGTGCTTCGACCTTGGCATTTTCCGCATCTGTCGTAATCAAGATGTAATTCGTGGGATCCGTTGTCGCAACGACAAGCATCGCATAATCCCCGGAAGGCGCGGGAATCTGAAAAGTGTTCAAGAATTCGACGACAAGCCTTCCTTCGGCATTGGCGGAGACTTTCAAATCCTTGGCTTCCTTGGGCGAATAGAAGCGCGTCCCGTCGCCGACGTAATTGAACCGGCTGTATTCCTTGGCCGCGTCGACGATTTGTTCTCGGTAAAGGGGGAGTTCATCGGCTTCAAAGATTCCGTTGCCGTTCTTGTCGCCCGCAGCTATCATCGCTTGGCTGTAAATCAAATCGAACGTCCATTTGTTCTTCACACCGACAAATCCGCCTTCGTCAAAGACCAAATCGACATTTGCATCGATAAAGACATGCGGATGGGCAATGGCGGAGCACGCCAAAAAGGCGATTGCGGCGAAGAGGATTTTCATCACGGCTTGAATATAATCTAAAATCGGGGAAACGCGCCGATTACGGATGGAGCAGCTGCGCGATTTCCGTCCCGATTACGCCGTCTTGGAGAGTGATGCCCAAAATCTTCTGTTCAAGTTCCGAAGGAGGATTGCAAATGCCGCCTTTCGTGACAGAAGACCCGTCCGCATTTTCGAGGACGAGGCGTTCGCCGAGAGCCGCGTGCAAAGCCAGGGAAGCGTCTAGATATTTCAAATGCGTCGGCTCTTCCAAGATGAAATTCAACGCGAACTTCTTGTTGAGAACGCGTTCATCCGGCATTTCTTCGCTGAACTCGTCCTCGACCCCCATGCTAGACAAGACAGCCCCGCTTTGCAAAAGAGCCTTGTGGACTTCCGGTTCAGAAAGCGCGCCCCTGACTCCCGTCGCCGTGACGATGAAATCGGCGGAAAGGATTTTCCTGACGACCGCGTCGACTTCCCTCTTGTCCGTGACGTCAATGCGGTTCAATTCCAAAGTGGGGATGAAGTCCGAGGGCGACTCCCGACGGCTCGCGTCCGTGACTACGGAGACTCGCATTCCGCGATGCATCCCGAGCAAGGCGATTCCGCATCCGACCTTGCCGCTGCCGAAGACCAGAAGAGACTTTCCTTCAAAATCCGCGTACCCGGACTGCACAAGCCCGCGGAAAAATCCCTCCCCCGTCCCCAGGCACGTCTCTATCCGCTTGATGATGCCGTTGTCGGCGATGTAAACGGGCAGTTCCGAATCTTTGTAATGGGGAATCCCCGTCCGCGTCAACTCCACGAAGCCTATCTTCGGATGGCAAGAGGCGAATTGACCGGCGCAGTCCAAGACCAAGTCGAAAGCTTCTCCCTTCTGTTCCATGTCGAGGACCATCTCGGGCGAAAGAACGGGAATTTCACTTTCCTGGAGAAGCTCGACGATGTCGATGTCGCAGGGAACGGCGGAATGTTCGACCGCCCGCCCGGCGAAAAGTTCCGCACCGCCGGAAAGGAGAGCTTCGTATTGGGGCAGGGTGTTCCGAAAAATCGGCGTGGAGACGAGAACTTTCAACCCCTCGAACGGGCGCGTCTCCCCCCATTCCGCAGCCAAGGCGAATAAAGCCGGATATTCCTTGGGCGAGTAATACTTTTGAATGATGTCGTCAAATAGCATAGTCCCGTCCCGAGTCAGTGGATGTTCGATTTGATGGTTTCGATGACCCGCGCAAAAGTCGCGTCGCTCTGCATTTCCTTTTCAATCATCTTGATGGCATGCATCACCGTGGAATGGTCCCTATTTGAAAACCGTATCCCGACGCTTTTCAGGCTGAGGGTCGTGAGGGACTTCACCAAATACATGGCGACCTGCCGCGCATGGGCGACCTCCTTCGTGCCGCGACCGGCTTCCAAAATCTTGTCCTCCGGGACTTCAAAGTAATGCGACACGGCGTGGATTACGGAATCCGTCCCGACACGCCTCTTGATGTTCGGGATGACGTTTGCGACGACGCGGCGAGCGAGGGAAAGGTCGATGTCCTGCTTGTGAAGGCTCGCTTGGGCGGCCAATTGGGTGAGGGTCGATTCCAGCGGACGGACGGAGCCTTCGATATTTTCCGCCAGGTAACTGAAGACGTCGTCGGGGATGTCCAAATGGCTCCTTTCCGCCTTCTGCCGAAGAATCGCTTCGCGGGTCTCGAGAGACGGCGGTTGGATATCGACTGTCAAGCCGGAAGAGAACCGGCTGACGAGCCTTTCGGACAAATCGACATTTTCGGCCGCGGGCCTGTCGGAAGTGAGGACGATTTGCTTGCCCGCCTGGTGAAGGGTGTTGAAAATGTGGAAAAACTCATTCTGAGTCTCGGTGGAGCCCTTCCAAAACTGGATGTCGTCAATCAGCAAAACGTCGATGTCGTTCCGGTAAAAGGCGGACCATTCGTTCGTCGTGCTGTTGCGGATGCTGTCCGTGTATTCGCGCTGGAAATCCGTCGAGGGAATGTAGCGGATGTTCTTCCCTGTCGCATTCCCCAAAATGTAGTTCCCGATTGCCTGCAGAAGATGCGTCTTCCCAAGCCCCGACGGGCCGTAAATGAAGAGCGGGTTGTATTTGCTGTGCTCCGGGTTTTCGGCAACGGCGAACGCCGCCTGGAACGCCAACTCGGATTTGTCGCCGACGACGAAATTTTCAAAACTGTAATTTTCATTCAGCGGAATCGGAAGGCAGAAATCACGCGTGGCGGGGAGTATGGAGTGAACCGCCTCCGGGAGGCGAAGTTCAAAGGACAATGGGGACCCCGTCGCCTCTTGCCAGCTGATTTCCAAAAGGACTTTATAAGGCAAATAGGCCTTGAGATCCTTGCCCTCCGGAATGGCGACGGAAACGTGCCTGTCGGTGATGTTCAATAGTTTCAAATTCGCAAACAAGTCATGATAGACGGCATCGGAAATCTTGCCGTGCAAAAGGTTCAAACATTTTTCAAATTGCGGATTCATGCTTTACAATTTAACTATTATTGGGAGTATGTTGGACTGGACTCTAGCCATCGGGGCTTGTTTTTGGCTTCCCCCGGTTTTTTGGATTGCCCTTGTACTCTGGGCGCGCTTTGCCGCCTACCCCATTTCCCTGAAAAGATGGATTCGCCGCGGAAAGACGTGGTGCTACGTTCCCGAATGGTGGTCGAGAACCGCCCTGCGGACCGGAGTGCGCCTTTGCCTTTGCCTGTTCGCCCTGGCCGCCGCGCTTTCAACTTCCGCGACCGTCTACTGGATTTTGGGCGGATTCCCCCTCCCCCTCTTCGCCATTTGCGCCCTAGCTTGCCTTTTTGCAGAAAAGCTCCTCTCCGAGCGCGCGATGGACGGCGTTTACCGCCTGGAATTGAATGCTTATTTTTTGGAATACAGGCACCAAGGGGAATCTTACGAAAAATCCGGATCCCCGCTTTCCGACGAGGATCTCCGAGGCCGCGCCGCGTGGGCGTTTCGCAAGTCCATGCGGAATGCCGAAGGGGAAAAGCGCCTGTTCAAGCACTTGAAGGAAATGTCCGCGAAGGAAGTCGCCGTGGAACGGGAGGAAGCCGCCTATGAAAACGCTTGAACTGCCGGACGTCAAAGAGAGATTCCGGTATGCGGACGCGATGCTCCCCAAGGTTTCGCGGACGTTCGCTTTGAACATCAACCGCCTTTCCGGAAAGCTCCGCCAGCTAGTCCTGCTTTCCTACCTTTATTTGCGAATCGCCGACACCGTAGAGGACGACCCGGAGCTCCCCGTCGAAGAGAAGCTCCGGCTGCTCCGCCTGTTTTCGGGCATTTTCCGCGAAGGGGCGGACGTGGAGACGGCCACAGAAGCTTTTGTCCGCGCGCTCCCCGTGCGCTTTCTGCAATCGAAGGATCCGAATGAAGAACTCTGCCGAATGGCGGGAACGGTCGTGCCGCTGCTTTGGACGTTTCCGGAAGAACCCGTCAAGGCCGTTTCCGAAACGGTTCTCGAAATGTGCGAAGGCATGTCGCATTCTCTAGTGCAAATGGACGCCTCCCTCGGAAAGGGATGGTTCACTCTCGAAACGATGCCGGAACTTTCCCGCTACTGTTACTACGTCGCGGGCATCGTCGGCAAGCTTCTGACGAAACTCTTTTCCGCCGGGAACCCGGCCATCGACGCCCTCCGCCAGAAAAAGCTGCAAATGTACGACGTGAGCTTCGGACTCGCTTTGCAGTTGGTGAACATCATCAAGGACGTCCGGGAAGATGCCGAACGGAAGGTCTGCTTCGTGCCGGAAATGCTCTGCCGGACGCACGGATTTGAAAATTCCCCGGCGATGTTCGCACCGGACGCAAACCCCAAGGCGCGCGCATCGGTGATGAAGGAGCTTGCCGCCGAAGCCTGGAAGCACTTGTCCGACGCAATCGAGTACACGGTCTCCATTCCCCGCCGCAATCCGCAGATCCGCCTCTTTTGCCTTTGGCCGCTCTTCATGGCGGCGAAGAACCTCTCCATCATGGGGGACTGTTCACACCTTTTCGACAAGGAGCACAAGGTGAAAATCACCCGAGATGACGTGAAGGAAATCATCCGTTCGACGACTTTGCACTTTTATTCCAACTCCTGGATCAGGCGTCAGTTCGAATCTTTGAGGGACGGCACATGAAAGAGAGATTCCGCCTTCTGAAATCGGGAAAATTCCACCTGGCGTTCCTTTTCGCCTCGATTTTAGTGGACCAAGTGACGAAAATTTGGGCGGTCGCGAGCCTTTCCCCGAATTACGAGAACCCCTTTGGGCGGACCGTGCACGTCATCGGGGATTTGTTGCAGTTCCGACTGGCATACAATTACGGAGCGGCGTTCAGCAGCCGACCGCAAGACTTGCTGCCGTTCCTCTCCCCGACCATTTTCTTCTTGCTCGTATCCGTCGTCGCGACAGCCGTTTTGGCATACTTCTACAAGTCCGTGAAACGGGGAGACTTTTTGGTCCGCTTCGGGATCGCGATGATTCTTTCCGGCGCACTGGGAAACTTCATCGACAGGATGCGCCTCGGAAAGGTGGTGGACTTCATCGACTGCGACTTCCCGGACTTCCTCATGGAGCGGTGGCCGACTTTCAATTTCGCGGATTGCTGCGTGACGGTCGGCGTCGCCCTGGTTCTCGTTTCCCCGCTCATTTACAAGTGGCTCCAATACAGCCCGGCAGGTTCCAATGCCCAAGCAGACAGCGAAAACTCCGAACATTGACCGTTCCCACTTCGTCGTTTCCGAAGCGGAAGCCGATATGCGCCTCGACAAGTTCCTCCAAGGCAAATTGCAGGAATTCTCCCGCACGGACATCCAAAAGTTGATTGCGGACGGGGCAGCCCTCGTCGCCGGGGTCCCAGCCAAGAAGAACTTCAGGCTTGCCGAAGGAATGGCCGTTTCACTCTTGCGGACGCCGGAGAAGGAAAGTTCGGCCCTGACGCCGGAAGAGATGCCGCTCGACATCGTTTACGAAGACGACGACGTCGCCGTCATTTTCAAGCCGAGGGGAATCGTCGTGCATCCGGGGAACGGAGCGGCCTCCGGGACTCTCGCGGCCGGCCTCTTGCATCATTTCAAGGAAAACCTTTCGACAATCAACGGTCCACTCCGACCGGGAATCGTGCACAGGCTAGACAAGGACACTCCCGGTCTCATGGTCGTCGCCAAGAACGATTTCGCCCACAGGAATCTCGCCTCCCAGCTGGAGTCGCGGACGTTGCACCGCCGTTACGAGGCTTTGATCTGGGGGCATCCGCGCGACCTTTCCGGCGAAATCGAACTGCCGATGGGACGCGACCCGAAATCCCGAATCCGCATGGCCGTCGTCAAGGACGGCAAGTTCGCCAAGACGCGTTACCGGGCTCTTGAATTTTTCGCCATCGCGACCCTCATGGAATACGAACTCGACACGGGGAGAACTCACCAGATTCGCGTCCATTCCCGCTACACGGGGCATCCCATCGTGGGGGACCCTCTTTACGAAGGGCGCGAGCCGTCCCTGTTCCGCATTCCCCCGCTGTACAGGGAAACCGCCGAAACTCTGCTGAAAGCGGCACCCGCCCAATTGCTGCAAGCCGTCGAAATTTCCTTTCTGCATCCGAGGACGGGAAAGCGGATGACCTTTTCCGCGCCTCTCGAAAAATCCTTTTCCGACGCGCTGAAGCTCCTAGAACGGGAATGCCCGCAGGACGCCCCGACCTTTGACGAAGACTCGAGCTTCCGGGATTTCGACGAAACGGAAATCAACCATCCGTATTTGGAAGAAGAACCCGTCGAAGAGGAACTTCCCGAAGAGGAGCCACAGAAAAAACGCTTGACGCGCGCAGAACGCCTGGCCATGAAAAAGGAACGGCAAAAGAAGCGCAAGGCGATTGAAGCGGAAAAACGGGAAAAGAAGGCAAAGCGCGAAGCGGAAAAGCGCGGCGAAACCTACCAATCAGAAGTTGTCACGGGATACGAACCGACAATCGACCCGTCGTATTTGAGTTGAACGGGCTGTTTATGTTCACCAAGCGAACTGTTTGACCGCATAGCGGTCGATTTGGTCGCGGCAGGATTGCACGTGGTTCTAGATTTGCTGAAGCAAAAAGGACCACGGCAACTTGCACAATTCGGCGAACTGTTTTTTCCATTGGCGTGGAGACTCTTGTCCGTAGAACGGACTGCTTTGTCGTTGGCACGGGCGGTTTGTGTCCGTCAAACGGACTGTTGGTCGCCAAGCGACCTGTTTCGCCTACCCGGCGTGGGGCAAGATAGGGGGAG
>CAZCRF010000078.1:0-8896 GCA_964501065.1 uncultured Fibrobacter sp. | reverse complement strand
AATGGAAAAGCCCACTTTTTGCGCATGAATTTACAGAAAAGGACTTGCCTAATCCTTTGAGGAATTCGCACCTTCATTTGACGGAAAAAGCGGGCGGGCTGTTTTGGTTCACATCGATGTGGATGCCGACGGATACCGTTTGCCCACCCAAGACGAATGGATGGCGCTTGCCCGCGCCGGAAGCCATTGGAGTATAGATCCTTTCTCAGATTCCTCTTTTGCTGCACAATACGCCTGGTTTGGAGTTATCGAACCGGACGATCCTTTTGAACAGGGCTGGTTTACTTCTTGTGGTGAACGCCTGCAAAAGTCCCGTCCTGTGGGCATGTTGAAATCCAACGATTTCGGGCTGTACGATATGTTTGGGCTTGTCTGCGAAAATGTCCGGGCGCAAAGGACGTTGGGAGGGAAGTTGGCCATTTATTGCAAGGGCGGTTTTTTGACCGATTCTCTAAAGGCGTTGCGGTTCGGTTCTTATTGCCACAACAATTACGGTATGGCGCTGAAGGTGTTTCAAGGACTTCGCCTGGTTCGAAAGATAAGGTAGAGCTTCTATCTTAAAAATCAAGAACGGATTCTTTATGCCTATCGTTGCAAGGAATGAGCTAGAGCGGATGACGTAGCTTGAATTTGGGGTAATCTTTTGGCGAAAGACTCTTGACTCCATCTTTGAAAATGCAGAGTTTCACAACCGAAAGTATTTCGTGGGATGCAAAAAAAGGCTTTCTCCGTACGGTGAAAGCCTTGGGTGGGTTGGAGTGAAGTCTCAGCGCAGTTTTCTTTTGATGCAATAATTGCCCTGTGGGTATTTTTGCCGGATGGAGTTCCACACTTGCTTCCAGTTTTGCGAATTCGCCTGGAAGGTGGCGATTTTTTGCCCGGTCAGGCTGAAAACCGTGTATGTGGCGTTTCGGGAAAGATCCATTTTGACCGGTTGCCAAATCTCTTCGAAGCCTTCGGCTGAAAATTCAATCCAATCCACGTTGAAATAGGGAGAATTGACGGAAAGGGTCAGGGTGTGATTCCCTTGGGCTATCGCCGACGTTCTGCCTTCGATTTCCGTGAAGGTCGTGAAATCGCCTGTGTTCGGAACGGTGACGTTCGCCACTTCTTCGCCGTCAATGAGAAGGGAGAATCCCGTATTGTCTAGCCCGGAAGCCACGCGTGCCTTGAAATCGTATTCTCCGTTGAAATTTGCGTGGATGGAATACTTGACCCATTCGCCGCTTTGCGTCCATCCGTAAAAATAAGCCCCGGCGGAGCTGTCGACCCCGGCGTTGTCGTCGCGGTAGAGTCCGGTGGGCGCGTCTTCCGTATTGACGTCGTTGTAGGCGACCCCTTGCCCGCCCAAGTCGTAGTTTTCCGCTTCGAGCTTCCCGGGCAGTTCGATGACGCCTCGGTAGGGGGAAAGTTCGGCTCCGGCTTGGGAAGAGGAGCTTGCCGCCGCAGCGGAAGAGGAACTCACGGCGGCGGAGGAACTCGATGCATTCACGGGAGAGCGGCTCGGAAGAAGCGAAAGCATCATATAGGCGTAGCGTTTGCCCAAAAGCTGGTAACCGGCGTTGTCGAAGTGCAAGTTGTCGGAACCGCCCGTGCAACCCTGGGAACTCACGACATGGGCCGTGGAAATTTTGTTCGGCAGGGCGTCGATTTGTGTGTTCGCGCTTGCGCACTGTCCGCCTTGGAGGGCCTCGCCGACGATGAGCGGGACCGTGTCCGCGGAAAGCCCTAAGTCGGAGAGCATGTCCGTGTAGACTTTTTTCACGGTCGTCGCCCACGTGTCGCTGTAAGCGTCCGTTTCGCCCTGGTGCATCAGGATGCCCTTGATGACGCCGACCTTTTGGGCTTCCTTGGCGAGGTCGATGATGCGCCCGTATGGATTTCCGCCGTAGTCTGCCGCTTTTTGCTGCAAATAGCTTTCTGTCGTCGGCAGATAGCTTGCGTATTGGTCTTTGTCAAAAAGTTTGATGCTTGTACCGGCGACGGCGACGGGAATGACGCCGATGGTGATGCCCGGGAGGGAATCCGCCATGGTCTTGCCGAAATAATCGGCGGGGGAAAGGCCCGTGTAGCAGTGGAACAGAGGTGGTACGGCGACTGCCCACTCCCCGAGGGTGCGCCCCATGTTGGAACAGGTGACGGACGCCAGGACTTTGAACCGGTCGTTTTTGACTTTGTTCTCTTCGATGACGTCGGCTTGGCCTTCCATGTTCGACTGCCCGAAGGCGATGTAGACGTGGAAATTGGGGTCCGGCGCGGCAAAGGTTTGCACGGCAATGGTGGCCACGGCCAATCCTAGTAGAAATTTATTCACGGTGACACTCCTTGGAATTTGATTTCGAAATTCAAATTATATCGCCCGTGCGGAAAAGAATCATTTGTAAACAACTTTTCGTTGTAGAAAATTAAACGCCCCGTTTGCGCAAAAAACGAAATTTTTATATTAAGGCCATGAGGATTTTTTGGCTTGGATTCTTGCTGTTCGTTCTGGGAACGCTCTGCTTGGATTTGTTCGTGTTGAACAAGAGGGAGCATGAAATCGGGGTCAAGGAGGCTCTTTGCTGGACTTGCCTTTGGATTCTTTTGGCGCTTTTGTTCGGGGGATTCGTCTATTTTGCCTATGGAAATCATTGGCTGGGGATTGGACTGCACGATGGAGCTGCCCTTTCGGGGGCGGACGCCTTTGTCGAATACCTGACTGGCTACGTCCTTGAAAAGTCCCTCTCTTTAGACAACATCTTCGTGATGGCGGCAATCTTCGCCTATTTCGGGATTCCGAAAATTTACCAGCATCGGGTCCTTTTCTGGGGCATTCTCGGGGCTTTGGTCTTGCGGGGAATTTTCATCGTCGGCGGGACTGCGCTGATTTCGAATTTCCACTTTTTGATGTATCTCTTCGGCGCGTTTCTCTTGTTCACCGCGTTGAAAATGCAATTCTCGAAAGGGAGCGACGAAGTGGATCCGTCGAAGAATCTGGCCCTTCGGATTTCGAAAAAGTTCTTCCGGGTGACGGACACTCTGCACGGGCACGATTTCTTCTTTGTGGAAAACGGCAAGCGGTGCGCGACTCCGCTCTTTTTGACCCTTGTCGTCATCGAAACGTCGGACATCCTCTTTGCCGTCGACAGCATTCCCGCCGTGTTCGGGGTGACTTTGGACCCCTTTCTAGTCTTTACGTCGAATATCATGGCGATTCTCGGGCTTCGCGCCTTGTATTTCGCCTTGGCGGCGATGCTCGGGATGTTCCGTTTTTTGAAAAACTCCCTGGTGGTGGTCCTTGCGTTCGTGGGTGTCAAGATGCTCCTTGCGGATTTTGTGGAAATGCCTAGTTGGGTGAGTTTGGCGGTTGTCGCCGTGATGGTCGCCGCGGGGATTCTTTGCAGCGTGTGCATCCCGGAAAGAAGTCCGCGGGACAGTTGAAGGATGGCTCTTTACACGACTTACAGGGAATTTTTGGCGGAAGTCTTTCCCGAATGCCGTCGGGTGCGGAAAATGCCGTTGAACGGGGGGATGTCTTGCCCGAATTTGGACGGAAAGGTGGGAGTCGGCGGTTGCAGTTATTGCAACAACAAGTCTTTCAGTCCGGTGTGGGACAAGGCCCGCGTTGATGTACAGACGCAGATTTCGGAATTTCTGCCGCGCATCCGTCGAAAGTTCGGCCCGGTGGGAATCCTCGCCTACTTCCAACCCTATACGAACACCTATGCCCCGGTGGAGCGCCTGAAGGAAATCTACGAACCGGCTTTCGCTTCGGAGGAAATTGCGGGGGTCGCCATCGGAACGCGGCCGGACTGCGTCCCGTCGGATGTGCTCGATCTCCTGGCCTTTGAAAATTCCAGGAAGAGGGTCATTTTGGAGCTGGGCCTCCAGACGGCGAATGATGAAACTTTGAAGAGAATCGGGCGCGGGCATTCCGTGTCGGATTTTGTCGATGCCGCGGCCCGGGCGCAGTCTGCCGGGCTTTTAGTCACGTCGCACGTGATTCTCGGGCTTCCGGGCGAGACTGCGGAGGATTTTTCGCGGACGGCGGAGGTGATTCGGGATTCGGGCGTGCGGGCCGTCAAAATTCACCCGTTGCACGTGGTGCGCGGTACGCGGCTCGCCGAATCTTTCGGGCGCGGGGAGTTCGCCCTGCTTTCCTTCGAGGATTACTGCCGCGCCGTGGCGAAATTCATCCGCGTCGTCGGGCGTAAAGTCGCGATTGAACGGTTCAGCGGGGAAGCCGGGAACGAAACGCTGATAGCCCCGGAATGGTGCGGGGACAGGAACCGGATCGTGGCGAGAGTCGAAGAATGGCTCGGCGGCTAGAGGAGTCCCGGATCATTCCGAGAGGATTTGCCGCAATCGGTCCGCTGCCGCTTCCAAATCGTCGTTCACGATGGTGTATTCGTATTTGCCGTGTTCCTTTGCGAAGGCGATTTCCTTTTTGGCGTTTGCAAGGCGCAGCTCGATGACTTCTTCTGTGTCCGTCGCCCGGTGCCGCAGGCGTTCCTCAAGGACTTCTATCGACGGCGGGAGAATCAGGATGCCGACGGCTTCCGGGTAGACCTTGTCGAAATTCACCTTGCCGAAGACATCCAAATCAAAGAGAACCCTCTTGCCTTCGGAGAGAGTCTTCTCGACAAAGCTCTTCGGCGTCCCGTAGAAATTCCCGTGGACTTCGTTCCATTCGACGAGGGCGTTTTCCGCAATCATCTTTTGGAACTCTTCCCGAGTCTTGAAAAAGTAATGGACTCCGTCGATTTCCCCTTCCCGGGGCTTGCGCGTCGTCGCGGAAATGGAGTAGACCAAGTCGGGGAATTCGCGGATGACCAAATCCTTGAGGGTCGTCTTGCCTGCGCCGGAGGGGGCGCTGATGACGAATAGGGCGTGTTTCATTTTTTGTCCTCGATGTAGAGCGGGCGTTGTTTCACTTCGTCGTAGATGCGTCCGATGTATTCGCCTAAAATCCCGATGCAGACCAGCTGGACTCCGCCGAAGAAGACGACCGCCGTCATGAGGGATGCCCAGCCGGGGACTGTCGTCGTCGGGTTCAGGAATTTTTCGAGGACACTCCAGACGAACAGGGCGAAGGCGATGAACGTGGCGAAAAGGCCCGTGTAAAAGCTGATTTTGAGCGGCGTGGAGCTGAAACTCGTGATGCCGTCCATGGCGAGGCGCGTCATTTTGCGGAGCGGGTATTTGGACTTTCCCGCAGTCCGTTCCGCGCGGTCGTAGAGGATGCCCGTGCGGCGGAATCCGACCCAGCAGACAAGCCCGCGGAGGAAACGGTTGCGTTCGGGCATGTGGTTCAGTTGCTCGACGACGGTTCTGTCCATGAGGCGGAAGTCCCCCGTGTCGATGGGGATGTCGATGCTCGTGAGGGCGCGGAGCGTCTTGTAGAAGAGATGCGCCGTCGCGCGTTTGAAAACGGTTTCGCCCTTTCGCTTTCTCCGCTGCGCATAGACGACTTGGTAGCCCTCCTTCCATTTTTCGAGCATGTCCCGGATGAGGGCCGGAGGATCTTGCAGGTCTCCGTCGATGATGACGATTGCGTCTCCCGTCGCGTGTTTCATCCCCGCGCTGAATGCAGCCTGGTGGCCGAAGTTCCGGCTGAAGTTCACCAGTTTGTTGTGGGGAGTTCCGCTCAAGAGGCCTTCTAAAATTTCCCGGGTGCGATCCGTGGAACCGTCGTTCACGAAAATGAGTTCGTGTTCGATGTCTTGAAGCTCCCTTTCCAAGACTTCGAAAGTCTTGGCGACGACTTCCTCTTCGTTGAACAGGGGGACGATGACGGATAGCAGCATATCACCTCGGGGCGTTTTTGCCGGATGGGTAAAGTGTGGGGAGCAGAATGTCGACGTGGTCGCAGTTCATGCCGGAAAGGGTGTCCGTTTCGATGGAGAGCGTGCGGACGCCGGAGACGGAAATGTCGAAAGAGTCCGGCTTGGAAAGAGTGACGCTTTCGCTCTCGTGGAGAATCTTCCCGTCGCCCAGGATTTTGTACGAAATCCCGTCGCTGCAAAGGCTTTCTTCGTCTAGCCCGACAATCGCCGTGAGCCGTTTGAAGTCCCCGCGGATGTCGAAGACGGTGCGGCTCGGGGCGTGGGTGCCGAATCCTTCCGGGTAGCTCTTGCCGTTCACCTTGAGCGCGTTCCCTTCGACCGTCTTGTTCACGTGGAAGTCCCCCCAGCCTTGCGAAATTTCGGAGGGCTCCATCAAGGACATCTGGAGCGCGCCTTCAAAGCGGAAGAACCGGTAATCTTCGGCGGAGGCGATTTTTTCCCCGCTTGTCGAATCGGAGATGAAGGCTTCCAGATGGTTGTAGCCCGGCTTCAACACGGGACCCGAAAGGGTGTCGCTGTAAGTCCCCGCCCGGTACGGCTTGGCAAAGATGGAGTCCCCGTTCAGAGAGAGTCGAATCTTCCACGGGGCGTCCGTCTCGAGGAGTTCCACGGAGTTGACGATGAAGGTCCGGGATTCCGGGTCGCCCTGCCAAAAGCCGAACTTGTAGAGCCTTTGGGGATCGTAGCTGCGCGCCCCCTTGACTTTTGCGATGCGGACCCAGTAGTTGTTCGTGACGAGGACTTTGTAAACGTCTTCGAGCTTCTCTTCGCGTTCAAAGATGTCGCAGGTGGTCGGAATCCTGTGCTCCACGGCTTTCTTGTGGTAACTTTTGGAATCCCAACAGTCGAGTCCGCGGATGTAGTAGACTTCGCCGTCGTATTTTCGGAGGAGGCTTTGGAGCGAGTCTTCCGAGATGCCGCGCGCCCGGTTGTAGTGAATCGAGGACTTCCCGTAGGCGATGAAGTGCCACGGGCGGCCGTAGATGTAGAGGCGCGGCTTTTCCGGCTGCGTGCGGATCCACTTCCAGATTTCCGCCTCTTCGGTCGTCAGGTGGTTCCTGTTGTACATGATGTTCTTTTCGAAGCTCTCCTTGTAGCGTCCCGTGTTGCCCAATGCGGCAAGGGATAGCGCGAGGACGATGCAAAAATTCACTTTGGCATTTTGGGCGATGTCCGGTTTCCCGAGGAGGAAAAGGGCGATGTCCTTGAGCTTGCAGAGGGCGAACGCGGCGAGGAACGCCATGCTGGGCATCATCACCAAGGCGTATCGTTGGTTGATTTCAATCGTGAAGTCCCCGGAGACGTTTTCGAGAATCATGTAGGTCTGGACGTGATACAGAATCAGGAATCCGAGAATCTTCGCGTGGGTGCCGAACTTTTTGGAGTAGAGTTCCCGGAAGGCGTACAGAACCAAGAGGATGAGCCCGAGGAGGAACAGGTAGTTGAAGCTTGAAAGGAAGGGATTTTGAAGAAGTCCGTTGTCGGCAAGCGGCTTCGTCATGACTCCCCAGTTGATGGAAAGGTTTTCGAAGAAGTGACCGTGCGCCGAATGGGTGCCTCCTTGAAACCCGTAGCCCTGGAAATAGCTGATGGTGAGGAGAATCGGGACGGAAAAAAGCGAGAGGGTGACGGCGAAGGCGGGAGCCTTGGCGTCTTTCTTGTCCAAAAGCTTGGGCAGTGCGACGGCGAAGAAGGCGAGAAAGCAGAAGACGGTTTCTTGGCGTGTCTGTGCAAAAAAGGCGAGAATCAGGGCGCAGAGAATCCAGTGACGGATCGTGTTGCGTTCATACGCCCATTTGAGCGCGAGGAGGGACAGTGCCGCCATGAAAACGTAAAGAGGCTCGACGGACATGGAGCGGAACTGGAATAGCACGGTGGGCTGCGCGATGAGGAGGATGCTCGAAAGGGCGGCAAGAGCGTCGTCTGAAGTCCACGCGCGGATGGCGAAAAAGAAAAGGAGAACGGCGAAGAAGAGCATCGCTATCTGGGCGTGGAATATCCAATGGAGGTCGTTTCCGAAGAAGGGCATTCCTAGAAGGTAGAGGAAGGAAAGTCCCTTTGTCTTGAAGCTGTCCGTATTCTTGTAACAGTCGAGGTCGCCCGTTTCGATGTCGAATTCGCCCTCGTCGCAAGTTCCCGTCACTTGGTTGTGGTACATGTTTTGCGCAATGGCCATGAAGACGCTTTCGTCGCTCTGGACGCGGTGTCGGGCTTCAATCCACGTTCCGGCGGCAAGTGTTCCGAGAAGGGCCGCAGCAATGACGAGAATCAAATAGGGTCTCGACGGGAGCTTTCCCCGGATGTAGGTGCGGAAGTCCTTGAATAGGGAGATGAAGAGGAGGATCGCCGCCGCCAATTGGACTAGGAAGAGGGGGAGGGGGAGCTTTTGGTCCAGAAAGCGGATGACATCCTTCGCTCCCACGTTCGGGCCGAGGTATATCAGGAAGGGAATGGCAACGGCGACGATGAGGCCTAGAATTCCCGTTGGGTGAAGAATGTTCTTGAGTCGGTTTGCCAAATTTTTCATCGATGGGGAATATAGTTTTTTTACAATTTGCAACTAGCGGTCGGATGGTCATTGGTTAGGGATTGATTGCCAGGGGTCAGGGGCTAGCGGAAGCGAGGCTTGCGCAAAGGGTGTATTCAATTAGCAATTGCATTTGAAGAACGGTTTTGCTTTATGCTGAGGGCGGCTGGTGGGTAGTGGTTCAATTCGGAATGCGGAGTTAGGAATGAGGAGTTAGTGTTTAGTGGGGAGTGTGGCTTACGCTTTATGTAATTAGCAATTAGAAATGTGGAATGAGGAATTGACTTTGGAAAGAAGTGATTTGTGGGGAGTGAGGCTTGCGCTAGGGGAGGGCATTGAACCGGACAGAATAGGGATTAGGGGTCAGAGGCTAGGGGCCAGTGGGGAGTGTGGCTTACGCAAGAGAGGGCATTAGCACGACCTGTGCGGCGAACACAGCCCGTGCAGCGGAACTAACAACTAAAAACTAACCACTGATAACTAAATAATGGCTTGCCCGAATGTTCGCCGAATTGTGCAAGTTGCCGTGGTTCTTTTTGCTTTA
>CAZCRF010000077.1:0-9113 GCA_964501065.1 uncultured Fibrobacter sp. | reverse complement strand
GAAAGGAAGGGGGCTGCGGCCTTCGTAACTCTGAGCAGCCCCCTACCTTTCCCCCACGCCGGGTAGGCGAAACAGGTCGCTTGGCGACCAACAGTCCGTTTGACGGAAACCGCCCGTGCCAACGACAGAACCGTCCGTTTGACGGACACAAGCCGCCCGTGCCAACGAAAAACAGTTCTAGTTGAACTTAAACGTGGCCACGGGGGTGGTTGAAAGGAAGGGGGCTGCGGCCTTCGTAACTCTGAGCAGCCCCCTACCTTTCCCCCACGCCGGGTAGGCGAAACAGGTCGCTTGGCGACCAACAGTCCGTTTGACGGAAACCGCCCGTGCCAACGACAAAACTGTCCGTTCGACGGGCAAGAGCCGCCCGTGCCAACGACAAAACTGTCCGTTCGACGGGCAAGAGCCGCCCGTGCCAACGACAAAACCGTCCGTTCGACGGACAAGAGCCTCCGTGCAGTGGCACTAGTAACTAAAAACTAAACCCTGACCACTGAATAGGGGTGGAGGGGGCGAGGCTTTCGCAGAAACCGGAAATTCATTTCACCCGGAAGACGTCTTGGGGACGTTTTTCCGCTTGTCTGCGGTAAAAGGGATAAAGAGTGCTTTGGGGAGAGATGTGGGCAAAGACCAGTGCATTCGCATTCATCGCCGACAAATGGTTGGCATAGCGGGAAGTGGAAACTTTGCAATGTTCCCGGTGAAAGCACGAGATGATGAGCAGGCGGTTTTCGTCCAATGCTCGGCTTTCTTCTCGGGATAAAACCTCCGGGATGGACTTTCCCAAAATCCAGACGGCTTTTCCGCCGTGGCGCAGGGCTGCAGAGAGGAGCGCCTTTTCTGCATCTGAGTGGAACGCCCCGACTAGGCACATCCCGTTCTTCGCCTGGTTGCGTCCCCAGCAGCGGATTTTCTCCATTTCCTTTTCCCCGGCGTTTCGAGATGCAAAGAAGGCAATTTTCGGTTCTGCCCAAAGGGCTTCGTTGCCGACGAAAATGTGATACGGCGTATTGTCCGATTTCATACATACCTCAAAAAAAATGCGTTGCCATAGGGAATCTACGGAACGCTTTGAAAAGAAATATACAAAAAGGAAATTGCCGAAGAGCAACGTGGAAATTTTATTTGCGATGAGTTTCGTTTGAAGAAAAGGTGGAATCGGCGGCTTTCGACTCGCCTTGCAAAATTTGGAGAATTTCATGAAAATTGAAAATTTGCCGAAGCTCGATTTGATGACGGGCGTCCCGTGCCAGAGTGGGTCTATCGCGGGGAAGAATCTCTGAAGGTGTAAATTTCTTTCTGTAAAATCAAAAGGGTCCGGAGAACTCGCCGTTTTTGGGCCGCAAACAAAAAGTGGAGCTTCCACATCCTATTTTTGGTTTTGCAACAAATCAAACAAAGGACAAAAACTATGGAAAACTCCGACAACAAATATAGCTTCGATCCGCAGATTCTGATGTCGCTCATCGGGAACAGCGTTTCCGTTCCGGTTGTTCAAACGATTGCCTAGCGGATTCTCAAAACGGGAGTGTTCGGTGGAACATGCGTGGGAACGGGGAATGGATTCTCAGCCGAATCTCTTTGCAGAGGGCACTTAGAATGAATCGCCGATGCGTCCGGGGTGAATATTGTCTAAATTTTTCGCATGGCTCGCGCTCGTAAATCCATCCGCCCGGATCCGTATCAGAAACCGCTGCTGAAAAAACTTTCTCCGGAGCAAAGCAAGCCGGGGACGCTTCCGCAATTCTTGGAACCGACCCGTGCGCATTTTGACTTGCACAGTGATTACGCTGCAGCGGGGGATCAGCCGGAGGCCATCCGGGAATTGGACGCGGGATTTGCCCGGGGGGAGCGTTTCCAGTGTCTGCTCGGGGTGACGGGCTCCGGCAAGACGTTCACCATGGCGAATGTCATCCGGGACGTGGGGAAACCCACCTTGGTCTTGACGCACAACAAGACTTTGGCGGCGCAGCTTTACCAAGAGTTCAAGGCGTTCTTTCCGAACAATGCGGTGGAATACTTCGTGAGCTATTACGACTATTACCAACCGGAAGCCTACATCGTCCACACGGACACTTACATCGAAAAGGACGCCGCCATCAATGATGAAATCGACAAGCTCCGTCTGCGGGCGACGAGCAATTTGCTCACGCGGCGGGACACGATTATCGTGGCGAGCGTCAGCTGCATTTACGGACTCGGCTCCCCGCGCGAATATTTCGATTTGATGATTCGTCTGAAGGTGGGCGAATCCGTGGAACGCGACTTGATTTTGATGCAACTCGTGCACATCCAATACCAGCGGAACGATTTTGCGTTGGAGCGCGGCTCCTTTCGCGTGCGCGGGGACGTGATAGACATTTATCCGAGTTACGACGATGTGGGAATCCGCATCGAACTTTTCGGGGATGAAGTGGAGAACATTTGCCGGTTTGATTTGGTGACGGGAGAGGTCAAGGAGAACTTGACGGATGTCCGGATTGCCCCGGCGAAGCATTTCGTGACGCGGGAGGATTCTCGGGAACGCATCGCGAGGGACATCCAGACGGAACTTTCGGAACGTTTGGAGCAGCTGACGCGAGAAGAGAACGCCTTTCGCAAATCGGGGAACACCTCCGAAGCGGATGCCCGCGTCCTTGCGCGTGCGCGGCTCGAAAGCCGTACCCGTTATGACATGGAGATGATTCGGGCAACGGGAATTTGTTCGGGGATTGAAAATTATTCCCGGATTGTGGAAGAGAGGCTCCCCGGTACGCGGCCGTTCACCCTCATCGATTACTTTGGCGACGATTGGCTGTTGATGATAGACGAGAGCCATGTCAGCGTTCCGCAAATCGGGGGCATGTCCGAAGGGGACAAGTCTCGGAAGACGAATCTTGTCCAATACGGATTCCGCCTGCCGTGCGCCTTGGACAACCGCCCGATGAATTTCGCCGAATTTGAATCCATGTATCCGCAGCAAGTCCTTTTCGTGAGCGCCACGCCTGGAGATTACGAACTTCAAAAGACGGGCGGCGTCGTCGTGGAGCAAATCAATCGCCCCACGGGACTCCTCGATCCGCAAATCGAGATGTATCCGGTCAAAGGGCAGATGGACGTTTTGCTCAAGCGCATTTCGGAGGTGACCGCTCGAGGGGAGCGCGTTTTGGTCACGACCCTTACGAAAAAGATGGCGCAGGATTTGACGGATTTTTTGGTTTCGGTGAATGTCAAGGCGCGGTATTTGCACAGCGAAGTCAAGACTCTAGAACGCCACAAATTGTTGAAAGGGCTCCGGAAGGGCGATTTCGACGTTTTGGTCGGGATAAACCTACTCCGCGAAGGCTTGGACTTGCCGGAAGTTTCCCTGGTGGCGATTCTCGATGCGGACAAGGAAGGCTTCTTGCGCAATTACAGGAGTCTCATCCAGACGATGGGTCGCGCCAGCCGCAATGTGAACGGCACCGTCATTTTGTTCGCCGACGTGATGACGGAAAGCCTTGAAAAAGCTTTGGCGGAGACGCGTCGCCGCCGGGCTGTCCAAGAGGAATTCAACCGGGAGCACGGCATCGTGCCGAAATCCGTCAGCCGGAAATTGGAAGACGATTTGGAAATGGACGATCCCCTGTCCGAAATCATGAACAAGGGGAAGAAGGGGAGGAAAAAATCGGCGCAGAAGCTCCCTCCGGAAGCGGAGAATTCCGATGAAAATGCATCGGTCGAAGAACTCGAAGCCAAGATGAAGGCTGCGGCCGCCCGGTTGGACTTTGAAGAGGCCGCCCGTTTGCGGGACATCCTCCGGGGCAGAGAAGATTGATGTCGCCATTCCCCGGAAAAAAGTGTATTTTTCAAAAAACAAAAGAGGTCTTTATGAATTTCAAAAAATTTTACCTGCCGATTTTCGCCGCAGCGGCTATTTCCCTGACCGCTTGCGGCAGTGACTCTTCTTCAAGCGCGTCCCCGGAAGAAGATTCGTCCAGCAGTTCTGCCGCCCAAATCGTCTTGCCCGAAGCGAACGGGGATTCCTTCATCACGGTTTCGAACTTCAAGGCGGAAAACATTACGGCGACAAAGATCAAGTTTTCGGGGACAATCACGGCCAATTTGGACGTGGACACGTCGATCGTCATCGATTCCGTCGATTTCAAGCTCGGCAATGAAAGCGGTTATGAAGCTTCTTCGAATTTCGAATTTCAGGCGTTGCAGGGATCGACTACGATGATTTCCATCGGGCAGCAGTTGAACGCGACCCTCGACGTCTCTTCCATGGCGGAATGCGGTACTTTCACCATTTACATCATTGTCTATGGGCACAACGGCGAAATGAAGCTCGTGAAAACGGCTTCGACCGTTTTTGAACGCTCCGGCAGCCAATGCGTTGAAGAATCGAGCAGCAGCGCGGTCGAAGTGACAGACCCGGAGTTCACCGCTTGGGAAGTGACCCTTTCCACGTCGGTTACCGAGGCGAACGCCGTGGATTTGGATTCCAAGACGACTTATCTTTCGACGCAGTTGGACGCGAACGCCGCCGCCGTGGATCTTTATCTGGTCAAAGAAGGCTCCGCCGTCCTTTACACCAACGCCAATCTCTCCGGAGTCGTGGAAAGCTCCCAAATCGGGGAAGAGACCAAGAGCATGTCGAGCTATGCCGATTACCCGGAACCTGCGCACATGAGCGACTTCGCGTACAAATCCTTGACGATTTCCGCTTCCGATTTTGAAACCGTCCAGGCTTATGTCGTCCTCACTTCGGCGTTCGACGCCAGCACGGGCAAGGGATTCTTTGTCGTGCTGCCGCATTCCGTGCAGAAGGTCGGCTCGAACATTTCTCTCGAATTGACCGTTCTCGGCAACTGGAATTGATTTTTTAGACTCTCTTTGGAAAGGCTCCCTTTGGAAAAGGGGGTCTTTTTAAGGCGATTCGTGGAAAGGCTTTGGCGCATCACTTTGCTGACCAACCCCGATGTGTGCAATTTGCATTGCGGGCTTTGCTTTTTGCGGCAACGCGGAAAGCCGTTCGGCAAGGGGGAGATGCCGTGGGAAATCGCGGAGAGGGCCGTGCGGCGTTTTGCGGCGAAAGGCGTTTTTGAAGTGATTCCGAGTACGATGGGGGAACCGTTACTTTATTCGCAATTTGAAAAGTTGGAAAGGCTTGTCGGCGAGTTGGGGTTGAAGTTGAACGTGACGACCAACGGGACGTTCCCCGGAAAAGGCGCGGCGGCTTGGGCTCGGGAACTCCTCCCCGTTTCTAAGGACATCAAAATCAGTTGTTGGGGAACTTCCCGGCGCAGCTTGGACACCCTTTGCCCCGGATTGGACCCCCGGGTTTATTTTGAAAACGTGGAATCCGTTTTGCGCGTCCGACGGGAGCTTTTGGAAGCGGGGAAGTCGGCCGCCACCGTTTCCCTGCAAATGGCGGTTTGCCGGACGAACCTTCGGGAAGTGGAAGAGCTCGTCGAGTGGGCCGCCGCTGCGGGGGTTGACCGGGTGAAGCTCAATCGGGCGGTGTTCCTTTCGCATTCGATCGGGCTGCAAAAATCGGAGGGGCTATTGCCCGGGGAATTTTGGACGGGGAATCCAGACCTTTCCGTCAAGTTGGAGGGTTCTTTTTTGCATCCGGTCGGAGCAATGCGGAATTTTGGGGAAGGGGAATGCCCGTTCCTCGGACGGGAACTTTGGATTCTGCCGGACGGTTCCGTGGAGCCTTGCCCGGATCCGGAAAACCGTTTTTGGGGGACTCCTCCTGGAAAAGGTCGGTGCGAAATTTGCCGATTGTTCCCTCGAAAGCCACTTCGCGTCGGCCAAAATAGTTCTATTATTGGATAAGGCTTAGTTAACAGCCTGGATATATTATGAAAAGCATTTATGTTGGAAATCTCCCCTTCGCGTTCAAAGACGCCGACCTCGCCAATCTGTTCGAGGAATTCGGTGAAATCAAGAGCGCGAAGATCATCATGGACCGCGACACGGGGCGCAGCAAGGGTTTCGGTTTCGTTGAAATCGAAGACGACGGCGTCGCCGCAAGTGCAGTCGAGCAGCTGAACGGCAAGGAGGTGAACGGTCGTCCGCTCCGCGTCAATGAAGCCCGTCCGCGCGAGCCGCGTCCCCGCCGCTTCTGAATCGATTCGGATACCGTAATGAAAAGGCCGCATCCCGTGCGGTCTTTTTTTGTGGGCTGGCTGCAGCGATTGTTCCATTTGTCGCTTGGCGGGCGACCATGCATGGGGAAAAGTTCTTTATATTCAAAATCAAAAGACAAGGAGTTCAAATATGTATGGTGCCATTCTCGGTGATATAATCGGTTTCCCTTATGAATTCAACGGGGGCGACAAGACGAAGGATTTCCCGTTGTTTTGCCGGAGGTCTAGATTTTCGGACGATTCGGTGATGACGATTGCCGTCGCGGACGCCTTGATGCGTGCAGGGAAGGCTTCGGACGAAACGGTGAAGAAGGAACTTGTCGACAGCATGCAAAAGTGGGGGCACAAATATCCCCATGCAGGTTACGGAGGCTTGTTCCGCCGTTGGCTGGCTAGCGGAAATCCCGAACCTTACGGGAGTTTTGGAAACGGCTCCGCCATGCGGGTGTCTTCTGTCGGGTGGTTTTACGAAACGTTGGAGGAGACGAGGCGGTTTGCAAGACTTTCTGCCGAAGTGACGCACAATCACCCGGAAGGCATCAAAGGAGCGGAGGCGACCGCGTCCGCCATTTTCTTGGCCCGGAAGGGATTCCCGAAAGCGAAAATCAAAGATTACATCGTCGGGGAATTCGGATACGATCTTTCTCGCACTTGTGATGAAATCCGCCCCGATTATCATCCCGTGGCATCTTGCCAAGAGACCGTTCCGGAAGCGTTGACGGCTTTCTTCGAAGGGGACGGCTTTGAAGATGTCATCCGCACGGCCGTTTCCCTCGGGGGAGACGCCGACACTCTCACGTGCATTGCGGGAGGCATCGCGGAAGCGTTTTACGGCGTTCCCCGGGAACTTTTGGCGGAGTGCAAAAGGAGATTGCCCGAAGACATGATCGCCGTTTTGGACGATTTCGACAAGAGGCGCGGGACTTCCGGCAAGCCTTAAGGAGGGGAGGGAGGGGAGCTTTATCGCCAACGACAAATTGCAACGAAATTTATCATCGGTCAGAGTCGTTTCGGGCGACTCTTTTATGTTTGGGTCGGTTCAAAATACTTGGCGATGTCTCCGTTTGGAGAAGTCATTGTCGCGGCTAAATAATTTGCCGCACGGGATATTCCTACATATAGAATTCGACGCATCAAGTCCACCGATTGATTTTTGAGTGCACGATCAATATCATAAAGGAAGACTGATTCAAACTCCATCCCTTTGATATTGGACATCCTAAAAACCCGAACCGTATTTGTCGCAGCAAGAGCTTTCGCTTCTTCAGAAAAGACGACATTGATTCCGTTTAATTTTCCTGTGTCTGTAATACTTCTTGCAAAATTTGCACCGTCACAATCATCCCCAATGAATATGGCTGTTGACGGCAAGCACTCTAGTTTATTGCGAATAGAGGCAATTTGCTCTGCTATCCAATTCGCCTTTTCCCTTTCGTTGTTGCTGATGAGCAACTGGGGCTTTGCTTCATTTTCTCCTTCGCTGTAGTGGCTATTATAAGCGGTTTCGTCACCAAGACTGTCTAGATAAAGGTTTTTCGCTATATTGACAAGAGTCGGTGTCTGCCGATAGCTAATATTCAATGTGTACTTTTCTTTCTGCGGAAAAATTTCATCTAGTTCATCCCAACTTTGAATTCCATTCGTTTGCGTTTCCTGCATCAAGTCGCCAGACAAAGTAATCGAAGAAATTTCATAGTGACGGAATGACTTCATGCAATAAAAATCCATTAAAGTATAATCAGTCGCTTCGTCTATGACGATGATTGGAGTGCAGAATCTTTTGTATGAAGAAGCGAAATTTCCCGTCAACGTGTTTAATCTCGTTGGATTTTTTGTGCAAATTTCAATTATAGTTTCATTGATAAAGCCGAGAAGGAAATCTTGTTCGTCGATGTGTAAATAGTTGCAATCGTCCGATTGAACGATTTTGCCATATAGATCTCTATCATATAAGCAATCTTTATTTTCTTGGCGACGAAAGTCCAAATACATTTGGGGAATTTTTTCTAAAAAGGCTTTTTCGACTCCAGAAAAAAAATCGGGGAATTGCTCTTTTACGGATTCTGGAATTTTCTTGTCCTCTGCTATCACATATAATAAATGAAGAAATTCCAACAATGCGCTAAAATCTTTCACCTTGTAGTTTCGACAGAAGTCGTGGATTCTATTCATTTTTTTTTGTATCGTGGTATCAACTTCAAATACAGAAAGTCGTTCGCGTTTTTCCTCAATTGCGTTTACGCAATAGTTCTTAAAATATTCAATCATTTTTTTAGGAGCTAAGATAAATGATTTTGACTCGTCTTCAAACTGCTTAATTTTCGAGGATGTGCTTGAAATTTTATACTCCTGAAACATCGCTCTGCGAAATTCCGTTATTGTGCGAGAATTTTTGTCAGAGGGATTTAGCCCTTCCCCTTGCATATTATTGCGCAGATATTGGAGCAGTAAAGAGGATGGTGCAAAGAAGAGCCATTTGTTTGAGGATGCAGAAGAACCCAAAAGGCGATCGATTTGAGTGGCTGTTGCTCCAACGCGAAACCATTCGTTTTTCGTTTTTTCATATTCTTTGATTGATTCTTTCATGGCTTCGGCGTCGAGTAAAAAATTCAATCGTTGAATGACCGTCGTTGTTTTTCCAGTTCCCGGTCCTCCTTCAATGATAACCGGAATTCCATCATAGATATGCGAACGTCTCGCGCTCTCTTGGCTTTTATCGAGAATGTGTTGGGAACGTAAGCTCGCACCTTGTTGCAAATTTTCTCTGCGCTGCGAAAACCGATTGGATTCTTCTACTTCGCCTCTTTCGTTTTCTGCAAAATCTCTTAATTCTTGCAAAGAATTAAAATGATACGTTTTATCATTAGTCGTTGCTGTGAGATTTTGAACCTCGTCATTCTGCGGATTAGGTTCGTAAGTCGCTTTATTTATGATTTGTACAGAATGTGTAAATTTCTTTCTGTAAAATCAAAAGGGTCCGGAGAACTCGCCGTT
>CAZCRF010000076.1:0-9434 GCA_964501065.1 uncultured Fibrobacter sp. | reverse complement strand
AATGGAAAAGCCCACTTTTTGCGCATGAATTTACAGAAAAGGACTTGCCTAATCCGAAATACGCCAAGGGCATCGTCGTGCACCAGGATGCGGAAATTTCGTGGGAGGTAAATATGAAACGTGGTATCAACTCGTTAACGCAACGATGTCGAATCTGTGCAAAATATACTCTTTCGGGGGCATGTCGTTCAGGATGTCCGCAACCTTGCGCACGTCCTCTGCCGCGTTCCGCTTCAGCTCGTGGGAAATGGTGCAGCCGGAACTGTCGACGGCCTCCGCAAGTTTTTTTGTGCGCTTCAAATTACGGGGTGTTGCGTTTGCGACTTGAAACCGCCATAATCACAACATCGATGCTCAGAATAGTCCGTGAAGTTATCGAAATGCTTATATCGTCAGGAACGCTGGATGAAAGGAAGAACCGTTCCTGGAGTCGTTTTTGCCTTGGTCCCCGCTCCCAATGCGGATGTGGAATTTTCGGAGTCAAATAAACGTTTTGCCTATGGCGCGGAACCAGGCGGTGAAGAAGAACGCGTAGTAGAGAATCCAGAGAAAGACGTCTAGAATGCCGACGGGCCCGCCCCAGAGAAGCTTTTTCTTGCGCGGCAAAATGCCCACGAAAAGCCCCAAAGCGAAGCCGTAAAAATGTGCCAGGATGTCGGAGTTCTCCCCGATGCCCAGGAAAACAGCCAACAGGGCGGCGGCGAAAAGCGGCGCGAAACGGCGAAGCAGTCCGCCGGATTCCTTCGGCATCAGGCGAAATTCAATGGTGCTGAGCGCGCCCAGCGCGCAAAAGACGAAAGTGGAAAATCCGAGGGAGCGGAAGTCCGACTTGACGGTGAATGCGACCAAGAAATTCGCCACAGCGGAGGCGATGGCGAGCGGCAGTGCGATTCTCGAAAGCGGAAGTCTGAACGCCAAGAGGTTCAGGATGAAGTAGCCCGAGACCAGGTTTGACGCCAGATGGTGCGCGTCGCCGTGGAGACTGAGCGCGGTGATGGGCCGCCACCATTCGCCGGAGAGAATCTTGTCCGCATCGGAAATTCCCGAATGGTAAAATCGGCTGCCCCGGCTTGAGAATTGGACGAGGGTCATCGCGACGGGAACGAGAAGTGCGAGAATCGGCGAAAGGGCGAAGTGGACTGCGAGAGGCGCATTTTCGGACTTCGGTGGGTTCTCCTTGTGGTATACCGCGATTTGCTCTTCGGCGCGCTCCTTGTCCGCAGCCCGTACGGAAATCCGGTAAGGGCCGCGGTCGTCCCTGCGGCATGTGCATGGGATTTCCTGACTCGCCAAGACCAGGACTTCATCCCGGACTTTTTCGAAGTTCCCCGTGGAAACGATTCTTTCCGCGTCCGCATCCCCGACGACTTGGTCCATCAAGAGTCTTTTGAAAACGGTTCGCGTCCGCATGGAGTTCAGCCGTCGGCGGAAAAATTCAAGTCGCGGCGGTAAGGTTCAAAGCCCGCGTTCCGGATGAACGATTCCGCTTCGGCGATTCCCCGGATTCCGTGTGACTGCAAGACGTTCTCTTCGAGGACGATGCTGTTGATGTCGTCCGCGCCGGCGGAAAGCCCGAGTTCGCCGATTTGCTTCCCCATGCCGAGTACGGAGACTTCGATGTGCGGGACGTTGTCGAGGTAGAGTCTCGACAGGCCGAGGACTTTCAGGTATTCCATGGAAGTCACGTGGCGAATCGGGAAACGGTCTGTCTGCGGTTGGAATGTCCACGCGACGAAGCTTTTCACTCCGCCGGTTTCGTCTTGCAGGCCGCGGACAAGTTCCAAGTGGGCGATGATGTCTTCCGGCGTCTCTTCGGAACCGATGACGATGTTCGCGCTTCCGGGCAGGCCGTTCTTTTGGCAGACCGCCAACGCGTCCCGCCATTCCTTCGCCGAAAGCTTGTTCGGGCTGAGCTTTTGACGGATTCTGTCGGAGAGAATTTCCGCGCCCGCGCCCGGGACGGAGGAAAGCCCGGCGGATTTCAAAATGCCCAGCAGACTTTCGAGAGTCAACTTGTGCGCATTCGCGATGTGGACAAGCTCCACCGGGGAAAATCCCCGGACGCTCATCTGCAATTCCCGCGTGAGCATTTCCAGGACTTCCGTGTAGTATTCGATGGGAAGCTCTTCGTTGACGCCGCCTTGCAAAAAAATCTGGTCTGCGCCGAGACGCTTCGCCTCTTCCGCCTTTTTGCGAATCTGCTCCAGGGAAAGTACATACGTTCCCCGTTCCCCCGCCTTTTTGGAAAAGGAACAGAATTCACATCCGATGGAGCAGACGTTCGTGTAGTTCACGATGCGGTAGACAGTGTAGCCGACGCGGTTTCCCGGGAGCTTTTTTTGCCGGACGGCATGGGCTGCCCGGACGATTTCCGTCCAATCCGCGTTTTCCAAAAGGGCGAGCCCCTCGGCGGGGGACAGTCTCTCTCCGGAAATGGATTTTTCGAGAATCCGTCGCATCGTCACATGTTGCGGACGGGGAAGAGTCCGAGCAGAATCAAGACGTCTTCGAGAACCGTTTGCGTGCATTTCACCAGGAACAGCCGGGATTTTTCTTCGGGGCTGCCGAGGACGCGGTCATTGTGAATGAATTTGTGCGCGGCTCCCGCGATGTCAAGAGCGTATTGGGCGAGTTCACAAGGTTCGTCCGCTTCGCACGCTCTCCCGATGCGGTCCGCCTTTTGGGCGAGGAGTTTGATGAGCCCGTAAGCGGAGTCGTCGGTGAGCTGTCCAAAGTCCACGTCTTGCTGGTTCACGTCGTAGCCGGCCTTCCGCATGATGCTGCAAAGCCGGACGTGGGCGTTCTGCACATACGGTCCCGTGTCGCCGTCGAAGCTGAGTGCGCTGTCCCAGTCGAACTTGACGTCCATCAGACGGTGATTCTTCAAGTCGTTGAAGGTGAGCGCGCTGATGCCGATTTGCTGAGCGATGAGTTCCTTGTTTTCCAAATCCGGATTCTTCTGGTCGATGTATTCGAGAATCTTCTTTTGGGCGGCCTCGATGACGTCGCGGAGGAGCTGCGCCTTTCCCGTGCGCGTCTTGCCCTTTTCCCATTTTCCGTCAATCAGGTTCAGGATGACGCCGAACGGGATGTGCACCAAGGTGTCGTACCATTCCCTGCCCATTTTCTTGAGCACCAGCTTGACCTGCTTGAAGTGCAAAGCCTGTCCCAAATCGACGACGTAAAGGCACTTGTCGAAGTGGAATTTCTGTTTGCGGTAAATCGCGGCGGCGAGGTCCCGCGTGGCGTACAGCGTGCTGCCGTCGCTCTTGCGGATGAGGCACGGATTCAGCTTGTATTCGTCGAGCTTCACCACGTCGCGCTCCTCGCTCCGTTCGAGAAGCCCCTTTTCTTCCAACTCCCGGATGACGGCGGGCATCTTGTCTTCGTAAAAGGATTCGCCCGTGTAGTAGTCGAATTCGACGCCCATCATCCTGTAGATGCGCATCAGCTCCTTGAGGGTCGCCGCCCGGAATGCCGTCCAGAGCTTGTGATAGAATCCATCGCCCTTTTCGAGTTTGGAGAATGCGGCACGGGCCTCGTCCTCTAAAGCGGGATTCGCCGCAGCAGCCTTTGAAAAGCTCGCGTAGAGGACGTTCAGTTCCTTGACGGTCAGCTCGCCCAAAGTCTTTTCGTCCGTCGGGAGGTTCTCCTTCAGGTACATCACGATGAGCTTGCCGAAGGCCGTTCCCCAGTCTCCGAGATGGTTGATGCGGATGACCGTGTATCCGGCCGCCTTGTAGATGCGGGAAAGGCTGTTCCCGATCATGGTCGAACGCAGATGGTGGAACGCCAGCTCCTTTCCGATGTTCGGGGAGCTGTAATCCATGCAGACGATTTTGCCGTTCGGCTCCGCGTGCCCGTATGCGGACTTTTGGGTGTCAATCTTTTGGAGAATCGACGTGGCCAGGTATTTGCGGTCGATGAAGAAGTTCAAGTACCCCGCGACGGCTTCCACCTTGGAGATTCCTTCGGGGAGGGAAATCTTTTCCGCCAATTCCTCGGCGATGAGCTTCGGGGCCTTTCGCAAGGTGCGCGAAAGCGAAAAGCAGGGGATGGAAAAGTTCCCGTGTTCCGTGTCGGAGGGAATCGTGATCAGTTTCTGCGCCTGCGCCTTTTCGAATGCGCCCGTGGCGGCGACGGCTTCCGCGATTTTTTCATTAAACGAGTTCATCTTCCGCCTTCGCCTTTTTCTTTTTCGCTTGGATGAAATCCTTTTCTTCGAGGAGGGAAATCGGAGCGTCGCTGTAGAGCTTGTCGAACGCCAGTTCTTCGCGCTTCTCCTCTTCGAAGAGCTGCACCATCATGTCGAATCCCGCGTCGAATACGGCCCAGCGCATGTTGATTCCCGGCTTGTATTCCGTTCGGTGCGGCAACTTGTTCGCCTTGAATTCCTTGGAAAGTTCGTCCAGGATGGCTTGCATCTGGGCTTCGCTTTCGCAGGTCGCCACGAGCATGAAGTCTGCGGTTTCCGAGATGCCGCGCAAATCGATGAGTTCGAGCCTTTGGGCGCGCAGTTCAAAAAGGATTTTGGCTGCGTTTTGCACGGACTCCGGGTATGGCGTCTTGGCTTTGGATGCCGTAGCCTTCGGGGCGGCTTTCGAGGTTCTTGCTTTGGTTGTGGGCGTCTTTTTCACTGTTGTCATGGGACTCCTGCCTGTATCGTTTTTTCAAAATCCTTCCCGACGAAGACCGTCGCGTCGACTAATTCCCGCTTGTTCTCCAAGGGGATGAGGTTTTCCGTGTGGAGAGCGCGGGCGAGGGCTTCGGCCCCTGCCCAATTCGGGTTGCGGAGAGCGATGACCGTTTCTTCGTAATTCCAGAACCTGTCGTTGGAAACTTCGACGACGTCGAAGCCTTTGGCCCGAAGGTAGTCGCACACTTTCGTCGCAGCGCCGGTCGCCCCGCTGGAATTGAGCACTTGTACGTCTCCCGGCGTTTCCCGGAATTCTTCGACAGGCGGCTCTTCGCTTTGGCACGCGGCAAAACCGAGAAGCGCACACGACAAGAATAGGGGAGTTGGGTCGGAAAGGATTTTCACGCGTTAAATATAGCGATTTAAAGCGGCCTGTTCTGCGAATCCACCCGGACAACGGTCGGTTTCCAAGTCGCCGCTTCTTCCGGCGTCATGGCTGCGTAGGAGACGATGATGACCAAGTCCCCCTTTTGGACCATGCGGGCCGCTGCGCCGTTTAGGCAGATGACTCCCGAATGCCGTTCGCCTTCGATGACGTAAGTGTCGAATCGAGCCCCGTTGTTGATGTTGAGAATCCCGACTTTTTCGAACGGGAGGATGCCGGAGGCTTCCATCAGGGCCTTGTCTATGGTGATGGAACCTTCATAGTTCAAGTTCGCGTCTGTCACCGTGGCGCGGTGAATCTTGCTTTTTAAAAGTTCTACTTGCATGGGATTAAAAACGCACTTGCAGAATGCCTGCAATGCCGCGGTCCAAGTTCGGTCCGACGCCCAAGCTGAATCGGTTGGCGTCCGGGTTGTTTGCCCACTGCGTGTCGAAGAAGGCGTCGGCGAAAGACCAAATGTGTGCGCCCAAGACGGGTATCAGCCAATAGACCCAAGTGTTGTCGTATTCGTCGCTGTTGACTGCAAAATAGGTCAAGCCGCCCACTCCGACGACCCAAAGCGCATCCATCCAGATGGCCTTGACGGTTTCTTCGTGCTTCCACTGGTAAAAGGAAGGAATGACGGCGGAGAGGTAGGCCGTCCCCTGCTCCCCGGCGTGGTTGCGGTAAGTCCTGTCGATGTCGGAATCTTCCAGGCCGTTTTCGCGGTCGGAAAGCCAAGCCTCTTCGGAGACTCCGAGGCGTTTCCACGGTTCCTGGAGGTATTCGGACGGGCGGACGCCGAGTTCCGTGAGCTGCGTCAGCTTGTCGCGGCTCATGCCGCTTTCCCTCGCCTGTTGGAATTCCCATTGGGTCAGCCCGGCGCTTTCATAATCGAAACCCGCCCATTCGTCGTTCGAGGCATTTGCCGCCCCTGTCGAATAAGAGCTTCCCTCGTCGATGGTTTCTTCCGGAGCGTTCGGGTCTTCTGCGCTGTAATAATTGGCTCCCTCTGTGTAGTCGTATTGGGCGAAAGACACGGAAGCGGAAAGGATGCAGGCACAGAGAATCTTGAAAGCTGTTTTCATTGAACCTCAACAGTTCTATAGTGCCGGGGGAGGGAATCGAACCCTCACAGAGTTGCCTCTACTGGATTTTGAGTCCAGCGCGTCTACCAATTTCACCACCCCGGCGAAGGGGTATCCCAAATATAGAACTGTTTTCCGATTTTGAGAATGGTAAAAAAAAAGATTACTGATTTTTTGTCGGTTGGAATTCGAGTTTGAGCGGCAGCAGGACGCGTTTTCCGTAATCGAGGGCCTCTTCCTTCGAGGAGAAGCTCCCCGTCAAGACGCGGTAGAGCTTCTTTTCGTCGGTTTCCACGGGGGAAATCTTCGCGTCAATCTTTTTCGCCTTCAGGGAGTTCGAAAGCATTTCCGCATTGGATTCGATGCTGAACGCACCGAGTTGGAGAGTCCATTGCGGGACGGCCGGAATTTGTTCTTCGGCTGCGCTCGAACTGGTCGCGACGGGCATTTCTGCGGAAGAGCTTGAAGAAGAACTCGATGTGGCGGAACTTGAACCGGCGGTGGCGGTGCTGTCCGTCCCCGTCCGCGCGCGTTCGATGGCCTCGCAGAGGCTGTGGACGGAATCCGTCGGGGTCGCCTTGTAAAGGCTTTGGCAGACTTGGTGGATTACGGAAAGCTGTTTCTTGTTCGAACGGGCGAAGGCGGTCTTGAGGCTTTTGTAAGAGAGGTCTGCCCGCTTGAGATAGAGCTCGAACTGTGCGCGCGTCATGTAAAGGTCTGCGGAGACGGGGAGGCTGTCGGGAGTCGTGGCGATCAAGCTGTCGAGCCTTTTCTTGGCGACGGAAAAGTCCTTCGAGTTCCCCATCTGGGAACGCGCGAGGATTCCCCAGAGGGCGCATTCGGCGCGCTTCGAAAGTTCGAGGTTCGGGCAGGCCTGTTCAAAATTTTCGGCGGCGGTTTTCCAATCCCCGGAGACGTAGGCCTTTTGCGCGTCTTCTAAGGAGGCGCTTGCCGCTGCGGAAAAGGCGAGTGAAAATAGAATTAGGTGAAAATGGCGCATGTGGCTTCCTTATTTTTGCAATGGGGTTCCCCGGAGAGTCCACCCCCGGATGGAGTCGATGCGGCATGGGACGTAATCGCCGGGTTTTGCGGAACTAGAGGAGAAGACGACCTTTTTGAAGTTCCCCGTTTTGCCGACCCATTCGCCGGGGTTCTTCGTGGAGGGGCGTTCGATTAAAACTTCTTCGGTGCGGCCGAGCATTTCCCGGTTGCGTTCGAGAGTGATGGCGTTTTGCAGCTCGACTAGACGGGATAGGCGTTCCTGCTTTTGGGATTCGCTGAGGGTTTCCTTTTCCTTTGCGCTTTCCGTCCCTTCGCGCGGGCTGTAGATGAACATGAACGCGGCGTCGAACCGGGCCTCTTTCACGGCGGAAAGGGTGCATTCGAAATCCGCTTCGCTTTCGCCGACGAAGCCCGTGATGATGTCGGTCGTGAGGCCGTAAAAGGGATTTTTCCCCCGGAACTTTTCGAGAATCCGCATGAATTCGTCGACCGTGTAGCGGCGTTTCATCTTGGAGAGCATCGCATCGCTGCCGCTTTGGAGGGGAATGTGCGCATGGGGGCAGATTTGCGGGACGCCTTGCAGGACGTCTATCAGCTTTTCCGTGTAAAAGCGGGGGTGCGGACTCATGAAGCGGACTCGGCGGATTCCCGGTACGGCCGAGATGCGGACAAGCAAGTCGGCGAAGTCCATTCCGCGGACGCGGTAGGCGTTCACGGTCTGCCCCAAAAGGCAAATTTCCGAGACTCCCCGTTCGGCGGCGGATTCCACTTCGCAAAGGACGTCCTCCGCGGCGCGGTACTTTTCCCTTCCGCGGACGAAGGGGACGATGCAGTAGCTGCAGCGGAAGTTGCACCCGCGCTGGATGGTGACGTAGGCGGAGAACGGGTGCGAAAGCTTTGCGTATTCGCCGAGGTAATTCTCCGAAAGGTCGAATCCGGTGATGACATGCCCGGAACGCTTTTGCCGCTCCGCATCGCGGGAAAAGAGGATTTCCGGAATTTTTCCGTATTGGTCCGGGCCGATGACGTAATCGACGCAATCGACTTGTTCCATGAGGCGTTCGCCGAGATGTTCCGCCATGCAGCCCGTGACGATGAACTTGATCCAGGGACGGCGCTTCTTGTAGAATTTCATTTTGGAAATTCGCGCCTTGGCGCTTTCTTCCGCCTTTTCCCGGACGGAGCACGTGTTGAAGAGGAACAGGTCGGCGGTCTCCGGGTCTTCTGTCGGGATGCATCCGTTCTTTTCGAGCATCGACGCAATCAAGGCGGAGTCGTACTCGTTCATTTGGCAGCCGTAAGTGTCTATGAGATATTGCAGGGGCATTGTCTTAGCGGAATGGCAGGTTCTTCAAGTCGGAAAATTGGGGGATGGAGTAGGTCGGGGCGACGGGGGCGAAGCTTTCCCTTTTGCCGAAACCGTTCTCGATGAACACGCAGTCGATTTTCGCATTCCTTGCGCCGAGGATATCCGGGGAGTCGTCGCCGACGATGACCGTTTCGCTTGGGGAACATCCCGTCCGATTCAGAATCTTGAGGAACGGTGCCGGATCCGGTTTGCGGGGAGTCTCTTCGTCACCGAAGGCGAACGCGTCGAAACAGGCGGAAACTCCGAAGTGCTCCAAAAGCTTCATCCCGGGCACGTGCGGCTTGTTTGTCGCGAGGGCCTTTTTCGCGGGGAAGTGCTTCAAAAAATCCATGACTCCGGGATAGGGCTCCGTGGCGTTCAGGCAGTGCTCCGCATAATATTCGGAATAGACCTTGTGCACCTCGTCGAGGGGCGCGGGCGCGCCTTCCAGGGAGCGTTCAATCAGTTTCCGGGAGCCGTTCCCGATGTAGCTGCGGATTTTTTCGACAGGGAGGGTCTTGAGTCCGAATGCCGAAAGGGCGTGATTCACGGCTGCGCTCAAATCGCCGAGCGTGTTGAACAGGGTTCCGTCCATATCAAAGATGTACAGGGATTTTCGCATTGCCGCAAATCTAGTAATTTGGGAATGAGGGGACGGTTTTTTCCGTGGCACGGATGCTTGCGTCCGTCGAACGGACAGTTGGTCGCCAAGCGACCTGTTTCGCCTACCCGGCGTGGGGCAAGATAGGGGGAGGGTTCGGAGTTGCGGCAGGATTGCACGCGGTTCTAAATTTGCTGAAGCAAAAAGAACCACGGCAACTTGCACAATTCGGCGAACTGTTTTTCCATTGGCGTGGAGGCGCTTGTCCGTCGAACGGACGGTTTTGTCGTTGGCACGACCAGCTGCGCCTACCCAGCGCGGGGGAAAGGTAGGGG
>CAZCRF010000075.1:0-9486 GCA_964501065.1 uncultured Fibrobacter sp. | reverse complement strand
AAATCTCCGCCGTGCAGCTCTCGCCGTTCAAGCCGACCAAAGTATCTCGAATGATGAGGGTGTCCACGTTCGAAAGGATCAGAGTGTCCTTGAGAACGACCGTATCGATTTGCGAAAAGAAAACGGAATCCTTTTGGACTAGAGTGTCTTTTTGCAACAGAGTGTCCCTAAAGACGACAGTGTCGACGGAACTTTCCCCGTCCTTGCCGTTCAAAGTCCGCCAGCCGGATTCGTCGCAGATGTAAAGTGCGCCCGAGTCCGCCGCGTAGAGCATCTCGCCCACTGAGGAAGAGTCGCAGTCCGGGAATTCCGCGCCTTTCGCGAGCTGAGAGATTCCCGTCTCATTCACGGTCGTCTTGGTCACATCGTCACCGCAACCGGCAAAAAATAAAAACGCGCCCACGGTCAACGGGAGCGCATAGGCGTTCTTCTTCATAAGTTCCCCTTTGGAAATGTGCCGTTTAATTCGTGCCCGCTCAAAAGTGCAGCCCCCCCCGACGGGAAAGGCGTCCGGAGTTCCGGGACGGGCTTCTTGCAATGTCGGCGGCGGTGGGCATGCTGCAAATTTATATAACATTTTCGTCAAAAGCTATTATTTTTGAACAGGATTTTGAAAGAAATGGTTTTTAATCGCTCCAATGCTTCGCGGCAATGTGACACAGTAACGTCGTCATTCTGAGGGAGCGTGCGACCGAAGAATCTCGTTACTGTACGAACGCCAAAGGCGTTAATCCAGGAACAGTAAAGGGATGTTTCGTTGCGCTTTGCTTCACTCAACACGGCTTCTTCTTTACAGTCAACTAATCACTGTTCACCGACCACTCCACACTCCACACTCCACTCTCAACACTAACAACTAATTCCTCACTCCTCATTCCACATTCCTAATTAAACAAAGCGCAAGCCTCACTTCCCCTAAATCCCACAACAGCGACCTCTCCGTTTTTTTAGATTTTCAAGAGATGTTCTCCCTTTTGCAAAGAATCCTGCGGCATGCGTTGAAGCACCCGAAGTCCGTGCTGGCCGTCGCCTTGGCGGTGACGCTCCTCTCCATCTACCCGGTGCGGAACCTCAAGTGGGAACTCCGACTGATAGACATGCTCCCCGACTCGTCCGAAGTGAAGCGGACGGACTCCTTGGTCACGGAGAACTTCGGCGGTTTCGGGACTCTCACCGCCATCATCTCGTCCCCGGACAACGCGTTGAATTGGAGGCTTTCCCGAAATCTGGCCGAAGAACTCGACAGCAACCGATACGTGAACTTCACCGAATACGAATCGGATCTGGACTTTTTCGAAAGGAACAAGCTCCTCTACATCCACACTTCCGATTTGCGGAAAATTCGGGACAAGGTCGCAAGGCTGAAGGCGGAATTCGCCGTTGAATTCAATCCTCTCTACGTCAACCTGATTTCCGCAGACTCCCTGCCGCGGACGGCAAAGGATTCCATGGCGAACGCCATCGCGGATTCCCTCTCCCTTTCGAAACTCGAAAACCGCTACCTGTCGAATCTGCGGGGACTGTATTCGAACGCGGACGGAACTGTCCGCATCGTGAACATTTTCCCTAAACGGAAAGTCTCCGACTTGAGCGCATCGAGAAAGCTTTCCCGAATCGTCGAAGGGACATTCGAAAGCCTCCCGGAGAGCGAACAGGCCGAGCTGCACTTGACGGGTGCCGTCTACGAAACGGCGAGCGAAGGTTGGCAAATCTTGCCGGAGGCCCGCTCGACAGGCATTCTGCTCGCCATCATCCTGGCCGTCTTCCTGCTATTCCGATTCGCGCGGCAGCCCACCATTTTCCTGCTCTCCGTCATCCCGGTCGCCTTGGTCTTCATCTGGACTTTGGCGGCGGCATGGCTCTTCTTTGGACGGATAAACCTCTACTCCCTGGTCCTTTCCGTCATCCTCCCCGGGATTTCCTGCCGCGAAATCGTCCATTTGATGACCCGATTCGCCGAAGAGCGGAGAAAGGGGCTAGGCTATGAATTGAGCCTCGAAAGTGCCCTCCTGGGAATCGGTCCCACGATAGCCGTGTCCGCATTTTCCTTTGCCGGCGCGTTCCTCGGGCTTCTCTTCGTACCTCTCGCCGGGATTCAGGAACTCGGCGTCTTGGGAGCCGTCGGTTCCGTCCTCAACTGGTTCCTCTCGAGCCTTGTCTTCCCGGCGCTCATCGAGGTCACGGGCCGCTACCAGTCGTTCCTTTCCTTCGGGCGGATCCGCGCCAAATTGGAAGATTTCAAGGAAAGGCCCTTCGTCGGCATCAAAAAGGCGGCCATCCCCGTGATACTCCTCTCCATCGTCCTCCCGTGCCGGGGAATTTACCCGAAGTTCGACTACGATTTCTCGCACATCGAATACAATCCCAGGACGGCTGTCGCGGACTCCCTCCTCAAAGAGACCGGCTATCTGAGCTTCGACCCCGTCGCTGTCGTATTGCCGAACGCGGACGCCGCCGGGGAGCTGTTCAATCGGACGACCGAAGAAATGGACACGAACGAGGCGACGGGAATCCGTTCCATCGCGATATACCGGAACCTTTTGCCGTCCAACCAAAAGGAGAAGCTCGAACTTCTCGGCGAAATCCGGAGCGGCCTGGACTTCGAAATGCTCAAGAGGTTCATCCCCGCGGATTCCGAAAAAATCCGAAGAATCGTCGAAGACTGGAACACCGTCCCCGTGAATTCGGGCGACCTCCCCAGGAATTTGCAGCGCATCTTCGGAGCGGACAAGGATTCGATCGAATTCGCATTCATCTTCCCGAACTTCAACCCGGACAACGGGCTCGCTTGCCGCCGGCTGAACGCGGAACTCAAGTTCATCGATCACCCCAAGACGGGGACGGCCCTGGTCCGCGCGGAAATCCTCGACAGGACTCTCCCCCACTTCCACAAGGCGATTTTCTTCGGCGCAATCTGCGTCTTCCTGCTCACCTTCCTCTTCTACAAGAAAATCGCATTCTCCCTGTTCACCCTTGCGTCTCCCGTCATCGCCTTCTTCTGGCTGCTCTCCCTCTTGCGCCTCCTCGGCTTGGAACTTTCGGCCTACAGCTCGCTCGCCTTCCCCATTTTGATAGGCATGAGCATCGACGGCTCCATCCAGATGTGGAACGCCTATTACGAACGCTCCACCGGGAGCATCTACTCCATACTGCGCACGACGGGAGTCACCTGTTTCTTCGCCGAATTCCTGACGATTGTCGTCCTCTGCGGACTTCTGTTCTCCTCCCATCCGGGAATCCACGACATCGGGGTGATTTCCATTTTGGGAGTTGTCTGCATCGCCCTTTCCCACACCTTTGTATTTCCGCTGCTGGCCGGCTGCCTGGAACGCCGGCGCATCCGGAGAAGGAACCTTCCATGAAAAATCTTTCGGAACGCATTTTGAACATCGCGCCCTCCATGACGGTCGCCATCGACACCTTGGCCAAAAGGCTGAAGGCAAGCGGCAAGGACATCGTCTCCTTGGGCGCGGGGGAACCGGATTTCGACACGCCCGCAGAAGTCCGCGAAGCGGGAAAGGCCTCCATCGACGAAGGACGGACGCGCTACACGGCCCCACAGGGGATTCTGGAAGTCCGCGAAGCCGTCTGCCGAAAGCTCCTGATCCAAAATGGACTTTCTTATGCGCCCGAACAAATCATCATGACCAGCGGCGCAAAGCACGCCATCTTCAACTCCCTCCTCGCGCTCCTCAATCCCGGGGACGAAGTCGTCATCCCCGAACCCTACTGGGTGACTTACCCGGAACTGGTGAAGCTCCTCGGGGCTGTCCCCGTCGCCGTGCACACCCGTGCCGAGAACGATTTCCAAATGACGGGGGCGGAACTTTCTTCCGCCATCACTCCGAAGACGAAGGCCTTCATCTTGAACAACCCGACGAATCCGACGGGAACCCTTTATGCGGAAGACGCCCTGGAGGAATTGTCCCGTGTGGCCGTGGAGAACGACCTTTACGCGATTTCCGACGAAGTTTACGAGCACTTCTCCTACAGCGAAGGATTCCGCTTCAAGAGCCTCGCCGCCTGCAACGGCATGCAGAATCGTACAATCGTCGTGAACGGCCTGTCCAAGTCCCACTGCATGACCGGTTGGCGGATAGGCTACGTCGCCGCGCCGGAGGAAATTGCAAAGCTCGTGGCCAAAGCCCAGGGGCAGACGACGCACCACCCGTCGAACGTCGCCCAATACGCCGCGAAGAAGGCCTTGGAAATGCCGCTCGACTGCGTCCTTGAAATGCGGGACGCCTTCCGCGAGAGGCGCGACTTCTTCTTCCGCGAAATCGCTTCCGTCCCGGGAATCGAAGTCAACCTCCCGAACGGGGCTTTCTACCTCTTCGCCGACGTCCACAGTCTGTTCGGGAAGCGCACGCCGGACGGAAATCGCATCGACGATTCCGCTTCCCTCTGCACCTATCTTCTCGAATCCGTCGGACTCGCCATAGTGCCGGGGAGCGCCTTCGGCCGCGAAGGCTACGTGCGATTCTCCTACGCAGCCTCCATGGAAACCCTTTCGAAAGCCGCCGAACGTTTCCAGCGCGGAGTGGCGGCTCTACGCTGACCGTCAAAGCCCATGGCCTCGACCTTCTTCGTACAAAAGATTCCGCCCGAGAAGCCCTTCGTCATCGGGCGCGGCGCGGGCGTCGATTTTGAACTGAAGGACGCATCCGTTTCCAGGCGGCACGCCGAAATCGAAAAACGGGGCGGCGATTGGATTTTCACGAATCTGAGCGAAACGTCCGGGACTCTCTGCCAAGGGCGGAGCGTCTCCCAAAAGGCCATCGCCGACGGGGACGTCTTTTTTCTCGGTCTGCAACAGCTCCGATTCTCCGTCAAGGGCGGAGAACTTTTCATTTCCCACGTGCGTTCCGTCGAAGATGTCCCGGCGATTCCCCTGTCGGAAACTTCGAGCGTCCGCTTGGGAAGAGGGGACGACGACCGCCCCGGGGCGATCATGCACCCGGCGTGCCCCCGCTTTTTGGGAACAGCCTCCCTGGAAGGGACGCGCCTGAAACTTTCGCTCGCCCACCGGACGTTCCGCAGAGCGCTTTACCTGGAAAACGGGGAAACCCTCAAGCTCCCCTGGTGCCTGCTGGAATTTCGCGAGGGGAATCTCTTCCTGCACCAAAAGGACATCGGCTATTCCCTGCAGGTCGAGGACGTCTCCGTGGAACTTTCCGGAAAGGAAATCTTGCAAGACATCCGCTTTTCCCTCCCCGCCGGGAAAATCCTTTCCATCATCGGGCTGAGCGGCCAAGGCAAGAGCACCCTCCTGGAACTCCTCGCGGGGAAGGTGCGCCGTTCGAGCGGAAGGGTCCGATTGGACGGCATCGATTACGATTCGAAGGAAATCCGACGGGAAATCGCCTACCAGCCCCAAGAGCCGCTCCTGCGCAACTCCCTCTCGGTCATGGAAACCCTCCGCGCTTCGGCACGGGCGACTCTCCCGAAGGACTACACGCCCAGAGAGACGGACGAACGGGCCAGAAGACTTTTGAACCTGTTGCACGTCGCGGATTTGGAAGACAGCCGCATCGCGACGCTCTCCGGAGGGGAACGCCGCCGCGTCGCCATCGCAGCGGAACTCATGGGCGCGCCCGGAATAATCCTCTTGGACGAACCGCTTTCGGGACTCGACCCGCTGAACGCGAAACGCCTGTCAAGACACTTGGAGGAACTCGCCGCCGAAGGCCACACGATAGTCCTCACGACCCACAGCTACGAAGCCTTGCGGGTCTCCGACGCAGTGCTCCTCATCCACCGCGGGCGCGTGGGTTTCTACGGTTCCCCGGATGACGCCTTCCGCTATTTCAACACGGAAGCTCCCGAAGGCATCCTCGAAAGCCTTTCCGAAAGGACTGCCGACAATTGGAAGGAATCCGGCCTCGGAGCCGCCGTCCCGGATTCCGAGCCTCCGAAATTCCTGTTCCCCAAAGTTTCCCGCAAGAACGTCTTCCCCCACTTCTTCTCCATCCTCTTCAAGCAATGGTCCAGAGACAGGGGGAAGGTGTCCGCCCTCATTCTCCAGCCGCTAATCATCGGGTTCCTGCTTTCGCAAATCTTTTCGAGCACCTCTTCCTTGTGGATTGTCGCCTTCGCGCTCATCCTCTCGGCGAACTGGTTCGCGCTCTCCCTTTCCGTACGCGAAATCGTCCAAGAAAAGGCTTTGCTGCTAGACGAATTCCGCAAGGGGGTCTCCCCCGCCGCAGTCATCCTCTCCAAATGGATTTTCACGGCATTCTTCGCCTTTCTCGAAACGGCCCTGGTCTACGCCTGCATCGCCGGGAGCGTCGCCGTCCAGCCTTCCGCAGAGCTGTTCCTCGCCCTCTTCGAAACGGTCGTCCCCGCATCCGCCGCGGGACTCTTGCTCAGCGCGCTGTCCAAGAACCCCGGTCAGGCGAACGCGTTCCTCCCGCTCATCATCTTGCCGCAGATAGCGCTTTCCGGCGCGCTCGTCCCCTTCGACAGCACCACCCCCGCGGCCCGGATTCTTTCGAAGTGCATCTGGACAAGCTACAACCAGTCCGCCCTTCAAGACGTTTTCACGGAGCGAGTTCCCGCCGTCGCCGATTGGATTTGCCCCGCAGCCATCGCCATCTTAATCTATATTGTCACCGTTGTCTCGCAAGAAATGATGAAAAGGGCCAAATGACAGTCGAAAAATTTCCCCGCCCGTTCAACGAAGATTATGAACTCCTGGGAGTCCTTGGAAAAGGCGGCATGGGCTACGTCTACAAGGCGCTCCAAAAGAACTTGAAACGCGAAGTCGCCCTCAAGGTGCTAGACGCGACGTCGGACAAGGAGTCGATGGAACGCTTCTACATGGAAGCCCAGGCGATGAAGGAACTAGACCACCAGAACTTGGTGCAGGTCTTCGACTTCGGAAAGCAGGGGAACAGGCTCTACATCGCCATGACCTACGTCAAGGGCAGCACCCTCTCCGAAGTTCTCGAACACCGCCGCCGCCTCGACTTCGACGCCATCGAGATTATCGTGAAGCAGGTCGCCCGCGGGCTCCTCTACGCGCACAGCAAGGGAATCGTCCACCGCGACGTCAAGCCGTCGAACATCATGATCACGCACGACAACCGCGTCTACCTGATGGACTTCGGCATTTCGCACATCCAATCCTCGGAACGCCTGACCATGACGGGCATGACCATGGGGACCCCGGAATACATGTCCCCGGAACAGTGCCACGGCGACGAGGTCTCCATTGCGTCCGACATTTACAGCTTGGGCGTCATCCTGTTCGAGATGACCTGCGGGCGTCTCCCCTTCACGGGAGCGAAGCCCATCGAAATCGCCATGAAGCACGTCCAGGAAGAGCCTCCGAACCCGGAGAACTTCCGCCCCGACATGCCCAAGGGCCTTTCCAAGCTCATCCTGAAATGCCTCAAGAAGAACGCCGCGGACCGTTTCAAGGACATGCAGGAGTTCTTGGACGCGCTCGACGCCGTGTTCGCCCCGACGCACCCGGAAAACCAACGCCACGGGCACGACACGGCGGGAATCCGCAAACTCATCAAGAACCGCCCCCTGATTTCGAACCGGATAAACCACGTCAGACGCTTCACGGACAAGCACGCGAAACTCTTCGCCCTGGCCCTTTTCCCCTTGCTAGTCATCCTGGTCCTCTTTTTCTTCGTCACCTACAAACCGCCCCGGACGATGCAGGAGGTCTCTTCCGTCGAAATCCGCGCGGCGTTCGAGAAGCGGGACATCGAAGGCTCGGGGCCCTACCCCACTTCCCACTTGATGGACAAGGATTTGAAGACGGCCTGGCTTCTCCCCATGCCGTCGAACCCCCGCGCCCCGATTTTCATCTTGGACTTCCCGACCCCGACAATCGTCACCGGACTCGGCTTTGCAAACGGCTTCCAAAAGTCCGTCGACGACAATTTCGGCGACCGCTTCCGCATGTTCAACAAAGCGAAGACCTTGATACTCCTCACCAAGGAAGGTTTCCGGCAGACGATAAGCCTCGAAGACCTGAAGGGCGTCCAATACCCGGCGATACAGGCAATGGAGACGACGGAAATCCAAGTGTTCCTCGGAGACGCCTACATGGCGAACGAATCGGGCGACATCGCCATTTCCGAAATCCGGATCCTGGGGCTCCTGGCGGAATGAAATCGTCGAACAAGAAAAAGGGGCGCTTCGCCGAATTGCACGCGGCGGCCTATCTTTGCCGGCAGGGCTTCACGCTACTGGCGCGCAATTACCGCTACCGAAACGGGGAGCTCGACATCGTTGCCAAGGACGCGGACGGCAGAATCCTCTTTGTCGAAGTCAAGTCCATCTGGAATTCCCGGGCGGGCAGCGCGGAAAGCCGCGTCGGTTACAGAAAACAGCATCAGGTGTGGCGGACGGCCGTCCACTTTTTGCATTCCCACGGCGGACAAGAACAGAAGGCGCGGTTCGACGTCATCTGCGTCGACATGCGCGGCGAAACTCCCCGGTTGACCCATTACTCGGAAGCCTTCGCCGCCGAAAGCGTCATCCCGGAATGCTAAATTTGACGTGAAATGAGAATAGAAGTTCACCCACTCAACCCGCAGCCGAGATTCGTCAAGCAAGCGGCGGAAACATTGGAAAACGGCGGCCTCGTACTTTACCCGACGGAATCCGGCTACGCCGTCGGATGCGCCGCCGAATCGACGAAAGCCATCCACCGGCTCTACCAGCTCAAGAAGCCGATGAAGAAATTCGTCATGGCGATTATCCTCCCGGACATCCGGACCGCGTCGGAATACGCCCATGTCAGCAATTTCGCATTCCAAATCATGAAGCACCGCGTCCCGGGGCCCTACACCTTCATCCTCCCGGCAGACCCTTCCATCGCGCGCAAGCTCGACGTGAAACGCCCGGAAGTGGGATTCCGCATGCCGGAGCACCCCTTTTTCCGGGAACTGTTCCGCCATTACCCGAAACCCATCCTGAGCACGGCGGCAAAGCTCTCGGACGACGTCATCTACACGGAACCGGACGACCTTTGGAAACTCTTCAAGGGGAGCGTCGACTTGATGGTGGATTCGGGCCCCATCGAAATTCGCCCGACGAACATCATCCGCCTCGTCGGGGATTCCATCGAAATTCTCCGCGGGGAACTGTTGCCCGAACCGTGATGGTCAGGGGTCAGTGTGAAGTGTTTAGAGTTTAGTTAACGGTCAAGGGGTTGTCGTCATGTTGAGCGAAGCGAAACATCCAGTTGCAGTAAAGGCTCATCTGGATTCTTCGCTGTCGCTCAGAATGACGTTAGTGTTGCTCAGAATGACTGTTTACAGGAGAGCGGCAGTCATGTTGAGCGCAAGCGAAGCATCCAGTTGCAGTAAAGGCTCATCTGGATTCTTCGCTGTCGCTCAGAATGACGTTAGTGTTGCTCAGAATGACTGTTTACAGGAGAGCGGCAGTCATGTTGAGCGCAAGCGAAGCATCCAGTTGCAGTAAAGGCTCATCTGGATTCTTCGCTGTCGCTCAGAATGACGT
>CAZCRF010000074.1:0-10245 GCA_964501065.1 uncultured Fibrobacter sp. | reverse complement strand
AATCTAGAACCACGTGCAATCCTGCTGCGACCAACAGTCCGTTTGACGGACACAAACCGCCCGTGCCAACGACAAAACTGTCCGTTTGACGGACACAAGCCTCCGTGCCAACGACAAGACAGTCCGTTCGACGGACACGGCTTCGTGCCAACGACAGAACCGTCCGTTCGACGGACAAAAGCCGGTCGTGCCAACGACAAAGCAGCCCATTCGCGGATATGCGACTTCAAAGGCTTCCCGTTCTTTCTATCTTTTGCCCGGTTCAAATTCAAGAAGGTTTTATGTCCCGTTTGCGCATTTTGGTCTTGATGGGCGGCTACTCCACGGAGCACGACGTCTCGGTCTCTAGCGGCGTCGGCGTTGTCCGTGCGCTGGATTCTTCCCGTTATAACGTTCACCCGGTGTTGATTCAAAAGGACGGATCGTGGATTTGGTCTTCGCGGGAGCTTTCCCCCTACCAGAAGGACAATTTTTCTGAAAATTACTTTTATGCATTGGAAGGTTCCAGTGCCCGCTCGGAAAAGAATCCTCCGCTTTCTGAACTCCCCGCCGCGGACTTGGCCTTCCTCGCTTTGCACGGCAAGTGGGGGGAGGACGGACATGTCCAAGCCTTGCTTGAAAATTGGGGAATCCCCTATACGGGCTGCGGGCTCTTGGCCAGCGCGCTTGCGATGGACAAGACGCTATGCAAGGCGGCTTATGCGTCGAAGGGCATTCTCACTCCTCCGAACAGGGAACTTCTCCGCGACGGATTTTCCGGGGATGATTTGGTCCGCGCGGCGGACGATTTGGGCTTCCCGTTAGTCATCAAGGACCCTGTCGGCGGTTCGAGTATCGGGATGGGCATCGCGAAGAATTTGGACGAAGCCGGTGAAATCGTGAACGGACTTTTTAAGAATTCCCCGAGGCTCTTGCTTGAAAAGTTCATTCGCGGCCGCGAAGCCAGTTGCGGTTACATCGAAGGCCTCGAACCCCCGCTCCCGCCGACGGAAATGCGCATGACGACCCGGGAGTATTTTGACTACGAAGCGAAGTACAATGGGGAATGCCGCGAAGTGACCCCGGCGGAATTTCCCAAGGAGTTGACGGAGCGCATCGAAAAATTGGCGAAGAGCGCTCACGAGGCGATTGGCGGCGCGGTGTACAGCCGCACGGACGTCCGCATCGACGAGAACGGCGAACTCTGGGCGTTGGAAACGAACACCCTCCCCGGCATGACGCCGTCTTCGATTCTCCCGGCGGAGGCCAAGGCCGTGGGCATCGACTACTCCGAACTCCTCGACATCATCATCGAAAAAAGTTTGAAAGTCAAGCGTTGATATGAAGTTGGATTTGATTCTGGACACTTCCCGCAAGGGCGTCGCCCTGGGAATTTACGAGGGGGAAAAACCGCTTTGCGAGACATTCGACTTTGAAAGCCGTGGGGAAAGCCTCGGGGCGATTTTCGACAGGTCGTTGCAAAGAGCGGGGATTTCCGTGGCGGACGTCTCCCGCGTGCTGGTGACTCTCGGGCCCGGTTCCTTCACCGGGTTGCGGACGGGAATAGCCTTTGCCGAAGGGCTTTGCTTTTCTGGCCGGCGCGCCCTTTACGGAGTTTCGACCCTGCGCGCCTTGAGGGCTCTTTCGTCGGATGAAAAGGCCGCGTCCGTATTGTTTGCGCGCAAAGGATTTCTTTACGTGGGGACTCCGGCGGAAGAACTTTTCCTTCCGGTGGAGGCGGCCTGTCGGATGTTCGAGGCTTCTCGCTTCCGGGATTTTGTCGTCGAACCGCGCGTTCTCGAAGAGCCCGCTTTGGCATCTTTCTTTGAAAAGGGGAGTTTCGACGTGACGCTTTCGGAAGGGAAGGAACTTCTCCCGTTTTGCCGCTTCTTTTCCGAATTGGAACCTTGCCCCGTCCAACGGGCGAATTACATCCAGCCGTCTTATTACGAGCGAAGAGGAGCGCATGGGTGAATTTACTATGAGCGTTCGCGAAATGCGCGCAGGGGATATCCCCGCGGTTCTTGCCATCCAAGAGGCGACCCGTTTTGAAAATTGGTCCGCGACGACATTTTCAAAGCTCCTTTTGAAACCCTTCACCTTCGCTTTCGTGGCGGAGGCCCCGGATGCAACGGGAGTTTGGAAGCTGGCGGGGTATGCCGTGTTTTCCTTGGCGGCGGACGAGGCGGAACTTCTCGCCATCGCGACGTCCCCCGAATTCCTGCGGAAAGGAATTGCGACGGAACTCTTTGCAGAGGGCGAAGCGACCCTGTCGGATGCGGGGGCGAGGAATTTTTATTTGGAAGTTCGCGAGGGGAATTTGGGAGCAGTGGCGTTTTACCACAGCCTCGGTTTCGAAAAGACCGGGGAACGCGGAAATTACTACCCAGACGGGGAGACCGCCGCCTTGATGTTTCGGCCGCTTTAACTAAATTGAAACCATGAGTCGGATTTTCAAAAGAGTGGCGGACTTGAGGCAGGAACGGCGAAAGCGTCGCCAGAGGCGATTCGTGACGTGGGGGATTCTCCTCGTTCTGCTTGTCGCGATTGCGTACCTGTTCATTTCGGAGAGCGGAAAGTGGCTTGTGCGGGATGACGATTTTGGGCATCTGCGCTGGGTCGTCGTGCTCGATGGGCAGAGCGGGGATTTGGAACGCTCGGATTTTGCGGCGGAGCTCATACAAAGCGGTCGGGTGGATTCCGTCCTGCTGCTCGGTCGTCGGGTCTTTCGCGACAGGAACAATGCGGACTTTTACGCGGAGGACATCGTCGAAGTCGGAGGCGTCGATCCGGAGCGCGTCTACGTTTTCCGCCATGACGATCCGAGCACCTTGGAAGAAGCCGTGACGATAATCCCGTGGTTGAAAAGGCGCGCCCTTCGGGACACCGTGCTGCTTTTGACCTCCGCCCCGGCGACGCGCCGCGCCGCCTTCATCTTCAACAAGCTTTCCGGAGGGCATCCGCACTTTGTCACCGCCGACTTGCACAATTGGCGTTACAACGCAGACGGCTGGATTTTTGAACGGGAGTCCCGCAAGAGCTGGTTTCGCGAATGGGCCGCGTTCCTGGTCGCCAAGTGGGAACTTTTGGGGGTGGACACTCTGACTACGGAAAGTCGCCGGATGCGCGCCCCGGTTTCATGGGCGTCCGTATCCGAAAGTCCCCGGGTGAAAGCCGAACCCGTGGAAGCGAAAAGCCTTCTTTCGATTCGGGAAGCCATCGCGAAGCAGGATTCCGCTCTCGAAGCTTCCCGCCAAACGGGAAAAGATTCCCTCAATTTTTCATCCGAAAAAAAGGAGCCGCCGAAGGAATGAATGGAAAAATAAGGAACAGTCGCCTGTTCTCGATGGCGTTCTGCATGCTTGCCGCTTGTTACAGCCCGGAACAATACGAAGCCTCCGCTGCGGAAAACAAGAGCGCGGCGTCGGACTTCGGGACTCTTTACGAAGTGAACGGCGGCAAGCAGATTTGCAATCCTTCCGTGACGATGGACGAGGAGCGTTACCCGGCTTCCATGCTGTGGCTGAACTTTTCCGGGAGCTTGAACGTTTCGGATGTCCCGGACGGCTATACGACGTCGAAGGTGGGGGAGCACGACCGCTTGACCGTTTCCGATACGGCGGGCAGAGTCCTCTGGTATCTGATGACCGATTCCGTTCCCGGGGCGGACTGCGAATTCCAGGACCCGGAATGGACTACTTCCGGCGATTTTATCGTCGCCCTGGCCGGTGCGAATGCGGAAGGTTCGAAAGGCTGCGACGAAGTGGAATACGGGATTTTCGCCGTTCGGCTTTCCGACAATGAAACGTTCTTCCTGGTTGACGGCGGCATGGATGAACAGGCGAATCCGCATCTTTACGTGGGGGATTCGGCGGACTCTCTCGATTCGGATGATTCCCTCGCCCGATTCTTCGGGACTTCGGATGTCAAGCTGGTCTATGTAAATCCCAAGGGAAAGCTGGTCTATATCGATTTTGCGAAGAGTGCGAAGCCCGTGGAATTGATTTCTCCGGACGGAGCCAAGGGGAACTTGATTGACGGCCCGATGATTTCCCCGGACGGCGATTTTGTCGCCTATGACGTCCTCGAATCTTCCAATGCGTGGAAATCCTATGTGCAGGAACTTTCGCCGGATGCCGCCCCTGTTGAAATCGAGAAGCTCGACGGAATGCTTTCGAATCCCGTCTTTCCGCATTGGTGGAGGTTCGGCAATCGTCTTTTCCTGCTCTGGACGGAGTTTGCGGACGGCAACGCTTATTTGAACAAGTCCGATTTGACGAATCGGGACGTTTGGAATTCTTCCATCGGGCGCACGGCCATGCGCGAAGTTTCCCTTTCCGCCGGTGCGCCGGGGGACGTCGCCGTGGAATGGGCCGGTGACGTGCGACAGGTTGCGCCCGTTCCCTTGATCGGCGGACGCTCTCCCGGTGGGCATTTTGTTTCGACGGGAACGAACAACGGGTATTTGCTCTACATCCCCTGATTTTGGAGACTTGCATGAAGAAATATTGGACATTTGCCCTCGCCGCTCTTTGCGGATTCTCCCTTTCGATGCTCGTCCCGAAGTCCCCGGCGACTCCGTGGGAATCCATCGGCGGCTGCGGTGCCGGTGGCGGCGGAGGCGGCGCGTCCGACGGCATCAAGTGGATCGGGCAAGGCGTGAACGGAGGCCTTGTCGAAGCGGAAGTTTTCACCAAGGCGACTGTCGGCGAAAATTACTCCGGCTTCACGTTCACCCCGCGCTTTTCCTTCAAACCGACCTGGTCGACCTCTGTCGGCGTGACGCTCCCCTTCACCTCCCACCGGGGCGAGGTGCAATACCGCACCAACCAAGCCCCGACGGACCGCACCACGGGCGGTTTCGGGGACATCTCCATCGACGTTTCGCAGATTGTCGGCAGCGGCGGGGCGGCGAACCTTTCGCTCGCGCTCACGATTCCGACCGGCCAGTATGACGTCAAGCGCGGTACGGACGCATCCAAGGAATTCCTGCCGACCGGATTTCAAAAAGGCTCCGGAGTCTATTCCGCGGCTTTGGGGTGGAACTACACGCGCGACACGGAGAACGGAATGTGGCTCTACTCCCTCACGTACACGCATCCGTTCAACATCCGTTTTGGCGGCGAGAACGAGTTCAACGATTCCTACTTCAAGGATTACGACACGGACGGAGACGACCGCTTCGAATATCACTTCAAATGGTATGGGGAAAACGACCTCGGCGGCTTCACCCCTCCGAGCCTTTCCGCGAGCATCGCTTACGCTTACCGGGGGCAGGAAAACTTCGTCCACTCTTTCGGGGTGACGTTCTCCGCCCCGTTCGGCGTCGCCTGGATTCCGTCGGAAAAGGTCGGCACTTACGACCCGCGTCCCGATCCCGACCACAAGGCTTGGTCCGCCGCTTTCGTCTACGGTCTCGAATTCTCGCGGATGGATTATCCGATATTCGTCGCGTTCTCGCTTCCGCTGCACGACAAGGCGAACTCCGCAGACCCGGACGACGAATATGACGAAAGCCCGATGCGGGAATGGAACGCTCCCGATTTCAGCGCATTCCTCGAAGAATGGACTTTGGCGATTGGCATCAAGGCCAGCTTCCTTTGATTTTCAAAATAGGAGATTCCTCATGAAAAAAAGACTAGCCCTTTCCACAATTCTCTTTGCCGGCGCATTCCTTGCCGCCTGTTCCTCTTCGAGTTCTTCGGCGGACGCAGAAGATTCCTCGTCTTCGGGAATTTCGAGTTCCTCTTCGGAGGCTTTCGATTGCACCCTTGAAGAGGAGGGAGTGAAGATCCTCCTCCCCGCGGGGGGCGAGGCCTTCTCCATCGGCGATTCCATCGAAATCCGCTTTGTCGCGAATTACAAAAATGCAGGCGGCTTCCGTGTACTCTACAAGGCTTCCGCCGAGGATTCCGGTACGGACTTGTTCGAAAACTCCATCGGCGATGATGCTCCCGATGGGACGGAATGCACCGCGGTGAAGGCTCTCCTAGGCGAAGACTTGACCGCTTCCGACGAGGCGTTCCTCCGCGTGCAAGCTTACAATGCCGGCAAGATTCGCGCGGATTCCGAAACATTCTCGGTGAAGGAATAGATTCTTTCCATGATGGCGATTGTCGGCGCGGGCGGTTTCATCGGCTCGCATTGGCTGCGCGCAGTCCTTTCGCGGACAGACGAGAGGGTTCTCGCCGTCGATGTCGATTTCCACCGCGTCGAGGACTTGATCCGTTCGGAAAATTGCCGGGTGGAGTTTTTGCTGGCGGACATCTCGCAGCCGGAGGTCGTCCGGAAAATCGCCCGTTGCGAGTCCGTCGTGAATTTGGCAGCCATTTGCACTCCGGGCCGCTACATGGGCGAGGCGCGCGCCGTCATCGAAAGCAACTTCACGCATCCGGCGGCCCTGGCCGAGGCGTGCGCCGCTTCCGGGGCCTGGCTCGTTTACTTTTCGACATCGGAAGTTTACGGAAAGACGACTCTAGAGTCCGGGCTGTTGGACGAGGACGCTTCGGATTTTGTCGTCGGCCCCGTGGCCGCCTCGAGATGGTCTTATGCGACGGCGAAGCAGCTTTCGGAGCGTTATCTCAAAGCCTTGCCGGATTTGCGTTACACGGTGGTCCGCCCGTTCAACTTCATCGGGCCGTGGATGGATTTCATGCCCGGAGTGGACGGAACGGGCATTCCCCGGGTGCTTGCGAATTTTTCGAGCGCTCTAGTCCGCGGGGAACCGATGACCTTGGTGAACGCCGGGGTGGCCCGGCGCACGTTCACGGCGATTGGCGACGCGGTGGAATTCCTCTTTCGACTTTTTGAAAATGCCGACAAGGCTTTCGGCGAGGCGTTCAACGTGGGGAATCCGGAGAACGAAGTTTCCATTCGGGAATTGGCAGTCCGCATGCGGAATATCTACGCCCGATTGAAGGGCGTTCCCGAAAAAGCTTTGCCGCAAATGCGGGAAATTCCCGGGGAAGAATACTACGGTGCGGGCTACGAAGATTCCCTGCGCCGCGTTCCGTCAGTCGAAAAGGCGAAGAGGCTGCTGGGGTTTGAAGCGAAGATACCCTTGGCTTCCGCCTTGGAGGAATCGCTCTCCTGGTTCGCCTCGCATTACGGGGGAGAATCGTGAAAAGGGAAATTTTCCTCTTCATCCCCGCGTACAACGTGGAGCGGGAACTTCCGGCCCTTCTCGCATCCATCCCGTCCGAGGTCCTGCTTTGTTCGGCGGAAGTCCTGATCATCGATGACGGTTCGTCCGACGGGACTCTCGCCGTTGCAGAAAAATTCTCCCGCAGCGAACTCCGGACGAATGTCCGCGTGGAGTCTCTCTCCCGCAATTCCGGTTACGGGGCGGTCGTCAAGCGCGGAATCTCCCGTGCAAGGGAACTTGCGAAAGCTTTGAACGTCCGGTTCGCCGTCTGTCTGCACGGCGATGGGCAGTACCCGGCGAAGTCCGTCTTGCCGATGGTTCTTGCCCTGCGAAATTCCGACGCGGTCATTTGCCAAGGTTCGCGCCTTTTGAAAAAGGGCGGGGCAAAATCCGGGAAAATGCCCCTTTACAAGTTCGTCGGCGGAAAGCTCCTCACCCTCTTTGAAAATCGCGTCTTTGAAAATCGGCAAACCGACCGCCACAGCGGATTCCTCGCTTACCGGACGTCCTTTTTGAGAACCTTGAATCTGGAAAGCTTCGGGGGTTCTTTCGACATCGATCTCGAAATTTTGGCGACTGCCGACGCCCGTGGCGAAAAGATTCTGGAAATTCCCATTGAAACGCGCTACGCCGGGGAAAAGTCCCATTTGAAGGTGATTCCCTACGGGCTTCGCGTCTTGAAAGTCGCCATCCGGCGGTGGAGGGGCTTCTATGGCTGACGTCTTGATTACCGGGGGCGCGGGGGTCGTCGGGTCGAAGCTCTGCGCCGAGTTCCTTTCGAAGGGGCTTTCCGTGCGCGTCTTGACTCTGAAGGGCCTGCCCGTGGCGAGGCGTCTTCCCGCCGAAGTGGAAATCTTTTACGGGGATGTCCGTTCCCCGGAATCCTTGAAGGAACCGTTCCGAGGCGTCCACACGGTTTGCCATTTGGCTGCCCTCATCCTCTCGAAACGCCGAGCGGATTTCGAAGCGGTCAATGTCGGCGGGACGAAAAACGCCTTGGCCGCCGCCGAGAATGCCGGGGTGAAACGCTTTCTCTTCGTTTCGAGCATTTCCGTGACTTATCCGGATTTGACGGATTACGGCAAGAGCAAGTTGCAATCGGAGACGCTCGTCAAAAATGCGGGGATTCCCTACACGATTGTCCGCCCGACCTTGGTCGTCGAAAGGGATGGAGGCGCGGAATACAAGCTTTTCCTGAATTATTTGAAAAACTCTCCGCTCGTTTTCTTGCCCGGCGGGGGGAAGTGTCTCAAACGCCCCGTCCGCACGGAAGATTTGGTGCGCGGAATCGCTCTGGCGGCGACGTCCCCGGTCGCGGTGGGGAAAACTTACGCATTGGCCGGTTCCAAGGTACTGTCCCTTTCGGAAATGGCGCAAATCTCCCTGGAACGCTTGGGCGTCCGGAAGGGAATTCATTCTGTTCCCCTGGGGCTCTGTTCCGCGTTGGCCGTTGCCAAGCAGCTGCTGCTTCCCGGGAGCGTTTCGGCAAGGCAGGCGTTGGCCGGATTCCGTTACGATGCCGCTCCGGAAATCGTCGATGCGGAACGGGATTTGGGCTTTCGGCCGGGTTCCCCCTTTTGAATCTTGCGCGGTGCCGCGAAATAGAATAAATTTAAAGCGAAAATTTTTCAAAGAGGTTTTTATGCAAATCCCAAAGACACTTCTTTCCGTTTTGGCTTCTGCATGCATTTTGACTCTTCTTGCCTGCGGAAGCGATTCTTCGAGCAGCGCGGCGCGAGAATCGGATTCCTCTTCGTCGGAATCGGTATCGTCCTCTTCGGCGGCTTCCGAAGATTCCTTCGACAAGGCCCTTTTGCAAAGGAACATGGACTTGGGAACGTCCTCCGGCGTCCGCCTCTGGCTTTCGACCGGGGACGGCGACCTGTATTCCCTGTGGTTCTTGGACACGGCCAGTTCGGAAACTTCTTACGGGACTGCCGTCGTGCACGTGGACATTTCTTCGGGGGCGCTTGTCTTCGATTCCACGGCGGGATTTGTCTATGCGTCGAATTTGCCGCAGGGCGATTCCGTCCTTTCGCGGATAGAAAAAGGCATTCGTTTGGAATTTTCCGTGGAGGATTCCGTGCTGAACGTCTCCATCGACGGCGCAGACCCGGTCGAAGTGAAGAAAGCCACGCGGGCGGTCGATCCCGAATACCTTTCGAACGCCAAGGATTTGGTGGAAAAGAAGCTGGAATGGAGCGACGGGGATTCCGCGTCCATCTATTATTTCTACAAGGACGGCGAGTACGTCCGCGTCGCCCGGAACGACTCGGCGGATGTCTTTGAAGCGGGCTATTACGACGTGCATCGCCAGCGGTTGCTGCTCTTGCCTGTCTATTACTCCGGCTACGTCTCGATTCTTTCCGCCTATTCGGCGAAGCTCGACGGAGGAAATTACGTAATTTCCGACCAGACGTCTCAAAAGGAGTTCGGCGTTTCGACCATCTCCGTGGACTATCCGTCCGTTGAAACCCTTTCCGCATCCGCTTGGAGCGCAAAGAGCAACGATACGCTGAAGTGGACGCTTTCCTTTGACGGGGAAAACTATTCGGCATCGGCGCGGACCGGCATCGGGGATGAAACCTTGAAGTTCCGCCGGAGCGGAAATTGGGACCTCTTCGGGGATTATTTGGTCTTGGGGGTTGCGAAGTGCGAAGCGAATGAATCCGTCATCTGCGCGTCGGTCGTCCGCGGCCAAGTCTTCCACTTGACGGAAGGATCGTTCGAATTCGACAACTTCGACACGGAAAGCAAATACGCGCTTCCGGAAAAGTGGAGTGTCGTCGTCGAAGAATAGAACTCGGCTGCGACGTAGTAGGGATTAGGAGTTAGTGGTTAGGAGTTAGAGCTCAACGGTTAGTTGACTGTAAACAAAAAAGTCGTCATGCTGAGGGCAAAGCCCGAAGCCTCCCTTTACTGTTCCTGGATTAACGTCTTCGGCGTTAGCGGCTGCGTCTCACCAATGTCTGAAAGCAAGCTTTCGGACATGCCTACGGTTCACCTGCCGCAAGGCATGGCAGGTAGACCGCAGGATTCGGCTTGCACGCTTTTCTTCGGCTGTCGCCTCAGAATGACGTTGGTGGTGCTCGGAATGACGTTAGCAAGAGAGCAGTCGTCAT
>CAZCRF010000073.1:0-10284 GCA_964501065.1 uncultured Fibrobacter sp. | reverse complement strand
ACGGACTGTTGGTCGCAGCAGGATTGCACGTGGTTCTAGATTTGCTAAAGCAAAAAGAACCACGGCAACTTGCATCATTCGGCGAACATTCGGGCAAGCCCTCATTCCTGTAGCAAAGCTACAGAGCCGAATAGAAAGCGACCTGTTTCGCCTGCCCGGCGTGGGGAAAGCTGGGGGGAGGGTTCGGAGTTGCGAGTGATTCGTTCTTAGAGTTTCGTGTCGCCGGGCCTTTCTTCAAATACAATTGCTCATTGAAAACACCCCTCGCGCAAGCCTCACTTCCCGCTAACCACTAATTCCTCATTCCTAACTCCTTATTCCGAATTGAATCCCTGCCCCCTAATCCCTAACCATCACGGAATGAAAATCAATCCGACAATGCCGACTGTCCAGAGATAATAGGCGAAGGTGTGGAACTTGCCTTTTTGTACGAAATTCAGCAGCCACTTGAGGGCGAAAATTCCGGAGAGGAAGGCGACGGCCATTCCGGCCAGGAGTGCCGGGGAGAAGGTTCCGCTCGTGGCGCATTCTTCAACCATTTGGAGATTGTCCGGGGAGATGTTTTGGCAGTTGATCCATTTGATGAAGTCTAGAAGTGCCGCTCCGCCGACTGCCGGGATGCTCATGAGGAAGGAAAATTCTCCCGCGTATTTGCGGTTCACGCCCATGAAGAGCATGGAAGAAATGGTGGATCCGCTGCGGCTGATGCCCGGGATGCAGGCGATTCCCTGGGTGATTCCCGTGAGAAGGGCGCGCCACCAGTTCATGCCCTTGCCGACTTCTTCCGGATGGTTGGCGCCGGTCTTCGCCCATTTTGAAAGGAAGAGGATTGTTCCCGTGAAAAGCATGGCGACACAGACCGCGCGAGGATTTTCAAAAAGGGATTCGAAGCTGTCCTTGAATCCGAGGCCGATGATGGCCGTGGGGATGGATGCGAGGATGATGTAGCCGGCTTCCTTCAATTGTTCCCGGTCGCGTTTGGCGCATCCGACCAGAATGTTCCAAATTTTTTTCCGGAAAATCACGAAAATGGAGAGCAACGTCCCGGCGTGGAGCATCACGTCGAAGAACATGCCCTCTTCTTGGAGTCCGACGAGGGCTTTTCCGAGGACCAGATGTCCGGAGCTGGAAACGGGGAGAAATTCGGCGAGGCCTTGGAGCAGACCGAGGAGGATGGATTCAATCATGGCGAAAATTTAGCAAAGTTTCGGGTATGGGAAAATCCCGGGCTGCCGTCCGGGATTTTGAAAGAGAGAATGGAAAAGTCAAAGCTTGCCGCCGATGGGGAAGAGCAGCAGTTGCATTTGGTACACTTGGTCCGCGCTTTTGTCTTCGTCGGCGATTTGGGCGATTTCCTTGCGGAATGCGCTGATGCGCTCGACTATCTTTTCGTAGCTTTCGCGTGAAATGCCGAGGGTCAATCCGGAGATGTTCCTCATGTTCGGCGGATCCCTGTCGATGGAGTCTGCGCCGAGGGAGAGGCAGTGTTGGTGGAATCCGCGGAGGGCGATTCGGGACGTCCTGTCTCCCGTCGTGATGTCTTTGTTCACCAAGGCGTAGCTTCCGTCTTCTTTCTTTTCAATCAAGTTGCATTTTTCGAGAAGTTCGACGGATTCCTTCGCCTCTTCGATGGAAATGGCCGGATGGACGGACTTCGCGAGGCTCGCAAAATCCCCCTTGAACCCGTACATGCCGATGAGGGAGCGGACGACTAGATGGCGCCAATGGGAGTAGACTTGGTATTGATAAAAAGCCAGTTGGTGCTGCCCCGCCGCAAAACGTACGATTTTCAGTTCGTTCTGCATCTTTTCGAACCAACGGTTCTTTTCTTCCATGGTCTCGGACTGGTTGAACCAGACCAAATCTTCAAAAAAGGCGGATTCGCGTTTGCCGAACTTGAGTCCGGATGTAATCTTCTGGATGCTCTGGGCGGAAAGGTTCTTGTTCCCCTGCATGACCCGGCTGATGAAGTCCTTGGCCTTGAACCCTATCTTGTCGGAAAAGGCGCGGAGGGAGAATGCGGGATTCGCCTCCTTTTTGGATTGATAGTAATCCCGCAGAAATTCTCTGTAGTCCAGATATTCGAAAATTTTGCGTTGTTCCTTTTTTTCTGCCATACCCAGAATGTAGATAAAACAACGGCTCTTAAAAAATGTTGCGGAGTTTTTGCGTTGTCCAAGAACAACGGCAAGGAGACCGTCAGAAGGACAGGATGAATCCTGCGGAAAGAAGTCCGCCCGCCAAAATCAAGAGGCCGGTCCCCACGTAGCGTTCCGTCTTGGCCCTGTCCGCGTATTTGTGGTTGTCGTCGACCAGGCGGTTGAAGTTCTCTCCGGAACCGGAACTGGGCATGGAAAGGGAATTTTTCAGTTCGCGGGCTTTGTCCCGGTCTTTTTCGGAAAGGTAGAGGAGGATTCCGCCGGCGATGGCCGGGGCGATGGACACTCCCATGGCGACGTGCCCCCAGAACAGTTTCCGTTCGATGGCGATGAACTTTTTTTGCGCTTCGAATTCTTCGGCGGTCCGGATGGAGTCGAGCTTCACTTCGACGAGAGGCCTTTCCGTGGCGGAAGTCTGGATTTTGACGGTGGAATCCCGGAAGCCCCGTTTCCAAAGATGGATTTCGATTGTGCCCGGTTCCCCGGTTTGCAGCCTTTGGGGCGTTTTGCCGATGGGACGGCTTCGCGGCGTGATTTCTGCGCCTTCGAAAATCCGCGCACCCGGGGGGAACGTCTTGATTTCGACTTCCGGACGGACCCGTTTGAGCTTTAGGTGCACTTTGGCGGTGTCCCCGGGAACGGGGCGGATGGTCGCCTTGTTCGCCCAGAGGGTGTTTTCGACGCTCCAGAAGGCTTCGAGCTCGAACTTGCCCGTGTCCGCGACGGCAAAGGTGCACGGAGTTTGGCAAATGGAATGTTCCCCCTTGCGGGCGACTGTCGCGCCTTCGGGATCGGTTTCCACGTAAATGGCGCTTTGGGTGGGCTTCGGGGCTTCGGGCGGTTTGTAAGAGCCGAGGAGCTTTTTCATCCAGTTCAAGAAACGGTTTCCCGAGAGCATTTCCCCGGTCGCATTTTTGGCGGAAAAGGTTTGCCGCTCCGTTCCGTAGGATTTTTGTGAAACGGAATAACGGTGCATGGCGACGTCTATGCTGTCTTGGTGGGCGGCGGGGTGAATCTCCATGGTCCAAATGAATGCGGCCCCGCGGCTCTCTGCCGCCTTGACGATGCAGGGGGAATCCTTGCATTCGGGGAAATCCGCCGTGGAGACTAGAAGGGGCGCTTCGCCTTCTTCGCGGAGGATTTGGAATGCGAGATCCCGGATGCGGGCCGCCAGTGCGGAGTCGATGGGGCGGTGCATGGCGGGGAAGAGGATCGATTTGCCCGCGAGATTCTTCGGGGCTTTCTCGCTATTCGGGCGCGTTGTCGACAGGGAATCTTTCTGAGGCGTAGCGGAATCTTGCGCGGGGCTTGAGGAATCGGGCTTTGCCGCTTTTGCGGAATCCGCTCCACGTTGCCGTTCGTGCAAGAGGGTGTCCGCCAGGTCGATGGGAAGGGCGTTCCCGTTCGAATCGCGCAGGGTGGAAATTCGGGATTTCAAGATTTTCGCGACGGTGAACGTGTCGGCGACGAAGCCTCCGAAGAAAAGCGTGTCGTTCGATTTGCCCAGATACTCCGCGTTGGATTTTGCGCCGGAGACCAGCTCGACAGAGACGGGGATGCCGATTCGAGCCTCTTCGGCAAAGAGAATCGAAAATGCGAAAAGAAAGAAAAAGCCTTTTTTCATCTCTAGATTCCTCAAAAGGTGAAGATTGCCGCCGATGCCCACAGGAGCGCGCCGATGCCCAACGAGACGAAGGCGGCCGTCCGGAAGCGTTCCCCGCGTTCCCGTTTGTCGTGGAAATCCTCTTTTCGGCTTTGGAAGTTGTCGCCCGAACGGATGAGGCTCTTTTCGAGAAAGCGTTTGTCGCTTTCCGCGCTTTGGAAATTCCATTCGGCGATTCCGGCGAATGCCCCGGAAAGAGCAAACGGCAAAATCCCGGAAAAGAAGAACCTCTTGCCCCATCGTTTCCGTTCGCGCTCTTCCAAAATTTCGTTTTGCCAATCGAGTCTGTCCAAGTCGGATTCTTCTGAAAGTTCCACCCAAAGGAAATTCTTTCCCGGGAGGGAAATCTTGATGTCGATGGTCGTGTCGCTGTAGCCGGGTTTGAAGAACGTCACGCGCAAGGACGTGTCCCCTTCGGACAAGGGGATTTCTTCGGGGGTCGTCATGGAGGACTTCTTCGCAAAGGATTCCGGGCGGCTTCCCACGTAGATTTCCGCATGGGAAGGCCAGGTCGATAGGCGGAGGGAGCGGCTCTCATCCGCAGCGGCGAAGACTTGCAGGAGAAGGCAAATCAAAACGAAGCGTTTCATTTGCCCTCCGGATTGAACGGTCCGTCGATTTTCAGGCTGTCGCCGTCTTCGGAAACGCTCCAATGCACGGGCATCGCGGAGTTCCCGGAAAAGTCCCTGAGCGAAACGGACAATTCGCAAGGCCCGGAGCAGGACGGAGAGAAGCTCAAGACGTCGCCCTTCACTTTGTAATCCAAGGTGTCGTTTCCCAAAATCACCGAGAGGGAATTTTCCGAAATTCCTGAACCGCCGTCGTAGAGGTAAAAGCGGATGGAGTCCGAACGGAAAATTTTGGCTTTTGCGGGGATTCGGATGGGCGGAACCGTGTCGCTGAGGAGAAGGGTGTCCAAGAGCGTATGGGTGGATTTTGGCAAGGAGACCGCCCTGGTGACGGGGGAGTATTCCGTGAGGCGTTTTTCATGGACGGAAACGGTCAATTCCCCGTCGGACGCGATTCCCTTGAATCGTACAGTCGCCGGGTTTTTGGAGTAAGATTCTAAGGCCAACGTATCGCCGGAGGCGTTTTGCAACAGGACGATTCCTTCCGGGGATTTGTCCGAGGGGAGGAATTTGTATCGGACGGGGACCGTCAGGTTCGAAAGTTCTGTCCCGACAAGTTTTGTCGATAAAGTCATCACGGCGGAGGAATCCCTGTCGAACGGCATTTCCGAAAGGGAATCCGAGGCTTTCAGCGCCCAGTGGAGACTGTAAGAAGTGTCGGCGAAGATATTCGAATCCCCTTCGGCAATCGGGCCTGCGATGCGGAACTCCCCGTTGCACGGGACTTCGGAAAACGGGCGTTGCCAAATGGAATCCTTTCGCGGGGAAAGATAAAGGGTGCAGCGGACGTCTTGCCAGGAATTGATTCCGGAAGTCTCCACGGCAAAGAGGACTCCCGCCGAATCGAACGGGTCGACGGAGAAGCCGTCGCCCGGCGCGTCCGCCCGGATGGAAAGGGGCGTCGAAACGTAAAAGCTCATCGTGTCGTTCAAGGTGTCGCCGAAAAAATCCACCGTGTGCAGGACGGCGTCGAAGATTCCCGAATCCGGGAAGTTCTGCGTGACGGAAGAGGCATTGGTGCGCGTTCCCCGGAATTCCCAGATGAAGTTCCGGATGAATTCCGAAGTGTGCTCGCTAGAAATGGATTCCCCTCCGACGCGAAGTTCGGCCACCAAGTTCCCCGACGCTCCCTGTTCGACAATCTTGCTGCGGACGCTCGCGAAGAAAAGGGCGGACGTCCCGTAATCGCGCTCCGGGACAAAGTGGATGTAGGCGTTCACCTCCGGAACGCTTTCGGAATCGAACCGCGGAATGTCCCCGCATCCGAAAAGCCAAAGGGCGAGGAAAAAGGGAACGGCGCGCTTCATCCGGAAACTCCCGCCACGTAGAGGATGAATTCCGCTTCGTATTCGGCGTCGCTTTCGTAAAGGATGTAAACGCGGACTCTATTTTCGAAACGGGAAAAGAGCGAACCGGAAAAGACCTTCACGGCGGAATCCGCCCCGTTTGCAGGGAATTCTCCGTCCCAGGAACCGTCGTCGTCGATGTCCCAAAAGAAACGTTTGGGCGAAAGGTGCGGGCAAAGGTTCTTGATGGGGATGGCGATGGACGAATCAACGTGGACGAATCCCTCCGAAAGGGTCTCGACGCAGGACTTTCCCGGAGAAACGTAATATTCCCGGGAAGTGGCGTTCCCCGACTTGTCCTTCGCGGAGAGGGTCAGCGGATGCTTGGAAAACGATTGGGGGAAATCCCGGAGGAAGAGCTTGAGTGTGTCGCCGGAAAGTTCTGTCGAAGTCAAGGCATTCCCGTCGAAGAGAACGTCGATGTCGCCTTTTTGGAGCGGCAAGCCCCCGTCCTTGACGCTGAAGAGGAGCGAGTCTTCCCAAGGGAGTTCTTTTGCCGTGAAATGCAATCCTTCGATTTTCGGGGGGACCGTGTCGCGGACGGGAATGCTCTCCACTGCCGTGACTTTGCCCTTTTGGACGGAAAAGGGGATGGTGTCGCTTGTGAAATCGGGATAGGTCGAGCTAGAAAGGAACAGGCGGTAATCCGCAGCGGGGAGTTCCTTGAGTGCGATTTCGGGAATGTTCCAGACTGCGGGGATGGTGTCCGCATTCACGGGCGTTCCGTCCGCATTGAAAAGTTCCATTCCGAGGGAGTGCTGAATTTCGCTTTTGGAGGCGTTGACGTTCGCGTAAAAGGAACCCGTGTTCGATCCGGAATCCGACGGCCCCGTGAAAAAAATCGCGCGAATCTTTTGTTCCGAGGTCTTTCCGAAGTCGTCTTCGGCGGAAACAGTCCAAGTGCACCGGCAAAGCGGCGGGAGGGAATCGGTGAAAAGAAGCTCGGGCGAGCGGAGGAGGGTGTCCGCCAGGATTTTGCCGTCGCATTCCAAGGTGAACGGGAAGACCGTTTCGGAAAGCGGATTCTCGGCGGAAAATGTCCAGGCGAATGGGAGAGGAGGGAATGGGGAAATCCCGCGGGAGCCGTTTTTGGGGATGGCCTTTGACGTGTCGATGGAGGGCTCCGGGGCAACCCAAAGGGTGGCGCTGTCTTGCAGGGTGTCTGCAAAGCGGTCTAGCAGCGTGAAGCGGACTAGATGCTTGCCGGGTTCCGTGATTTGCGCCCGGTGTGAAAATTCGGAAAAGGTCTCCCCCGAATCGACTTGCCAATAGAATTCGGCAATCCGGATGGAACGGGACGGTTCAATGACGGAAAGGAAGATGACGCTGTCCGCGGGGCTTACGGTGTCCGCCTTGAGGCGCGTCTTCGAAGAATCCCCGATGCGCAGTAGATATGCCTTGACGGAGACCGTCTCCGCAATTTGGGCGTCGAACGAGACGCTTTCGTCGGAACATGCGGCGAGGAAGGCCAGGCAAAGAATCAGGGGAAAAATCTTCATTCGCCGCTCCGGACGAAGAACGTGACGGCATCCGAGGTGTCCGAAAGCCCGAAAGAATCTTTGACCGTGACGCGGAAAGTGTGCGTCCCCGCGGAAAATCCGGAAGTGAAAACTTCGGTGAGAGTCCCTGCGTAAAACGGTTCGGCGTCGAATTCGAGAGTGTAAAAAAGGCTGTCTCCCGCATCGTCGTCACGAGCCGCGTAGGCGAAGCGGAAAGAGGTCGTCGAATCCCCCGAAAGAGTGTCCCCGTCCGCAGGGGAAAGGATGCCTTGGAATACGGGTGCGCTGTCGAAAAGGAAGGCGACGGGTGTGGAAAGGCGGTTCCCTTGGGAATCTTCCACGAGGAGCGAGTCCGGCGCGCGGGAAGAGTCCGTGGCAAAAATTGCAGCGGGGCAAAGTTCTTCTCCGCCTTTCACCCAGCGGAAGGAGAGCTTTTGGGCTGCGGAATCCGGGAGGATTTTGGCAAAAAGGGCGAACGAATCCGCCGGGGATATTTGAAAGGGAGCGGAACAGGATGTGTCCCGTTGGCGCGCGCAGACGGAAACGGACAAGGTCCCCCCGGAAATTTTGGGGGAACTCGGAGCTTCAAGACAGGCTTGCGGCAAGAGGCAGCAAGATGCGCCGAATAGAATTTTCCCGAATGCCCGTACGATTCTTGAAAAGGCCATAGGCGTAAAATAAACAAAAAAGAGGCTTTGAGTTTGCGGAGTTTTTAGGCGCGGGATTCGCGACAGCCGACGTTTTGGCAAATGGGACATTTTTCCGGATCGTGCCCACGGGCTTTGCAAAATTCCCTGCCGAAATGGATGAATTGCAGGTGACGCCTGCCCCATTCGGATTCCGGAAAGAGCTTTTTCAAGTCTCGTTCCGTCTTTTCGACGCTGGTCCCGTCCGAAAGTCCCCAGCGCATGGCCAATCGATGGATGTGCGTGTCGACGGGGAAGGCGGGGACGCCGAATGCGGTGCTCATCAAGACGCTCGCAGTCTTGTGGCCGACTCCGGGCAAGCTTTCCAAAGCTTCGAAAGTGTCCGGGACTTTGCCGTCGTACTTTTCCAAGAGCATTTGGGACAGGGCGAAAATGTGCTTGCTCTTGGCGGGGGAAAGTCCGCAAGGCCGGATGATGGATTCGATTTTTTCGGGGGAAATCCGAACCATTTTCTCCGGGGAGTCCGCCAAGCCGAAGAGGGCGGGAGTTGTCGCGTTCACCCTCTTGTCCGTGCACTGCGCACTGAGCAAGACGGCGACAAGCAAGGTGAAGTGGTTCGTAAAGTGCAAGGGAATTTCCGGCTTCGGGTAGAGTGCGTCCAACGTCTTGCCGATAAATTCAACTCGTGCCTTCTTGTTCATGGGGTTTTGTCTTTGGCCGGGAGCTTTGGGCCTCCGATGTCCCGGGTGAAGTCCTGCTGCATTTCGAAACTCGGTTGGGCGGAATCCGGCCGTCCGACTTTGACTGCCGGGACTCCGGCGACGGTGACGTGTGGGGGGACGTCTTCCAAAACGACCGCCCCCGCGCCGACTTTTGAACCCTTGCCGATGTGGATGTTTCCCAAGAGTTGTGCGTGCGCCCCGAGCATCACCCCGTCGCCGACTTTCGGATGCCTGTCTCCGGTTTCGTTCCCCGTTCCGCCCAATGTGACTCCGTGCAACAGGGAAACGTTGTTCCCGATTCTGGCTGTTTCGCCGACGACAAGTCCCGTCGCATGGTCCAAAAGGATTCCCCGCCCGATTTTCGCCGCCGGGTGAATATCGACGGCGAACTTTTGGCTAATCAGGCTTTGCAGCATTTCGGCCAAAAAGTGCCTGTCGTTTTTCCACAGGACGTGCGCCACTCGATACGCTTGGATGGAGAGGAATCCCTTGAAGAAGAGCAGCGGCTCTAGCGGGGATTGGCAGGCCGGGTCGCGGTCCATGGTCGCTTTGAGGTCTGCCGCAGAATCTTCGACAATCGAAGGGTTGTCCCGGTAGGTCGATAAAAAGAGGATTTCCAATTGGGAACGGCTGAGCAGCGAACTGGCCAGTTTTCTGGAAAGGGTGACGGCCAGGATTTCGGCCATGGAATTGCGGAACACGATTTGCTCGTCGAGAACGGATTTGAGAAGAGGCTCTTTGGCCGATAATTCCAAAGCCGCTTTGACAAGTGCGGAAAAAAGTTCTTTTGTCGTGTCTTTTCCAAAGTCCTTGTTTGACATTCCTGTCTCCGAATGGATTCTTGGCAAATGTAGTAAAAGAAAGGGGCTCGTTGCCAGGGGCGAGGGAGTAGTTATCAGTTGTTAGTGGGAAGTGAGGCTTGCGCGAGGGGTGTTTTCAATTAGCAATTGGCAATGTGCAATGAGCAATTGTATTTGAAGAAAGGCCCGGCGATACTAAACTCTAAGAACTAATCACTCGCAACAAACCCTCCCCCTAGCTTTCCCCACGCCGGGCAGGCGAAACAGGTCGTGCCAACGACAGAACAGTCCGTTCGTCGGACAAAGCAGCCCGTGCCACGAAAAACAGTTCTAGTTGAACCTAAACGTGGCCACGGGGGTGGTTGAAAGGAAGGGGGCTGCGGCCTTCGTAACTCTGAGCAGCCCCCTACCTTTCCGCCCGCTGCGCAAGCGAGCAGGTCGTGCCAACGACAAAGCCGTCCGTTTGACGGGCAAGAGCCTCCACGCCAATGGAAAAACAGTTCGCCGAATGATGCAAGTTGCCATGGTTCTTTTGCTTTAGCAAATCTAGAACCACGTGCAATCCTGCTGCGACCAACTGTCCGTTCGACGGACACAAGCCTCCGTTCAACGGAAAACAGTTCACTTGGTGAAAATAATCCGCCCGTGCCACGGGAAAACGTTCTTGTCAAACCTAAGCGTGGCCTTAGACTCGTTGTTCTAAGCCGCTGAAGCGGCAAGAACATCGGTCTAATGCACAATGCGCCTATCGAGCTGACAAGTCAGCTCTCCCACAGCAAGCTGTGGAGGCGCAGTAGGCCATGGGGGTGGATGAAGTCA
>CAZCRF010000072.1:0-10766 GCA_964501065.1 uncultured Fibrobacter sp. | reverse complement strand
TGGAAAAGCCCACTTTTTGCGCATGAATTTACAGAAAAGGACTTGCCTAATCGGTCGCTTGGCGACCAACAGTCCGTTTGACGGACACAAACCGCCCGTGCCAACGACAAAGCAGTCCGTTCTACGGACAAGAGCCTCCATGCTAATGGAAAAAACAGTTCGCCGAATTGTGCAAGTTGCCGTGGTTCTTTTTGCTTCAGCAAATCTAGAACCACGTGCAATCCTGCCGCAACTCTGAGCAGCCCCCTACCTTTCCGCCCGCCGCGTAGGCGAAACAGGTCGCTTGGCGACCAACTGTCCGTTCGACGGACACAAGCCGCTCGTGCAGCGGCAACCACCAAAGGCGGGATGAATTTTCTAATTTATCCGCGATGCGAATGAATCCCGTTCCCTTTTTGTTTTGCTTTTTGGCCGCTTTCGGTTGCCGGAATTTGGAATCTTCTTCCGATCCGGTGCTTGCACGTGTTGAAAATGCGGAGTTGAAACTTTCCGAAGCGAATGCCGACGGCCTTTGGGACGGTCTCTCTGTCGAAGAAAGGACTTCTCGCGTGGAGCATTGGATTTCCCTGCAGTCCGTTTATGAACGCGCCTTGGCGGAAGGGGTGGACAAAATTCCCCAAGTGGCCCTTCTCGTGGAAGATGCCAAGAAGAAAATCGTCCTCGACGCGTACTTCTCCGCCGTCGCCGACACGATTGCCGTCTCGGAAGAGGAGACGATTTCTTTCTACGAGGAGCATCCGGAACTTTTCATCCGGAATGCCGACACTTACCGCTTGGCCGTCGTCACTTATGCAAATGGAAAATCCGCCTGGCAACATTATGCCTCGATGTCTCGCAAGAAATTTTTCGACCCTCCCGTGAAAAACTGGATGTTCCGCGAAGTGGAAGTTCTCGATTCGCTTTCGGGACGTTCGCTCGGCTGCCCGTCTGTGGAATTGAAAGTCCAAGAACTGGGGAAGTTGTCGTCGCCGAAGGTTTGCGGCAAAGAGGTGAAAAGCCTAGTCGTCCTTTCAAAAGTCGATTCCGGGTCGGTGAAGCCTTTTGCGGAAGTTTCCGATTTCGCGAGGACGCTTGCACTCCAGGCCAAGCGGAAGAGTTTCCTTTCCTCGTTCAAGGATGAAATCAAGAAGACTCAAGCCATATTTGTTTATCCGGAGGGAATCTCCGAGTCCGCCAAGAGATGATTATGAAAAATGGAAAATTCGTCGTTTCTTTATTGATTGCAGCAACTTCCCTATTTGCCAAACCGGAACTGTTCGAATCGATTGCGGCCATTGTCGACGGGAAGCCCATCATGCGCTCCGAAGTGATGGAGAACCTCTACCAATTCCAGAACTCGGCAGAAGCTTCGAAAATGTCGGAGAAGGAACAGATTCGCTTTGTTTTGGACCGCTTGATTGACGACAAGGTTTTGCTCTCCCGGGTCGATCGGGATTCCATCCAGATTACGGACGATGAAGTGGAGTTGCGCGTGACGCAGCACTTGCAAAACTTGGCGGCAAGACAGAACATCAGCATGGAAGTCCTCGAACGCGCGGTCCGCGCTCAGCTCGGGATGAGCATGGTGCAGTATCGCGAAAATTTGGGGAAGCAAGTCCGCGAGCAGATGACGATTGGCCGCATCCGCCAAAGATACGCCGGCGGAATCAAGCCGACCCGAAAGGAAGTCTCTGAATTTTACGAGAATTACAAGGATTCCATCCCGCGTCAATACAATTGCATGCGCCTTTCGCACATCTTTTTGAAAATCGACCCGGACTCGGCGACCGTCGATTCGGTGAAACGCGAAGCGGAACTTTTGATTGATTCTCTGGATCACGGGGTCATTTGGGAAATTCTCGCCAAGAACCATTCTCAGGATTCGACGGCGAAAAAGGGCGGCGACATGGGGTACGTGCCGAAGGGGATGCTCGACCCCGCTTACGAACGCGCCGTCAAAACGGTGGATAACGGTGCATATACGCCCGAACCCGTGCGTACGGAACAAGGATGGTCGATTGTCCGCGTCGTCGGCCGCAAGGAAGATGGAGTCCGGACGGCGGTCATCGTGCTCAAGACGATTCCTTCGGCGGCGGATTCCGCACGCATTTTGCATTTTGCCGATTCCCTGCGGACGGCTCTCACCTCGGATTCGCTTTTTGCCGTGGCTGCCAAAAAATACAGTGCCGACAAGGAGACTAATTTCAACGGGGGAAATTTGGGCTGGCTCGAAAAGGCGGATGTCGACACGTCCTTCATCCCGGCGCTTTCCGAACTTTCCGTAGGGGAAGTCTCGGAACCGTTCTTGACGGATGCCGGCTATCATTTGATCCGGTTGGAAGATTTGAAGCAAGTTCGCGACTACACTCTCGATGAGGATTATATGAAAATCGAGGCTTTTGCCACGAACTTCATGGAAGACAAGAAACTTCGGGAATTCGTGAAGAAATGGCGGAGCGAAGTGCACATTGAAATCCGCTTGAAGGAATGACGTGATCCAGTTCTTGCATGTGACGAAGACCTATGAAGGCGATTGGAAAGCCCTTTCCGACATCACGCTTCGGATAAACCAAGGGGAATTCGCCTTTTTGACGGGTCACAGCGGAGCCGGGAAATCCACTCTCTTGAAGTTGATTTACATGGAAGAACGCCCCGACGATTTTCACGGGGGCGAGGTCATGGTGCAATTCTCCCGGGATTTGGTCTTTGATTCGAAAACGGCCACGGCCGCAGACGTGCAACGCCTTCGCCGCCACATCGGCATCGTTTTTCAGGATTTCAAGCTCTTGCCGGACAGGAACGTCTTTGAAAATGTCGCCCTGGCCCTCCGCATCATGGGAGTTCCGTCCAAAAATTTGAGTGCAAAAGTTTTCGACGCGCTCGCTTTGGTGGGGATTTCTGCAAAGAGGTTCTCCATGCCTTATACGCTCTCCGGTGGGGAGCAGCAGCGGGTCGCTATCGCCCGCGCCATGGTGCACGATCCGTATCTGATCCTTGCGGACGAGCCGACGGGGAATTTGGACCCCGACAACGCCAACGAAGTCTTTCGCATTTTCAAGGAAATCAACGCCCGCGGCACGACGGTGCTCATGGCGACTCACAATCCGGATTTTTACATGAACAGCCCGTTCCGCCGGCTCTCGCTTTCCCACGGGATTCTGCAAAATCGGGACATCCTCTGAATTGGGCTTTTTGTAACGATTGACGTCGAAAAGAGACTTTAAATTTTTATATTAAAAGTATGTTGTTCGCGTTGTGTGTCTTGCTCGCTGTCTTGGCTGCGGCGGTCGGAGGGCTGCTCCTTTGGAATGCGCGTCTGAAGCGAAAAATTTCGCTGATTGAAGCCATCGACCGCAACACCAAAAGTTTAATGTGCATTGTCGATTTGAACGCCATGCAGATTGTTTCCGCATCGAATGCCGCCGTCTCCGTGGTGGGGAAAATCCGCGAGGATGTCATAGGCCGCGATCCGAAGGAAATGATTCACCCGGATGATTTGGAACTGTTGCGCACGAATCTCCGCTTGGCGCGGGACCGCTTCTCGAAGGGCTTCCCGGTGGACATGACTTTTGAAAAAATCAAGATTCGGATTCAAGACGTCGATTGCGGTTGGCAATGGTATGAACTCAATGCGTTTCTCTTTTTATTTCACACCCACGAATTGCTTTGCTGCTCCTTTTTCCCGGTGGATGACCAGATGCGCTTGCGCGAAGAGTTGATGACCGTGAAAGCGCAGATGTCCGTATTGTTGAACAATTCCTTCAATATCGTCTGGAGATTGGATTGCTTTACGCGGCAGCTGTATTTGATGACTCCCGTCATTCGGGAACGGTTCGGCATCGACGACCATCCGATCGGGCTTGTTTCTTCGAACGAGGAGCATTTTCCCCATGAAGAAATTCTGGCTTTTCGCGAAATGTTGAATCGCCGGATTTCAGCCCTTTCCGAAAGCGGCAAGAAATGCGACTCCTCTACGGAATTCCGCCTACGCGTGAAAAATCGCGACGGCAGCGTTGTCCGATTGCTGACGAACAGCACTTTGGAAAAAAACGACTTGGGGCAATTCACCCTTTACGGCGTGAGCCAGCGCATCCCGGATGGAAATTGAATTCTTGAAGGAAGCTTTTGAAGAAGCTTTGCTGGCTGTCGGAGTTTCCATGCCGAATCCCGCAGTCGGCGCCGTCGTCGTGCAAAACGGTTCTGTCGTCGGGCGCGGCCACACGCAAAAGGTCGGCGGCCCGCATGCGGAAATCATGGCGTTGAAAATGGCGGGGGAGCTTGCGCGCGGTGCGACTTTGTATGTCACGTTGGAACCTTGTTGCCATTACGGGCGGACGCCTCCTTGTACCGACGCCATCATCACTGCGGGAATTTCCCATGTTTACTTTGCTCACCGCGATCCCAATCCGAAGGTCTGGGGGAAGAGTGAAAGGGTTCTTGCCGCTGCGGGAATCGTTTCCACTTGCATGATCTCTCCCGAAAAATTCTTGAATTTTTACGAAGCTTATGATTTTTTTGTGCAAAACGGGGCGCCTTTTGTCGAATGCAAATTGGCGGAGACGGCGGACGGCTTCATCGCGCATTCCGACCGGATGCCGTTGAAGGTTTCCGGAGCGGAGTCGGACAAATGGGTTGCCGAGTGGCGGCGGACGGCGGAATGCATCCTGGTCGGCGGAGGGACTGCCGAAATGGACAATCCGCGTTTGACCGTGCGCGGCGTTCCCGGGAACAATCCTCGGCGAATCGTGTTCTGCGGCTCGCGGCCGTTGTCGCCGGATTTGCGCTTGTTCGAAGGCCCGCCCAAAACGCTTGTCTACAGCCGCATTCCGCGCCCGGAGTTGAAGTCCGTTGCGGAAGTCCGTCTGTTGCCTTCTGCGGATTTTGCCGAAAATTGGCGGAGAGTCTTGGACGACTTGGCGTGTCGCGGCGTGCACCGGTTGGCCGTGGAGACGGGCGCGACCCTGATGCAGAATCTTTTGAAATCGGGGCTTTGGAATCGACTGTACCTGATTCGCTCCCCGAACCGTTTGAAAGCGGGATTGCCTTGGCGGACGGGATTCGAACCGGAGATGCATTTGTTGAAAAAGCTGGGGGAGGATTCCCTGTGGACGGCTTTGCGTTCGGATGTCAGTAAATGACTAAGAATGGTTTCATGCGGTTCTTCGCCCCGGCTCGGAAAAAGTAAAGCCCCGGGGCCAAATTCGGTTTTAAATCATCGGCATCGATGCAAAGGTTTTCCCCCGCATAAGGATACCGCCGTACGAGCTTCCCGACCCGTGTACGGATTTCCACGAAACTTTTTGACTTCGGCAGGCCCGCAAAGCAGAGGGGAGTTTCCCCGCGCCAAGGATTCGGGTAGCTGCGCATGGGCAGGGAGTCGCCCTCCATTCGGGCGGAAACGGAATCCCGCAGACGGGAAAGGATGAGTACGGCATTTTCCGACAAATTCATTTGCAAGAGGATTTCAGAGACGGAAACCGTGTCCAAGGAATAAAACACCGTCTTTTGATTTTGGCCGTAGAGGGCGATCGCCGCCTTGCCCTTGAAAAGGGAAAGGTCCGGGATGGAATCGCTCGTGATGCGGTAATAATCGAAAGAGGGCGGTTCCAGGGAAAGGGACTGGTCGTTAGTCGCGCGCATCGGCGGGAGAGGCCAATGGGGAAAATCCGCTGAAAAATAAAATCCGAAATCCACGAATTCGGAGCGTTTCCCCGAAAAGAAGAGTCGCGTGGCGAAGTCCAAAAAGGCGGAATCCGGATCCAGCCCCTTGGAGGTGAGTTCTTCGGCGAAGATGTTTTCAAAGGGAGATTCCGGGTCTTTTGAAATGCGTTCCCAAAGCCGCAAATCCAAAAGGCTGTCGATGCGTTCCGCGTTGTAAAGCCCCCAAACGGCCAGTCCATAGTCGGAGGAAAGTTCGTGGAACGGCGTTCCGAACGAGCGGAAAAATGGGGAAAGGTAAGCCCAGTAATCGTTGACGTCCGAAGCCGCCAATTCTTCGGCGGCTGTCGCAGAGGCCTCGAGCCAATACGAATTGTATAGGAAGAAGTCCATGTACATCGCCTGGATGGCGTGGTAAAATTCGTGAACGGCTGTCACGCGCAAGGCCTTTCCGAAATCGATCCGGTAATCCGTCTCCGTCGCGGCGTTGGAAATGGGGTTGTCCGCCACCGGGTAGCTGCAAGTCGAATTCGGCATCTGTGCGCTTGGACTCAGGACGCCCGGATAGGCGAAGTCGTTGTCGAAGAGAATCTCCGTCGCTTGGGGGGAGCTTTCGTCTGGCGGAAAGGTGACTCCCATGCACGCCGTGCAAAATCCGCCGAAAAATTCCGCGCTGTTCCGCATCAGGCTTAAGTCAATGACTTCCACCGGGAACAGGTCTTCTTCCCCGGACTTTTGAAAATGCCACGTCGGATTCGCCCCGACAGGTTTTTTGGCGCGGCGTTTTTCGATGTGGAAATCCCAGGCGGCTTCGAGGCTCTTTTCCAAGGAATCGACAAAGGTCTCCGTCGTGGCATGAGGGCCTTCGAGTACATAGTGGATGCGGAAGTGGGAAGTCTTTCGCGTGAGGACTTTGGACGAATCGTAATAGGCTTCCGGTGCGCAATCCGTGACGGAAGTGTAGGCGGTTCTTGCGGCGGCCTGCACAGCTTGGCTTTGGACGCGATTTCTCAGCAAGGCCGTTCCGCATTGGGGATTCCCTGCGGCAAGGGCGAAGAAGGCCGTTCCGAGCAAAGTCCCCGAAAGAATCTTGAAGGAGCTATTCATCGGCGATTTTCCCGAATCGCTTCGTGGAGGATTTCCCGCGCCAGCCGTTCCGTCCGGGTGTCCGCTTCGACGGGCGGTTGCATTTGGGGTTTCATCCGGGAGTCGATGATGAGAGGGCTTTCGCATCCCCAATGCTTTTGATTGACTCTTTCGTTTGCTCCGAAAATGTCCTTGGCCGGGTCGCTTCGGGTGAACGTGACCCACAGCCAATTGTCGAGATTTTTTGCGGTGAAAGAAGCGTCGTCGGCGAGGGTGACGAGCGGGAATTTTTCCCGGGATTCCCAGAGGGAGAGGCTCTTTGCCAACAGGGCTGCGGACGCGTGCGGCTTCGCTTCGACGACAAGCGCGCCCGGGAACGCCATTTGCGGATTTGAAAATCCGTCGGGGAGGTTCAGCCTATCGAAATCTTCCGAGGAACGCCCCAGTTCCCGGCACTTTTCCCCGGCTGCGGCAAAGATTGCCTTGGATCCGTGATTGAGAGTGCGCCCGGAATAGTCCAAGGTGTCGATGGTCGTTTCCGTTTGGAAGTGAACGTCCCTGTCCAAGTGGATTCTTCCGAGAATGTGTACAAAGTAATCTTCGATGCGGCGCGTGCTCAAGTCCGGGGAGTCTTCCCGGGCGGCGATGAAGACGTATTTGGAAAGGGAGACCTGGTTGAATCCGAGGAGGGCGTTCGCCGATTTCAAAAGTTCCATCGGTTCCCGGTGGGAATCATAAGGAGTGTAGCATTCCCTGCCGATGGCGAGCAAGAGTGGGTGCACGCCTGCGGCGTCGACCGCGTTCATCTCGCAAATCCCGGAGACGGATTTCGGTACCATCGGTTTGACAAGTTCCGCGATGAACTCCCCGAAAAGGGAATCCTCTTGCGGAGGCCTGCCGACAGTCGTGAACGGGTAAATGGCGTTTTTTTTGCAAAAGACCTTTTTCACGTTGAGGTAGGGAAAGTCGTGCTTTGCGGAATAGTAGCCGATGTGGTCGCCGAACGGACCTTCCGGTTTGATCGCGGGGGCGACTTCTCCCAAGATGCAAAAGTCCGCGTCGGAAGAAATCTTCCAACCGTTCCAGTCCGTGTAGCGGAATCCGCGCCCGGAGAGGAGCCCTGCGAAGAGCAGCTCCGAAAGTTCTTGCGGCATCGGCATGATGGCGGCTATCGTATGCGCGGGCGGTCCGCCAATCCAAATGCTCACCTTGAGAGGTTTTCCCTGTTGCATCGCCGCTTCGTGGTGCTTCGCAATGTCCCGTTCGATTTGGTAATGGAGACCGCATTCTTTATTTTGTATGTAATCGTTCCCCGAAATTTGGATGCGGTACATTCCCAGGTTGGACTTGAGCATTCGGTGCTCGTCGGGCATTTGGGAGAACACTTGCGGGAGCGTGATGAATGCGCCGCCGTCGCCGGAATGCAGACGGATTTGCGGCAGTTCGCCGAGGGAAGTTTCCCGTTCGAGCACCGGGGCGCGAACGCTTTTTCTCGGCAGGGCGGAAAGCCCGATGAACGGGAGGGAGGGGATTCGTCCGGGGGTCTTCAGGATTTGCAGCGGATTCCCGTGGAAGGCGATGGCCGTCTTCGTCTTTTCCAGGGTGTCGCGAAAGAGAAATTTCAAACGTTCCCGGGTGCCGAAAAGGTTCGCCACGGCGCGAAACGGCGAGCCTTGGACGTGTTCGAAGAACAGGGCGGGGAGAGATTCCTTGACGGCGATTTCCGCCATGGTCGGCATCAGCAAATCGGGGGAGACTTCCCTCCGGATGCGGAGGAGCATCCCGTGCCTTTCCAAATCCCGAAGCGCACTTTCTAGCGAGCGGTAGGGCATCCCGCCTCCGTCAACCGGCGGACAGACCGAATTCAAAAGCCTTGAAAGATTCCGTCTTGCGGCTGGTTTCGAACAGATGCAGTCTGCGGGAGAGTTCCTTGCGCCCGGGGAATGCATAACGCACACGGGCGGACTTCAAAGCCCGTTCGAGTTCGGGGGATTCGCCGCCGAAAGAGATGTCGTCAAAACATTCCAAGACGCCGTTTTCGGTGGAGAGGGAATGTTCGGCGTGGAACAGGGAGAACGGGCCGCTCTTCAAGTCGACTGTCCATGAAGTCCCTTCGACGGAAGAAATGAAGCCTTTCCATTCGACGATTTGAAAGCCGGCGACTAGGCGATAGGAAACCTCTTTGCCGACTGCCAATCCGGAATCTAACCGGAAGAGGAGGCTAGGCTCGGGTTCCACGGCGCAGACGAGCGGAAAATGGCGAAGCAGTTGGAGCGCTTCGCTTTCCGAAAAATCGAATCCCGATGTTTGGACTAAGTTTCCCATTGTGCAAAAGATAATAAAATCGCCGTGAATTTTTGAGCAGCCTAGAAAAGAAGTGCCGTTCCCAAGCCGATGCCGTTGTTCGCCAGATTCACCGTGGGGAAAATCGAAAGCTGTACGGGATTTCCCTGCCGTTGCTTGTAACGCTTGAGTGCATCCTCGTATTCGTCGCGTCGGTTCGCGTGGCCTTTGTTCACTGCATACTCATAAATGTTGGAAATGAGGATTGGGAAGCCGACCAAATAAAAGGGAACGGCGACGACGATAAATGTCGCTCCCAGAACGCGGTAAAAGCTCTCGTCTGCAAAAGAGTTCCCGCTCCCGTCAAAAGCCCCCCGACAACCATCCCTGCCACATTGGGACCGTAATGGGAATCGTAATTTTCTTTGGCTATTAGGTCGTAATAGGTTTTCACGCTGTCGGATTCAGCGGAATTTGTGAGTTCCGACAGATTTTCCGGCAGGAAGGGTTTGTTTTCCTCCGCCTGGGCAAATCCCAAGAGCAGATTCAACAATACAAACAAAAGCAAATGTCTATTCCACATCAAACCGTCCCTCAAAACGCCACGAACAAGTTCAGCCCGCCGCCCGCATTCGCCAGATTCTAAATTTCAAGTCATCATCGCTCAAATCCATCTTGAAGTTGTAAAAATAATACTCGTTTACGCTCTTAATTTCTTCAACATTTTCCAATATGTCCGTCGTGCCGAAATCATGATACCCGGAATTTTCGTAAACCGAGAGCAAATTTTGCAGGCTTTCCCCGTCCATGGAAACGGAAACCATCCCTGCGTCCGGATTCGGTGAGAACTCGGCTTCGCTCAACGAAACCGCGGTTAAAAACAGCAAAATGAATTTCTTATTCCCAAACACATAGTGAAGTTAATAAACTTTACTTGCCCTGTCAATGTGCAGTTAGTAAAATATCTTTTGCGGAAATTCGTTTGCACATGCGTCGCAACCAATGTGGGCGGGGCGTTCGAAGTTCATTTCCAGTAAACGGTGGTCATAATGTAGAGATTGTCCGTGTATTCGCCGACTTCGATGGGGAACTCTTTTTGCTGCACTTTGAAAAACGGGTAGTAAGAGGAGTCGTCGGGGATTGAAATCTTTTCGGATTCGTCTAGAATGGTTTGGCAAATATAAGATTCTTGTTTTTTGCAAAAGCATACTTTTGAGCCCATTTCAAAATTTGCAAACGTGACGGAATCCCGCGCTTGGAAGACTTCCCCCATCCAAGGCGACAAATCGATGTCGTAATCCTTGTGCTTCTTCTTTTTGTCCAAAAGGGAAAATCGGACATGTTTGTCTATCACGGGAAGATTCCAAATTTCCGTCGTATCGCCGTCGATAAACTTGCCGGAGCTTGCTATGAGAGTGTCGTCCGCGCTGATGAAGGTATAACGAAATCCCACTTTATACGTTGACGCCGAGGACGTGCGAGGCGTGCCTCTGATGAACAGACTTGATCGGCATGTTGTATCGTCTTGGCAATGAATCGCGAGATAAATACTTAGCCCATCGCCGTGGGTTGTCGCGGGCCCCGTTTTTGGCCCAGAGGAAGAAAGGTCCAAGAAATCGGAACAGCCCAAAAGTAGCAAACAAGAAAGGGCGAGAATTCTATAAGGCATGGGAATAGTTCCATCTAAAGGAGAATGTGTCCGTTTCCAGAATGTGTAAATTTCTTTCTGTAAAATCAAAAGGGTCCGGAGAACTCGCCGT
>CAZCRF010000071.1:0-11162 GCA_964501065.1 uncultured Fibrobacter sp. | reverse complement strand
GGGCTTGCCCGAATGTTCGCCGAATTGTGCAAGTTGCCGTGGTTCTTTTTGCTTTTGCAAATTTAGAACCACGTGCAATCCTGCCGTAACTCTGAGTAGCCCCCTACCTTTCCGCTCGCCGCGTAGGCGAAACAGGTCGTGCCAACGACAGAACAGTCCGTTTGGCGGACAAAAGCAGGTCGTGCCACGACAGAACAGTCCGTTCGACGGACTCAGCTCCGTGCCAACGACAAAACCGTCCGTTCGACGGACTCAAAGCCCCGTGCTGCGGAAATCGGTTCGTTCGGCGAAAAGGAAACTGAGCCGCTTCAAGGCTTTTCTATTATATTTATGATGTGAAAGAAATTGACGGACGAACCCAGCTGATTGCAATCTTTGGAAACCCGGTGGGGCACAGCAAGTCCCCGTGTATGCACAATGCGGTTTTTGAAAAATGGAACATTCCCGCGGCCTACGTGCCGCTTTCCCCCGAACCTTCCGACTTGGGGGAAGCCATCTGCGGATTCCGCGCCATGAAGTTCCTCGGCGCAAATGTCACTATCCCCTTCAAGGAAAGGGTCGCCGAATATCTCGACGGAGTCTCCGACATTTCCCGGTTCACCGGCAGCGTGAACACCCTTTACTGGGAGAATGGGGAAGTGGGCGGAAGGCTTCTCGGTACGACGACGGATCCGTATGGTGCGATTTGCGACTTGGAGGAACACGGCGTCTTTGTGAAGGGCTTGCGCGTCGCCATTTTGGGGAACGGAGGCGCGGCCCGCGCCATCGCCTATGCGATGCTGGCCGAGGGTGTCCGGGAACTGACCATCGTTTCGCGGAATGCGGATCGCGGTGCGGAACTTTCACGTGCGCTGTCTTCGGCCTTTCCGGGAAAATGCCCGGTGGGGCACGTCTTGTTCTCGGATTTCGGGAGCATTCGGGATGATTTGGATTTGGTGTTGAATGCGACGAGTGTCGGGATGTCCCCGGATGTCGATTCAAGCCCCCTTCCGGCCGAGGAACTTTCCCCGAACTTTGCCGTGTGCGACATCGTCTATAATCCGGCCGAGACGAAGCTTTTGCGCGAAGCGCGGACGGCGGGTTGCAAAACGGTGGGCGGCAGCGCGATGCTCGTGCACCAGGGGGCGAAGAGCTTTGAATATTGGTTTCCCGGAAAACGGGCGGATGTGGAAACGATGAAGAGGGCGATTGGCCTTGCGGAGGGAGAATGAAGCTGAAAAAGACGGTGTATTTCACCGGGTTCATGGCCAGCGGCAAAAGCCGAATCGGTCGCGCGATTGCGGAACGCCTGCATGCGAATTTTCTCGACACGGATTCCCTGATTGTCGAACGCGCGGGGATGAGCATTCCCGAAATCTTTGAACAGCGCGGCGAGGCGGCCTTCCGCCAAATGGAGCTTTCGCTGATAGAGGAAATCGCCGCGGACACGACTCCGAAAGTGGTGGCTCTCGGCGGCGGAACTCTCACGCAGCCGGGTGTCGTCTCCCTCATTCGCAAGACGGGGCTTATCGTCCGGCTGTATGCGACGCCGGAAGTCCTTTCGGAACGCATCGGCCGCAAGGACACGCGCCCCTTGATGAGCGGTCTTTCCCCGGAAGAGCGCCTTGAAAAAATCAAGAGGATGCTCGCCGAACGCGAAGGGCGCTATGCGCTGTCCGATTTCAGCGTGGAAAGTACGAACGATTCCGAAGAAAAGGTCATTTCCGCCGTTCTCAAGGGATTGAAGTTCTGGGAATCCCGTGCCGTTTACGTGGAACCCTCCGGAGGCTCGCATTATCCGATTTTCATCGGGCGAGGGCTTGTCACCCATATTTCCGCCCTCCTTTCGGGGTTGAGGCTCTCTCCGGCGGATTCCTTCCTCGTTTGCACGGACACGACGATTGCCAAGGCGCAGTCCCGCATGCTCGGGATGTTGAAGCGCGAAGCGGGTTCTTGCCCGGCGTTCAAGTTCCGCGCCGGGGAAATTTTCAAGAACCTCTCCAGTCTGAACCAGTTGTACACGTTCATGTTGCGTCATCGTTACGGTCGCAAGACTTGCCTGCTCCAGTTTTCGGGCGGGGTCGTCGGCGACATGGCCGGTTTCGCGGCGGCGACTTACCAGAGGGGGATTGATTTCATCCAGATTCCGACGACCCTCCTTTCGATGGTGGACAGCTCGGTCGGCGGGAAAGTGGCGGTGAACCATCCGGAAGGCAAGAACATGATCGGGGCGTTTTACCAGCCGAAGGCGGTCGTCTGCGATTTGGACGCCCTTTCGACTCTCCCCGATTCGGAATATTTGGCGGGTCTTGCCGAAGTCATCAAGTACGGCGTGATTTACGACGAGGAATTCTTCGCGTATTTGGAGAAGAACGTCGAAAAAGTGCTTGCGCGGAATTCCGAAGCGCTTTCGCACATTATCCGCCGCAGTTGTGAAATCAAGGCGGAGGTCGTCGGCATCGACGAAAAGGAGCAAGGTCTGCGGGCCATCTTGAATTACGGGCACACGTTCGGGCATGCCATCGAGAACCTGCATCATTATGAATTTTCCCACGGAATCGGCGTGAGCCTCGGCATGCGGGTTGCGGCGCGCCTTTCCAAAATGCTCGGGATGATTTCGGAAGAGGTGGAACGTCGCCAATCGGCCATATTGAACGCCTACGGCTTCCCCGAAACGGTCGACGGCGTGGATGCCGATGCGGCCTGGGACGCGATGGGCGTGGACAAGAAGGTGGAGAAGAACCGACGCGTTTACATTTTGCCGAAGCGGATTGGCGAAGTGAAGAAGGTGGCGGATGTCGAGGAGTCCTTGGTGAAAGAAGCGTGGAAGGCTGTGCTTCCGGGAGGAACTTTATGAGTGTTTTGGTGACCGGCGGAACCGGGGCTTTGGGATTCCACATCTTGTCGATGATGACGCGCAACGGCGAAAAGCTTTACAGTTTTAGCGACGAACAGCCCCAGCCGTGGCAAAAAATCTCGGACGTGCTGTACCGGACGGGAAACCTTTTGGATTTCAAGGAAGTCCTGGCTGTCGTCAAGGAGGCGCATCCGCGGGCGATTTTCCATCTGGCGAGCCAGTCCAGCGTCGGACTTTCGTTCAAGAAGCCCTATGAGACCCTCAGCACGAACTTGCTCGGGACGCAGAACCTTTTGGAAGCGGCGCGGCAGGCCGCGCCAGAGGCGAAGATTCTGCTCCTCAGTTCGAGCGAAGTCTATGGGCGCACGTCGGGCACTCTCTTGACCACCTTGCACAAGGAGACGGATCTCCCGAATCCGCTGACTCCGTATGCGACGTCGAAGGCCTGCATGGAACTTCTCGGGAATCAGTTCACGAACGCTTACGGGATGCACATCGTGACCATACGGCCGTTCCATTTCACGGGACCGCACCACAGCCGCCGTTTTTTGCTCCCGTCGATAGCGAGCCAGCTGGTCAAAATCAAGAAGTACGGCGCAGAGCCGATTCTCTATTCGGGAAGTCTTGACGTCTCGCGCGACGTTTCGGACGTTCGCGATGTCGCTCGCGGACTTATCCAGGTCTTGCAGGCGGGGACGCCGGGCGAAGTTTACAACATCTGTTCGGGGAATTCCTACACATTCCGGGAATTGACGGAAATGCTCGTGGAAATTGCGGATGCCGATGTCGATTTTCGCTTCGACCCGTCGAAGGAGCGTCTGTTCGACATTCCCCTCTTGGTCGGGGACCCAGCGAAAATCATGGATTTGGGATGGAAACCGCTGATTACGGTGGAGGATTGCCTCAAGGACCTTTACAACGAGATGACCGTCCGCTTGAAGATGGAACGGGAGATGAAATGATTCGGAATCTGTTGCCGCTTTGCGCTGTGGGGATTTTTTTCGCCTGCTCGAATCCGGATGCGGAACGGGAAGTGGAAAGGCGGGAAGCGGAAGTGAAGGCTCTCGAACTCCGAGTGGAGAGGGCGAAGTCGGAACTCGACAGTTTGAAATCCGAAGCGGCGACGTTCCGCAAGACTCTCGATTCTTTGGACATGGGCCGTTGATGTCCTTTTTGAAGGTCGCGCTCTTGCCCGTCTTGCTTCTGCTCTCGGCGGCATTCGGCGTGGCGCTTTGGCAGTGGCTGCCCCGTTTGGCGGAATGCGGAAGGGCTTTCGCCTTCGAGGGGTGCGGATTTGCCGCCTATTTGCTGTTGCGGGTCGTGTTGAAGTTCTTTCGACGGGATTTGGAATTCTTGGAAGTCTTTTGCCATGAACTGAACCACACGTTCTTCGCGGTGCTTTTCTTTCGCCGGGTGATTTCCTTTTCGGCGCACGAAAGCCGAGGGGGGGAGGTCTCCTTTAGCGGCAAGTCGGAGAATCCGCTGATAACCCTTGCGCCCTATTCGTTCCCCCTGTTCGCATTCTTTTCCATGCTGATTTCGCAAGTCCTCATCGATGCGGCTAAACCGTTCGCTTGGGGAATCGTCGGATTTTTCATCGCGTTCCACTTGGGAAGCGTCGTGCGGCAGGCGCGCCCATACCAGACGGACATCCGGGCTTTCGGATATGCCTTTTCTTACGCGGCGATTCTTTTTTGGAACATTTTTTGGATTCCTCTGGTGGCCGTTTCGTCGGCGGGGGGCATCCGGAATTCTTGGACTTGGTGTCTTTTGGGATTCGGCGTTTTGAAACGGTGGATTTTGAACATCGGAGGCTTTGCATGAACGGCTTGCTATTGAAATCGGTCCTTTGCGAAGAGGAGCGGGTGGACATTTGGATTGAAAACGGAATCTTTCAAAGGATTGCCGCCGCCGGGACTCTTCTCGCGGACTCTTCCGCATTGCAGGTGTTGGACTGTTCCCGCTATGCCATCGTCCCCGCCTTTTACAACACGCACACCCATGCCGCCATGACGTTTCTCCGCGGGCTTGCGGACGACGTTTCCCTGAAGACGTGGCTTGAAAAATACATTTGGCCGAGGGAGGCGAAGCTCTCTTGGGATGACGTCTATGTGGCGTCGAAATTCGCCATTTTGGAAATGATTCGCACGGGGACTGTCTTCTTCGCGGATATGTATTGGCACAGGACGGCGACGATTCGGGCTGCGGAGGAAATGGGAGTCCGCGCGTCCATCGGCGTCACCTTTGCGGACAGCTTGAAGCCGGACACGGAGGAGAATGTCGAGTTCTTGGCGGACAATGTGGAAAAGTATCGCGGGCGCATCCGCCTTGCATCCGCTCCCCACGCGATTTACACCAATTCAGCGAAAAGCCTGTCTGTTGCGGCGGAGTGTGCAGAAAAGTATCGGATTCCGCTGCACGTCCATTTGGCGGAGACGGAGGGGGAAGCCGCCGGGAGCGTCGATTCGACGTCGGGGAAATCCCCCGTGGAATTTTTGGAATCCTTGGGAATCCTTTCCTCGCGGACGGTTGCCGCCCATTGCGTGCACGTTTCCGAAAGGGATTTGGACATTTTGGCGGCGCGCGGCGTGACAGTCGCCCACAACCCCTGTTCAAACATGAAGCTCTCTAGCGGGACGTTCCGGGCGAAACCCTTTCTCGAACGCGGCATTCGGCTTTCCTTGGGAACGGACGGCGCGTCGTCGAACAACAATTTGGATATGCGGGAAGAGATGAAGTTCGCGTCGCTGCTCGCCAAGATGACCTCCGGCGACCCGACCCTTCTTTCCTCTCGGGAAGTTTTGAAGATGGCGACGCAGAATGGGGCGGAGGCGTTCGGGTTTCGTGCGGGGAAAATCGCGGAAGGGTTCTTCGCGGACGCTCTGCTGCTTTCTTTGGACGCTCCCTGCTTTGCCGTAGGCGACGTGATTTCGAACTTTGTGTATGCGGCAAATTCATCCGTCATCGATACGGTGATCTGCGATGGGAAAATCTTGATGCGGTACGGGAAAGTCTCTGGGGAAGAGGAAATCGAAGAGGAATTTCGAAGCCGTTTCGGATGCAGGCGGTGAAAAAATTGAAAGCCCGGCAAAGCCGGGCTTTCTACAGTTAGTTCTGGGGGAAGATTAGAAGTTGACGTTCAAATGGGCGTCGATGCCGATCGGAGTGTCGTCGCCGTAGTAATCTTCGCCGAAGCCGAATCCGACGGAGACGTCCACGTCGAACATCGGGTTGATGACGAAGTCGCCGCCGAGGCAAAGCCACAGGCCCATGTCGCCGCTGTCGTCAGTATCCCAATCGACATCTTTTCCGTCGTATTCCGAATCCGTCACCTTCACGTTCAAGTCCAAGCCCACGTAAGGCGTGACGAAGCTTGCCACGGCGAAGTCGAGTTCCGCGCCGACGTTCAGTTCGTAGGCAGGGGTGTAGTCATCGTCGCCAGCGGTCGCGAGGGCGAATCCGAGTTCCGAGCCGAGGGCGAACATGCCGAAGTCGCTCGAATATTGGACACCGAAGTGGAGACCGAAGCCGTCATCGACCAGGTCTTCTTCGCCAATCGGGAAGTCCACGTCCAAGAACGCGTTCATGATGGGCATGAACTGGTAGCGGAGCATGAACGCCAGATTGCCGAGTCCGTCCGCGCCGTCCTCTCCGTCGTAATCGGTGAAAATCGTGTAGGGGAGGTTGAGACCGAGTTCCAAGTTCGGGATCACGGTGTAACGCGCGCCCGCGTAAATGTCCATGCCGCTCCAGTCTCCCTGGATGTTGTAGCCGATGCCGACGTGCGCTTGTCCTTTGCCGTTTTCGAGGACCGGGAACTTGTCCCAGGTGGCGAAGCTTGCCGAGGCGACCAGTGCCGTGGCGAGAAGGATTTTCTTAATCATGATTGTCTCCTATCGATGAGTGTAAAAACAAGTTAACAATTCGGTGAAATTTTCAAAGGGCGTTTTTGTCGCAACGAAAAAAAATCTTTTAACTTTGTGATATGCTTCACTTCGCCAAGTACAATTTGATTGGGATATTGAACACTCTCATTACGCTTTTCACGGTGTGGCTCTTGTTCGAAATTTTTCATTGGAATCTGGAACTTTCGAATTTTTTGGGATTCGTCGCCGGGGGCATCAACTCCTACATCATGAATCGCCGTTGGAATTTCAAGAGCCATGCGCCGAAACTCCGCGAAATCTTTCGGTTCGCCGTCGTGTTCCTCTGCGCGTATCTGGTGAATTTGTTCGTATTGGAGTCGTTGAAGGAAACTTTGCCGCCGGCGGGGAGGTTTTTGAGTTCCGGTTATGTGGCGAACATCCTCGCGAATGGGGCTTACGTCGTCGTGAGTTATTTCCTTTACCGTTACTTTGTCTTTAAAAGGGGTTGAACGTCAGTCGGAAAAGATGCGCTTCACCCGTTCGATGCCTTTGACCAGTCTGTCGATTTCCCATTTTTGCGTGTAGGCGCCGAAGCTCGCGCGGATGGTCGCCGGGATGCCGAAACGCTTCATCACGGGCTGTGCACAGTGATGCCCGCTGCGGACGGCGATTCCGTCTTCGTCCAGGAGAGTGGCCGCATCGTGCGGATGGACATTGTCCAGGGTGAAGCTCAGCAGGGAACCGCGTCGCTTGGGATTTCCCAAAATGTGCAATCCGGGGATTTCGGAGAGCCTCGATTCCGCGTACATCAAAATTTCCCGTTCGTGGGATTCCAACGCGGCGATGCCGATGCGGTTCATCCAATCGACGGCCGCGCCAAGCCCGATGACTTCGGCGATGGGGGGCGTCCCGGCTTCGAACTTGTCCGGCGGCGGCGCAAATGTCGTCTTTTCGAAGGTCACCTGGTCAATCATTTCTCCGCCGCCTTCGAGAGGCGGCATCTCTTCGAGAATTTCCGATTTCCCGTAAAGCACGCCGATGCCCGTGGGACCGTACATCTTGTGCCCCGAAAAGGCGAGGAAGTCGCAGTCCATTTCTCGGACGTCGATTTTCTTGTGCGGAGCGCTTTGGGCGGCATCTATCAAAATTTTGATGGTCGGGTCAAGCCGCCGAATTTCGCGGATGATTTCCGTCACCGGATTTTCCGTGCCGACCGTGTTGCTGATGTGGGTGAAGGCGACCATCTTCGTTTTGCCGGGGACGACAAGTCCGGGAATTTTTTCAAGCTCCAGGTCGCCGTTGTCGGAGACGGGGATGACCTTCAGCTTGGAACCCTTTTCTTCGCCGATGAGTTGCCACGGGACGATGTTTGCGTGATGCTCCAGGGCGCTGACGAGGATTTCGTCGCCCGGGTGAAAGTTCTTTCGCCCGTAGCTCCAGGCGACCAAGTTGATGCTCGAAGTCGTTCCGCGGGTGAAGACGATTTCGCTTTCGCTCTCGGCGTTGATGAATTGGGCAACCTTCTTGCGCGCGCTTTCGTAGGCGTCCGTCGTTTCGGCTGTCATCGCGTAGACTCCCCGCTTGACGGAGCTGTAGTGCTTGCGATAAAATTCGTCCATCGCGTCGATGACGCTCTCCGGCTTTTGCGCCGTCGCCGTGGTGTCTAGATAGGCGAACGGTTTCGGGTCGTTGTCGTGAAACGCCAAGACGGGGAATTGCTTGCGGATTTCATCTACGGGGTACATCATGGCGCAAAGATAGGAAAGTGAGCCTTACGGGGAATGGGACGTCTGTTTTTTTTCCCATAATGCGTCACTCCAAATTCAATTCGGGGCAAATCTCGTTCTTAGATCTAAGCATTCGTGAAGGACAAAAAACGGGGAAATTTCGTTCGGAAAGGAACATCGCCGAGGTCGAGATATGCGTGGTTCTTCTTGTAAACGGAATGTTTTCGAAAGTTTTGTGGAAATGGGTGAAAACTGCTATTTTAAAAAAGATGGAAAATCAAGTTGAAAATGTGGCATCCGTCGCCCCGGACGTTTTGCAATACACGAACTACCGCCTCTATCTGCAAGATTTTTATGCTTACAAGAAAGCGACTTCGGCGGCGTTCAGCCTGCGCTTCTTTGCCGTGCGGGCCGGGCTTTCGAGCCATGCGCATTTGAAGCTGGTCATGGACGGCAAGAGGAACATCACCAAGGGCACTGTCGTCAAGTTGATTCGGGGGCTGGATTTAGACGAGGAGCGCGCCGTTTACTTTGAAAATCTGGTGTTCTTCAACCAGGCGAAGACGGGGGAGGAACGCGCCTTTTATTACGGCAATCTGGTCAAGTCGAGTCCCAGTTCCCGGTTGCACAAGATGGACAAGGAGCAGTTTCGCATTTTCAAGGAGTGGTATCATTCCGTGATTCGGGAAATCGTTGAACTTCGGGGGTTCAATCCGGCCCCGGAATGGATTTCGAAGCATCTTGTCGGGCGCGTGACGCCGCTCCAGGTGGCGGAATCCTTGAAGCTCTTGACTTCGCTCGGGATGATTTCGAAAACGGCCAACGGATATCGCCAACGGGAAAGTCTGATAACGACGGACGATGAAGTGAACGATTTGCTGGTGAAGGCTTATCATCGGCAGATGATGGATTTGGCCAAGGACGCTTTGGACAGCCTCCCGGCGGAAAGCCGGGACATTTCGGCGGTGACCTTCGCCATCCGCCGCAAGGATTTCCCCACTCTCAAAAAACATTTGCAACTCATGCGGAAAGAACTATTAAATTTCTCTAGTGAAGCGGGAACGGGCGAAGATGTTGTCCAAGTGAACATCCAGCTCTTCCCATTGACGCGAGGAACTTGATGCGTTACGGAATTTTACTGGCTGTGGGCGTGTTCGCCCTTTGTTGCGCGGCGTGCTCGGAATCGAACGGGCAGGCCGGAATTGAAATCGGCAATCCGGAAGTCCAGGCGCATTCCTTTTCTGCGCGCTTTGTCGTGGATTATGGCGATCCCGCAGCGGAAAATGCAGTCGCCCGCTCGGTTTCGGAATCGGATTCAGTGAAAATCGACAGCTTGAACCTCATGCTGTTGCGGCTTTCCGCTTACTCCAGCTACTACACTTATGTGAGCTTCGACCTTTCCGATGGGCTCACCCTTTGGCCGGAAATCCCGGACGACGCTCCGATGGAAATCGCCTTTGCCGATGACGGCGGAGAACGCGAGGAATGGAAGTCCGCTTTCGGCGGCATCGAAATTGACGGATATGGGCTTTTGAAGGAGGTCGGCGCCAAATTCTCTCCGGTAGTGGAAAAGCCTCAGTTGAAGGGCTCTTTGAACATTTCCGGGGAAGACGTTCCGTTCGTGTTCTCCTTCGCCGGCTTGGATTCGCTAGAGATTCGCTATTTGAGCGAACAATTGGACTCGGCCTTGGACGGCTCCATTTCGCTGACGGTGCGCTTTCGCGTACAGGCTTGGGCCGGGGGGCTTCCGATGAGTTCCGCCTCTCTCGACGGGGACACTGTCCGGTTTGACGCTGTGCATAACGCTCTTCTCTGGGATTCCCTCACGGCTCGGTTCGCTTCGGCATTTTCGTCTGCGCATCATTTCGCCTATTATGCGGGCGGAGGGGTGGAAGAGGAATATGCGCCGGATTTGCTTTCCCGGTACGATGTCATCGATTCGAATTGGGTGACGAACGGGAGCTTCGCTGGCGGCGATGGATGGATTCTCTTCAAGCAGTTAGGCGGTGACGCCGACACGTCCATTTCCGGTGGAACGATGACGGTGAACGTCACTGAGGCGGGGGCTTACAGTTACAGCGTCCAACTGATTCACGAAGACATTCCCCTTTTGAAAGGGCGCAAATACAAATTGATATTCACGGCCATCGCCGATTCGGCGACACAGGTGACGGTGCGCCTCGGCTCCTACAGCACATACGATACGGAAGCTTTCCAAAAGCACGTGGTGATGGAGACTGTTTGGCGGTCTTATGAATTTGAATACTACGCTTTGGTGGATGACCTCTTCGCCCGGTTGGAATTCAACTTGGGGAAAAATTTGAACCGCTTTCAAATCAAGGACGTGAAAATTTACCGGATAGACTGAGCCGCGCCGTGAATCGTGACTTCGGGGATTTGTAGACTGTCAAACGGGCCGGGCCGAGGACAGAGCTTGGAACTTAGTGGGAAGTGGTTAGTGGGGAGTGAGGCTTGTGCGGGGAAGAGTGCGTTGGCACGACCCGTGCAGCGGCAACCACCCATGGGGTGGTAAAACAGCTCGTGTAAAACTTGAGCGTGGCCTTAGACTCGTTGTTCTAAGCCGCTGAAGCGGCAAGAACATCGGTCTAATGCACAATGCGCCTATCGAGCGGACAAGTCCGCTCTCCCACAGCAAGCTGTGGAGGCGCAGTAGGCCATGGGGGTGGATGAAGTCACCTTCATTCCTTTATTCCGCACCCTTGTTCCCTACGG
>CAZCRF010000070.1:0-11441 GCA_964501065.1 uncultured Fibrobacter sp. | reverse complement strand
TTAGACCGATGTTCTTGCCGCTTCAGCGGCTTAGAACAACGAGTCTAAGGCCACGTTTAGGTTTGACACGGGCCGTGTCCGCCGCGCGGTTCGTGCTGACGAGTTCTTTTTGCGCAAGCCTCACTTTCCCTAATCCCTACCCGGCCCGGTTTGACGTCACTTTCCTTGCATAAGCCTCACTTCCCACTAACCACTAACTCCTCATTCCTAACTACTGACCCCTCAGCCCTCTGACCCCTATTCCCTATTCCCTATTCCCTAACAACCACCCCTACCCCGTCGCTTGCAAAAGAAAAAGCTAAATTTCGCTTCGAAAAAAGGAGTTTTCCATGAGTTTGAAATGCGGAATCGTCGGGCTTCCGAATGTCGGCAAGAGCACTATCTTCAACGCCATCACGAATGCGGGCGCGGAAGCCGCAAACTATCCGTTCTGCACGATTGAACCGAACGTGGGCATGGTGAGTGTCCCCGATGGGCGCTTGGACGAACTTGTCCGGGTTTACCACCCGAAGTCCATCGTGCCCGCAGTCACGGAATTCGTCGATATCGCGGGTCTTGTCAAGGGCGCAAGCCAGGGGGAAGGCCTCGGGAATCAATTCTTGACTCACATCCGCGAGTGCAACGCCATCATGGAAGTCGTCCGCTGTTTTGACGACGACGACATCACGCATGTCCTCGGTTCCGTGGATCCCGTTCGCGACGTGGACATCATCGAAACGGAACTGATTCTGAAGGATTTGGATTCCGTCGAGAAACGCTTGAACAACGAAAACAAGTCCGCCAGGACGGGCAATGCGAAGGCGAAGGAAAACGCTGCCGCTTGCGAAATTTTGAAAAAGGGCTTGGAACAGGGCCGTAGCGCGCGGGAATTCGTCGGGAAGAACGGCGACGCTTTGGACGCTGTCGTACAGGACTTGGCACTTCTCACCGCCAAGCCTCTCTTCTACTGCGCGAACATCCGCGAAGAGGATTTGGAAAAGGGCGGGAACGCCTATGTCGACAAGTTGAAGGATTTTGCCGCGAACCAAGGCGCCTCCGTCGTCGTCATCAGCGGAAAGATTGAAGAAGAGCTTTCGACGATGGAACCTGCGGACAAGGCGGAGCTGTTGAAGGATTACGGCATGGAGGAATCCGGGCTGGATTCCGTTGTCCGCGAAGGGTATCGCATCTTGGGACTGCAAACGTTTTTCACGGCCGGCGAAAAGGAGTGCCGTGCGTGGACATTCGAAAAGGGTTCCAAGGCGCCGCAATGCGCGGGCGTCATCCATTCCGATTTCGAAAAGGGGTTCATCCGCGCAGAGACTTTGGCATTCGAGGATTTCCGCAAGTACGGTTCTTGGAATGCGGCGAAAGAAGCCGGCGTCGTTCGCACGGAGGGCAAGGACTACGTGGTGAAGGACGGCGACATCATGTATTATCTGTTCAATGTGTGATGGTACGCGGATGGCGTCATTTTCCGTATAGCGCCTTCGCAATGGACTTTGCCGCGAAGTCGAGTTCGTCAAATGTGTGGGAGGCCATGAGGCTCGCCCGCAGACGCGCTTTCCCCTTCGGGACTGTCGGATAGCGGATGGCGGGAATCAGCAGCCCCGCATCCCAAAGGGATTTGGCCACGTCTAGAGCCTTGGCTTCGTCTCCGACCGGGATGGGGACGATGGCGCATTCTGTCGAGGGTATGTCTAGCCCCGCTTGTCGGAGCGCCTTGCAGAAAAACTGCACATTGTCGCGAAGTCTTTGGACTCTTTCCGGGTGCTTTTCGATGAAGCGGATTGCGTTCGCAGCCCCTTGGGCGATTGCCGGCGACAGGGACGTGGAAAAGATGAAGCTGCGCGCCTTGTTCTTCAAAAATTCCGTCAGTTGCTTGGAGCCGACGACAAAGCCCCCTTCCGCGGCGACGGCCTTGCTGAGCGTCCCCACGGTCACGTCCGCCCTTGCGCAGTCGAAATGTTCCGCAAGCCCTCTGCCCGTTCTGCCGACGACTCCCGTCGCATGCGCTTCGTCCACCATCAGCAGAAGATGATGCTTTTCGGAAATTCGGAGCAGGTCGGGGAGCTTTGCCAAATCGCCGTCCATGCTGAACACGGCGTCCGTCACGATGAGTCCGCGGACGGGAGGCTTTCCGGCAAGCCTTTCCCCAAGAGGCCTTCCGCTCGAATTTTCCGCATGTTGGATGAAGCTTTCCAAATGTTCTAAGTCGCCGTGCCTGTACACGTAACATTTCGCCTGGGACAGCCGGATGCCGTCGATGATGCTCGCGTGGTTCAGTTCGTCGCTGAAGACGATGTCTTCCTTGCCGCAGAGGGCGGAAATCGTCCCGACGTTCGCCATGTAGCCCGTGTCGAAGAGGAGTGCGCTTTCTTCCCCCTTGAACTTGGCGATTTCCGCTTCCAATTCTTCGTGAGGGGCCTTGTTCCCCGTCGTCAGGCGCGCGCCGCCGCTCCCCGTTCCCCATTTGATGACGGCTTTCGCCATCGACTCCTTCAGTTCGAGGACGTCGGCCAGGTCCAGGTAAGAGTTTGATGCGAGCTGCAACAGCTCCCGGGAATTTCCGTCCGCGTCCAAAACCTTCACGTGCGAAGATTCCGGGGTTTCCATTCTGCGGAGATTCCGATAAATGTGCGCCTCTTGCATTTTTTGCAGGGCGTCTCTTGTCCAATCGTCCCAAATGCTCATGGCGCGCCTTCAAGTCCGCTGCAATCGACAAGGACCGGTTGCCGCTCTAAAAAGTCGATGCAGTCCTCCGCCCGGGCCTTTTCGGAATCGAACAGGAAGATGCGCCCGCCGTTCGGGTCTCCGGGAGATTTCATCTTCGTTATCCGCACATAGCCGAACTCTCGGCTGGCCACGTAACCCGTGACGTAATCCGGGTCGTCGCTCACGCAAATCTCCGCCTCGATTCCCGGCGCGTTCGCGACTTTCGTCGCAAGGACAATCGCCTCGCGGAAGTGGTTCTTTTTCGAACTTTCCCCGGAGGAAATTTCATTTGTACGCAAAGCGTCCATGTAAGTCGCGCGGACGCCGCGCTCCGGGTCCGGCTCCAGGCGCTTCCCCGTGCGGATGTCGTAGAGCATGGCTCCCCGCATGGAAAAAGTCTGGGCGAAAAGGTGACGGACCGTCGACGGATTCTCCGATTTCAAGAACGGCCGCAACAGTTCCAAGGCCTTCGAAAGTCCCATTTCCCCGGATTCCACATCGATTCGCGAAACGGGCAGAGCTTTCAAAATAGGAATCTTCTCCGCTGCGAGCCTTTCGATTTTCACGTGAATCTCGTCCGGGCTTCCCTTGGAATGGTTCAGTGCGCGGCGGACCATTTGGGCCGAGACTCTTTCCACCGCATCCGTCGGGACAATCCTTTCCGCCCCGGAAATGTGATTCTCGACGCTTTTCCCGTCCACGAGGAATTTTCGGCTGGCCCGCATTTTCAAACTGAAACAGTCCATTTTCAAAAGCTCCGAATCATTCGTGGAAGTCGTCCTCCCCGTCCACGCGCGGCGCGGGCGTCAATTCCCCGACGAGCCTTATCGCTTCGCAGATCCTGTCGATTTCCGCATCCGTCGTCACCAAGGGCGGCATCGTGTACACGTAATTGCAGAATGGCCTGAGCCAGACTCCCGTCTCCCGGATGACTTTCAGAATGTCTTCCGGCGACGGCTTCGCCCGGAGCTCCAAAACGCCGATGGCCCCGAGGACGCGGACATCCTTCGCGTTTTCAAGCTCCTTCAACGGGGACAAATCTTGCTTTAGACGCTTTTCGATGCGCGCGACCGAAGTCCTGTAATCCCGGTTTTCGAAAAGGGAAAGCGAAGCGATGCCGGCGGCGCAGGCTAGAGGGTTCGCCATGTAGGTCGGGCCATGCATGAATGCCGGGATTTTGCTTTCCGTGATGGTCTTGGCGACGTGTTCGGAGGCGACGCATGCGGCCAACGTGATGCATCCGCCGGTCAAGGCCTTTCCGATGCAGAGGATGTCCGGGGCGACGCCGGCGTGTTCCATGGCGAAGCGCGGACCCGTGCGGTAAAAGCCGGAGGCGATTTCGTCGAAAATCAGCAAGATGCCCTTTTCGTCGCACAGTTTCCGCAGCCGCGCAAGATAATGCGCATTGTAGAGCCACATCCCGTTCCCGCCTTGGAAAACGGGTTCGCAGATGACTGCGGCGATTTCTTTTTCGTGTTCCTCCACGATTTTTTCCATCGAAGCGAAGTCCGCGTCGTCGAACGGAGCGTCGGCTCGGCAGTTCGGGCGTTCCGCAAAAAAGTGCTGCGGCATGATTTTCCGAAACAGTACGTGCATCCCGTCCGGGTCGCTGAGAGCCATGGCTCCGGCCGTGTCTCCGTGGTAGCCGCCTTTCAGCGCGACAAGCTTCCCCTTCTCCGGGAATCCCCTGGCGTATTGGTATTGCACGGCCATTTTCGCGGCGCATTCCACGGCGATGGAGCCGGAATCCGCGTAAAAGATTCGATTCAGCCCTTGGGGCAAAAATTTCACGAGCCTCTCCCCGAGTTCGATGGCGGGGAAGTGGGTGAAGCCGCCGAACATCACATGGCACATCTTTTCGCTCTGCCTGCGGATGGCCTCGACTATCTCAGGCGGATTGTGCCCGTGCGCCACGCACCACCAGCTCGATACGGCGTCGATGAGCTCTTGCCCGTCTGCGGTGAAAATGTGCGTTCCCTGGGCGGATTTCGCGAGGAACCGTTCCGCCCCTTGGCGGAGGGCTGCGTAGGGATGCCACAGGAATTCCCTGTCGAATTGCAAAGCCTTGTCCATCATGCGTTCAATTTAACAATCGCCGAATTCCCTTGAAAACGAAAATTTGCAAACAAAATGTATTCAAACCAAATGCGGTTTGTTTTTAAAAATGTGCAAACAACCGAAGTCTTTTGACGTAAATTTTTAATTTTCAGCCGGATTGAGCCGTGGGGATGGAGGCATCTCTTGCGGCGAGGATGAGCTTTCAACGAGAGCGTCCGAAAAGCGACAGAAAAATCAATCCGGAAGAGGAACCTTATGACCTAAGCGTTCCTCTTTTTGATTTTGGAGCGCTTTTCAGGGGGACTTTTCGACAACTGAAATGTAAAAAAGCCTAAACGAAGTTGCGATAACGCAAATGGGTAAAGACAAAAGAAGAAATTCTAATTATCTTTTCCGAGGATTATGCTCGCCACAGTGGCGGGTGCGGATTGGTTAAAGAAGGAGAACCAATGAATAAATGCTTCAAGTGTTTGGCCCTTCTCGGTTTATCGGCTTCGCTTGCGTTCGCGCACGAGACCTTTAACAAGAGCGGTCAACTCGGTTTCGATAAAACATATTCGGCGCAGTCCATGAAACACGGGCAGCTGGGAATCACCCTTTTGGGAGATGTTTCCAATGACGGCGGGGTCGTGGATCAATATGCGTTCCAAAAATACCTTGTCGATGACAATAATTTAGCTGCAGCACCCATTGACCAGTTCATCGGCGTGAGCGGTTACGTCGGCATGTCGTTCGGCATGTTCGAAATCGTCGACGTGTCCATCATGCTCCCCATCTACTACGACAAAATCACTTTCGAGCATGCGGATGCGGCGCAACAGGGCTATCTGGGCAACTTGCGCGCCAACTTGAAATTCCGCGCTCCCCTTCCCGAAGACCAAATCTTTGACCTGGCGCTGGTTCTCGGCGCGGACTTCCCGACGACGGACGCGGAAAAGCGCGGCGTCTGGATTCGCGAACCCGATTACATCAACGTGGAACAGGGCGTTGGGTACGCTTTCGGTTCGACCAATTCCATCTTCCGCATCGTCGTGCCCGTCACGTTGGACTTGCGGAAAATCGATGCAGCCCCGATTCTCCTCCACTTGAACGGCGGCTACCGGTTCACGGTCGGCAACGACAATTATCCGGGATTCTACTCCTTTGCAGCCGGGCTTGAGGTTTATCCGCTGTCCGTCGTCTCCATCTTCGGCGAGTACTATATGGATATCGTCGACGGGGACTACGAGTTGACCAAGGATCTTTCGATGAACGAAGCTTCCGTCGGTTTGGTCTTCCATATCGGCAACTACATTGACTTGCAGGTGGGCGGCCACTTCGCCATTTCGAAGGAATACACCAAGACTCCGATTTCCGGCGGCGACGGTCACAGTGACTGGACTTACAAGGCACGCACGACTCCCTCCGCTTACGGATTCGGCGGCATCACCTGGTCCGGCTTCCTCATCGATCCGGACCGCGACGGCGACGGCGTCCCCGACGACAGGGACAAGTGCCCGGACGAAAAGGGCGACCCGAGGAACGACGGCTGCCCGTGGCCGAACCCCGACTTGGACGAAGACGGAGTCTGCGACCCGTGGGTCGCCGAAAAGGGCTTGAACTCTGAATTCGCCGACGTCTGCGAAGGCATCGACCAATGCCCGAACGAACAGGGCGCGGGTGCGGACGGTTGTCCGCTCGACAATCCGGATCCGGATGGTGACGGCGTTTGCGATGCTTGGGTCTCTCAAAAGAACATGCTGGACAAGTTCGCCGGGGTCTGCTCCGGTATCGATGAATGCCCGGCCGTGCCCGGACCGATTGAGAACAACGGTTGCGCTTCCAAGCTGCCCGACCCGGACGGCGACGGCATTTGCTCCCCGTGGGTCACCGATGAAGGCGCTCTCGACCGCTTTGCCAATATTTGCCAAGGCTATGACCAATGCCCGGGCGAAGCCGGTCCGGCAGCCAACAAGGGTTGCCCGTGGCCCGATCCGGATGTCGATGGCGACGGCCTTTGCGACGCCTGGGTCACCGAAAAGGGTCTCGGCTACTTCTTTGAAAATCCGACAGAACCGAACGTGAAGCAGTGCAAGGGCGTCGACAAGTGCCCGGCGGAATACGGACCGATTGAAAATGACGGCTGCCCGCTCGGCAACCCGGATACGGACCAAGACAGCGTTTGCGACGCTTGGGTTTCGGAAAAGGGCATGCTTGACGACTACAAGAGCGTTTGCACGGGCGTCGACAAGTGCCCGAACGAAAAGGGCCCGCTTGCGACGGACGGCTGCCCGACGGACGACCCGGACATCGACCATGACGGCGTCTGCGATCCGTGGGTGACTCAGAAGGGCATGCTCGACGTGTTCAAGGATGTTTGCTCCGGCCTCGACAAGTGCCCGTATGACTCCGGCTCCGTCCAGAACAACGGTTGCCCGCTCGACAACCCGGACTCCGACCATGACGGCGTCTGCGACCCGTGGGTGACTCAGAAGGGCATGCTCGAAGTGTTCGCCGGACAGTGCACTGGCCTCGACAAGTGCCCGCTCGATTCCGGTTCCGTCCAGAACAACGGTTGCCCGCTCGACAATCCGGACTCCGACGGTGACGGCGTCTGCGACCCGTGGGTGACTCAGAAGGGCATGCTCGAAGTGTTCGCCGGACAGTGCACAGGCTACGACAAGTGCCCGTTTGAAGCCGGTGCGCCGGAAGCTGACGGCTGCGTCGTCGAAGACATCAAGCTCGAAGTGTACTTCTCGAGCGGCAAGGCGAAGCTCACTGCGAACTCCAAACGCACGCTCCGCGAACTGGCGAAGGACTTGAACAAGAAGGAACGCAAGAACGAGCGTTACCAGATTCTCGGCTACACGGATGACCGCGGCAAGGAAAGCGCGAACCTGAAGCTTTCCCAGAAGCGCGCCGAAGCCGTCGTCACGGAACTGGTGAAGAACGGCGTCGACAAGAGCCGCCTCGAAGCCATCGGCATGGGCGAAGCGGATCCGATTGCGGACAACAGCACCGCCGAAGGCCGCGAACTGAACCGCCGCATCATGATGAAGCGCGTCCAGTAATTTCAAAAGTCTCCATTCAAAAAAGTCCCCGGTGAAAGCCGAGGGACTTTTTTCATACAATGGGGCGCGGCTTTGAAAAACGTATTCGTGCGAAATGGTCGCAGGATGTTCAAAATCGGCGGAGTGCGAAAAGTCGGGAATGGAATTCAAAACAGTTCCGGGCTTTCCCGTTTGAGGCTCGTGTAGCCGCGGAACGAAACAATCAAATGGTCCAGCACGGGAATTTCCAAAAGCTTTCCCGCCGCCACCAGGGATTTCGTCACCCATTTGTCCTCTTGGCTTGCGATTAAAGAGCCGGAGGGATGGTTGTGCGCCACGATGATGCTGCTCGCCCTGTCCCGGATGGCCTCCGCGAAGACTTCCCGGGCGTGGACTTGGGTCTTGTCGACTAGACCTTCCGTGATGACGTGGATGCCCAAGATGCCGTTGCACCCGCTGAGCGACACCGTGACGAAGCATTCCTGCCGTTTGAACTTGAGGAAGGCGAGCTGGGGAACTAAAGCTCCCGGAGAGGTGACGGAAACCATTCGCGACCCCAGGAAGAAACGGCTCGAAAGCTCGAGACACGCCAGAATCTGGGAAGATTTCGCGCTCCCGAGCCCTTCGATTTTGCCAAGCTCTTCCAGTGTGGGCCTTCGGGACATTCCCGACAAGAAGTCCGAAAGCTCCCCCGCCAAGGAGAAAACGTCCTTTTTCGCCGTTCCGCGCCCGAGGATGAGCGCGAGCAAGTCCGCCGTAGACAGGGCCTCCGGGCCTTCCGTCTTCAATCTCTCCCTGGGGAGCTTGCTCAAATCTTTGACAATCATGAGTCCTCCATGAGGATTAACGCTTGAAACGGAAAAACGTTCCCATTTTCGGGAATCTTTTCCCCAAAGGGCTGTACGCGGAAGGGGAAAATCTCTGGATTTGGAGAGAATCGCCGTTTTGCACGGAAAATATCCCTGCCGAAATTTCCGAGAATAAACTACTTTTCGGGAAAACCCTCAGGAGTGTGTTTTATGAAGTTCATTACCAAGTCCCTCGCTGCAGTCGGATTCGCCGCTTTGGCGTCCCAAGCGGCAATCAGTTATTCCCCGGTGACATCGGGAGCGACCGAAAGCGCCCAAAAGCTCTACAACTTTTTGGCGACCAATTACGGAGTCCGGACTATTTCCGGCATGATGATCGGGGAAGCCACGTCGACTTCCGCCATCGAGCTTCCGGATGTGGATTCCCTTTACCTGTTGACCGGCAAATATCCGGTATTGGTCGGTTTCGACTTCCTCTTCGCCAACGGGATAAATGCGAGCGATTCCTGGTATCAGGAATACACGCAGACGATTCTCTCCGCCGCCGAGGACCTTTGGAAGCGCGGCGGCATCCCGGCGTTCACGTGGCACTGGAAGGATCCGAGCGATCAGGTGGACGCCTTCTACACGCAGTCCGGCAATTCGACGGAGTATACGACCTTTGACTTCACCCAAGGGTTCACCGACCCCTCTTGCACGGAGAGCTGCACCTGGAACACGTCCTCGACGACGTATTCCCAGCTCGTTTCCGACATCGATGAAATTGCCGAGCATTTCCTGACTTTGCAGAATAAGGGGGTCGCCGCCATTTTCCGTCCGCTGCACGAAGCGAGCGGGGCTTGGTTCTGGTGGGGCTCTCACGGCGGCGCCGCGTTCCAGGCACTTTACAACTTGGTCTATGACGAAATGGTGAACGTCAAGGGAGTGAAGAACTTGGTCTGGGTTTGGAACCCCGAATACGCGACGGACACGGGTTGGAATCCGGGAGCGGAAAAATACGACGTCATCAGCCTGGACATTTACGAAGCGTGGGATTACACTTCCAAATTCACGACCGCCTACCCGACTCTGACGACGAACTTCGGCAGCGACAAAATTTTCGCCATTTCCGAAAACGGCCCGATTCCCGATTTCTCTTCAAACAAGGATGCGGGCATCGTGTGGTCCTGGTGGATGCCGTGGTATCAGACTTGGAACGGCAAATTCTTGAACCAGACTGTGACGAGCGTCTGGAAGGCCAATATGGAGTCCGACTGCGTCATCACCTTGGAAGAGATGCCCGGTTGGAGCGATTACACGTTGAGTACTTCCCCGGTGGCGGCTTGTGAAGTGGGTTACGCCCTCGCGGACTTGGATACGGTTCGCCCCGTCGAGGAAGTGACACCCGGCGATTTGGAAACGAACGGTTGGCTAATGGCGACCCTCACCACGTCGGACACTTCGATAGGCAACGTCATCATCAAGAGCGGCTCCGCCATCGACCTTTCCACGGCAACCTCCATCACATTGAACGTGTTCAATGCCAATTCGCTCTCGGGCATCTGGTTCACGGTGGCGTTCCTCGGCAATGCAAACACGGACTGGGGCTGGGCGCAACCGGAAGGCTGCTGGGTGAATGCAGGGGATTCCACTCAGTGCACATTCGACCTCTCGACGACAGCCAAGGACCAAGTCGTTCTGACCGGATCGGATTACACGAATTTCATGAGCAATATTTCCAAGGTCTATATTGAAATCTTCGCGGAATCCTTCAGCGGCAAGGTCTATTTTGACGCCGTGAAGACAAATGACGGCACGGTCCTCAACGACTTTGACGACGTCTCCCAGAAAATCACGGTGGAACAGGCGACGAATTTGACTGCGGAAATCGTGGGCAAGGGCAAAGAATCCGGTGATGCCATTCGGACGTCCACTGCGGTCGCCGGGTCTTTGGACATGAATTTCCAGGGAAGGACTCTTTCCGTCGTCGTACCCCGTTCGGGTCGGGCGAGTGTCGCCCTGTTCGACGTGACCGGGCATCGCGTGCAAACTCTTGCGAACACTTCGCTTTCGGCGGGAGCGCACTCCTTTGATCTTTCGGCGGTTCCGCAGGGAAATTACATCGTCCGCGTCCAAGGGGCGGGATTCTCCGCAGCCAAGACGGTTCGGATTCGCTGAACGGCTTTTGGGTGAAAATTTGAGCCTCCCCGTCGGGGAGGTTTTTCTTTTGCAGGGAAGGATTTAGGAGTGAGGAATTTTAATCGGGAACAGGGAGTAGGGAACAGGGGTTAGGAGTTAGGAATTAGTGGTTAGTGGGAAGTGAGGCTTGCGCAAGGGGTGCTTTCAATTAGCAATGTGCAATTAGCAATTGTATTTGAAGAAAGGCACGGCGACACTAAACTCTAAGAACGAATCACTCGCAACTAATACTCCCCCTACCTTTCCGCCCGATGTCACTTTGTTCCATTATTCCAGCCCTTCATTCACAACTTCGTTGTTCATAGGGGCTTTCAAATGTGCAAGCGAAGCTGGTCGTGCCAACGACAAAACAGTCCGTTTGACGGACACAAGCCTCCATGCCAACGAAAAACAGTTCTAGTTGAACCTAAGCGTGGCCTTAGACTCGTTGTTCTAAGCCGCTGAAGCGGCAAGAACATCGGTCTAATGCACAATGCGCCTATCGAGCTGACAAGTCAGCTCTCCCACAGCAAGCTGTGGAGGCGCAGTAGGCCACGGGGGTGGATGAAGTCACCTTCGTTCCTTTATTCCGCACCCTTGTTCCCACGGTCACGAGGTGCTCCACAAAGGAAGGGGGCCGCGGCTTTCCCATTCGGCTCTGTAGCTCGCTTGGTGAACAAAAGCAGTTCGTGTC
>CAZCRF010000069.1:0-11574 GCA_964501065.1 uncultured Fibrobacter sp. | reverse complement strand
GCCGTAGCCCCCTACCTTTCAACCACCCCCTGGCCACGCTTAGGTTTGACAAGGATGGTTTTCCCGTTGACATGGAGGCTCTTGTCCGTCAAACGGGCTGTTCTGTCGTTGGCACGGGCTGCTTGTGTCCGTCGAACGGACTGTTGGTCGCCAAGCGACCTGTTTCGCCTACGCGGCGGGCGGAAAGGTAGAGCAGGCAGGCGCTATTGCTCAACAAGACTCCATTAACTAGCCACTGCCCACTAAGCACTACTCACTAAATTGCCGCTACTTCGCGGGAACCGTGGCGGAGTCCGCGGGAGCGCGGGAAGTCGAATCCGGCAACGCCTTTTCCGCAGAGTCCGCCGGAGCGGGGCGCGGCTCCCCGGCAGTCTCTCCGTCGAGAATCATTTCGAGGAGTTCTGCGGCTTGCAGGAATTCATTGGAATCCGAACAGCTCTTTGTGCCGAGGATTTTTTGCAGGTATTGCTTCTGCAGCTTCAAGTCCCCCTCTGCGGCGGAAATGTTCGAAAGCTTGAACAGGGATGCGCACGTTTTCGGGGATTCCGGGAAGGCCTTGATGACGCGTCCGAAGACCACCTTCGCCTTGTCCATCTGGTTCACGTCCGAAAGACAGACCCCCATCCAATAAAGGGCGTCGCTCGCAATTTGACCTTTTTTGGATTCTTCGTAAATCTGCTTGAATTCCGAATAGGCGAGCTTGACCTCTCCGCGGTGATAATCCGAACGGGCCGTGTTGAACAGGGAATCCAGGGTCTGCATCTTCTCGGCGGAAATCTCCGCGCTGTCCTCGGGCGCGGAAACGGTCTGCCCGTTGACAACGACCTTTTTCGCAAGAATCTTGTCGGATTTGCCGAGGAGCAAGTCCAGGCGGTAAACCAGTTCCTCGTGGCGGCTATCGTCGCGGTCGCTGATTTCCGCCATCTTGGAAGACAGAAGGGAAAGTTCCACCTTCATGCGCTTCTGGACCAAGAAGAGCGAGTCCAGGAGAGTTTGCAGGGAATCGATTTTCGACTGCGCCGCTTCGGCGGAAACGCGCTGACTTTCGGAAAGCTTCTGCAAGTCCTGTTGCACGTCCTGCTTCACGTCGTCGCCGACAGCCTTCATCTCCTTGGTGCGGAGGAGCGTCACGCTCGAACACGCGCTGAGGGCGAATGCGCAAAGAAGGGAGCAGATGGCCAAACGTTTCATGAAAACCTCGGATTCGCCATTCGGCGTTCAAACAGTTACTTTTTGATGTTGACTTTGAAGTTCGCGCGGCGATTCTGGGCATAGGCCTCTTCCGAATCCCCGGCGGCCTTCGGCTTTTCCTTCCCATAGCTGACCGTTTCCATCCGGTCCGCGGAGACGCCATAAGCGAGCAGGAACTCCTTGACCTTCATCGCGCGCTTGCTGCCGAGAGTCATGTTGTAATCTTCCGTGCCGCGGGCATCCGTGTGCCCTTCGACGACAATCACGAAACGGGATTCCTTGAGGAGAATGTCCCCGACCTGCGTCAAGATTTCCTTGGCCTTGTCCGTGAGCTCGGACTTGTCGAAGTCGAAGTACACGTCGTCGGACATCAGTTCGTTGATAAGCTTTTCCACCCGGGCGCGCTCCGCTTCGAGGCGTTCCGCCTCGAGACGTTCGGACTCAAGCCTCGCCTTTTCCAAGGAGTCCGCCTTCGCCCTTTCGATTGCAGCCGAATCGACAGCCGGCGCTTCGGCCGGCTCCGCCGCGGGTTCCTCCTTCACGACGGGGTTCACGGGAGGCTTCTTTTTGGAGCATGCGACAAAGGCCGAAACCGCTGCCAGGGAAATCGCAATCCAGAAAAATTTTTTCATCGTTTTACCATCCTTGATTTTGTTGTGCAGAAATTTGCTTTTGACGTTCGGGGGAATACCAAGACCACACGGGGGACGAATTTTCGCCGCCGTTCGTAATCCGCGTCACGTTCGTCCCGTCCTTGCGCATGATGTAAATTTGCGGAGAACCGGAACGGTCGCTAGAAAAGGCGATGAGCATCCCGTCGGGAGACCACGAAGGGTGTTCATTGTTTCCCGCGCCGCTTGTCAATTGGACGATGTCCGAGCCGTCGATGGAACAGGTGTAAATGTTCATTTTTCCCGCATCCATCGAAGTGTAGACGATTCTGTCGCCGGAAGGGGAAAGGGAAGCCCGTTCATTGTAATTCCCCATGAACGTCACCCGGCGGACGTCGCTGCCGTCCTTCCCCATCATGAAAATTTGCGGGGAGCCGCCGCGGTCGCTGGTGTAAAGGATTTCCGTCCCGAACGGACTCCACGACGGGCTGACCTGGGACGCCCTGCCGAAGACTATCTGGCGACTCTTTCCCGTCGACGGGTCGCCGACATAAAGGCTTGTCCGATTTTCCCGGGTGGAAGCGAAAAGGAGTTCCCCCGTCTTGGGGTTCACCGCCGGGCTAAAGGTTTGCGACTTGTCCGGAAAGAGCCTCCGTTCGCGGCTGGAATACAGTTCCCGTTCAAAGAGCTGCGCCTTGCCGTTGCGGAAGCTGACATAGACGATTGCCGAATTGTCCTTGGACCAGGCGGGCATCATGCTGATGGTCGTGTCGTGAGTCAGCTGGCGGCGGTTGTAACCGTCGTAATCGGCGACGACAATCTGCTTCACTCCATCGACTTTCGACACCCAGGCGAGTTTCGTCGAAGCCACTCCGAATTCCCCCCAGAGCTGCTTCACCACCTTGTCGGAAAAATCGTGCAACGCCATCCGGACGTCCTTCTGCTGGACTGTATAAGCCTCCCCGAGCATCAAATCCTTCGTCTGCGTCGCGTAGAGGAAACAAGAAAGCCGGACCTTGGAGCCCTCCGCCTTTTCAAGCTTTCCCGTCACGTAGAACTTCGCCCCGGCGCGGACAAAGGTTATCATCTTGAAGGTCGGACTTTCCACCACGGTGAAACGCCCGGAAAGCGAAAAATCGTTTTTCAAGACTTCTTCGGGTTTCGCAGAGACGGCTTCGAAGGCATCCTTCTGGACAAACGGCACAAGACCTATCGGCATCGTGTTCGACACGGCGATTCCCACGTCAACGGAAATGGTGTCGATGGACGCTTCGATTCCGGCGGCGGCAAACGCCAGAACGGCAAGAAATATTTTCATTCGCGAAATCATCCTCCCAATAATACAAACTTTTAGCCGAAGAAAACAAAAAGTCTTTGCACGGCAAGGCCACACGCCCCACGTACATCCAACGCGCATCGCTGCCGACCGACTCCCCGGCATCCCCGGAACTTCCGCAATGATGTTCGCTTGCCCCCATTTTTAACGGACGCGATAAATCATTGTATGCCAGTGAATGTTCTCAACCCCTTAAGCATATTTGGAAAGCAAGCGGTTGGCGATGAAAAGGAATATTTGGGGTGAAAACGCACCCCTTGACGGAGGCGGTCCTTGGAAATAGATTTTCACAAAGGAGATGCGAAATGACGAAAAGTCAAAAAAAGGAAATCCCGGAAGCCATCAAGGAGGCTTTCGCCTTTGAGTCCGCGAATTTCAAGGGGAAAATTGAACGCCTTGGGGTCAAACACGGGGTGGAGTGGTTTCATTATGAGCTAGCTGAACCCCTTAAAATAGGTCTTCCAGTCATATACGGACTAGACAAAGGGGAAATCATAAGGAAATACGAATTTGAAGCACTGGATATCATTGGCTCATTTATCAAAGATTGACAAATAATTTCCGTCAAAAACTTTGTCGTCAATTCGCGCAACTCCATAACTTGATAAGCTCAACATATTTCAACTCGCCGTTTTTGAATCTTTGTAGAATTGTCGCGTGGGCAGATTTTCCGCCCTTCCAGATGATTGTACACTCATAAACGCCCTCTTCCTTGCAAGCCTCCTCAATGGTCATCCGAAGCCGGTCGCCTTCTCCAAACGCACGCTGTCCCACCCTCGTTATTCGACCGCACCAGCAGCCGGGAGATGTCCTAATTGTCAAGTCCTAAAAAGCTTTCAATTCGGCGTGAAGTTGAAATTGAGGGAAAGCGCGGGGGCGCGGTAATTCGGGGGCAGCTCCGGGAGCTTCGAAACCTGGATGGCGCGGACGGAAAGGTGATCCCAAGTCTTGTTCCCGGAAGAACGCTTGAGCGAGATGTCCGTGATGTTGCCGAAGCGGTCCACGGTGAATTGAACGGAAGTCTTGGTGCTCTTGGAGACGTTCAGCCCCGAAGGCGGATTGAAATGCTGCATGATGATTTGCTTCAACCGTTCGAGGTAAACCTGCATGAGCGGATCCATATCGACCTGCCCGACGGGATTCAGCCCCGAAGCTTCCGCGATTTCCTCCGGGAGATCCATATCGTCCGGCAAATCCATCGTCTCTTCCGGTTCGGGTTCTGCGACGGTTTCCGGCACAGGTTCCGGTTCGGGCGTGGGCTTCGGCTCCTCCTTCGCAATTTTGGGTTCCGACGGAAGTTCCCTCTTCACTTCCGGCTTGGGCTTTGGCGGCTCGCGCTTTGGTTCCTGTTTCGGCTTTTCCGGTTCGGGCTTCGGCAAAGCAGGCTTCGGGCGAGCCTTGCGGACAACCTTCTGCGGAGCTTGCACTTGGACAAGTTCGAAGACCTTGACGGGTTCAGGCTCGTGGGTGAAATTGATTTTATTCAAGACGACGATTCCCACCAGAATCAAGATATGAAAAGCCAGGGAAACGACAATCAAGAGCGGGAGTTTGCCGTTCCATCCGCCGCGAAAGAATGGGGAGTTGTCCTGCCGGTTCCGATTCGCCATGGCTACTTGCCGCCATCCTCCGGGAGGGTGAGGAACCCGAGTTTCGTCACGCCGGCTTCTTGCACTAGCGACACGACCTTCATCACTTTGCCGTAATCCACCGATTCATCGGCGTTGATGACGACCGCCATGTTCCCGTCCCAAAGGGACTTGAAAACTCCGTGGAAATCCTTCAGGTTGACCTTCATGTCGGCAATGTACACGTCACCGCCCTTGTTGATGGAGACCTTCAGCAATTTTTCCTGCTCCATCGTCGGGGCTTCGGCCTTCGGAAGCTCCACCTTGATACCCTGGCTCAACAGCGGAGCGGAAATCATGAAGACAATCAGAATCGAGAACACGACGTCAATCATGTTCGTGAGGTTCATCTCTTGGTTAATCGGTTTCCCGCGACTGCGCTTCACAAGGACTCCTTACCCGGCGACTTCTTCCAGGGCGAGCAAGTCACCGCGTTTGAACAGGCTGAGCATCCGGCTGCCGAAATTGTAATAGGCGATTTCATTTTCCCCCGTCCGCGAGACGAAAATGTTGTAAGCCCCCGAAGCGGGAATGGCGACGACAAGACCTGCGACTGTCGTAATCAACGCCATCGCGATGCCGGGCGCGACAACCGTCAAATCCGCCGAACCGTGCTTCCCGATTTCGAAAAAGGCGACCATGATACCCCAGACTGTCCCCAGCAGACCGAAGAACGGGGCGAGGTTCGCACACATGCCGAGAAAATTCACGTGGCGATTTTCACTCAAGCGGATGCCCTCGATGGAGCGTTGGATGGTGTCCTCGAGGAGGGACGCCCGATGCTGAATCGAATCGTAACTGACGAAATTGCTGAACTTTGACGCTTCGAGGAGGACTTCCTCCGTCAAGCTCTTCAGCGCACTGCCGTCGCTCGTATCGCAAAGCTCCTTGAGGTCGACGAAACGCTCCACCTTTTCGAACCGGTGAAAGAAGCGGGCGTTGGCCTTCTGGTTCTTGTGGAAGAAGACGAATTTGAGGATGATGATACCCCAGCAGAAAAGCGACATCAGCGCCAGGATGCAGAGGATTATCATTGTCGCCACATCGGAATCGCGAACCATTTGAATCACGGGCAAATCGAGCATGGAGCCTCCCAAAAATTTTCGCCTTTAATGTAGAAAATTTACAGCATCCCCGACGGGCAGGGGCTTCGGGAACGCCTGTGCACCGTTTTGGCATTTTTTTTAAGCGTCCCCCAGTTTGGCTATCCCGGCGTAGAGGTCGGCGTCGAGCAGGTGGGGGTACGTGTCGAGCGTGATGGATATGGTGGCGTGGCGCATCAGGAGCTGCACCGCCTTGATGTTGACCCCGGCACGCAAGAGGTTCGACGCGAACGAATGGCGGAAGCGGTGGTTGTTCGCTTCGCCGTCGTAATCGTCCCCAAGGGCGCGCCTTGCCGCAACGATAACCTTTTTCCGGCTTTCCGAGGGGTCGATCCTCGAAAAGTCCCACGCCCAGCCGACCCGGTCGAGTTCCGAGAGCATCGGCGGCGAAAGGGGGAGCAGCGCATACTTGCCGCCTTTGCCGACGACGTGGATCCTGCCGTCCCGGATGTCCCCCGCCCACATCTTGAGCGCCTCGTGGACGCGAAGCCCTTGGTAAGCCATGAAAGCCCACAGCAGACGGACGTTCGCGGACGGCGGTGCATTGAGAATCTTGCGAATCTGTTCGGAAGTCCAGAACCTGCGCACCTTCCCGGCGGCCTTGCGCTTGGGGAGCTTGCGCATCGGATTCCTCGGCACGGCTTCGAGGATGTTCACGAAGTAGTTGAAAAGCGACTTGACCACCGTCCGCGCGGAATTGTAGTAACCCGGCGCGGAATCCCCGAAAGCGGCCGAGAACTCTGCGGACATCCGCTCCGGGGAAATGTCGGCGATGCGGACGTCCATGAGGGTGCGGAATTTCGAGAACACGTACATGTATGTCCCGATGGTCGCCTCCGTCGTCCCCTTGTTCCTGAGGTATCCCGCGTAGGATTCTATCCCCTTCCGGAACGGCATCCTCGCCCCGTCGGCGTCCTCGAAATCCCCGTCGCGGAGCATGTCGGCTGCGAGCAGCTGCGCCTCCGTCCGCCGCGTCGTGCGGAGCGAGACGTACCTGACCATGCCCGTGCCGCCCCGTGTCGCGTGAAGTAGCGTTCTCCGTTGATTTCCACGGAATCCCGCGGTCCTTTCTTCTCGCTCATTTTCTGTTTCTCCTTGTTGTTCATTTTCCGTTCTCCTTTTCGAACATTTCCACGATTTCCTTGGCCCTCGCGCATGCGCGCAGGGTGTCCATGCCGCAATACTGCAGCCGCGCGCAGTCCCAGCAGACGGGGAGGCACTTGCGGCGGAGTCGGTTGTCGCGCAGCTTGGCGAGTTCCGCCTTGGTGTCGATGCGGCCGCCTCGGAGTTCGCGCGGCAGGGCTTTCGGGATGCGTTCCCCGTCGGTCATCTCGTCCCCAGCACTTCGCGCCGCTTGGCGTCGAAACGGACGAACCCCTTGAGCAGCGTCTTCATGGCGTCACGGGCGGCCTTGCTCGCGGAGTTCTTCTCCAAGCCGTTCAAGGCCTTGTAGGCGGCCGCGTTGAGGGTCATCAGCTCGTTCGCCGCGACCAGGCGGAACTCGCGAACATGGTTCTCCGCACCATCGAAAAGTACGCCTCCGACGCGTTCTTCGACGGCAAGGTCTCCATCAACGATGCGAACGGGAACGAACTCGATGAAATCGACTTCGGCGTGAAGGCGAGCCACTACATCACCCGTTCGGGCACCACCCTCTGGACGGGCACGTCCGCCGACATCGCGGGCGACCTCGAGGACATGGCGACCCTCATCGCGCAGGATTCCGGCCTCACCGCCACGGACGCCATCCTCGGAAGCAAGGCCTCCCGCGCACTCCTCAAGAACGAGAAGGTGCTCGGTCTCCTCGACACCCGCAATTTGAACGGGGCGTCCTTGACCCTCGACCTGACAGTCGGCAACGGGGCGCGCTTCCTCGGATACCTCGGCGGACTCCGCATCTGGCGTTACGACGAAATGTTCGCGGACAACTCCGGCACGGTCTCCCCGATCGTCCCGGCGAACAAGGTTCTTGTCCTCTCCAAGGACATCCGCGCCACCGTCCATTACGGCCTCATCAACGACGTGCAGGGCGGAAAGTTCGCGGCCAAGATGTTCTCCAAGACGTGGGAACAGGACGACCCGAGCGTGAACTGGCTCTGCGTCAAGTCCTCCCCGCTCCCGGTCATCGAACAGGCGGACGGTTTCGCCGTGGCCACGGTGACAGCCTGATGAAATCGTTCAGGGAATCGCTCATGTCCGACTTGCAGGACTCCTTCCTCTGTGAAAGGGAGTTCGACGAGATCGGCACGCTCGTACGCAACGGCGAAAGCCGCGAACTGCGGGTGCTCTATGACGAGCCTTCCTTGGACGGCGTTTCCCTCGGCGTGGAGTTCGAAGCCTTAGCGCACCGCCCGAGGACTTTCGTTTCCGTGGCCGACCTTCCCGACGGCGTCCCTCGCAAGAAGGACATGCTGCTGCTCGAAGAGACGGAATTCCACGGCAAGAAGAAACTGGTCGCCAAGGACTTCACGTTCGAACGCGACGGAGTCGTCGTCTACGAACTGGTGGACGTGAAACCATGAGGACGCTCGCATGCATCAAGGAATTCCGCGAGGCGGTCTGCCGACTGCTCCGCGAATCGGACATCCCGGGAATAGGCGAGAACGTCTACGCCGCGCGAATGGAATGCGCATGGCCGGAGGAATCCGCCTTTGCCGTCGTCTATACGCCGAGCGTGAGCTTCGACGATGCGAGAACCTCGCCGCGCTTCTATCAAGCCAAGGCGGAACTCCTTGTGGACATCTATGCGCGAGCGACGACCGGCGAACACGATGACGACGACCAAATCGTGGACGTGAACGCCTTCTTGGACGATTCCGCACAGAAAGTCGTGGAAGCCTTGCAGCCCGTGGAAAAAAGGGCGGGGCCGTTCGGCGGGATGGTGAAGCGTTTTGTCCTGACCTCGTTCGACAACAACCTGAGCGAGGCCGGGGAGACGTTCCGGGGGGCCGTGCGCGTGCGGTTCTCCGCAGAGTTCTCCGTGTGCGTGACGAACGGCAATGCTTAAATTCTTGAAACCAGTAGGCCGCGCCGTGTGGATTCCCGCCTTGTCCCGCAACATCGCGGAATCGGGCGAAAAAATCCACGTGACGTCCTACGTCGAAAAGCGGATTAGGAGCGGCGCGTTGAAGGTCGCCGAGGAATCCGCGAAAAAGGCAATCGGAAACAAAAAATCGGAGGTAGCGAAATGAGCATCCAATTCAGCGAAATCCCGTCGGACAATCTAGTCCCGATGTTCATGACGGAATTCGACAACACGAACGCGGCGAAATCCGGGGCGATGCCTTGGAAGAACCTCGTCATCGGGCAGCCGCTGTCCGGGAAGTCCGAAACGGAACTGAAACAGATCACCAGCGACGAATCTGCGGACGCACTCTACGGAGCGGGTTCCCAGCTCGCGCTGATGATCCGCGCGTTCCGCAAGAACTCGAAGACGTCGGAGCTTTGGGCTCTCCCCGTCTCGGACGCAGCGAGTTCCGCGAAAGCCTCCGGCAAAATCACCGTGACCGTCGCTTCCGAGGCTCTTGCGTCGTCCGGGGTCGTGCGGCTGATGGTCGGCGGACAGAAAGTCCCCGTGAACGTCACGGCCGGATATTCCGCGACGGAAGTCGCCAAGGCGATTTCGGACGCATTGAATTCGGACGACAACTTGCCCGTCACCGCGTCCGCTGCGGAAGCGGCCGTCACGGTCACGGCGAAGAACGCCGGGACGTGCTGCGTGGGAATCGACATTCGCGTGAACCATTACCAAGGCGAGGAACTCCCCACGGGCCTTTCCCTCACCATCGAGGCGATGAAGGACGCCGGCGCGGATCCGAAATACGAAGATTCCCTCATCAAGGGGAAAATCGAAGGCACGTGGTTCAACGCCATCGCCATCGGCTCTTCCGAAAGCGCGAACGTCTCCTATGTCAAGGAACTTCTCGACGAACGCTGGACGGCCACGGTGCAGGAGACGGGCGTCTGCTTCTTCAGCCCGAACGGCAACGGAAAGGACGCGGGGACGGCAAGCCTCGAAACGGTGACGGAACGCGCCGAAGCCCTCAACTCGCAAGTGGTCGTCATGCCCGCGATTCCCGAACCCCCCACTCCGGGATTCGAGGTCGCCGCGGCCGTGCTCGGCTGCATCGCTCCCAAAGCTCTCAACGACCCGGCGCAGCCCCTCTCCAACTGGGCGGTCGTCGGCATCGTCGCCCCGAAGGAGACCGAGCGCGAAGGTCTCGAAGGCAACAACGCCATCTTGAAGTCCGGCGCGGCTCTCCTCACCGCATCGAACGACGGGAGCGTCTACCTGAAACGCATCGTCACCACCTACAAGCGGACGGCGAACGGGGCGAAGGACACGAGCTACCAACAACTCGAAAAGGTCTTCACCCTCTCCTTCCTCCGCTGGGACTGGAACAACTATCTGGCCGGACGTTACCCTCACGCGAAGCTCGCGGACGACGGGACGGACTTCAGGCCGGGGCAGGTCGTCATGACCCCGAAGCTCGGCGAAGCGGAACTCCTCGGCCGTTACGAGTACTGGATTTCCAAGGGGCTGGTCCAGGATTACGCGACCTTCAAGGCGAATCTGGTCGTCGCTCGCGACCCGGACGACGACACCGCCCTCGAGTTCCTCATCCCCGCCGACTTGATAGACCAGTTCTTCATCGGCAAGTCCAAAATCCAATTCAAATAAGGCAGGCGAATCATGGCATTTGAAGACGTGGGCGGACAGAAACGCACCACGGTGATGGGGGTCGACGGGCGGCTGCACGGCTACAAGGTCGAGGTCATGCCCTCGAAGATTTCGGGGACGATCACGGACACTTCCGACTTGGACTTGATTGAGCTGCGGCAGCTGAAGAACGCGACCGTCAAGCTCGAAAAGCCGAACGGGAAGGTGTTCGTCATCAACGGTGCGGCATTCAGCGGCGACCCGTCCGAAAGCGGTGCGGAGGGCGAAATCTCGTTCGAGTTCAGCGGTTCCCCGGGCAAGGAACTCGCGCCCTAGCAAATCCATCCGCGAGTCCGTTCGGGGACAGGGACCGCTGCGGCGGCCTTGCGCGGTTCGATTCCGCGTCGCGGCTTAATCTTCAACATTCCACAAAGGAGTCGTAGATTATCATCGCTAAGTAAATCCAATCTTGGTTAGAAAAACAAAAAATCCCTAGAAAATGAAATTCTAGGGATGGTCGGGTTTCTAACTTGTGTTTTCAACCAAGAAAAGGACAAGCGATGAGACTCAACCGTGAAAAAAGATACCAAATCAAGGCCTTGTTGGATGTAGGCCTGCTCCAAAAAGATGTCGCCAACCGGGTCGGGATGACCCAGGGGGCGCTCTCGAAGGAACTGAAGCGCAACGGGGGCAAGGGCAAGTACGACCCCGACAGGGCGGACAGGAGGGCACGCAAATTGGCGAGGGGAAGCCACGTCCATCACAAGTTCGGCGACGGGACGTGGGCGGAAATGGAAGCCCTGATAAGGGAAGACCTGTCGCCGGAGCAGGCCGTCGGCCGCAGGGGGCTGGAGGGGAAGGCCTCCCCGAGCGTCCCCACGATATACCGTCACCTCAAGGGCAGGGACGGGCTCCTCCCACACCTGAGGCACGGGAGGGGCGACGGCCGAGGCCGCGCGAGAGAACCTGGACGTCTACTCCAAGGGCGAAACGGCGGATTTGCTCTCCGGCAAGATTGAGGTCGTCACGGAGCTGCCCACGACGG
>CAZCRF010000068.1:0-12007 GCA_964501065.1 uncultured Fibrobacter sp. | reverse complement strand
TAGACCGATGTTCTTGCCGCTTCAGCGGCTTAGAACAACGAGCCTAAGGCCACGCTTAGGTTTAACGAGGATGGTTTTCCCGAGGCACGGGCGGTGTCCACCGCGCGGTTCGTGCTGACGAGTTCTTTTTGCGTAAGCCTTACTATCCAACTAGGAAACGGTGTGTCTCGCGTCGTGACGGTTCTCCCCAGAAGCTCGCATGGGTCGTGCTGACGCTCTTTCCTTTGCGCAAGCGACTTTCCCCACTAGCCCCTAGCCTCTGACCCCTAATCCCTAATATCCACGGCCTAAGTTCGACGAGAATTGCTTTACCACCATACGGTGGTTACGGAGAAATGGACTATTTGATCGCAAAATGGTCTGTTTGCTGTTTCGTCGGCTCAAAGTTCGGAGGGATGCTGTTGCGGACGAATCCAGGAACAGCAAAGAGATGTTTCGCTCCTGCCGTTCGCCCGCCTGCCGGCAGGGCGGGCGGGTCGCTAGCTATGTTATACGCACGTTCGCGACTTCATTCTCTTCGTTGGCTATTTCATTCGCATGTTCCGGGCCTTATTCCCGTTGGTCATGAGCCCATCATACATCCTGTCGCTCATGCAGCATGACGCCCGTTCGATTTACAGCCCTCTAAGTTCTAAACACTAAGCTCTCAGCTCCGCCAACAGCTCACTCCCCCCTGACTCCAAGCCACTAATCCCTTGTCGCGATTCGCGCTGCAAAGATTCTTTGCTATATTATTCCTGTGAACAGAATCTTGTTGAAGCGCTCCCTGAGAAAACGCGTGCGGGCGATGCCGAAGGGAATTCAGGTGGTCATTTCCGTTTTGAAATGGGTCTACTGGGGGTTGAATCGGATTGTCCGTCTGGCTTTCTTGGCCTTGACTCTCTACGCCATCGCTTTCACTGTCGCCGTTTCCGTTCTCCTGTACAAGGCGTTCGATTACGGTTATGCGATTTACGACAACGTGAAGCAGCTCGAGTATTCGAATCCGGAAAAGAGCCGTTATATGGAAGCCTTGGTCGATTCGAACCCGTCCGTACAGTTGAAGCACCGATTCGTCCCGTTGGACAGTATCAGCCCTTATCTGCGGAAGGCGGTCATCGCGAGTGAAGACGCCGGCTTTTATTATCATCCGGGATTCGACGTGCGCGCCATTGCGGAAGCCTTGGATGCAAATCGCTATTATGGGAAGACGAAATTCGGCGGGAGCACCATCACCCAGCAGCTGGCGAAGAACCTCTTTCTTTCCGGGGAGCGTTCCTGGGAACGCAAATTCAAGGAGTTGGCATATGCCCTTCTCATGGAAAAGATGTTGGGCAAGGATAGAATCCTGGAACTCTACCTGAATTATGCGCAGTGGGGGAGCAATATCTTCGGCTGCGAAGCGGCCAGCCGTGAATATTTCGGGAAGAGCGCTTACAAATTGACTTTGGATCAATCCATCAACATGGCTGCGGTCTTGGCAAGCCCCGGCAAGCACAGCCCGAACAGCCGTTACGGAAGGTTCATGACCAGCCGGAGAGCCGTCATTTATCAAAATATGTTCCCCAAGCGCGACAGCCTGAAGGTCGACAGCCTGAAGGCGTTGAACGCAAAACCCGACACGTCCGATGCGGATGCCCTCGCAGACGTTGCGGAATAGTCACTTCAAACAAAGGAATCGTCATGCGCGACCAATTCGAAAGCCCCTTGATTCAACGCTATGCCTCGAAGGAGATGAGCTACATCTTCAGCCCTCAATACAAGTTTCAGACTTGGCGAAAACTGTGGATTTATTTGGCGGAATCGGAAATGGAATTGGGGCTGAACATCACGCAGGAACAGGTCGATGAACTCAAGGCCCATGCGACGGACATCAATTTCGACGTCGCCGAAGCGGAGGAAAAGCGTCGCCGTCACGACGTGATGAGCCACGTCTATGCCTATGGGGTCCAATGCCCGAAGGCGAAGGGGATTATCCACTTGGGGGCGACTTCCGCCTATGTCGGCGACAACACCGACTTGATTCAGATGAAACAGGGCTTGCTCCTTGTGCGGAAACGCCTTTGCCGCGTCATGGACAGGCTTTCGAAGTTCGCCATGGAATACAAGGACATGCCGCAGCTCGGTGCGACGCATTTCCAAGCGGCCCAGCTCACGACTGTCGGCAAGCGCGCCTGCCTCTGGCTGCAGGATCTGCTGATTGATTTGGAAGAGGTGAACTTCTTGCTCCAAGTCTTGCCGTTCCGCGGGGTGAAGGGGACGACCGGGACGCAGGCCAGCTTCATGGACCTTTTCAACGGCGACGAGGAAAAGATTCTTGAACTCGACCGCCGCGTGACGGAAAAGGCCGGATTCCAGCGCGTCTTGACAATCACCGGGCAGACTTACACGCGCAAGTGGGACAACCGCATGAACCAGACTCTCTGTTCCGTGGCGCAAAGCCTCCACAAGTTCGCCACGGACATGCGTTTGATGCAGGGAAACAAGGAAGTGGAGGAGCCGTTCGAAAAGACGCAAATCGGTTCTAGCGCCATGGCCTACAAGCGGAACCCGATGCGCTGCGAACGCATCTGCTCGCTCGCCCGATTCGTGATGGCCCAGGTGAACAGCACCGCCTTCACCCAGGCGACCCAGTGGTTCGAACGCACCTTGGACGACAGCGCGAACAAGCGGCTCGCGATTCCGGAAGCGTTCCTCGCGTTGGATGCGATGCTCATCATTGCGGAAAACGTCACGTCGGGACTTGTCGTCTACCCGAAGGTCATCGAAAAGCGCATCATGGCCGAGCTGCCGTTCATGGCGACGGAAAACATCATCATGGAAGGCGTGAAACGCGGCGGCGACCGTCAGGAACTCCATGAAGAAATCCGCGTGATGAGCATGGAAGCGGGGAAGGTCGTGAAGGAGGAGGGAAAGGACAACGACCTGCTCTGCCGCATTTTGGGAAATCCGAAATTCCGCGCCCTCGGGATCGACGAGGGGAAGCTCTCCGAAATTCTCGACTTGAAAAAGTTCGTGGGACGCGCCCCGGGTCAGGTCGTGAAATTCATCGGAGAGGAAGTCCGTCCGGCGATTGAAGCCGTCCCGGATTGGGACAATCTGGATGCCGGCGAATTGAAGGTGTAAAAAAAATCCCGGTCATCCGGGATTTTCGCCTTCCTGCTTGCTGATGCAGTGCAAGCTCCCGCCTTGCCGGATGACGGACGTCGCGTCGATGCCCACCACTTGGCGGTCCGGGAATGCGGATTTGAAATACGCTTCGGCTTTTTCGTCGAAGCCCTTTTCGTATTTGGGGAAGACAATCGCCCCGTTCAAGAAGATGAAGTTCATGTAGGACGCCGGGAGTGTCCCGCGCCCGAGGCGTTTTTGCGTCGGAATTTGGACAGCGTCCACCACGGCCCTTTCCCCGTAATGCTTTTGCAGCCACGCTTCAATCAGGAGCTTGTTTCGGGAAAGCGCGGGGAAGTTTGGGCTGTTGCGGTCGCTTTCCCAGGCGACGGCGACTCGCGTCTTGGAGATGAATCGCGCCGCGTTGTCGATGTGGCCGTCCGTGTGGTCTCCGGCGAGGCCTTGCGGCAGGACTAGTAAATCCTTTAAGCCGAGGGCTTCTTTGATGGCCGCTTCGACGTTCTCCCGTTCCCGTTCCGGGTTGCGGTTATTGCCCGTGAGACAGGGATGAGTCGTGATGCCGAGTCCGTCCCCGTTGACTTCTATCGCACCGCCTTCAAAAATATACGGGGATTCTTCGACGGGGAGATTCTCTCTCTGGGCGATTTCGAAGGGAATCTTTTCGTCGAGATTCCATGGGGGAAATTTCCGCCCCCAGGCGTTGAAGCCGAATTTGAAGATGCGCTCTTTTCCGTCGTCCCCGTAAACGAAAAACGGCCCGTAGTCGCGAATCCAGACGTCATCCGTTTCGATGGGGATGAACTGCGGCTTGAACGGCGACTTGTCGAAAATCCTTTCGGCGGTTTCGGGGAGGGCGAAGTCCTTTTCCACCAGCACGTTCACCGGCTCGAACCGGGAGCAGATTTCAATCAGTTCCAGGTAAAAGTCGAAAATCCTTTCCCGATTTTTTCCGCGCCAGTTCTGCGCATTGTGCGGAAAGGAGAGCCAGACGGCCTTTTGATTTTCCCATTCGGCGGGCAGGTGGAAAGTCATGGCGTGTCCCAGGATTTGAGGATGTCCTTGTAAAGATCCGTGCGGCGGTCGCGGAAGTGCGGCCACCAGCGGCGGTTGTACTCGATTTCGGAAAGTTGCAGTTCCGAGATTTCGGAGCCGGTGAAATCCTGTCCCAAATCGGAGAGGACGAATCCGTCCGGGGCGGCGACGAAGGAGTGCCCCCAGAAGGTCAAGTCGCCTTCTGTCCCGATGCGGTTCGCGGCGGCGACGAAGAGGCGATTGGCTATCGCATGTCCCCGCATGACGGTCATCCAGCTGTCCTTTTGCCGTCCGTAGAGCGACTGCGGCTCCTTTCTGTCCCATCCGATGGCGGTGGGGTAGACCAAAATGTCCGCGCCCTTGATGGCTTCGATTCGCGCGGCCTCGGGAAACCATTGGTCCCAGCAGATGAGTACGCCGATTCTCCCCGCCGAAGTCTGCACGGGTGCGAAGCCCGTGTCGCCCGGTGCGAAATAATACTTCTCGTAAAATCCCGGATCGTCGGGAATGTGGCTTTTTCGGTAAAGTCCGGCGATTTGCCCGTCGCGCTCGAAAACGCAGGCGCTGTTGTAATAGATGCCCCTCGCGCGCTTTTCGAAGAACGGGAAGACGACGACGCTCTGGAGCTCTTTGGCGATTTCTCGCCATTCGGAAACCAGGCTCGAATCCTTTTCAATCGCGAAGTCGAAGCCGGATTCGCCCTCTTCGATGGGGAAGTACGGCGTGTGGCAAAGCTCCGGCAGGACGAGGAGGTCGGGCTTGGAATCTTTCAATTTGCGGGCTTCGGCGGCATACCATTCCATGGTCTTCGGAACGGTGCCGAGCCATTTCCCTTGGAGAATCGCTAGGCGGATGGATTTCATGATCCGAAATTTAGAAAACATCCGACGGGAAATCTTCTCTTTTCTATTTTGCCCCTTGATGAAAAAAATATCCAATCTCGCTTTTTGCGCCGTGGTGATGGGGTTTTTCGCCGGTTGCGCGACAGTCCCCGCTTCGAACGGTGCGGGAAAGAATCCGAAAGGAGACGCCCGGGAAGAAACTTTGAAAAGTCCCTCCTCTTTGGCCGCTGCGGAAACGTTCCCTTTTCGCGCGGAAATTCTCGGGGATTCCGTGGAAATTCGCCTTGTCGCCGTGGAGGATTCCCTCGCCTTGCCGACTTTGGCCGCACTCGACTTCGCGGCCTATTTCAAGAATCCGATTCGGGATGCGGGCAAGGGGGAGCTGCCGGAGAATGCGCGCCCGGTTTCGAAAGACATCGCTCGCGAATCGTTTCCCGCTGTGGAAAAACTTTCTGCTTCGGAGCCGGAGTTCTTGAAGTCCGCGGACCCAATTGCGTGGGAACCGTTCGCAAGACGTCTCCACTCGGACGGTGCGGGAGATTCCCTTTCGGCCGCCCTCCGGCAAATCGAAGGATTCAAATGGGGCGAGGAAAACGTCTTCGCCGATTTCCAGAAGGTGGAAAAGCTCGCCCTATCCCCGGATTCTTCCGCATGGTGGGTGGAAGTCTCGCCGCGCCCTTGGACGGGGATGGGGACTTTCTGGGCAAAATTGAGAAGGAAGCCGTCCGCAGCGGAACTACAGGTTCTCCGGGAATACGCGACAAAGAGGCTTTCCTGGGAAGAGGCCGTGGACTGGGCGAAGTCCCTTTCCGCCTACTGGTATCCCACCTACAACACGGATTTGGAGACATCCCCGCCGTTTGAAGATTCCGGGAGAGGAACTCCGTTCGCCGTGATTCGCGGCAATCCGATGGGGAAGCCGCTTTGGGTCGCCATCGACGTCCCCGCCTTCCGAAAGGCCGCGCCGACCGTGCAGGATTCCCTATTGCAAGGAAAAGCCTTGGAACGCTTCGTCGACAAGGATTCTTCCGCGAGGCTTTCGACATTGGAAGGTCTGAGGGGAGTTTGCCCGGAGACTCCGGAGACGCGAACTTTCAAGGAAAAGCTTTCACGCGTCCTGGATTCCCTGCCCGCGGGGCAAAACGCCTGGAGCGCGGGGGGGATGCTTTGGTTCCGCCGGGACGCAGGTTCCCTCCTGGCCGGGGACTTTTCCGCTCAGGATTCCCTGCACAATCCCCTCCCGAGACTTTTGGAGCTGCAATCGCTTTTCGACAGCCTCGGCATCCAATTCCTGGTCGTCCCCGTGCCGACGAAGGAGGCCGTTTATGCGGACAAGATGATAGCCGGGACGCCTCGGCGGCTTTGCGTGGATGTCGCCGGTCGTGAATTTGTTCGGAAGCTCTTGGCTGCGGGAATCGACGTGCTGGACCTTTACCCGGCTTTGGAAAACGCCCGTGCTGCGGATGACGGCGAGCATTTCTCCTTCCAGAAGTTCGACACGCATTGGGCGCTTCCCGGACTTTTGGCCGCGATGGAAGCCCTTTCGGAGAGGGTCGTCGGCTATTCCTGGTATGAGGCCGCGAATCCGAAGCCCGGGACGCTTGAACTCCGGGACACGACCATTCTCCGCGAAGGGGACCTGATTCAACAGCTCCCGTCGGCGGAACAGGGACTTTACGCTCCGGAGACTCTCGAAGTCAAGAAGGTTTACGGCGTGGGGAAACCCCATGTCGGGCGGAAGGATTCCCCGATTCTCCTGATGGGCGATTCGTTCACGGGAGTTTTCGAATCCGTCGACGGGAAGTCGGGCGGCCCCGGTTCCCTGCTTTCCTTTGCGACGGGGCTGGACGTTTACGTGATGACCAGCTGGGGGGGCGGCCCCGGCGTGCGGCATCGCATGCTGAAGGACAAAAAGGTGCTGGATTCGAAACGCCTTGTCGTTTACATGATGACGATGCGCGACTTCTGGAATTCTCCGATGGAATGGGATGCGCTTTAAGTCGAAAAAGTTCGGAGCGGTTCTCCTGCTTTTCGTCTGCGTGTTTGGAACGGCCTTCTTTCTGCTCCGAGGCGACGGGAAGGCTTCTTACTTGGAGGCCGCATGCACCTTTGAAGGATTGCCCGCGGATTGCCTCGACACCTTGCCCGCGTGGAACGCCGGACTGGATTTTTTCGATGGGGCGCTTTCGAAATCCCGCGATACGGTGGAGGCCGTCAAGGCCCTGCTGTGGGATTTCTGGGGCTTGGAGTTCGCAGGGATGGATTTCTCGGATTCCCCGTCCTCCGTCTTGCCGCTCCGCGTTTTGCAAGGGAAACGTTCGGGTTGCGTGGGGGCGGTCTTTTTGGCCGAGATGCTCGGCGAGGCGCGCAAAATCCGCATCGAGGCGATTCTCTTGCCGTCGCACGTGTTCTTCCGCGTGAACGGCGTGAACTTGGAACCCAATCGGCGTGGCCATTCTTACACGGATGCGGAATATCGCCAAAAGTATGCGCAAGGGCCGTGGACGGGCTTTGAATTCTCCCCGCTGACCGGGCGGCAGTTCCTGGGAATCGTCGCTTTCGACTTGGGAAATTGGCAAATGCCGGCTTCCCCTGAAAAGGCTCTCGCTTGGTACAAGGTCGCTGCGGAACTTTTCCCGCAATATCCGGGCATCTCCGTGAACCGTCGGGCGGCTCTGGAGAGCCTCGAATGAAAATTTCCTGGAAAATCCTCTTCGCGTCGGCCGTTTCGCTTTTCGCCCTTTTCCCGTTGACGGACTCGGATATCTGGTGGCATCTCGCGACTGCCCGGCATTTTTGGGAATACGGTTTGCCGGAGGCGGATCCCTTTTGCTGGACGCCCTCCCGTTCGCCTTGGATTTGCATCCACCTGTTCTTCCAATTGGCGGCTTTTGCCGTCTTTTCTGCGGGCGGGGCGATTCTCCTCGTCGCGGTGAAAGCCTTTCTTTGGGGAGCGGCCGCGTTCCTTTGGGTCTTGCCCGTGAAGCGTCGCGTCCATTTGTTCGAATTCTCCTGGATGATTGCGTTCGCTTTTTTGTTTCGGTTCGCCTTTGAATGCCGTCCTGTTTTGTGTTCCGTCCTGTTTCTCGGAATCTTTTGGAATTTGCTTTTGAACCTGGAACGGGACTTTTCCGCGAAATGGGCGCTTTCCGCTGCGGCGATGCTTTTTTCCGAATGGCTGTGGGTGCGTGTCCAAGGGCTTTTCCCGCTCGGATTCGTCATGGCCTTTTTGTCGATTCTCTTTTCTTGGACGGGGCTTTCCGCCAGGCGAAGAATTTTGAATGCGGGATTCTTTCTTCTCCTTTTGTCCATGCCGCTCTTGCATTTTCAAGGAGCATCGCTTTGGGAATATCCGCTAGGCCTTTTGGACAGGCTTGTCGGCGGGACGTCTTCTGCGGAAATCTTTTCGAAGGAGATTGCCGAGAACCGCGCCCCGACGACTCTTCTCTTGCAAGGGGAGAACGCCTTGTCGATGGCGGGGGTTCTACTCTGCATCCTCCTTTCCGCCGCGACTCTTTTTTGGCATCGCCGTGTCGCTTTACCGTTCCGTTCCGCCGTCTTAGTCGTCTTCGCGTTCTTGGCGGCCCTCGCGGAGCGCAACTTGCCGCTTTTCTTTTTCCCCTTCGTCGCGGTGGTCCTTTCAAGTCCGACTGTCCGGATTTGGCTTCGCCGCGCGGGTGTGCGCCGTCTATCCGTGCCGAAAGTCTTTTTTGAAAGATTTTTCCCCGTTTGCGGTACTTTGGTCTTGGCCTTTTCCTTGGGGACTTTTTGCCGGAGTCTCCCGGCATTTTTCGTCGAAGGGAATTTTCGCGCCGTTTCTTCGGAACGCGTCCCGGAAGGGGCCGTCGCCTTCATGCGCGCAAATCCGATGGCCGCAGGCGGGAACTTGTTCAACGACGACCGTTCCGGCGGATATTTGGAGTGGGCCTTGCCCGAGGTCAAGACTTTTGCGGATGGCCGTTTCATCCTCAAGGATTCCGCATTCCTTGCCGCATATTTGGACTTCGCCCGCCGCCCGGAGACTTTCTTTTCCGCAGCGGATTCCCTCCGCATTCGCCGCGCACTTCTCCCCGTCCGCTACGTCCCGCTTTGGAAGAATCTCGCACAGGAACTCGGCAGAAGTCCCGATTGGCGGGCGGTTTACGCGGATTCCGCTTACGCCGTCTTCGACAGGATTCTGGACTAGGGTCGCCCGAAAGTTGCATCCGGGGGGGGGCAAAATGTTACTTTTGCCGTCGAGGTGAACGGGTGAAATTTTCCGAGTTTCGATTTGCCATTCTGTTTTGCGCTTTGTTCTGCGCAGTTTCCGCATTCGCCGCCGGAGATTCCGTCATCACGGCCTTTCCCCAAAAGATTTCCGTCCAAATCCTGTCGCGTTACCCCTTCACATTGTATTCCGGGGAGAGCACTTCCGACGAGAAATTGCAGACGAACCGCTCCATCGATTTGGGCTTGGGCGGCGGCTACGGCGATTGGACGTGGAGCTCCCTCTTCGCCTTTTCAGTCGGCCACGACAGGAAAAAGCCTCGGACTTACGCGACGGACCAGCAGCTGAATTATTACGGCGACCGCTTCTTTTGGGACGTTTACCTGAAGGCGATTGACGGCTTTTTCGTCGATGTGGACAGCGGATATGCCAAGGTGGATTTGCTGATTGTCGAAGCGGGCTTCGACTTGAACTTCCTATGGAATCCGGAACATTCGCTGCGGGCGGCTTATGCCTTGGACCGTCGGCAGTGGGAATCCAACGGGAGCTTCATCTTGGGCGGGGGAGTCTATTACACGGGCATCCGCTCGGGGGACTCCCTTTTGCCCTATTTCGAAACGTATCAGCAATTTGTCTATGCCGGGCCGAATGTCGGCTATTCTTACACGTGGGTTTGGGATAGCGGCTGGTTCTTGAATCTGCTCGGCATTGCGAACATCAATTTGGGGTTGAATTTGACCCGGAAGGAGTTCGTGAGCTTTTTCCAAATATTCCCGTCCCTTTCCGCGGGCTTTCACGGGGATTCGTGGTCGGTGCATTTCCCCGTCACTTCGCGCATCGTGAATTTGAAGTCGGGTTCGGGTGAGGTAGACGACGTCCTTTACTTCGGATCCGCCGGCTTCATGGTGACGAAACGGTTCTGAGTCCGGTCAAAGTTCCCGCTTGGAGAACTTGCCGAAGAAGATTCGCGTCTCCCTGGCGACGATTCCGCTGAGGAGAATGAGGGCGACCAGGTTCGGGAACGCCATCAGCCCGTTGAAAATGTCCGCGCTGGTCCAGACCGCGCTCACGGTGAGGTACGGTCCGACGAAGACCGCCGCCACGTAGAACCAGCGGAAGAGGAGCTTTGCCGTCCGCCCCCTGCCGACCAGATATTGCAGGCATTTTTCGGAATAGTAGGCCCAGCCGAGGATGGTCGTGAAGGCGAAGAAGACTAGCGCGACGGTCAAGAAGTACGGGGCGACGAGACTTCCGCCGGGGATGACTTCGAATCCGCGGCTGAAGGCCTCCATGGTGATGCTGACTCCCTCTAAATGCAGGCTCGGTTCCCAAGCTCCCGTGATGACAATCGCGAGGCCCGTCATGGTGCAGATGACGATTGTATCGAAGAATGTCCCCGTCATGCAGACAAGTCCTTGGCGGACGGGCTCCTTTGTCTTGGCTGCGGCTGCGGCGATGGGGGCGGAACCGAGGCCCGCTTCGTTGCTGAAAATTCCCCGGGCGATGCCCTTCTGCATGGCGATGAATACGGAACCGACGACGCCCCCGGTGACGGCGGACGGGTTGAAGGCCGCGCGGACGATGATTTCGATGGCTGTGGAAATGTGGGAGAAGTTCAAGAGCAAGAAGAATCCGCAAGTGAGCACGTAAAAGATGGCCATGAACGGGACGATGATGGAGGCGACTTTTGCGATGCGGCGAAGCCCCCCGATGATGACGAAGGCGACGCAGAGGGTGACGGCAAGCCCCGTGACGGCTGTCGTGATGGAAATGGAATTTCCGCTGATGTTTGCAAATTCCGCAGACGGGAGGATTCGGTTCATGGCGGATGTGATGCCGTTCACCTGCGTAATCGTGCCGATGCCGAAGAGCCCCGCGCCGACTCCGAAGATGGCGAAGAGGACGGCTAGCCATTTCATGTTCCAACCGAACCTTTCGCGGATGCCGTTCTCGATATAGTAGAACGGCCCACCGAGGATTTTCCCGTTCTTTCCGACGATGCGGTATTTGACGGCCAGGACGCCTTCCGCGTATTTGGTCGCCATGCCGAGGAAGGCGGCGACTTCCATCCAGAAGAGTGCGCCGGGACCGCCCGTGCCGATGGCCGTTGCGACGCCGACGATATTCCCCGTGCCGATGGTCGCAGCAAGGGCAGTGCAGAGCGCGCCGAAGCTGGAGACTTCTCCATCGCCCTCCTTTTCGCTGTGCAAAACGTAGAAGAGGGCGTTGTGCAAGTTCAGCACTTGCAGGCATCCCAGGCGCACGGTCAGCAAAAGCCCGACGAAGAGGATGACGGCAATCAGGGGAATGCCCCACACCAGGTTGTCGGCGGATTCTAAAATTCGGTTGATGGTTTCCACGGGAAATCCTTTTTTTGTGAAGGGGCTGTAAATGTAAAAATTTGCGACGAGTCAGTGGTGGGGGATTAGTTGTCAGAGGCTAGGGGTTAGTGGGGAGAGTCGTTTGCGCAAAGGAAAGAGCGTTAGCACGACCTGCGCGGAGGCATTTGAAAAGTTCCACAACGCTTTCAGCGGTGAACGCCTCCAAAGGCAAGGCTCCACGACGACTGCGGCGGTGAATTTTCGCTTGGAGCTTGGCGAAAAGCGAGGCTTATGCAATGGGGAGGGCGTTGAACCGGGCTGGATAGGGGTTAGTAATTAGGAATGAGGAGTTAGGAGTTAGTGGTCAGCGATTAGTGGTTAGTTGACTGAGAAAGGGAGCTTCGTCGTGTTGAGCGACCCGCCTGCCCTGCCAGCAGGCGGGCGAATGGCAGGAGCGAAGCATCCCTTTGCTGTTACGAGATTAACGCCTTTGGCGT
>CAZCRF010000067.1:0-12636 GCA_964501065.1 uncultured Fibrobacter sp. | reverse complement strand
CCAGGAACAGTAAAGAGATGTTTCGCTTCGCTCAACATGACGCCAATCCTGCTCACCACGACTTTTTCTTTACAGTCACTAATCACTGACCACTAGACTCTGGCCGCTAAAGAGCCGATTCAAATCATGGTCGCGCTGAAGGTCGCGTTGCAGACCGCAGCGTCGCCGCAGCGGATTTCCCCAGAGAAGAAGAGGATTCCCCGGCGCATCTTGTCGAGAGTCACTCGGACGTCCAAGACGTCGCCCGGACGGACGGGGCGGCGGAATCGGCAACCGTCGACTCCCATGAAGGCGGGGCGTTTCCCGGCGCATTCCGTTTCGTAGCGGAGACCCGCCAAGATTGCCCCCGCCTGCGCCATCGTCTCGATTTGGATGACTCCCGGCATCACCGGTTCTCCGGGAAAGTGCCCTTGGAAAAAAGGCTCGTTGAAAGAGACGTTCTTCCGCGCTTCGATGACGGGCACTTCGGCCGCGCAGTCGACGGAAAGGATCTCGTCGATGAAGAGGAACGGGTAGCGGTGGGGGAGGATTTGGAGAATCGCCGCGTAATCGTAAAGGACGCCCGGCTTGTTCGACTTGGGGAGAGTTTCTAAAAGCATCGTTCAACAGCCTCGTGGGAAATGGCGAAAAGCGTTTTCGCCGTGGTGAATCTGGACTTCAATTTAGGTAAAAAGGGGAGAGGTCGCGGTTTGCCGTTTTTGTTTCGGGGCGTTGGCGGCTGGATTCACCTAGTTCGGGGGAGGTCTCGGAAGGCGTCGTCAAGGAGTTTTTCGATGAGTTTGCGGTGGGCGACGTGTCCGCCGTTGTGAATCCGGATGCGCAGTCGGGGCAGGGCGGAAGTGGGCAGGGAAAGGTCGCCGATGAGGTCTAGAATCTTGTGCTTGGCGGGTTCGCTTGGCATCCGGAAGTCCCCGCCCGCGAGAGGTTTCGCCGAGGCTTCTTCGGCGCGGAGCAGCAACCCGCAGCTTTCGTCCGCAGCGGCCAGCAGTCCCGCTTCCGCAGCCTTCTTCCAATCGTCTTCGAAGATGAACGTCCTCGCGGGGAAGAGCGCGACCAGGTCGGACGCGTCGTAGATGGCCGCGTAGGCGTCGTCCCGGAACGTCCCGTGCGAAATGGAACATTCGATTTCCAAGGTCTCCGCGGGGCAAGCTTCCAAGAATCCGTATCCCCAGTCGATGCGGGTTTTGAGCGATGTCCTGTAAAAGGGCAAATCTCCCGGGATCCCGGCGAGATGCCGTACGGCTTCGTACCAAGGGTAAGCGCTGCCGTCCAAGATGGGCAGCTCCTTTGACGCGGCCCGAATTTCAAAGCGGCACTGCGGATAGAGAAGGAGCACGGGCGACAGGTGCTCCACGGTCGAAAGGGAGGCTCCGGAGCGACTCGAAAGTCCTGTCGAACGACGGGAAAAGAATGAGAGCCTTGGGAAGGATGCCGGGTCGTCGGATTGCCAAAGGCTCTCCCCGGAGGAAGCGAACCATTCCACGCGTCCCTCGGAACCCCTCTCGACGGCAATCCGGACTTTCGCCGTCCTTTCGGAAAGGGATTTCCCACGGATTTCGGCTTCGAGCCGTTTCACGGGGATTCTCCGGGGAGACCTTTTCCGTAGAGCAAAAATGCGGCAATCTGGTGCGGGTGGAAGATTTCCCCGGAGCGCATCATCTTCAGGACGGATTCCGTCGAGTATCGGAGAGTTTCGATTTCCTCGCCCGTGTCGAAGTGCACGGAACCTTGTGGGGTGACGCCCGTCGCGCGTACGATGAAGAAGCGTCCGCGATGCCTGTCCGGGTTCATCGGCATTTCGGCGACGTATTCGAATTTCCCTCCGCCGTAGGCGCATTCTTCTTGCAGCTCGCGCCTTGCCGCCTCCACGGGGCTTTCGCCCCTTTCCAAAATCCCGGCGGGGAATTCCGTCGAAATCTTTTTGGAGCCGTGGCGGTATTGACGCTCCATCAGCCATTTGCCGTCTTCCGTCCGGGCGAGGAGGAGCACCCAGTCCGGCTGCCAAATCGTGTAAAAGTCCGGAATGGCGTTCCCGTTCGGAAGTTCGCAACATTCCTTTTGGACTTTCAGGAAAGGCGTGTCGAGTATCGGGCTAGAGGAAACGGTCTTCCAGGGTTTCAGATTCTTCGCCATGGGATTCAGAACGTGGAGTAAGGGTCGAACAGACTGTCGTCGTAAGAGATGTTCGTGTAGGTGTAGTGGAATTCCTTTTCGAGGAGGTAAAGGGCCAGTTCCTTGTTGGTCCAGTCCTTTTTCACCCCGATGCTCTCGAGTCCCTTCGTGACGAGGGGGAGGGTCGCCTTCAGGTCCAACTTCCAGCAGGAGTCGTCCCATTCGAAGAGGATGACCGGGACTTTCGGGCTTGACGCAAGGCCCACGCTGCCGCGGTCCTTCTTGATTTCGAAGGGGCCGAGCTTTAGGTTCATCGTCCTCTCGATGACTCCCTGCCTTCCCGTGAGCAGGGAGAGCATCCTGTAGTCTTCGTTCATGTTCGGGTCCCAGGCGCGTTCGCGGTCGAATATCCGATAGACCAGGACGGCGAGCATTTCGCCTAGCGGCAGCTGTTCCACGCGTTCCGCGGGCATTTCCTTCGCATAGCGTTGCAAGGTGTCCGTCCAGTAGTAAGAGGAATCCGTGATGTATTTGACGAAGGCTTCCGGCGGGACGTGTTCCCGCGCTTTCTGCTGGATTTCCGCAAAGGTCCGTTCGAGCATCGAGAGCTTCTGTTCCGCAGTCTGTTCGTAGGTGACCGCGTCGGCGGAAGCCTTTTCGGCGGAGTGCCCCGCGCAGGAGGCGAAAAGGGCGGAGAGGAGTAGGAGGGCGGAAAGAGTCCCGGTAAACCGTTTGAGGGAGAAAGTTGTATCTTTGGGGCGATGCATCGAGATTCCTATTTGAATATGCCGTTGAACGAGTTGCTCCGGGCGTGCCGGGTTTCGGGTTTCCAAGGGAGCGGCCCCGGCGGCCAATTCCGCAACAAGACCAATTCCGGGGTGAGCCTCAGGCTTCCCGAATTCAATTTAGCAATCAAATCCTGTGAAAGTCGGAGTGCCGGTGAAAATAAGGTGCACGCCCTGCACCGTCTGCGCCTTCTGATAGCCTTGGAAGTGCGCGAAGCGCCGAAGGACGCCTCCCGTCTCCGCTTCCCGGGAAGTTCGGGGCATATCCAGGAGTCGAACGAAGCTTATCCGCAGTTCATCGCAGACGTTCTCGACATCGTTTTTGCGAACGGCGGCGATACGCGTGCGGCGGCGCAGGCCTTTGGGCTTTCGAACAGCGCGCTTGTGAAAATTCTGCGCGCGAACAAGGCCGTCTATGCGAAGTTCCAGTCCTTGCGGGCGGCTTCGAAGGGGGCTTCCTCAAAAGTTCAGACGGATTCCGGCCAGGGGTGCTTGGGGTAACGCCCGCGCAGCTCCTTTCGAACCTGCGGATACGTGTTCTTCCAAAATCCAGTCAAGTCCCACGTCTTCTGGCACGTTCGGAAGTTCGGCGCCAGGATGTCGTAGCGCACCTTCACACGTCCCTCGGCGATGGTATGTTCCCCTCGGAACGGCAGAAAGTCTTCGATCCGGGCGGAAATCTCCACGGGGGAATTCTCCGCGTAGCGGTAGTGCGCGCGTTTCCCGTTCGGAAGGGGGAGGGTGTCCGGGAACATTTTCGAAAGCCAGGGGAGCATGTTCGCCCCGAAGTATTCGCCCATCTTTTTTCGGAATCTTTCGGCGGAGAGGTCGCGGAGGAGGAAGACTCCGTCCATGAAATCCTCGGTGACGACCTCCATGTCGCCGTCGTCCCAGGCAGGCAGGGAATACTCGGGAAATTTCTCCGCGGCGAGCTTCATTTTGCAGAGGAGAATCCTGTTCGCGTCGTCCATCCAGAGGTGCGAAAGGTCTTCGCGCCCGTGCCGCTCCATCCAAGTCTTCCCGGTGAGCGTTTTCAAGATTTCCAGGACTTCGGGGGAGGCCTCTTGTGGGGGAATCTCCTTGCGGGAAATTTCCACGCCGTCCTTCGTGCGGATTTCCAGCCCGATGTAACGCTCTTGCCCGGAACGCCACAACAGGGAGTGATGCGTCTCGGCATCTTCTTTCGGCAGCAGGGATTCGGGGATTTTCAGATAAAGCCCCGCGCGCATTTCGGACTTCTGCGATGAATTTGTACGCATCAGGCGGAAGACTAGAATCGCCGGGCTATCCCCGGCGGCTTTCGGGGGAATGGGGAAGGTGTCCTCCGCCGTCTTGTAGGCGTTTCCGCTTCGAATCGCAAGCGACTTGGGAAAGGCTTTGAGGAAAATTTTCAGGGTTTCCTGTGGGAAATTTTCCGCGAGCCGTCCGGAATCCTCGGCGCGGGCGTGCCTTTCGAGCCGTTCAAAGGAAAGCCGCATTTCTCGGGGCGCGCGCGAGTCGCGCGAAAGGAGGCTCTCTGCCGCTTCGAGGGCGTCTTGCGGGAGATTCGACTTCCCGGCGGAATCTTCCGCGTCGAGGACGGCGAAAAGGGCGAGAGTCAAATCCGAAAGGGACGGGGCTTCGAGGTAAGCCTTCGCGAGCGCGAGGTCGTTCAGGGGGACGTCCAGGACGCGTTCGCCCGCCTGGGTGATTTTCCCGTCTGCGGCGTCCAGGAATCCGTTCGAGGCCAAATCGGCCGAGGCCTTTTCGGCGGAAGCCTCTGCGGGTTCCGAGAGAAGCGGCATTTCTTGCGGCAAGACTCCGGCAATCTTTGCAAGGGCGGCCCTTTCGAGAAGAATCGGGCGAAGGTCGCTTTTTAAAATTTCCGGGACGATGCCCTTTGGGAAATGGAGCTCCTCCGTTTTGCTCCAAAGTCGGATGCACGCGCCTTCTGCCGTGCGTCCCGCGCGCCCCGTCCGCTGCACGGCGTTTTGCAGGCTGATGCGTCCGAGCCTGAGGACGTTCTTCCCGCGCCCCGCGTCGAACTCCGCAGAGCGTTCAAGCCCCGAGTCCACGACGCCCGTGACTCCCGGAATCGTGAGGCTCGTCTCGGCGATGTTCGTCGAAAGGATGACGCGCCTTTCGTCTGACGGGGAAAGGATTTCCTGTTCGACGGATTTTCCCTGGCCGCCGTACAGGTCGAGAATCCGGAGCTTGCCGTAACCGAACGCTTCGTCCAAGTGGCGGTGCACTTTCGCGATTTCACCCTTCCCCGGCAAGAATACCAGCGTCGTCTGCCCGAAACCGTTCCGTTCCAAGGTGCGGACTGCCCGTTCCACGTTCCGTTCGAGAGGCGTCCCGGCGGGGGAGTCCTGGTTCAGGATTTGCACGGGGAATCCCGGCCGCCCGACTTTTAGACAGGGGATTTTCAAGAACGCCTCGATGCCTTCGCGGTCCAGTTCTGCGGAAAGAACGGCAATCCTCGGCGCGTGTCTTTTGCCTTTTTCGAAAAGCCTTTTTTGTGCGCAAAAGAAAGCGAGCAGCAAATCCATCTCGGCGCGGCGTTCGTGGAATTCGTCGAAGACGATCCAGTCGAAGGATTCCGCCCGGTGCAATGCGGACTGCAAGAAGCTCCCGTAAGTGGTGAAGAGGATTTGCGTCCCCGCGGACGCCCTGCTTTCGAAGCGGACCCTGTAGCCGACCTCCGAACCTTCTTGTACGCGGAGGAGCCTCGAAAGGTGCGCGGAAAGGCTTGTCGCCGCCAAGCGTCGCGGCTCCAGGACGGCGACTTTTGCGCGGCCTTCCTTTTCCGTCGAAAGGAGCCACGGGATGAACGTCGACTTTCCGGAGCCCGTCGGGGCGGTCAGCAAGATGTCTTTTCCCTTCGAAAGCTCGGCTCGGATTTCGGGGAGGCTGTCGTACAGGGGGAGAGTCTTGAACGCGGAATCGTCCATAGGACGCTTAGACTTTCGGGAATTTCAGCTGCTCGCCCGTTTTGCGGTCGGTGTAGGGCCAGTGGCCGTTCTTTTGCTGCCTGTCGAACATCAGGTTCCCGAGGCGGCGTTCGAGGCCCTTTTCCGTCTTGCAGAAGAAGTAGGCGACCTTGTTCTCCTTTTCGACTAGGAACATGGCGACCTTGTAGCGGCTCTTGATGGCTGCGCGGAAGACGGGCAAGTCTTCCCGTTTCGGGAGGACGCGATTCCCCGTGACGTCGCAGACCATGTCGGCGTCCTTGAGCATCGCGGCGGCCTTGAGCTTGACGAATTCCCGGTTCGGCGCCGTGTTCTTGCGGATGGTCTCCAGGTTGAACGCTCCGCCGCCTTCTTTCAGTGCCTTGCGGATGCCGCGCACGACGGCCGTGATGACGACGACGATGACCAGGATGAGGATGACCCACCAGTAATTGGCGAAAAAATCTCCGATTTCAGAAAGCATGGAACCTCGGGGGAAGAAAAGTTTTGCCCGAAGATAGAAAATTTTGGGACGCGATGATTTGCCGTTTGGATTGGCCGTTGGACAATCGCTCTGGATGGCGGCTGTGACGGAAATCACGTCGGAACCTGCCGGGTGAAGTTTCTTTGAAATCGATTTCGGAACGTCTTGACGAAGCTGTTTTTTTTTTTACGTTATTTTAAAACTCAACAAGGAAACTTACCATGGCAATCATCCCGGGCGCAGCGATTGATAATGATGACGGCAAACAGATTACGGTTGGGGGATTTTCGAGGCAAGGCGGATTAAGCGCATTTTCCGTGCTCAATCAAAAGATGGAGTGCGTTTTCCAAACCCACTTTGGACAAATGCAACACTATAAACCGTTTGGCGAATCCTGGCTTTGGAAACCTGATTTTTACGACTGTCGATTCCCCCGCTTTCAAGGATGGTGGAACGAATTTGATGCTGTGACCAAGAAAGAAGTCCAAAATGCAAACTGGAACGAGCCTAAGTGGATATTCGAAAACGCGGAGCTTATCTATGAAATTTACACGCCCTGTCTGTGCCCGGCAAAAATCGGCACGCATGAGGAAGACGAACGAGTCAAAGGCCAAAAACGTTGGACTTTTGCAAATTTAAGATATTTCGGCGGACTGTGTGAATATTTAGGCAGAACGACCGAATACGCATTCCTCGGGTTGTATGAATTTGATGCTGAAAAATCCACGCTTCCCTACAAAGTTGACTCATCCTTCCCCGGCGAAGCCATCGCGAAAGCTATGGAAACATGGAACGAATTCGACCAGAATCAACCTCAGTGGGTTGATTTTAAAGATGCGTTGAAAAGTTGGAATCAAGAAGTAATCTACTTATCGCCAACGAATCGCAAAAAGGAATGGAGCAAACGGCTCGGCGTTTTTAAAAAGTCAAACAAGTTTATCGTCGTGCAAAATCTAGAGATTTTTGAGTTCTACGGGAATATGAACGGAAATTTTGACAACGCCTGGAATCAATTCGTTTCCTACATTCAAAGCAAAGGAAAATTTTCTCAATCCGACATAGACAACATCCAAAAGGGTTTGATAACCTACCCTCATAGAGTCTGGAAACGCGTCCAGACCGACGAGAAAGGCCTCGACATTTCTTGGAACGCTTTTAAGGCTGTCGGCAACGAAGGGGAAAATGTTTAACAGTGATACACATAAAATCAAGAATAAAGGAGTAATGAATATGAAGTACAAACATTTAATCGGAGTCCTCTCGGCCGCCGCCCTTTTCGCGGGTTGCGGAAGCGACGGTTCATCGACCTCGGCGGTGACGACGAAATATCTCAACCAGGCGCTTCTCTCCAATGGGGCTTACGGGACTCTCGTCGACAGCCGCGACGGGCGAATGTACCGCACTGTCAAAATCGGCGGGCAAACGTGGATGGCGCAGAACTTGAACTACAAGACGGACAACAGCTTTTGCTACGAGGACAAGAGCTCGAACTGCCAGAAGTACGGCAGACTTTACAAGTGGTATGCGGCAACGAAAGCCTGCCCGGATGGCTGGCACCTACCGAGTGCGTCGGAGTTTCAAACGTTGCTGTATTATGTGGATCGTAAACATTATTCTGTTGAAGAGCACATTCCTGAAATCGTTATGGATGAGCTGAAGTCAACCAGCGATTGGCGGTCGGAGTGTGAAGAGATAGGGTGGTCTGATGAGATAGAATCTACTGTTTACGATTACGATAATTGTGCAGAAGAAACTAACGGTTTTGACAACTATGGTTTCGCCGCACTCCCTGCGGGAGGGCGCTTTCACATATATAAAAGCGGTGTTGTTGTTGAAACTGTTTGGCTCCACCTCCATGTAAACGCAAGGTTTTGGACGAGTACCTCGGGTGTAGTGTTGGATTTCGGCTATGATGAGCATGAGCACTGGACGTGGTATGGGAGGTTGATTGATTTTAGCGATGACAGCAATGACTGGCTGGCAATCTCCGTCCGTTGTCTCAAGGACTCCGACTAGGCGGGCGCGGTACGGTTTTTTTTTCAAGGGGCGGCTTCAAGTCGCAAATGCAACAAAAAAGGAACAACACTATGTCAAAAATCGTCCTGTTTTACCATCCCGGCGCAGAAGCCCCGGAAAGTCAAATCGTTTCCGGTTTCAAAAATTGGAATACGGGAAGGCACTGCCGGAATTTCATCAAGAGCCACGGCGAATACGTCGATGCGGGCGGTCAAAAACATTCGGGCGATTTGGTCTTCTGGGGCGAATGGGAGCCGAAAGCGCGCGTGGTGCAAACTTATGGAAAGGGTCAAAGTCCGAGGAGACTGATTGAACCGGTAGCCTGTTCCGCTCCTTCGGCAGCCTGTCCCGGTGGTTGTGCAATAGGGGGCTGCTGTCAGAATACGGACCCGTTTGTCTTCGGCGCGCACTTCCGCTATTCCAACTGCAAACAAAAACGCTATTCGACGTTGAGGAAGTTGAATGCCGGTGACATAGTTCTTTTCGGTTCGGGATCAAAATCGAGGGATTTCTTTTTGGACACGGTCTTTGTCGTGGATGAGGGGAAAATTCCTTTTAGCAAGGCGTCCGACCTTTCGAAGATTCCGGACTTCGCCGTTTACAATCATTACGTGTTGAGTTGTACGGGCTTGCCTGTGCAAAGCCCCTATGTCTATTATCCGGGGAAGAAATTCAACTCGCAAGATCCGGACGACCCGTATTCCTTCACGCCGGCGAAATTGTACACACAATGCACCCCATTCTCGAAACTCAAATTGCCGAAGAACTGGATGAAAAATGTGATTGACAAGAACTTCAATGGTCGTCAGACGCAGGGAATTAAAGTCGTCACGAATGTTGCAGCAGGAAGCGTGCCAAACGTCTGGAGGGAAATCCGGGATTACGTCTTGAACCAAGGCCGTGAATTGGGCGTCCAATTCGACTTGCCGCTGCCATCGACTGGAACTTTGGGAAATTCGAACAGCAATTCACAAGGAGTGCAAAATGAAGATTGTTAAGGTCGCTCCATTTTTGACCCTTTCCGCTGCGTTCCTCATGGGCTGCGGCGATGAATCCACCACCGTGAACGAGACGACCGGTCTCACGCAACTCGCAGCCGGCGAAAGCCTCCCCGAATGCACGGACGACAACGCGGGCGAGATGCTCTTCGCCGCCGATTCCGGGCTTGTGTATTACTGCGCAAACGGCAAGTGGCAAACTCTCAACGGCAAGGACGGCGCAGATGGAAAAGACGGGACGGACGGCTCGGACGGCACTTCCGGCGAGAGCTGCGAGGCGGTCGCTCTCGAAGACGGCTCGGGCTACAAAATCCTGTGCGGGGAAGATTCCGTCGGAGTCGTGAAGAGCGGCGCGGACGGGGAAAAAGGCGAAAGTGGAGAAGACTGCACGGTCTTGGATGATGGGAACGGAACGGTGAAAGTCGCTTGCGCTTCGGACACGACCATTCTTTACAGGGCAATTTGCGGAAGTACGCCTTTCGAACCGACGAAGCAGTTCTGTTCTGACGGGCAACTTTATTCCTGTGGAAATCTGCCGTTCGACCCGACGGAAAGCTTCTGCTACAATGACGGCACGAAGGACTCCATCGTCGCCCTGTGCGGGGGGAGTGTATACGACATTTTTGAATTCACGTGTACGAATGATGCGCTTTATTTCACAGATAGTCGCGACAACCAAGTGTACCGGGCTACGACCATCGGTTCGCAGATTTGGATGGCGCAGAATTTGAACTACCGCTACACGCAGGGGACGGCGGATTTGGATTCTTCGAGCTTCTGTTACGAGAATGAGCCGGATTCCTGTGCCAAGTATGGTAGACTTTACTTGTGGTCCGCGGCGATGGACTCGGCTGCGGTCTTCAGCGAAGGCAGCGCGGGTTGCGGATACGACAAGACTTGTTCAGTGACGGAATCCGTGCGCGGCGTCTGCCCGGCGGGATGGCACTTGCCGACTCTCGCAGAGTTCGAAACGCTGGTCGACTACGCGGGCGGAAAAAGTACGGCGGGGACGAAGTTAAAGGCGACAAGCGGGTGGCCTAGCTCCAGCAGGAACAACTACAACGGCACGGACGATTACGGCTTTTCGGCATTGTCGGCGGGCTACCGCTACTACTTAGATGGCGTCTTCTACTCCGAGGGTTACAGCGCGTACTTTTGGAGCGCCACTGAGAATGAGAACGACGTGGGCGAATCGTGCTACATATGGTTGTACGGTAGCTACGTCACCGCGGAGCTGCTCAGCAACTATTACAAGAGCAACGGACTCTCCGTCCGCTGCCTCAAGGACTCCGACTAGGCAAACCTCAAGGGAAAAGAATCACACAACAAAAAGAGGAACAAGACATGTCAAAAATCGTTTACTTCTTCCATCCGGGGGCAGAACCCGTGCAAAATCAAATCAGTTATTCCGTTCCTAGAAGGGAATACATCAAAAAATGGAATACGGGAACGCACTGCCGGAATTTCATCAAGAGCCGCGGCGAATACGTCGATGCGGGCGGTCAAAAACATTCGGGCGATTTGGTCTTCTGGGGCGAATGGGAGCCGAAAGCGCGCGTGGTGGAGGATTACGATTATGGCGTCAATGGTGTCGACCCGACGAGGCTTGTCGAGCCAATCGCCTGCAATCCGCCCGCAAATCCGACCACAGTCTGGAATGGTTGCCAGAACGTGGATCCGTTCGTTTTCGGAGAACACTTCCGCTATTCCAATTGCAAACAGCATGCACTCTCTTCACGCACCATCTTGAGGAGTCTGCAAAAAGGCGATATGATTCTCTTCGGTTCCGGCAAGAACGGAATATTTTGGCTGGACACGGTCTTTGTCGTGGATGAGGGGAAAATCCCTTTTATAATTGCGTCTGACCTCTCGAAGATTCCGGACTTTGATGTTTACAATCATTACGTGCTGAGTTGTACGGGCTTGCCTGTGCAAAGTCCCAATCCGGGGAAGATGTTTGACCCGACTGATCGGGATGACCCACATTATGTCTATTACCCGGGGAAGAAGTTCGACCCGGCGAATCCTGACGAGCCGTTCTCCTTTAGCCCGGCGAAGTTATACGGTCCAGATTGCGCCTTTAGGAAAATCCCTTTGAAGGAGACCAGGGGAACGATGGGAATCAAATGCGACAATGGTGACGTGCGAAAAGTGTGGAAGGCCATTCGCGATAAGGTTCTTGGACAGGGCTGCGTATTGGGCGTCCACTTCGACTTGCCGCCGCTGCCGACATCTTCTAATGCTTCGGGGAATTCAAACAGCAATTTACAAGGAGTGTAAGATGAAGATTTTTAAGGTCGCTCCATTTTTGACCCTTTCCGCCGCGTTCCTCGCGGGCTGCGGCGACGAAAACTCCACCACCGTGAACGAGACGACGGGAATTTCGCAACTGGCGAAGGGCGAAAGCCTCCCCGGATGCACGGACGACAACGCGGGCGAGATGCTCTTTGCCGCCGATTCCGGGCTTGTGTATTACTGCGCAAACGGCAAGTGGCAGACGCTCAACGGCAAGGACGGCGTCGATGGGAACGACGGCTCGGACGGCACTTCCGGCGAAAGCTGCGAGGCGGTTGCTCTCGAAGACGGTTCGGGTTACAAAATCCTGTGCGGGGAAGATTCCGTCGGAGTCGTGAAGAGCGGCGCGGACGGCCTCGACGGGAAAAGTTCCGTCGACACTCTCATCGTGAGCGACACGCTGGTCATTTCTAATGTCGATACTCTTGTGTGGATTGACACGGTGTTGGGCTTGAACGGTGTCGGGTGCTCCGTTTCGGACGACGGGGATGGCACGTTGAAAGTCGCTTGCGGCTCGGACACGACAGTCCTTTACAAGGCGCTCTGCGGCAGTACGCCATTCGAACCGACGAAGCGGTTCTGTTCTGCCGGGCAACTTTATTCCTGCGGAAATCAGCCGTTCGACCCGACGGAAAGCTTTTGCTACAACGACGGCACGAAGGACTCCATCGTCTCCCTGTGCGGCGGGAACGCTTACGATTTGGACACGGGCTTCTGCTCGGACGGAAAAATCTTTTCTTGCGGAACGAAACCGTATGACCCGGCGGAAAGCTTCTGCTACAACGACGGCACGAAGGACTCCATCGTCTCCCTGTGCGGCGGGAACGCTTACGATTTGGACACGGGCTTCTGCTCGGACGGAAAAATCTTTTCTTGCGGAACGAAACCGTATGACCCGGCGGAAAGCTTCTGCTACAACGACGGCACGAAGGACTCCATCGTCGCCCTGTGCGGCGGGGAATCCTACGACGTGATTTCGGAATACTGCTTTGAGGGGAGGGTCGTCGCCCAAGTCC
>CAZCRF010000066.1:0-12699 GCA_964501065.1 uncultured Fibrobacter sp. | reverse complement strand
CCGAATTATGCATTATGCATTCCTAATTGCACAAAGCGCAAGCCTCACTTCCCACTAACCACTAATTCCTCATTCCCAACTCCTAATTCCTAAATCAACGATTCCTGAACCTCTCCTTCAAACGGAGCAAGTCCTCCTTTTCGACCTTTTCTTCCGGAGCAGATGCCAAGGCGAACCTTTTGTAACGCAACCATTCGAAATTTTCAAAAAGGATTTGGAGCGAAATACCCGATTCAAACAAGTCCGAATCCGTTCGGGCCCTTTCCGCCATCGAAAGGGCCTCGCGAAGTAGCCTCTGTTCCGCCGGCTTGAGAAAATTTCCCGAAAGGCTTTGCGAAAATTTTTCCCGAAAGCTCCTGGGCGAAGGCAAGGACGGCGTACCTTCCCAATCGGGAATTTCCGAGGCGCGCTCAGGAAACAAAAAGGCGTGAATTTTTCTCAATCGCGCGTAAAGGTTTTCTTCTGCCGCCAAGTGGGACGAGAGTTCGAGAATTTCCCTGGTCACCTTTTTTTTGCCACGGAACGCTTGGAACGTTTCGCGAAAAACCTCCCAAGCCCGGACAAAAGCGGAAACGCCCCAGTAAGCGGAATCCGAGACCATGCGCAAAAGCCCTTTTCTCGCACGCGTTTCCTCCGCCGTCGCTTCAGAAGAAATATCGGCAAAGGCGCGCACTTTGCGCGCACGTGCAAATTCCACTCCGGAAAATCGCGGAAGGGCGTTTTCCAAGACGTCAAGGGTGTACCTTTTCTTTTCCAAATCCGTCATCGCCATGAGGGATTTCAAGGCGAATTCCGAATTTTCGTTTGCGCGGAGAAAAGCCAGCCGGGAAAGGAAAAGCTCCTTGACGGGAGAATCCTCATTTTTGACGGCGCGCGTCCGACGATAAAATTTTTGCCAGAATTCCGATTCCGTTGAATCCATGGCGCGGAATCCATCCGGAGACCAACCGAAGTGAACGCCCAAAACGGGAAACGCCAAGAAAGACCTTTCCACGGCGGGGCGCACGGCAGAAAAAAATCCGGCCAATCCCCATTCCGGCAAAAGTTCCACCGGGAATTTTCCTTGTCCATCGGGAAAAGTTACAGACAAATGAAGCCGCAGATGATGTTCATTTTGCGCATTCAACGTGGGGAACGCGCCGTCCGGTTCTCCAAAACTTTCGAACGCCCTGCAAAGGGAAACCGCCGGAGAACTCTCCGAATCCCTTTCCAAGAAATCCAGGAAGCGGTCGTCCAAATCTTCCCGTTTCCGGTCCCACTTCTTGCGCTCGCCCTTCGAAAGGTTTCGAATGAAAGCGTCGAGCATCCATTCCCGCCACTTGGAAACTTCACGGGCGAATATCGACGGGGAAAGCTCCGGCAAGAAATCCGCCGGAATTTCCAAAGACATCCCGTCCCACTCCTTGCTCGAATCGAACACCAGTTCCGCGCGAATCTGCCGATTGAGAACCTTTTGAAATTCCACGACGCCGCCGAGGGAGCTTTCATGCGCGGAACGTTCCTTGTTGAATTTTTTGCGCAAGGCATCCGCATCGATGGGAGTGTTCCTGAAGGATTCCAAATGTTCAACGCCCGCACCCGATTCGCGGAGCCAATCCTCTTCAGAGAAGCGAAGGCTCGCTTCCGATTTTTTTTCAATGAAATCCCTGAGGGTCTTTAGGGAAAAGACTCCCGGAGCGCGACTGGTGTAAAAATCCACCTGCAAATCTTCCGACGGGCAGATTCCGAACCGGCGCAGGCGCGTTTCCTTTGTACGCAACGATTCCAAAACGCGCTCGTTGTGCTGCATGAATGGAAACGGACGCGCCATGTTCCCTTCGACGACGGCTTCCAAAAAAAAGATTCTCGCGGCATCTTCCGCATTGACCCGACCGTAATCGACGCGCCTCGAACGGGACAGCACAAGTCCGCGAAAGGAAACTTCCTCGATCGCTTCCACAAATCCCCGTTCCGGGTTCCACTTGGGTTCAAACCATCGCCGCGAACAAAAATCCCCGGCAACGCGGATAATCCATTCCGGGAGAATCTCCGCAGCTTTCGTCAAGAAGACGCGGCTCGTTTCGCGGACTTCCGCAGACAAGACAAAGTCCGGGAACTTTCCCGCCAAATCGCTTCCCGGGAACAGGTGCGCCTCTCTGCCGCCGACAAGACGGTAACAGCCCGCGTCGCGGTCGCGACGGGCGATGCCGCCCAAGAATCCGTAAAGCATCGCGATGTGCAAGTTGTCCCGATGGAATGAATTGAACGGGCAAACGGGAGAATCGAACTTCACCTTGAGCAGTCGGCAAAACTGTTCGTAGAGATCCATCCATTCGCGGCAGCGCAAAAAATGCAAGAAATGCTTTTCACAATATTTGCGGAGCGCATTCCAAGAAGATCCGTTCCATTCGCGGCAAAAGCCGTTCCATTCGGCGAGGAATGTGAGGAAGTCGCTTTTGTGACCGCCCATGGCCTTGTGCATTTTACGAGCCTTTTCCCGTTCGGGTTCTTCCGACGGGTAGAGCCTCGGCTCTTGGATGGAAAGTGCCGCCGAGACAATCATCGCCGGCTGCAAAACCCCTAAATCCCTGGCCCGGAGAAGGACGGCGGAGAGCGCGACATCCATCGGCAACTTCGCCATTTCCGCGCCAAAATCCGTCACGTGCGCACCTCGTTCCACGCTAGAAAGCGCGCCGAGTTCAAACAAGGCCTTGTACGCTCCGCGGAATGCAGAGCGCGGCGGAGGCTGGATAAACGGGAAATCCTCGACGGAAAGCCCGAGGCTGCGCAGTTGCAGCACGACATTCGAAAGGTTCGACCGGCGGATTTCGGGCTCCGTGAACTCTTCGCGGTCGCAGAAATCGTCTTCCGTGTAGAGTCGGACGCAAATGCCCGGTTTGACGCGGCCTGCGCGTCCTGTGCGCTGCCGGGCGCTCGCTTGGGAAATCTTCTCGATGGGAAGCCCTTGAATTCTCGTCTGGGGGTTGTAGCGGGAAACTCTGGCCATCCCCGTATCGACGACATAGGCGATTCCCGGGATGGTGAGGGACGTCTCCGCGATATTCGTCGCGAGCACGATGCGCGTCTTCCCCGAATTCCGAAAGACCCGTTTCTGCTCCTGCGGACCCATGCGGCCAAAGAGCGGCAAAACGTCAAAGCTCTTTTCATCCAACTTTTGGGAAAGCTCCGCGCCCAAATCCTGGATGTCCCTCTCCGTCGGCAAAAAGCAGAGCAAGTGATCCTTGCCCGATTCTTCGAGCGCAAGGATTGCATCCCGAGCTTCTTCGACAAGTCCGGAATCGCCCTTGCTCTTGGACGGATTCTGTCCGGGATCCGCATAAACGACTTGCACCGGGAAAGTCCTGCCCTCCGCTTCGAGAACCGCCGCGTTTTCATAAAACCGTTCGAACAGCTTGGCGTCGAGCGTCGCGCTGGCGATGACCAGTCGAAAATCCGGACGCTCCTTCAAGACGTTCTTGAAAATTCCGAGCAAGATGTCGATGTTCAACGAACGCTCATGCGCTTCATCGACCATGATGACCGAATAGGCCCGGAACAAGCGGTCCCTGCGGAATTCCTGGAGCAAGATTCCGTCCGTCATCACTTTGACGGGCGCATCCTTCGGGCCTTCTTCCAAAAAGCGGATCCGCGTCGAAACGAGGGATTCATCCTTCAGCTCTTCGCGCAAACGGTCCGCAATGGAAAGAGCCGCCAAACGCCGCGGTTCCGTAACTCCGATTTTCCCTAAGTCGGAGATGCCGCTTTCGAGCAGGAATTTCGGGACTTGGGTGGATTTGCCGCTCCCCGTGTCCGCCTTGACGATGACGACAGGATGCGACTTCAAAAGCTGCAAGAACTCTTCGCGCTTCTTGACGACGGGAAGATCCGGATATTCGATTTGCAAAGGTTTTCCCATCACGTGTCAAAAGGCCTTCACGGCGTTGCAATAAAAGCGCGTCCTATCCACGCCGCCGTTCGGGACTTGAATCAGCTCCTTCCCGATCGCATGCAAGATGGTCGCGGAAAGAGTGACGCCCGCGTGGGGGAACTTTTGCGAAATCGTCGCGTTCCAATACCAACCGCCCTTGACGACGTAAGGGTCTTCCGTCCGCAGATTCCATTTGGCGTCGGAACGGTAATTCCAAGAATGCCGGACAAAAAGCCTCTCCCAAAGATTCCACGAGGCTTCCAAGGAAATCCATTCCTCCACCGGATTCACTTCAAAGCGTTCCTCGCTCCCGTCAATGCGTTCAAAGCCGGCCCTTGCGGAAAACGCGAACATATCCCGAAGCAGCAGGGAGACATCCGCATCGCCGGAGACCCCGCGAATCCAGGAATCAATCCGATCGACATTCCCCGTCCGATAAACGGCAGAGCGACCGCCGACCTTTTTCGTCTTGAACTCCTTCACTTCGAAAGTTTCCGCCCCCTTTTCAAACCAACCGGAAAGATTCATTCCCAATGAAAAGAATTTGGCGGAGCCCCGCAAATCGAGATACGCGCGGTGCAGCTGCATGAAGCCGTCCGTGCGCAAGGAAATGGTGTCCGAATCGTAATATTCCTCGTCATCGCCGAGCGGGTTGAGGGACGTCGCCAGGTGATTCTTGAACCCGACGTTCATCTTCGCCCCGACCATTTCAGGGAATTCCAAATTCACGCTGTCCTTCCCCGCGAATTCCCGTCCGCTAGTCCCGGCAAATCCGGCAATCGCCAAACGGTCGGACGGCCGGAGGAAAAATTCGAGGAACGGGAACGCGACATAATCGTCTTCGATTCCAAAGGGCACGTAAGCACTGTCATCGACGACGCGGAATGCAACGCCCAAGGCCAAATTCCACATGCGTCTTTTCTGGGCGAGGGAATCCTCCCCGAGTTTCAACGAGCCGCTCCATTCCTTTCGATTTCCCACGAGGGAATTGGCGCGAAGCGTGTATTCGGCGTTTTCAAAAACGAGTTGGCCGTGTAAATAGCGAGAATCGAAACGGGCTTCCGCACGAGGCTTGTACTCGACCGGAATCCACCTGCCGCTTTCCGCAAAGACCCAAAGGTATTCGTGCCCGGCGAGAAGAGACGCTTCAAACGCCGCAGCGGAAAATCCAAGGCCAGCATAAGCCGTGCTGGCGAAAGGAAGGTTCTCCCCAAAGATGGAAAATTTGTCCGTCGCAATCATCTGCTCCCGAATTCTCCGGCCGCTGTTCGAATAATGATCCACCTGAAAGAATCTCGCCGTCGCCCAGATGCCGCTGTAAGACGGCGAGCGGAACCCCGCTTCCAAAAGGGGCGTGCGGTTTTCCCACCCGGAACCCTTTCCCACGTAAAGCGGGTCTTGATACATCAAATCCCCGACTTCATTCCCCACCGAAATCCAAAGCGACGGGGCAAGAGGCGTCCACGAAGGCGTGCCCGAAACGCGGTTCACCAAAAGCCGTTCCCGCATCTTGGACGGATTCCATTCCTCGCTTTCCGAATGGATGCCGCCGCTTCTCGAAGAACGGTCGAAAACATAGGTCGGGGATGCCGTGAGGAAAGTTCCGTCCGCACGGGTGTCCCGCATTCCTTCGGTCTCCGGCAAAATTTCGCCCCACGCCCCAATGGCGACGCCAAAAATTCCCAATAGGATTCTTTTCATGGACGCCTCCTACCAAAGTTTCCGTTGCACGTAAAAACCGAACCAAGCCGTTTCCGAAGTTTCCGGTTCCGTCCAAAGGTTCTCGTAATAGATTTTCGCTCCGAACCGCCAATTTTCAAAAGTCAGAATCGGCAGGTTCAGACGCACGTAGGCCCCGAATTCCGTTTCATTGTCGGCGAGGGTCGATCCGGAAGCGTTCCCCCCGTCGGCATCGGCTCGCATCCAGATGCAGCTGAAACCGCCGCCCAAGGCGACGGGCTCCACGAAGGGGAGCGAATAGTCCAACCCCACGCGCCCGTTCACCTGGTGGATGCCCGGATAATCCAAGTCGCCCTTCGTCGAAAGATAAGCGTACCCGAATTGCACGACTCCCGTCAGCCGGCGGAAATAGGAATATTCAAATTCCGAAAGGACATAATAGGTGTCATCCAGGGCTTCTTTCGAATCATCCAGCAAATAAAGCGCGCCCACCTCGACGGCGACCGCCGCGTGGGAAAATTCCACGGAATCTCTCGGCGAAGCCCACAAAGGAAGCATCATCAAGACGATGGCAAAAAAAATCTTCTTCACGACATCCTCCGCAAGGCAGCCGCGTAAAACCTGTCAAGACCCAACTCACCGCCCTCCGTGCGCACCGGAGTCCGGCAAAGTTCAAAATTCCCGTGCCCATCCAAAAAACGGCGCACCACCTTGTCCGTCTCCGCGGAATCCGGGGAACACGTGGCGTAGACCAGGACGCCGTCCTTTTTGAGAGCCGCCGAGGCGTTCCCCAAAATTTCAAATTGAGCCTCCGAAAGGGATTTCAAATCTTCGGGGGACAAGCGATACTTCACCTCCGGCCGACGGGAAAGGACTCCCAGATTGCTGCAGGGCACGTCAAGCAAGATGCGGTCGAAACGCGCGTCAAATCCGGAGTCCCGCGCATCGGCCACTTGCGCTTTCACATTCGAGAGCTTCAATCGATCCGTCAAATCGGAGACCAGGCTCAAACGCTCCTCGGAAACGTCCGAAGCGAGAATTTCCGCATTCGGATTCGATTCGGCAATCAAAGCGGATTTCCCGCCGGGTGCAGCGCAGGCATCCCACACGGACATCCCGTCCTCGACCGAGAGCATCTCCACGACCGTTTCCGCAGCCGGATTCTGCACGGAAAAGAGTCCCCGCCGAAAGGCTTCGCTTTTCAAGATTTCATTCAAGCGCGGCTCGTTCCGGCCTTCCGGGATTTCCAGATAACGGTCCTTGTAAACGCGCCCCGAAAGCATCAGCTCCCGTTGCAAATCGGCAGCAGTCGTCCGTCGAAGGTTCGCGCGAATCCACTGGCGGGGGCGTTGCACGGATTCGCGGGCGAAGTTTTCCGCATACTCCGTGCCGCCGAAATCCAGCAGGCGGCGGACAATCCATTCCGGGAGGGAATATTCAATGGAGATGCGGCGCACGTTCTGTCCCGGGAGCTTCGGCAAACCTTCCCGTTCGACAGACCTCAGCACGGCATTCACGAACTTCGCCGAATTTTCACTCAAATGGATCCGCCGGGAAAGTTCCACGCAAGAATCCACGGCGGCGCGCGCCGGGACGGATTCCATGAAGAACATCTGGTAAAGCCCCATTTCCAAAATGCAGAGAAGATCCGTCCGAGTCCCCTTCCGCACCTTTCGGCGGAGCGCGTCCGAGAGGCGCAAATGCAGGCGACAGACTCCCGAAGCCAATTCTTTCGCAAACGGCGACAGCACATGCTCCCGGAGCAGTGCCCCGTTCTTTCTCCAGTCCACCAAGGCCTCGAGCGCGGAAAGCCTATCCTTTAAATCATCGTCTTGAAGCACAAAGCGCCTTTCCTTTGGATACCGCGGAGGAAATCCGCTGCGGGCATGACGCGCTTCCCCTCCAATTGAATTTCCATCACTTCGAGGGAGCCGTTCCCCGTCCCCACGAACAGTTTGCCGCCATCGTCCCGAGCTTCGCCGGGCAAAAGCCCCATCGAGCCGCAAGGGGCCGTCTTGCGAAAATAGACCGTCTTCCCGCCGAGGGAGCAGAATCCTCCCGGCCACGGGAAAAACGCCCGGATGCGATTGTGGATTTCAAGCGCGGACCGTTCAAAATCGATTTTCCCATCTTCTTTTTTGAGTTTCGGAGCGGGCGACGCAATCGCGTGATTTTGCGCGGCCAAGGATTCCAAATTTCCATACTCGACGCGGGAAATCGCCAAATCCAGAGCCTCCGCCCCCGGGGCTTCCATCTTTTGCAAAACGCTTTCCGCCGTATCGAAAAGCCCAATCGGAATTTCCCGCTGTTCGAGAATCGGCCCGTGATCCATTTTTTCATCGAGCAAAAAGATGCTGACACCCGTCGAGCTTTCCCCATTTGCAATCGCCCATTGGACAGGCGCTGCGCCGCGATACTTCGGGAGCAGGCTCCCGTGCACGTTGACCGCCCCGAGCTTGGAGCAGGAAAGCACCTTCTGCGGAAGAATCGAAAAGGCGACAACGACAAACAAATCCGCGCCGAGGCGTTTCAAATCGTCCGCAAAGGATGCGTCCTTGACGGATGCGGGCTGGAGCACGGGAATGCCCAGTTCCAAAGCGGCATTCTTGACAGGCGGTGCGGTCAAGACTCGCCCACGCCCCACGGGACGGTCAGGCTGCGTCACGACACAGGCGATCTGATGCGGGCCACGGGCCAAATGTTTCAAAAAAAATGCCGCAAAATCCGGCGTTCCCATAAAGACTATCTTCATGGGGTCAAAAATAAAAAAGTCCCGATGGGAAATCTCAAACGTCCCCGGATTCCCGATTGAATCGAACGCAATCCGCGTAACGCGTCCCCGAGCCGCCGAAAATGTCAAGGGAGCTTCCAATCGTCAAATCGACCCGCCCTCGGGAAAGGTCCCGACAGCGCGTCAAATCGTCAACGCTCTTCGCGCCTCCCGCATAAGTCACCGGGACAGGGCTTTCGCTCGAAAGGAATCGAATCAGATCTTCGTCCATCCCGTTTTCAAGGCCTTCGACATCCGCCGCGTGCACCAGGAACTCATCGCAATAGGCGGCAAGCTCCCGGAGCAGAGCCGAATTCACGACGGCATCCGTCACGGTCTGCCAACGATTCGTCGCGACGTTCCAACCACTTTCCGTACGGCGGCAGCTCAAGTCCAAGACGAGACGGTTCTTTCCGACGGCAGCCGACAGGGCTTCCACTTTTGCACAATCCAAATGCGCCCCTTCAAAAATCCAGCTGGTGACGATGACATGGCTCGCACCGGCATCCAAGAATTCCCGGGCATTTTCCGGGCGAATCCCGCCGCCGACCTGCAAGCCGCCTTCATAAGCGGCAAGAGCCTCCTTCGCCGCCGCTTCGCAGCCTTTGCCGAGCATGATGACGTGACCTCCCTTCAGGCCGTCCCTCTTGTAAAGTTCTGCAAAGTACGCCGGGGAATGCTCGCTCGTGAAATGCGTCACCGGAGATTCCCTGTCGGAAAGAGTCCCTCCGACAATCTGCTTGACTTTGCCTTGGTGAATATCGATGCAAGGGCGAAACCGTGTCATATCAAAATCCCGTGATGTTCCAGTCAAAAATATTGCCGTCAGCCTTGGAGCGTCCACGCCAAAAGAAGATTTCCCCGCCGAGCATCAACTTCGTCGCCTTCTTCGCAATCCAGCCGTCGAAATTTTCAAGCATGGAGAATTTTTGACGGGGCTTCGACATGTCGACCGTCAACGTATCCGGGGAGTCCTTCCACGTGATTTTCAAGGCGGACTTCGGGAACTTTTTCCCGTTGTAAGGCTTGCCGTCTTCCAAGATTTCCTTGGGGAAGAGAGCCTTCGTACTGTCGCCGTCCCGATGCAACAGGTAGCCGAACGGCGTCCCGTCCTCGTCTAACGCAATCCTCCCCGCGAAAGAGCCTTTGGAAGCCTCGCTCAAGTTGAACGCGCGCACGGCCAAGTCCGTCGCATTCCCGGATTGCCACGTATGCTCCAAATAGCCGTATCCCTTGACTTCGACCGTGTCCCCGTCGTGGGCGACCTTCCCCTTGACCCTCCCGTATGGGATGAGGACAGCCTCGCCGTAAGTCTCCCCGTCGACTTTCCACTTGCCGTCGCCGGGGACTTTCCCCTTGTGCGCACTGGTGAACGTCACGTCGAGAAGAAATTTCCCAAAACCTTCCTTGTTCGCCGTGAACAGGACGCGATGCCCCTTTCCCGGAAGGCCTTCCATGACATATTCGTCCTTGATGGAAATCCGATTTTCGTCTTTCAATTCCTTGAAGCGTTCCAAGGGATATTGCCTGCCGATGCTCGAATTCTTCCCCTTCAAGCCGACGATGGAAATGTCGCAGCCGATTTTCTTCCCGGACGCCGGGATAATCAATGTCGCGTAATTGACATAGGCGCGCGTCCCGTTGTCAAAGACGAATTGATACGTCCAAGCTTCCGTCGACTTTTCCGACTGCATCGCCTTCGAAAAGAAGTCCGACTTCCCCGCGTTCCGCAAGGCTCCGGACGGCGCAGAGACGCTCCCGGCAAAAGCGAGAGACGTCGCCCCGACAAGGGCGAACAAGAATTTGAATCGATTCATGCCTTCAACATAGAAAATTCCGGCTGCAACCATTTCAAAAGCCCGGAAGCCGACGGGAAAAATCTCTTTTCCCCGAAAATGCGACGCATTCCATTTTCTGCATCTTTCTGATTTCGTGGAAATGCGCGTGGAGAATCTTTACAACAGGCACGGCAAAGTTGAAAAAAGCCGCGCTTCTTGCAAAAGGCGAATTAACTAGATTTGTTTGTGATACGAGGTGCATTTAAAATGCAGTTCACACATCATTACGCATCTCCGCTAGGCGGCATCACGATGGCAAGCGACGGCGAAGCATTGACCGGACTTTGGTTTGACGGACAAAAATATTTTACCGACACTTTGAAAAAAGAACACGAAGAAAAGAAACTTCCCATTTTTGCGGAAACGAAAAAGTGGCTCGACATTTATTTCAGTGGGAACGCGCCGGACTTCATCCCTCCGCTTTTAATGAAAACGACTCCGTTCAGAAAATCCGTGTGGGAAATTCTTCTGACCATTCCTTACGGCAAAACGAAGACCTACGGCGAAATCGCGAAAATCATTGCAGAGCGGAAAGAAATCGAGCAAATGTCGGCGCAAGCAGTCGGCGGAGCGGTCGGTCACAATTCCATTTCGCTCGTCATTCCGTGCCACCGCGTTGTCGGATCAAACGGGAATCTGACCGGTTACGCTGGCGGAATCGACAAGAAAGTAAAACTCCTTGAACTGGAAAAAGCGGATATGACAAGACTTTTCATTCCCCAAAAAGGAAGCGAATGATGGCGACAGTGTCATCCCAAAAGTCGCTCCGCAAAAAAACGGACAATGTTCTAGGGATGAAAAATTCAAATCCTTGAAAGGCGCAAAAAAAATTGAGCGCACGGCGAAAAGCGGATTCAAGTATGTTTTCAGCGAAGGTCCGGTCGCCTTTCCAGATTCCTTGGATTTGCCCGCGCGCACAATGCTAACTTCCGAAGCGACAGTAAACCGCATCACTCACGTAATCTCCGACCCGACGACAAACAGATTAAGACTCATCACTCCGCCCGAAGCCGAAAGAATTCAGGGATTTGACGACAACTGGACGAACACGGGAATGCCGGGAAAATATTTCTGCATGGGAAAAGCGCTTGTCGTTCCGATGATTACAAGAATGGCGAAAGTTCTGGAAAAGATTTTTGACGGAGAATAGAAAATCTATCGGATTTGTTATATTCTAAACCTATGTTGAATCAGGCGAAACCTTTTGTAAAGTGGGCGGGCGGAAAAACGCAGCTGCTCGAGGAAATCAGGAAACATTATCCTTCTCACATTGAAAAATACTGCGAGCCTTTTGTGGGCGGCGGTGCAGTTCTGTTTGACGTGCTTCAAAAAGCGCATCCGGAGCAAGTTTTAATCAACGACATAAACAATGAACTTATAAACACATACATTCAAGTAAAGAACAACTGCGACGCTTTGATTGAGCAGCTTTCCGAACTTCAAACTCAATATAGAAATCAAACTTTGGAAGAAAACAGAAATCTGTTCTACGAAAAACGCGACCGCTTCAACGAACTTAAACTTGACGAATCCAATAAAGTCATTGTCGGGCTTGACCCGACAATCTTTCATAAAATAAATCTTGAAAAAACCGCACTCTTCATTTTCCTAAACAAAACCTGCTTCAACGGACTTTACCGCGTGAATAAAAAAGGCGATTTCAATGTTCCGTTCAATAGCGCAAAAAATCCGCTTCTTTGTGATGAGGAAAATTTACGTGCGTGCTCAGCACTTTTGCAGAATGTAAAAATCACTTGTGGCGACTATAAAAACTGTAAAGATTTTTGTGATGAAAAAACTTTTGTCTACATCGACCCACCATATCGCCCGCTCACAAAAACTGCAGCGTTCACTTCGTATTCAGAAAATGGATTCGGCGACAAAGAGCAGATTGAGCTTGAAAAGTTTGTCGCGGACATTTCCAAAAACGGCGCGAAAGTTCTTTTGAGCAACTCCGATCCAAAAAACGTGGACGAAAGCGACGAGTTCTTTGATGAACTTTATTCCGGCTTTGACATTGAGCGGATTTCAGCGGCGAGAATGATAAACTCAAACGCAGAAAAGCGCGGAAAAGTAAACGAACTTTTGATTACAAACATCGCAGGAGTGTTTTAGAATGAAACGTGATTTTATCAGCTGGCTTTCGAGTTTTAGAAACAGCATTGCAACTTATTCATATTATGTTGATTTTGAAAAAGTCTACGGAAATGTCGAGAGCATAAAAATTGAACTGAACATTTTGAATTCTCTGATTGGCTCAAAAAACATCAAAACTGACTTTGAGAAAATCCTTGCAAAATATCCTGAGACCTTAAAATGTATTCCGATTCTGCTTGCGGTTCGGAGCAACGAAATCGCAGTTTCGGACGAAAGCGGAAGTTTTATGTTCGACTTTTCAACGCAGACGCGGACAATTCAAGAATATTCAAACTTTATGGAAAAGTCAGGCTGATTAGGCAAGTCCTTTTCTGTAAATTCATGCGCAAAAAGTGGGCTTTTCCATT
>CAZCRF010000065.1:0-12854 GCA_964501065.1 uncultured Fibrobacter sp. | reverse complement strand
TAGTTGAACCTAAGCGTGGCCAGGGGGTGGTTGAAAGGTAGGGGGCTACGGCCTTCGCAACTCTGAGCAGCCCCCTACCTTTCCGCCCGCCGCGTAGGCGAAACAGGTCGCTTGGCGACCAACTGTCCGTTTGACGGACACAAGCCGCTCGTGCCAACGACAAAACTGTCCGTTCGACGGACTCAAGCCTCCGCGCAACAGCCAATCGAATTGTATCGTCATATCTTTAAAAATTTTAAAATTACTCAAAATATTTGCTTATTTTGAGTAATTTTCGCAAAATTTGTATTACAAACTATTGCCGTTTCGAAAAGAATCGAGTAAATTGGAGGTAGATGAAACCGGTGATGCTCTATACGGACTATCGAAAATTCCTGCGCGACTTTTACACGGAAAGGAAGCCGTCGGGATTTACTTTCCGCGAATTTTCCCGATTGGCCGGTTACAGCTCCCCCGTTTTCATGAAGCTGGTCATGGACGGCAAGGCGAACCTGTCGGCAGCGGGGACGGCTCGCGTCGCCCAGGCCATAGAACTTGTCGGAAACGATGCAGATTACTTCCGCACCCTAGTCGCCATGAACCAAAGTCGGGACGAAGCACAAAAGAAGCTCCTGTTCAAACGTCTGCGCGAAATCGCCAAGGCGAACAAGGTGAAGATTGTCGGGGAAGACCAATACGATTATTACGAATCCTGGCTTTCACCGACTCTTCGCGAAATGTTGCCGCAATTGCAAAGTTCCAAGATTTCGGAAATTTCGAAGAAGCTTTTGTTCAAAAACTCGACAGCCGAAATCCGCAAGGCCGTCCGCATTCTCCTGGACGCGGGATTTTTGAAGAAGTCTCGCAACGGCCGCTTTGAACAGACAGAGAAGCGCCTTTCAACGGGAAATTTGGAAATGCCGTCCCTGGCCGTCCGGGAAATGCACCGCCAAATGGGGCGGCTCGGCGTGGATGCCCTCGACACAGTCCCCGTCGAAGAACGCGACATCTCCGGGTTGACGATAGGCGTACCCGAAACCGCCACGCAGCGCATCCGGGAAGAAATCGCGGCATTCCGTCGGCGCATTTCAAACATCGCGACGGAGAGCGAAAGAACGGAACGGGTCTATCGACTGAACGTGCAATTTTTTCCGCTTACGAAATCTCTCGTCGAGGAAGGGGGCGCGGAATGAAGTTTTCAAAGATTCTTTTTGCCTTGCCGCTTTGCCTTTTGGAATGGGGAATCCTTTCCTGTTCCGCAGAAGTCGCCGGGGGGAGTTCGGAAGAAACGAATTCGATTGCGGGAATTTTGCAAATGCCGGGCGGCAGCGCGGCCGCCCATGTCGCCGTCGAAGCGCGTCTCACGACAAACGGGAAATTCCTTTACACCGACACGACGGACGAACGCGGGGAATTCTCCATTGCTGTTCGTTCAAGCGGGACTTACGGAGTGAGCGCCTCTACGGATTCCTTCGCCTTTTACGACACGGTTTCCGTCTTCGGAAAGAGCGTCACTTGCAATGGAAGCCTTGCCGCGACGGATTCCATCCGCGGACGCATCTTTTTGCGGAAGGGAATCCCCGCAGAGAACGCGACCGTGGAGCTTTCCGGGTCGCCGTGGAAAACCGTTGCGGATTCCGACGGGAGCTTTGTTCTGCGCGGCGTTCCACGGAGCCGTTTCGCTCTCGCCGTCACTTCACCGGAACCGACTTTCGCGCTGGGCGTTTCCATCCCCTTCTCCCCCGAAGAATTCGCCATCGAATCCGTCAGACGGGACGTTTTCTTGCCGCTCTCCCCGGATTACTCGGTCGCCGGTTTTTGGACCTTCGATTTTGCCTCGGACGGCTACACAGCGGACACGAAAGGCCTTTCCGGAAAAGCGAAGCTCTTCGGGAACGCATCTTTGGACAGCGGACTTTCCGAAACGAAGGCTCTTCGTCTGGAATCCGCAGCCGACTTTGCCGTCGTCGAAGAAGACCGGGGCGTTTTAGACAATGCGACCGAACTTTCCGTCGAAGCTTGGGTGAAGTTCTCCCGTTTGGACACGGGGAAAGCCTCCATCGAAAACATCTTCGGAAAGTTGGGATTCAGCGACAGCGCAGTCTTCAGCCTGGCGGTCGTCAACGACACTTGCGGCGCGGAAGGCGCGGCGTTCGCATTCTTCCTCTCCCAAGGTTCCGGGGATTCGCTCCGCTGCGAAACGGCGGCCATTTCCAAGGTCGGCATTTCCGAAGGCTGGAATTATCTCACCGCTTCGTGGGACGGGGATTCGACGAAAATTTTCGTAAACGGCATCCTTTCCGGGGCGGCGGAATCGCCTATCGAATCTCTCGTCGGCGAAAACGGCATTCCCCTGTATTTCGGAAAAGGGAACTTGAGCCTGATTCTCGACGACGTCCGCATTTCCACCGTCGCCTTGGAGGATGTCGACGCAGAATACCGCTACGGTGGATGCGCCAAGTGAAGTCGGAACCGGCCACCTGCGAAATCAACTTCCACGGCAGATTCTTGTCCGCGAACAAACGATTCTGTCGGCTTTTCGGATTTTCCGAAGGCGAAGTGGAATGGCACTATCTGCGCGACCTGTTCCGCTACGAACGGGATTGGGACGACTTCATCCGGGAAAGCGCCAATCCGCCGAAAAGTTTCGTGGTGCGGCTGAAGAACCGCAAAGGGCGAAGCTTTCTCGCCAAGGTTTTCCGTACGGCATCCTCGCTCGACGGGAAAAAAGTTTACCGGAACACGTTTCAAAAAATCCCCGGAGAATCGGAAAAATCCAAAGACAAGACTTCACCAACAAAAGTTTGATTTTCATTGCTAGACAACTCCCGAGCCAGCCTCTCCCAGAACCACGAAGAGGCTGGCTTTTTCGTTGATTTCAATCATTGAAAAAGGTCTTCGCCGAAGCGAAGACCCTTTCTCTCTTTGCGTGGAAACTCTACTTTAACGAGATGCGCCCGGTTGAATGCAACGCTCCGGATTGGAGGCGGACGATGTAAGAGCCGGACTTCAAGGCTTCCAAGGAAACAGTCCCTTGGATTTGGGAAATCTTTCGGACTAGACGCCCCTGCATGTCGAAAATGGCGACGTCCACGGGAGCTGCCGAGGCAATTTCAAGCCGCCTGCCGACAAGAGTCGCCGAAACTCTTTGCATGGGAATCGCTTGGGAAAGGCCCGTTGTCGATTCCGACGAACTGCTGCTCTCTTCAAAAACGGCGGAACTTGAAGAAATTCCATCGACGACATGCAACGTGAAGACGACGGTATCCCCGTTCACGGTGAAGGATTCCGAAACCGTTCCCGGTTGTGCCCAATCCGCAACGGTTCCCGAAATGGTGACGGTCGTTCCGGACTGTGCCACGTCAATGCTTCCATAACTAGATAAATTCCAAGAGTTTCGCGTGAAGCTGGTGACCCCGCTGAATACAACCGATTCCATGGAAGAATTCTTGGCGACGGTTTGTTCCAGGTTTCCGGACACGGTGAACGCATTGGACGCGCTGCTCGACGAAATTCCCTGCGAACTGGAAGACGCCGCGCTACTTGACGAAAGTTTTGCAGAGCTGGAACTGGAGACGCTCGACGAGGACTTCGCCGCACTCGAAGAACTTTGGATGGCGGAGGAACTGCTCGACTTCGCCGAAGAGGAACTCGGCACGGCAGAGCTGGAAGAAACCGCACTGCTCGACGACAACTTTGCCGACGCGCATGCCGTATAGGAAGTGGGGAGCGCGGAGAACACATTGGCATTTACCCAAGAGCCGCTCGTCGAATAATTCCAAGCCCCCGAAGTGGTGAAATAAGAAGCCGTTTCATCCTTTGCCGAAACAGACCAATTCGCCCCGGACAGCTGGTTCGTTTTCATCCAATCATACCACGTCGCACTATAGGAAGCATTGAAGCCTCCGTTCCCGCTCGGAGCGGAATTTCCCCATTCCGACACGAAGACGGAGAGCCCTCCGTTGATTGCCGCAACGGCATTCGCCCCCTGGTTGTCAGTCGTGTGACGGTAGGTGTCCTCCCCCGCATAATAGTGGAACGTATAAGCCACATTGGAATCGTCTATGGGATTCGCCAACGCGGCGTTCGGGTATTGATCGTAATAAGGCGTTCCGACGAGAATCAAATTGTCGGAATACTGGCGAATGACGCTGATGACGGTTGTCGCATAGGAACGGATTGTCGACCAATAATTCTGCGCGCCGGAAAGATCAAACCATGTATCGCTGCACGCATTTTTGGGCTCATTGTAAATTTCAAAAATGACGTTGTCGTAACTCCCCCATTTTTTCGCCATTTCCGTGAAAAAGCTCAACGCAGTCGATTGGCTGTTCTCTGCGCAATGGGAATGGTAGTCGATGATGACATAGATGTCGTTGTCGATGGCCGCCTGTACGACAGTATTCATATAAGCGGAATATTGCGTCGAATTGGTGGCCCAATTGCCTTCCCCCCAATCTTCATCGGCACCCATCGGAGCGCGGATGAGTTGAATGTTGTGATTGGAGACCAGCCCGTTCACGATGTCGGCAGTCCAAAAATTGGATCCGTCCGTACTGGATATGGACCAAAACAAACTCATCCCCTGGACGGCCACTTCATTGCCGGCAGAAGCGTAAGCGGCGCAAGAGCCGTAAATGCGCCCCTTCCCCGAAGCGTTCGTCCCCGCTTGAAGTTGGCCGTATTGGCTGACGGGGCCCACGCGACTCGCCGCAAACGAAAAGCTCGCCGCAAGGGCTAAAAGGATGGAAAAAGTACGTTTCATGAAAGCCTCGCAAAGAAATTTCCGATGCTAAGTTATTCTTTTTACCCTGAATTTTGGGTAAAAATGCCTTTACAAAGCTCCCTTTCCGTTCCCTGTTCGTTCTCTTTGTGACATGGGTCAAAAATCCACGGCACTGGCTGCTTGTCTTCGCCAAGTGAACTGTTGTCCGCAACGGGATGTTTCGCTCAAGCCTTGCGGCCCGCTCAACACGATGCCCCCCTTGGCTGACAACTAACCACTAACTCCTAATGGAACAAATCCCCTTCGAACACGAATTCCGCAGGCCCCGTCATCCGTACGTGGGAATCCCCCTCACGCCATTCGATGTGGAGGACTCCGCCGAGCAGTTCCAAGTCGATTTCACGATCCGTCTTGCCGTTCAACACGCAAGCGACGAGAGTGGCGCAGGCTCCCGTTCCGCAAGCCAAGGTTTCCCCCGTCCCCCGTTCCCATACGCGCATCTTGGCGTGCTTCCGGTCCACGACTTCGCAAAATTCCACATTCGCCTTTTTGGGGAAAACGCTTGCGACTTCATAGACGGGGCCTTTCGTGTGCACCGGGGCATCCTCGACTCTTTCGATGAAGGTGACCGCATGGGGATTCCCCATGGAAACGCAGGTGAAATCCCTGCCGTCGAAAGAAATCCGGTTCGTTTCCGCGACGACGGGAATCTTCGACGGTTCGAGAATCGGAGTGCCCATGTCAACCGTCGCGGACAGGAACTTTTCGCCTTCGCGGTGAATCGCGATTTGCTTGATGCCGGCGCCTGTTTCCAAAGTGAACGCGTCCTTGGACTTGCCGAAGAACCGCTCCCACGCATAACGGGCGACGCAACGGCTCGCGTTTCCGCACATCTCCGCTTCGCTGCCGTCCGGGTTGAACATGCGCATGCGGACATCCGCCCTGTCGGAGTTTTCGATGAGGACAAGCCCGTCGGAGCCGACGCCGAAGTGCCTGTCCGAAATTTTCGGAGAGAGCTTTTCGGGATTTTTCAAGGCCCCGTTCCGGTTATCCACATAGATGTAATCGTTCCCCGCCCCTTGCATCTTGGTGAAATGAATCATAAAATCTCCGAATGAAAATGTTCGTCGATGATGCCGCTCGCGAGCACGGCGTCATCCCGGTAAAGGGCGACGATTTGCCCCGGAGTCACGGACATCTGCGGCTCGTCGAAAACGACCTTCAAATCATCCCCGTCGATGCGGAATCTCGCCCTCGCCAGATTTTTGCCGTGTCGGATTTTCGCCATGGCGACCCCTTCGTTCTCCGCGTCCTCGAGAAGGAGCCTGTTCACATCGTGCGCCCGGAGGCTTTTCGAATAAAGCTCCTCCCGCGTCCCCAGGACGACCTGATTTTTGTGCGGGTCAATTTTCACGACGAAGAGAGGCTCTTTCAATCCGCCGATGCCCAGTCCCTTGCGCTGCCCAATCGTGTAGTAGATGATGCCTTCATGACGGCCCAAGACGTTCCCTTGCATATCCACGATGTCTCCCGGTCGGATGTCGCTCTTGTCGAAGAGGACGGAATAATCCTCGCATTCGATGAAATCCTGGCTTTCGGGCTTTTGCGCCAAATCTTCAAATCCGGATTCGGCGGCCAAGGCTTTCACTTCCTTCTTGGTGAGTTCCCCAAGCGGGAAGACCACACGGGAAAGTTGCGCGGGCTTTAAACGCGAGAGGAAGTAAGTCTGGTCCTTGGACTTGTCGAAAGCCGTTTGCAAGAGCCTGCCGTTTTCAGAAATGCGGGCGTAATGCCCCGTCGCGAAGTAGTCGAAGTCGAGGAGCTTGTGCGCACATTCAATCAAAAAACCGAATTTCATCTTTTGATTGCATTTGACGCAAGGGTTCGGCGTGCGACCGGCCTTGTATTCGGCGCGGAAATAGTCAAGGACATTCCTCTTGTATTGTTCCGCAAGCGGGATGACTTCGAATTCGATGCCGAGCCTTTCGGCTATTTTAGCCGTTTCGGCGATTTCCCTCGACTCCCCGGGTCCGAAGCAACCGCTCTGTCCGCGATCGGGAATGGGGATGGAGCCGTCCCACAAAGACATCGTGACCCCGACGACCGTGTGGCCCTGTTTTTTGAGAAGGTGGGCTGCCATCGTGGAATCGACGCCGCCCGAAAGTCCGACTGCGATTTTCATGGTTCAAAATATATTAACTTTCCCCGTATGGATATTGAGAACTGGCGAACGAGAATCGACGAACTCGAAAGCGTCATCGTCGAGCTTTTGAACAAGCGCGCAGAATATGCGACAGAGATAGGCAAAATCAAGAAGGCGAAGGGGCTGCCCATTCTGGATGCGGCGAGGGAACGGGAGATTCTCCTCCGCGTCGGCAAAAAGTCGGAAGCCCTCCGCGGCCCGCTTTCCGCAGAAGCGATGCAGCACATCTTCAGCGTCATCATGCAAGAGACTAGGCGGGTGGAAAAATGAAACTTTCCTTTGAACGCCTCACTTTGGTCGGTTTCGGGCTACTGGCGAGTTCCATCGCGGCGGCACTGAAGCAAGCCGGAGCTGCCGTGAAGATTCGCGCAGTGAGTTCGCCGAAGACCCTCGCCCGCGCCGAGGAATTGAAACTGGCCGACGAATTCTTCGGCTACGACGAAGTGGAATCTTGGGCGGATGGTGCGGAATTCATCCTGCTCTGCACGCCCATCTCGGTGATTCTCTCCACCCTCGAGAGGCTTTCGCATATTTCACCATCGAGTCCTGTACTAGTCTCGGACATCGGCAGCACCAAGGCGGAGATTTGCAAGGTCGGGGCGAAGTTGAAAAGCCCCTTCCGCTTTGTGGGAAGCCACCCGATGGCCGGTTCCGAAAAGCATTCCCTCGAATTCAGCGACCCGTCCCTTTTCGAAAACGCCTACTGGTTCGTCTGCCCGCCGAAAGGACTTCCCGAACGCGAATACCTTTATCTGTCGGAATTGATCGCTTTCGTCGGAGCGGAAAGAATCGTGTTCCCACCGGAACATCACGACGGCACGGTCGCCTGGGTCAGCCACATGCCGCAAATGGCCAGCACAAGCCTCGCGGCGAACATTCCGGAACGCCTGATTGAAAACGGTTACCAGCATTTTGCCGGGCGCGCCTTCCGGGACATGACGCGCATCGCCGCGTCCAGCTGGCCCATGTGGAAGGACATCGTGACGACGAACAAAAAGGAAATTCTCCGGGCGATGGACGAATACGCGGAAGGGCTTCAAAAGACTCGGGACGCCGTTGAAAAGCTCCCGGAAGACGAATCCCTGCAGCACATCTTTTTGCAGGGGAACGACGGCCGCGCGTCCCTCTTCGCCCCGGGGAAGAACGCCGGGAACAGCTTCTTCCAATTGACCGTGCAATTGAAGGACGAGCCGGGTTCCATCCTCGCCGTCCTGGAACCCCTTGCGCAGGCGGAAATCAACGTGCGGGACATCGAACTGATGAAAGTCCGGGAGAACATCGCCGGGACTTTGTTGATAGCCTTCAAAACGGAAGTCCAGGCAAAAGCCGCGAAAAAACTCTTGCAATACCTGGATTTTGAAGTGACGGAGCGTTGATGGACGAAATCGCATTGAATCCAGACAGGGAACTTTCGGAAGCCGCCTTGGCGATGGGGCTCTTGGTGACCGGGCGGACGACCTTGGACAATTTTTCCTGGACAAGGCGCAGCCGAGCCTTCGCCGAACAGCTGCGGGAATTCGGGCTTTCCGTCGAAGACAGGGGCCGGAACGCCGTTCTGACGGGAGTGGGCTTCTCTTACAAAGTTCCCGTGCTCCTCCGCCTCCCGGAAAGCGATTTCGCCATGTCCCTCTTGTTCGCCTTGGCATCGAAGGATTCCGAAACTCTCTACACGGTGACGGGTCCGGAAAATCGATTGGAAAGGGCGAAAGACTTCTTGAAGAACGTATTCGCCGCAGTCTTCGAAGAATCTCCGCAAGTCGACGGTTCTTTCTCGTTCCACTTTGCAGGAGGGATGCCCGTGCCGCGGGAAACCCGGGAAGGCTGCATCCCGTATCTGGCGAAGAACGCGGCACTTTTGAACGCCCTGGTCACGGGGAAAAACGTGACTTTCGAAGAAAAGAGCACAGTCCGTTCGGAATTCGTCGAAATCCTCGCCTACTTCGGAGCGAAGATCGAAGTGCAGACGACGGGCAATGAGGAAATGAGCGAACTCGAACGCCGCTTGGCGAAAGCGCGCGGCATCAAAACGGAACGCCGCATCAGAACGACCCTTTCCGAAACCAAGGTCTTGACCGGCCGCGACTACTTTGTCCCCGCAGACCCGACGGAAGCGGCAGCGTTCGCCACCTTGCACGCCCTTTCCCCGGCTTTCAAGGGGAAGAAGGCGGAATTGAAGAACGTGCTGATTTCCGCCGACCGGGCGGGAGTCTTTTCCGCGCTGCGCCGCATGGGCGCGAAGATTGAAGTCGGTTCCCGGCACGAACGCTACGGGACGGCATTTGCAAACATCACGACCACCTACGGGGGAAGGCTTTCTTCAAGGCGTCTAGGCGAGGACATCCTCTGTACATGCCTCGAAGAATACCCGTTCATCGCCTTGGCCGCTTGCACGGCGGAAGGGGAAAGCATCCTCCGCATCCCGGACAGTCTCTCAAAGGAGCTGCGTCCCCTCTGCGAATCCCTGGCGCGCAACTTGAAGCAGACGGGAGCGTCCATCGGCGTCTATGAAGAAGGGCTTGTCGTCCGCGGGCGGGAAGGTCTCGACGCGGGGACGTTCGACGCCGCCGAAGACCCGGTCCTCGAACTGGTCTTTTCCGTCCTCTCGCTCTTTTCCCAAGGCGACTCGACAATCGAAAACGGCGGCAGTGCGGGCGAAGCTTTCCCCGGAATTTTGGAACAGTTGAAAGAGGAAGTCGCAGAATGAAATTTTCGAAAATCGGCATCGTCGGGTTCAAGGGCGGCAGCCCGGAATTGAAGCAAGCTTTGGAGATGATTTCCGCCTTTTCGAAATTGCACGGGAATCTCCACTTTTTCGCGGCGGAACCCCTGGCGGGAATCGTCCCCGACGAAATCCAGATTGCAGACGAAGGCGCTCTCTGCAAATGCGACCTGCTGATAGCCATCGGCGGAGACGGCACCTTCCTCAGCTCGGCGCGCATCGCTTTGGGCTTCCACATTCCCATTCTGGGAGTGAACGCCGGGCGCGTCGGCTTTTTGACGGAAACACCCGTGGAACATTTGCCCAACGCCCTGGAGGCTCTCGTCCGGGGAGATTTCACGACTCGAAACCGCTTGATGATAGACGCCTGCATTTGGAGCGGCTCCCGGCTGATTTCCAAGGAAACGGTTTTGAACGAAGTGCACATCCGCGCGCATTCCCCCGACCGGATGATAGACGTGAGCGTGGAATACAAGAACCGTCCGTTGACCGAATACTGGGCGGACTCGCTCCTCTTTTCGACACCGACGGGATCCACCGCTTACAACCTGGCAGCGGGCGGCCCCATCCTCTACCCTTCGACAGACGCCTTCGTCATCACGCCCGTGGCGCCGAGCAGCCTTTCCGTCCGCCCCTTGGTCATCCCGACAGATGCCGCCTGCCGCATCCAATCCGTCGTGGAAACTCCCATCGACTTGGTCTTCGACGGGCGCATCACGCGAGTCATGGAACCGGGAAACTGCCTGACCATTTCCAAGAGCCAGTCCGTGACAACATTCATCCGAATGAAGAATACGGGATTCGTGAACGCCCTGCAAGGCAAGCTCGGATGGACGGGGAAACCGAAAATCGCCACTGCCTGACAAACCGTTGCAGTGGCGAGGAATTCGTGATCGATGATTCGGGAGCGCGGACTTTCGGCATCACGCTGAAGCGGACGTCAAATCCGAAGCGTGGTCGAGAATTTTTCCGCCATTCGTGCAAGCGTCACAAAGGCAATACTTGACACCCTGCCCCAAGGCGCGGACGGCCGCCGAATGCATTTGCGCGGCCTGCTCCTTGCCGAAGAGCTTTTCCCCGTGCTCCGACGCAGTCAAGGCGACAAAGTCGTCGATGGAGCAGACATCTTCCCGAAGCTCCGCAAGAAGCCTTTGGGCCGCCTCCCCCTTTTGAGAGGCGTCAGCTTCCAGATACGCCTTTCCCGCAGCCTTCAATTCCTTGCAGCAGGAGGGGGCGTCGATTGTCTTTTGAACCAAAGCGTTCCATTCTTCCTTTGTCATTTGAATTCTCCTCTATTGATTTTGAAACAACTTCTTCGGAAATTCCGCTTTTCCCCGATTGCGCTTCCCCAAGGCGTCAAACCAAAAACCCTGTCGCGGCGAATCACCTCGCCCCGTTTTCTGCACTCCGGGCAAAATCGTCAAATCCTTTTCCGTCAAGACAAAGTTCCCAATCAGATTCCCGCGCAAGGTGCTGTCGTATTGTGCGGAATCATTTGCAAAGCGGATGGCCAGGGAATCATTTTCCGAAGCGATTTTCAGATAAGCGGAATAACGGCCGGGCAAAAGGCTTTCAGGCAGACGGACGTTCAAAGTCAAATGATGCGTTCCGTCGAAAGAGAGGCTCGTGTCGCCGTCGGAAACGGAAATAGTCCGACCGTGGACGTTTTGAAAGTCCACATCCGAGAGGGAAAGGCTTTGCACATCCCCCGAATCCCCCTTGATAATGAGGAATGTCCGCACGGGCCGCGTCAAGTTTCCGAAGCCCACGTTTTGAATGTTCAAGGCGGCAAGGAAATTTCCCCCGACACTCACGGAATCCATCACTTCGGACTTCCGCAAGACAAATCGGTAACCCAGATGGTCTTCGATGTATTTGAACCCGGTGACTGTCGAATCGTATTCAAAATCCACCTTTTGAAACTGCACCTTTTTCCAGCTGTCGATGAGGTTGTTGTTCCATTGGATGTTCAAATAACTGGTATGCGTCCGAAACCCCTCATAAGAGAGAAATTCCGGTGTGTTGATGACTTCGTACCCGGAAGCCGTCGTCAACGCTTCACCGCCATAAGGAGTGTTCACGCCGTATTTTTCAAGCCAGGCGACCCCTTCTTCCCGGCAGATTCCCGTTTCGCAAGAGGCGTCCCACGTTCCGTAATCGTATTGCGTCCCCAAGTAGCCGTCGTTGAAGATTCCCAAGCGGTAAAGAGTGTCCCCCTTTTCCGCCGCCATCTTTGCAAACGCTTCACTTTCGATATGGAAATCCACGCCCCAATTATCCACTCCCAAGACACTCGCCGCATACTTCGGCGTCCGCGTCACGATTTTCAATTCCGGCGGAGTGTTCCGCAACATCAGATTGATCGCATCCGCAACGCGCCCATAGGTGATGGACGTATCGGAATGCATTTCCCCGTAAGCGCCATACATCCCCATTTCCAAAGCCGTGATGACATCCGCATTTTCCGAAAGCACCTGCGCCAACTGCAGTACGTGTCCGAGAACGACAGACTGTTCGGGACCCGTGTTCGAAATTCCATTATACCAAGGGTCGTAGCAGAAGCGGACAATGACCGTGCCGCCGTTTTGCCGAATGCTTTGGAAAGTCTCCCGCAAGGCTTCCAAGGCGCTCTCCGTCAAAGGACCGCTCGTTCCCCAAGTCGTGTCCGAGCCGTTCACGGAAATGGGCGCGCGGCTGCTGAATGCGGAAAGTTCCGCCCGCAAATGCAAGAACCTCCCGTATGGCTTGGTGATGGGGGACGTCCCTTCCGGCTTCAAATGCAGAACTTGAGGCACGTAAAATCCGCAATCCGGCCTGTAAAAAGTTTCCCGATGGTCGGCATAATCCAGGTCTTGGAGCAAAAGCCCCGCGCCAAAGCTCGATGAAAGAAAGAAGACTACGGCAAAAAGGATTCGCATATTTTCAATTTAACTCCATCCCAAAGGAAAACTCCGAAATTAAGTCGGATATACGCTTGCTCGCAAAAACATTCCCGTAGCATGGAGGCTTGTGTCCGTCGAACGGACGGCTTTGTCGTTGGCACGGGCTGCTTGTGTCCGTCAAACGGACTGTTGGTCGCAGCAGGATTGCACATGGTTCTAGATTTGCTAAAGCAAAAAGAACCATGACAACTTGCATCGTTCGGCGAACTGTTTTTCCATTGGCGTGGAGACTCTTGCCCGTCGAACGGACAGTTTTGTCGTTGGCACGGGCGGTTTGTGTCCGCC
>CAZCRF010000064.1:0-13046 GCA_964501065.1 uncultured Fibrobacter sp. | reverse complement strand
CGGCGAGTTCTCCGGACCCTTTTGATTTTACAGAAAGAAATTTACACATTCAATTCCGAACGGAGGAGTTGCTGCCGACGAAATCCGGTTACACGGTGGCGGCGAACGCCTATCGTCCGGTGGAGTCTGCCTTGCAAAATGTGTTTTCCGATGCGGATCTTTCGGGGATTCTCGGCGATAATTCTTTTTGGGCGTTCCCCGAATTGAAAACGCAACAATATTTGGATAAAGATAAGCGGGAGTGGATTCAGAAAATTATCGGGCTGGAGCATCTGCTTAATGACGAAAGATTCATCGAGCGAATTCCGGGAAAATTTGTCGAAAAGAAATTTGCCGAATCCTCGGATTGGTTCCTCACATTTTACAGCTGGATGGATGAAAATTCGAAGAGATTTGAGTTGGCTAAAACACGTCCGATTTTTGTCAATCAGAACGGGAAAGCCGCTTGCGCATTTTCTGAAAATGGGACTCTCAGCCTTTTTCTGCCGAATGGAGAGGAGAATGATTTTCCGACGATTCACAAAACTCTGTACGGTCTGAAAAGGAAAAAGGAAGCGAAACCGTTTTCTGTCGAAGAATTCTGCAAAAAGCTCGGGATGTCCGCACCGTCGCTCAAGTCGGAAGTCGAAACGAAGATTTTGCCGAGATATAGAGGAAATGTTCCGGCAGATGAAGGTGCGGTCGGGAGGGATTTTCAGAAAATCCTTCGCTACTTCTTGGACGAATGCCCCCAGTCGGAAATCGAGAAATGGCGGAATAAAATCCGAACGGAATGGCTTGTCCGCGTGAATGGCTTTGGCATCGAAGAAAGAAACAACATCTGCTGGTTGGACGATGATGACGATTTCGCTATTAGCTTCGAAGAAAGAAACCGCTGGCATCGCCCGAAGAACATCTACTTCGACTCGCCGGAGCTGCGGGAATGGTTTTCGAATTCGTCGAACATCTTTTTTCTCGATTTGGAATTCTATTCGCAGTTTGATGAACGGGCGGAGAAATTTTTTGAGCTTCTGGGCGTTCGGCGAAGCCCTTCCCCTGTCGTCAAAACGTTGTACTGCTATGGGAATGATTCCGATTACGGAATTGTTTGGAACGATTTTCAATTTGATCACTATCTTGCAAGTCCACGCAGTGTGTGGGCGGAATTCCATGTTATCGATGGGATGGAAGATTTTGTAAAAAGTGAGCTTTCTTGGGAACGCAGCAAAGTATTCGCCGAAATTCTCCTCAAGGAACTGGATGTATTGTCGGAGAAAATAGAATGCATCCGGCGTTGTTCCCTGTGGAAAGAGTATCCAGGTTATCCTCGGTCTGTGTGCCGACCTGTGCTCAACTGGCTGCGAAATCAGAAATGGATGCTGACAACGTCGGGGGAGTTCAAAGCGCCGAATGAAATCTGCGTTGAAGACTTGGACGAAAGATACAACGCCATTCCCGATTGGAAAAAGCTGGTCGAAGTGTTGGATATCCAGACCCGTCCGAGGCTGAATTTGGCGGAGGATTATCCAGAAGTCCAGAAGCAGCTTGACGAACTTAACGCGTTTAAGGAAAAGTGCGGCGGAAAATTGCCGGATGAAACGCAGTGGAATGAATTCTTGGAATGGAAAAAGAAGTGCGAAGAAAAATCGGGAGCGAGGGAGCGTTCCAGCGGGACTTCGGGCAATCGCTCGGCTGAAGTCGCTGTTGAAGAGGATGCCGAGAATCCTTCGCCGGAAATCGCCGAAAATCCTCAAAAGAGAATCTGGGAAAAAATCGAGACGTTCTCTAAAGAGAAAGAGCCGGAATCTTCCGCTGAAAATGCCGACGAAACTCTTACCGATGCCGAAGAGCCTTCGTATGACAGCGAAAAGGAAATCCAGAAAGCGGAAAGGAAGCTCGCTCTCGAAACGAACCTGATTGCCGCCAAAGACGAAGCTTGCCGCAAAGCGCTTTCCGCAAAGAAATACAGCTTTGGTTGGTTTCAGGCGATGCTCCAACTGGAAATTCTGAATGGAACGAAAAATGCGCAGAACAAACAGAAAGAAATTTTTATCCAATTCGGGCGGGTTGCCGTCGATAAAGAATCCCGGAGAACGCTCATTCTTTCAAGACCGAACAAGCGAATCCCCGCTGCAGTCGAAAATCTATACGGCATGAATTTGCATGTTCGTTTCCGCGACGGCTCCGAAAAGAACTTGCCTTTTGAAGCCGCCAGCATCCGTTCGTTCTCTCTTCGATTGAAAATGATGCATGCAGGCGATTTGCAGAATGCGGAAAATATCGCAGAAGCGTCTATTGCCGCGAAAAGTCCGGAGTTTTTGCTGCAGGAACTTCAGAAGCAGTTTGGGAAACTGCCTTTTGACGATGACTTCGACATGCATGAAAATCTCTGCAAGAACATCCGCTTTGTTTTCGGACCTCCGGGCACGGGAAAGACGACCTACCTTGTCGAAAAGGAACTTTTGCCGCTTGTCGACGGTTCGCCGAAGAACGTTCTGGTGCTCGCGCCGACGAACAAGGCCGCGGACGTCTTGACTCGGCGTTTGATGGATAAGTCGCCCGAATATCGACAGTTCTTGACGCGGTTCGGAACGACGGAAGATTCCGAAATCGAAAAAGACGCCATCTTTTGTGGGAGAGGGTGGAATCCAGAAGGCCGTGAGACCAATATTGTCGTCACGACCATTGCACGGTTGCCTTACGATTCCTGCGTGGTCGGTTCGTCGAAACGTTTTCTCCGCGAAATCCCGTGGGACGTGATTGTCGTCGACGAAGCGTCGATGATTCCGCTCATCCATATCGTTTACTTGTTGCATTCGCAGAAGCCCCGGCAATTTGTCATCGCCGGGGATCCGTTCCAAATCGCTCCGATGTTCTCCGAACGTTCTTGGCAAAAGGAAAACATTTACACGATGGTGGGGCTTGACGAGGTGGATTCTTTCAAGAATCCGCAGACCTCTCCCCACGCATACGAAGTGGTGAGGCTTCAACGGCAATACCGCAGCATTCCCGAAATCGGAGAAATTTTCAGCCGATTGACTTATGGCGGACTTTTGGAACACGAGCGTCCCCAAAATTCTCGGAAACGGCTTGTCGTGAACGGGAAGGAAATCGTGCCGCTGAACATCATCCGGTTCCCCGTATCGAATTACGAAAGCATTTATCGCAGCAAGAGACTGAAGACTTCGAGTTATCACATTTATTCCGCGCTCTTTGCCTACGAATATGTGCGCCATTTGGCGACGGCTCTTTCGGGGGCGGAGCGGGACCGTTTGAGCGTCGGCGTCGTTTCTCCGTATCGCATCCAAGCCGACGTGATTGAAAACCTGTTGAGGTCTTGGCAAAAGCCCGATGGAGTTTCCGTGCAATGCGGAACGGTGCATCGTTTTCAAGGCGACGAATGCGACGTCATGTTTGTCGTCCTGAATCCGTCGGCGTCCATTTCCAGCCAAAGCTTCTTGAATCAACTCAACCTGATCAACGTTGCCGTCAGCCGAGCACGGGACGGTCTCTTTGTGCTGATGCCGGATGCGGATACGAAAAACCTCGAAAAGCTGGAAGTCGTCAATCGACTGAAAAGTCTGCTCCAGGAAATGGGGTGCAAAGAAATGGAAGCCCGCGAGATTGAAAACGAAATGTTGGGCTCGCCGACTTTTCTGGAAGAAAATGTTTTCACCACGGGGCATCAGTCCGTGAACGTTTACGGCAAGCCGGAGCGTCGCTACGAGGTTCGCAGCGAAGACGAAGCTGTCGACATCCAGCTGATGGAAAGTTGACTGGATGTCGGCCTAAAATTCAAAACCGCCGGCTTTGCCGGCGGTTTGATGTTCATTCCCCGATGTATTTGAAGTAGACGGCGGCGAGGGGCGGCAATTGGATGTTCGCGCTCCACGGGCGGTTTTGCCACGGCGTGTCTTCCGAGTGGATTTCCCCGGCGTTCCCGATGTTTCCGCCGCCCCACATTTCGGAGTCGGAATTGAAAATCTCTTGCCAACGGCCGCGCGCCGGGAGCCCGATGCGGTAAGGAGTCCGGGGCACGGGCGTAAAGTTGAAGGCGCAGAGAATCTTCGCGCCGTGGGCGTCATTCCGGACAAAGGAAACGATGGAATTGTCCGCGTCGTCGCAAGAAATCCATTCGAAGCCTTCGGGAGCGTGGTCGACTTCCCACAGCGGACTTTCGCTCTTGTAGATATGCGAAAGCACCTTGAACATTTCATGCAGCTTGCCGTGGGTTTCCCAAGAAAGCAGGTGCCAATCGAGGGATTGCTTTTCGTTCCATTCGCGGTATTGCCCGAAGTCGTTGCCCATGAAGTTGAGCTTTTTGCCCGGATGCGCAAACTGGTAGGCGTAAGCCAGCCGGAGATTCGCGAATTTTTGCCAGTTGTCCCCGGGCATCTTGCCGAGCATGGAGCCTTTCCCGTGCACGACTTCATCGTGGCTGAGCACCAAGATGAAGTTTTCGGAATAGGCGTAGACCATGCTGAACGTGAGCAAGTTTTGGTGATATTTGCGGTGCACCGGTTCGTGATGCATGTAGGTGAGGAAATCGTTCATCCAGCCCATGTTCCATTTGTAATGGAAACCGAGGCCGCCGCGTTCCGGCGGACGCGTGATGCAGGGGAAGCTGGTGGATTCTTCGGCGATGAGAATCGCGTGCGGGGCGAGACGCCCCATGATGCTGTTCAAGTGCTTCAGGAATTCAATTGTGTCGTAGTTGATGTTCCCGCCGTCCTTGTTCGGAATCCATTCTCCGTCGCGCTTGCCGTAATCCAGGTAGAGCATGCTCGCCACGGCATCGACCCGGAGACCGTCGCAGTGGAATTCCCGCAGCCAATACATGGCGTTCGCGATGAGGAAGTTCGACACTTCCTTGCGCCCCAAGTTGAAAATATAAGTGCCCCAGTCGGGATGTTCCCCTTGGCGCGGATCGGCGTGCTCGTAGCAAGCCGTGCCGTCGAAACGCCCGAGTGCGTAGGAATCCTTCGGGAAGTGCGCGGGGACCCAGTCGAGAATCACTCCGATTTCATTCTGGTGGCAGAGGTCGACGAAGCGGCGGAATTCGTCCGGGGATCCGAAACGGCTCGTGGGGGAGTAGTAGCCCGTGACTTGGTAGCCCCAGGATTCGTCGAGAGGGTGCTCCATGATGGGGAGGAATTCCACGTGCGTGTAACCCATTTCCTTCAGGTAAGGAATGAGCTTGTCGGAAAGTTCGCTCCACGAGAGGAATCTGTCCGGGTTGGCCGGGTCGCGCTCCCAAGAACCGGCGTGGACTTCGTAGATGTTCATCGGCGCGCCGAATACGCGGGTGGCGTAATGCGTGTCCATGTAAAGCTTGTCGCCCCATTCGTAGCCTTCGAGGTGCGTCGTGACGCTCGCTGTCGCCGGGCGCATTTCGCTGAGTTTCGCCAAAGGGTCGGACTTGGTGACTAGATGCCCGTCTTGCGCGTGAATTTCAAAACGGTAAAGCTCGTTCTCGCCGAGTTCCGGGATGAAAATTTCCCAAATGCCGGACGAGCCTATCATGCGCATCGGGTGGCGTCTTCCGTCCCAGCTGTTGAAGTTGCCGACGACGGCGACGCTTTTCGCGTTCGGCGCCCAAACGGCGAACTGGATGCCGCCAAAGCCCTGGTGCCGGACGATGTTCGCCCCGAGCTTTTTGTAAAGCTCGTAATGGGTGCCGTTCTTTATCAGGTGGCAGTCGAAGTCCGTGAGGACGGGCAGGAAGGCGTAGGGGTCGACGACGGAATATTTGACGCCGTTTTCCAAGGTGACGTGGAGCTTGTAAAAGAACGGCTGGAATTCCATGTCCAGGACGGCTTCGAAGAATCCCGTGTCGCCGATTTTCACGAAGTCGAAGACGAATTTCTTCGCTTCGTCCTTTGGACGTTTGGCCGCCTTCCCGGCGGATTTCGACTTCGCCGACTTGGCGTTCTTTTTGGCTGCGGGCTTGCGGGAGACCTTGACTTCGGCCTCTTCGGCTTTGCCGTAAAGGATTTCCGGTTCCACGGATTCCCCACTGATGAAAGCGGCTCCCGGCAGATAGACCCGGATGGCGGTCTTGAAGCCGCGATCCGTTTCGACGGCGTGAAGCCCCAAAATGGAGAACGGGTCGCTGCAATTGAAATCCCGGATGGAGCGCATTTGGCTTTCCGTCAAAGTGGTTACGTCTTGAAAATCCATGTAAAAATCCGTTGGTTGAGTTACTGCGTAAAAATACTTTAAAATTCCTTGCACGAAAACATTTTTTGCAAAATGGATTCCGTTCTTCTTCCATTTTGGAATACGGCTTCGGATTTTTTAAATTGGGCGCGTGAAGAGTTTTTGTCGCATCGGACGTTCCTTGGGCTCGCTGCCATTCGGCGTCGTTTTGCTCATCGCCCTGTTCGTCCTGTTCTTTTGGGGAACTCTTTTTTGTGCGCGCGCCGGACTTTATGCCGGGGTGTCGCGTTTTTTTGACAGCTGGTTCTTGCTCGTGTCGGGGGTTCTCCCGTTCCCCGCGCTGAAGTCCATCGCCGTCCTTTTGGGCGTGAACGTCCTTTGCGCGTGCCTTTTTTGCATTCCGCACACTTTGAAAAATGGCGGACTTTTGCTTGTGCACGTCTCCGTTCTGGTCTTGATTTGCGGGAGCTTCGCCGGGGAGCGGTTTCGGGAATCCTTCGCGGCAGTGGGGCTTGAAGGCTCCGAGGTGGTCGTCGATTCTTCGGAGGGGATTTCCTTCCGGATTGTCGAAGCGGATTCCGCCGGATGCTCCGTCTTGGACAGGCATTCTGGCGAAGTGCAGCGCGTCGCCTGGAACTCCCCGGGGCGCGTGGGGGACTACACCCTCTATTTTGCCGAATCCGCCGAAATCTTTCCCGGGAAGAACGCCGTGCGGTTCTGGTTGAAGCGCGACCCGTTCGCCATTGTCCCGTACCTGTTCTCGGGGATTCTCGCCCTCGGCCTCCTGTGGCAATTCCTTTCGCGGAGAATTTCAAAATGAGGCGCGCCTTGTGGCTGTTGCTGGGTTTCGCCGCTTTCCTCTTTGCGGAATCCTCGGGCTTCGCCGTGGATTTCGGGGGGCGGAAAATGCCCGTGCGGACGTTCTCCCTCTTGGTGGCCGAGAGCTTTTGCGGAAAGGCTTCCTGCGCCGGGATTCCCGAAGACAGCCTGCTTTTGATGGTCCGGGACGGCCGTGCGGATTCTGCGGCGGTCTTTCGGGTGAACCGCCATGCCGCCGTGGAGATTCTCCACTTGGATTTTTCCCGGCGGAACTTTCGGCGCGATGATTTCGACTCTAGCCGTTCGCTGCTCCGGCAATATGCGGAACGCGACGATTCCCGTCCGCTTTCGAGGGAGTTCGTGCGATTGGACGGGGCGTTGAATTTGTACGATTCCCTGCAGAGCGATTCCTATTGGAATCGGATTTCGGTTGCGGAATCGGAAGTCTCTCCGGGCGAAGCTCGGCGGATTTCGGCGGAAAGCCGTTACTTGAAGGTGAACTTGCCGTTCGCCTCTTGGATTCTTGCGTGCGCGTCGCTCGCTTTCGCCCTCTTTTCCCTGTGGCTCGGCGGCGGAGCTGGAAAATTTTTCTTCGGGGCGGGAGCTTGTTTGCAGGCGATTCTCTCCGTTTCGATTTTGGGGACGTTCCTTTGGCGGGGAATCGTCGCCGCGCGGATTCCGCTCGTGAGTTTGTATGAAATGATTCTCGCTTTGGTTTTCGGTTCATCCCTTTTGAACGTCGGAATTGCCGCTCGGCGGAAATCCCGGGGAATCTTTTCCGCGCTTGCCGGCGTGAACGTAGCCTTCTTTTGGCTGTTGCGCACCACTCTTTCTTCCGGGGATCCCTTTGGGAAAGTCTCGCCGATGCTCGATTCGCCTTTTTGGCTTTCGCTGCACGTGTTCACGATTGCTTCGGGCTTTTGCCTGCTCGCTGTTTCGAGCCTGCTTGCGCACGGTTGCCTTTTTCTCCGCTTTCGGGGCAAGGCTTCGGGAGAATCCCTCGAAAGGCTTTCGCTTGCGACTCTCCGAGCGGGATTCGGGCTTTCGGCATTCGGGACTTTGTTCGGGGGCTTTTGGGCGGACGTCGCCTGGGGGCGCTTTTGGGGGTTCGACCCGAAGGAGAACGGCGCGCTGCTCGTCCTTTTGTGGGTGCTGATTATTTTCCATTTGAAAGCGGGGAAGCTTGCGCGGCGGAAGACGCTTGAAATTTTGCAGGCACTGTTGGCCGTGGTCCTCGCCTTTTGCCTGTTCGGGGTGAACTTGCTCGGCGTGGGGCTCCACAGCTACGGTTATTCGCCGGGAGTCTTTGCCGGGTTTGCGGGGTTCGTCGCCGTCGATTCCCTGCTCGTGTTTTGCTTCGCGCTTCGACGGGATAAGCGTTAGGGCTTGCGGAAGGCTTTCGGTTTCGAGGCGATTTTTTCTATATTCGCAGTAGACATTTTTTAGAGTTTTTGCTCTCGTTCTCGTCGTTGAAATCCGCTAATTTCAAAACAGTCTGAGAATGGGGCGAACGCTCACGCTAACGGATTTTGCGCAGAGTCCTCGGGCTTTGCGCGGTCTGTTTCGGCTGTGCAGTCTTCGCTGCGGAATCGCGGCGGGGTTGCCCGTGCCGCCCGTTTCGGGGCGTGAGTTGTTTGTGCTTGTTAGATGACGGGTCTTAGCGGAACCTCAACGACGATAAGCGCATTCAACTTCACGCCCTTTTTGTATCTGTGAAATGACTGTGCCGAATGCGGGCGAAGCTTTCAGGAGCGGCCCGGTGGCAAAGAACAGCCAATTGAACAGCGCAAAGAACGCGAAGAAGGACGAATTCTACACGCAGCTTTCGGACATCGAAAACGAGCTTCGCCATTACAAAAAACACTTCGCGGGGAAGACCGTCCTCTGCAACTGCGACGATCCGCGCGTCTCGAACTTCTTCCATTACTTCGCCTACAATTTTGAACACTTGGGACTGAAGCGGCTCATCACGACCTGCTACAAGAACCAGGAGCGAGACCTTTTTAGCCAAAACGATTCGGAGTGCGCGATTTGGCTCGAATACTTCGGCGACAGAAACGGCAACAGCGTCCCCGACCCGGAGGAAATCGGCATCCACGCGCTCAAGGGCGACGGCGACTTCCGGAGCGAGGAGTGCGTCGAGATTTTGAAACAGGCGGACATCGTGGTGACGAATCCGCCTTTCAGCCTTTTCCGCGAATACGTGGCGCAGCTCATGGAATACGGCAAGAAGTTCTTGATCGTGGGGAACCAGAATGCGATTCCGTACAAGGAAATCTTCCCTTTAATCCAGGAAAACAGAATTTGGCTCGGCTGCCACAACGGGGACATGAAGTTCAAGGTCCCGGCGTATTACGAGCCTCGCGAGACGCGGTTTTGGGTGGACGAATCCGGGCAGAAATGGCGCAGCCTGGGGAACACCTGTTGGTTCACGAACCTGGACTTTCCGAAACGGCACGAAGAGATGATTCTCTACAAGAAGTACTCGCCCGAAGACTACCCGAAGTACGACAACTACGACGCCATCAACGTGGACAAGACGGACGAGATTCCGATGGATTACGGCGGCATCATGGGAGTGCCGATCACTTTCTTGAACAAGTACAATCCAGAACAATTTGAAATTTTGGGAATAGATCGTTATGTTGAAGACAATCCGAATTACGGTCATCGATTCAAGATGAACGGTAAAGAAATATATGCAAGAATTCTTATTCGCAAACGTTCCTTCTATCCCGACCTCGTCTTAAAGGAAGATTTATGAATATCGAACTCAAGAACATCCGCGTCCGCGAACTGGTCGAAGGCTTCGTGAACGACGAGGAAACCGGGAGCGTCAAGGGCTACGGCGGAAATCTCGACATCCGTCCGCCTTACCAGCGCGAATTCATCTACAAGGACCGCCAGCGGGAGGCGGTCATCGACACGGTCTTCAAAGGCTTCCCGTTGAACGTGATGTATTGGGCAAGGCGCGACGACGGGACGTTCGAAGTGATAGACGGCCAGCAGCGCACGATTTCGCTCTGCCAGTTTGTCGCGGGCGAGTTCGCCTTCGACTTCCGCTACTTTCACAATCTGCAGTCCGATGAACAGGAAAGGATTCTCGACTACGAGCTGATGATTTACATTTGCTCGGGGACGGATTCCGAAAAGCTTTCCTGGTTCCGGACCATCAACATCGCCGGGGAAAAGCTCTCGGAACAGGAACTCCGGAACGCCGTCTACGCGGGGCCGTGGCTTTCGGACGCGAAGCGTTACTTCAGCAAGAACGGTTGCGCGGCGCAAAGGATAGGCTCGGAACTTTTGAACGGTTCTGCAATCCGGCAGGATTATCTCGAGACGGCCATCGGCTGGATTTCGGGAGATTCCTCTTCGGCTTCGATTGAAAGTTACATGGCGATTCACCAGAACGACCCGAACGCGGGCGCGCTCTGGCGGTATTTCCAAACGGTCATCGAATGGGTGAAGACGACATTTTCCGTCAAGAAGTCTCGGCTGAAGTTCATGAAGGGCGTCGACTGGGGGATGCTCTACAACCGCTTCCAAAATGAAATCTTCGACACGGCCAAGCTCGAATCCGAAGCGGCGAGGCTCATTCTCGACGACGACGTGACGAACAAGCGCGGCATCTGGGAATTTTTGCTGAGCGGCAACGAAAAATTCTTGAACATCCGCGCGTTCAGCGATGAGCAGAAAATCCAGGCCTACGAAAGGCAAGAAGGCCTTTGCGCTGGTCCCGATTGCCCGGCGAAGGGGAAGAGGTTCGAACTTTCCGAAATGGAGGCGGACCACATCACGCCGTGGAGCGCGGGCGGAAAAACTTCGGCGGAAAACTGCCAGATGCTCTGCCGGGAATGCAACCGGCGGAAGGGGGCGAAATGATGCGCGGAATGAAGTTTTTGATTTGGATCTTCTCGGCGGTCCTTTTGACAGCCTGCGGAACGACGAAGGGAAAGTACTTGCTGGTGGACGAAACGTTCCGGGAACCGGTTGTCGCACCGGAAGACGTGAAAATCTTGGGAAAGTTTCCCGCTAGGTACGAACTGATTGGATTCGTGAGCGCATCGAGCGATGAAGGCTGGAACGCTTCAGAAGATTTGGACTATGCCGTCGAGAAATTGAAGTACTTGGCAGCCCTTATCGGGGCGAATGCCGTGGTGCTCGAAAATTTCGGAACGTCTGTCGACGGTTACGTGTTCAATTCTTACGACTTCGGGAGTGGAATCGGTTTTGTTTCGGGAGGAGCCGTTACGTCCGAGACGGTATCCGGCAAGGCGATTTTCGTCCCGGGGCTTTAGCGGGAAATCACTTCTTCTTTTTCTTCCGGGATTCGAACCATTCGTCGAAGGTGATGGCGCGGTCCAGGAATCCGTTCGGGGTGAGTTCCAGGATGCGGTTCGCCAAAGTTTCCGCGAATTCGTGGTCTTCCGTGCAGAAGAGGATGGGACCCTTGTAGGCGACCAGTCCGTTGTTCAGCGCGGTGATGGATTCCAGGTCCAGGTGCGCCGTCGGCTCGTCGAGCATCAGCATGTTCGCGTTCGAAAGCATCATGCGGCTGAGCATGCAGCGCACCTTTTCCCCGCCGGAAAGGACCTTTGCAGACTTCAGGGCTTCTTCCCCGGTGAAGAGCATGCGCCCGAGGAATCCGCGGATGAACGTCTCGTCCTGTTCCTTGCTGAACTGGCGCAGCCAATCGACCAGGGAAAGGTCTTCGCCGAAGAAGGCGTCGTTGTTCTTCGGGAAGTAGCTCGTGGAGATGGTCGTCCCCCACTTGACTTTCCCGGACTTGATGTTTTCCGGGTCTTGAATGGCTTCGAAGAAGGCCGTCTTGAGTGCGCCGTATTCGCCGACCAGTGCGACCTTGTCCGTGCCGCCGAGGGAAAAATTCAAATGCTCGAGCCTGTTGCCGTCGCCGCCGTCAATCGTCAAATCCTTGATTTCGAGGACGATTTTCCCCGGTTCGCGGTCCATCTTGAAGCTGACCCAGGGGAATTTGCGGCTGGAGGCGGGCATCTCTTCGACGGTCATCTTGTCGAGGAGCTTCTTGCGGCTGGTCGCCTGTTTCGCCTTTGACGCGTTCGACGCGAATCGTTGGATGAACGCCTTCAGTTCGGCGATTTTTTCTTCCGCGCGGCGGTTCTGGTCCTTGCGCTGCTTTTGGGCGAGCTGGCTCGCCTCGTACCAGAATTCGTAGTTGCCCGCGTACAGGTTGATTTTCCCGTAATCGATGTCGCAAATGTTCGTGCAGACGGTGTTCAGGAAGTGCCGGTCGTGAGAGACGACGATGACCGTGTTTTCGAAGCGTTCCAGATAATCTTCCAACCAGCCGATGCACTCCAAGTCCATGTGGTTCGTCGGTTCGTCCAAGAGGAGGATGTCCGGGTTGCCGAAAAGGGCCTGGGCCAGCAGAACGCGAATCTTTTCGTTGGCGTCGAGTTCGCGCATGAGCTTCGCGTGGGATTCTTCCGGGATGTCTAGCCCCTTGAGGAGGGTCCCGGCGGAGGATTCCGCCTCGTAGCCGCCCATTTCGCCGAATTTGGTTTCAAGGTCTATCGCTTCCATGCCTTCGGCTTCGGTCATTTCCGGCTTTGCGTAAAGTTCGTCCCGGCGCTTTCCGATTTGGTAAAGTTCCGGGTATCCCATCATGACGGTGTCCAACACGGAAAGATCTTCGAAGGCGAAGTGATCCTGTTTTAAAACGGAAATGCGCTCGTTCGCATCGTGGGTCACGTCCCCCGTGTTCGGTTCGAGTTCCCCGGAGAGGATTTTGAGAAACGTGGACTTTCCGGCACCGTTCGCGCCGATGATTCCGTAGCAGTTCCCTTTGCGGAAGGAGAGGTTGACGTCTTTGAAAAGGATGCGGCTGCCGTATTGCAGGCTGACATTGGAAACATTGAGCATGGGGCCAAAGATAGTAAAGACGGATTCGTGTTGTCAATGGAATGCGCTTATGCATTCGAAGGCCTTCTTTTTCCCGTGGCGCGAAGGCTTTTGTCCGTCAAACGGACGGTTTGGCCGTTGGCACGGGCAGCTCGTGTTCGTCGAACGAACCGTTTGGTCGCCAAGCGACCTGTTTTCCCATTGGCATG
>CAZCRF010000063.1:0-13373 GCA_964501065.1 uncultured Fibrobacter sp. | reverse complement strand
GACGCGGCACAAACGTTTGCAAACGTCCCGAAAACGGATTTGGACGCGGCACAAACGTTTGCAAACGTCCCGAAAACGGATTTGGACGCGGCTCAAACATTTGTAAACGTCCCGAAAACGGATTCGAACGAGCCGTTGCCGCAACTGGATGTTTCGCTCCTGCCATTCGCCCGCCTGCCGGCAGGGCAGACGGCTCGCTAGCTATGTTATACGCACGTTCGCGACTTCATTCTCTTCGTTAGCTATTTCATACGCATGTTCCGAGCCTTATTCCCGTTGGTCATGAGCCTTCATACATCCTGTCGCTCATGCAGCATGACGATGCCCCCTTGGCCGTTAACTAAACTCTAAAACACTCCACACTTCACTCTACCCACTAACTCCTAATTCCTGATTCCTAATTCCGAATAGCCCCCCAGACCACTAATCCCAGGCACAGCCCGCTAGCAGTCAATTCTTCGCGTACATTCTTTCGATTTCGCTTTGGAATCTTTGTTGCACGGATGCGCGGCGGAGCTTGAAAGTCGGAGTCATCAGGCCGGATTCCACGGACAGGCTGTCGGCGAGGAGTGTCCACTTCTTGATTTGCTCCCAGCGGTTCAGCTTGCGGTTGACCGTGTCGACGTGATTTTGCACGGCGGAGAGGACGCGAACGTCTTCGACGGCTTTTCGGGGGTCGAACTCCCTGCGGCTTTTTCCCGTCAAGTGCATCGCTTCGTCATATCCCAAAAAGAGCAGGGCGGAAACGAATTTCCTGTCGTTTGCGATGACTTGGGCCGCTTCTATCAGCGGATGGCGGATGAGTTCAAGTTCGATGGGGACCGGAGAAACGTACTTTCCCGTGCTGGTCTTGAAAATCTCCTTGATGCGCCCGACCAAAAAGAGGAATCCGTCCTTGTCGATGAACCCCTGGTCTCCCGTTCGGAAGAATCCGTCCCGGGTCCACGCGTTCCGATTCATTTCCGGCATGTTGCGGTAGCCCATGAAAACGCTCTTTCCCTTGACCTGGATTTCGTTCCTTTCGCCTATCCGGACTTGCAGGGATTTGAGCGGCTTCCCGACGGAACCCATTCTGCTCGCTCCGGGGACGTTCACGCTCACGACGGGGGAGCATTCCGTCAGGCCGTAACCTTCGTAAATGGGGAATCCCATGTTCGACAGGAAGCGGTAAACAGTCTTGTTCAGCGCGCTGCTCCCCGAAATCATCCACTTGAAGTTTCCGCCGAAGGCTTCGCGGACCTTGCCGTAGACCAGCTTGTCGTAAACGGCTCGGCGAATCCTTGCGCGGCCGGGGACAGTCTTTTTGGCGAACAGGATGGCCCGGTGCATCAGCAGGCGTTTGAAGCCCTTCAATTTGTACTCTCTCGAAGCAATCGCCTCGGCGGCCTTTTCCAGGATTCTCGGGACGAACGTCCCGATTGTCGGGTGCACTTCGTGCGCGATGACCCCGGCGTTTTTCGGAGTGTCGGCGAAGTAAACTTTCAGATGCTTGGAAATGTAGAAGCAGATGACCATCCGTTCAAAGACGTGCGCGACGGGGAGGACGCTCATGGCCGCGTCCTTTGCAGGGTCTGTCGCAATCAGCGGGGAAAGGGACTCCACCATCGAGAGCATGTTCTTTTGGGACAGTTCGACGCCCTTGGGGAGACCCGTCGAGCCGCTCGTGTAGATGACGGAGAACAAGTCTTCCGGCCGGAGGCTTTCGATGCGGTAGCGGAACCACTCCCATGAGCCCTCTTCCTTCGACAGGATTTCCCCGTCTTCGAGCAATTTCTTCAGGTATACTCCGTTCGGCGGGAGGCGCGCCTTGTCGTCGAAGCAAATCACCAAGCGGAAGAGGGGAAGGTGCTTCCGAATTCCCGGATCCAACGCGTCCGCGTTGTCGATGGCCAAGAAGGTGATGTCCGAATCCTTGCATTGGAACAGGAAATGCTTTTCGCTGATGTTCGGGAAAAGGGGGACAGTCTGGGCGTGGCAAGCTTCGCAGGCGAAATCGGCGATGAGCCAATTCGGGGAGGTCTTGGCGATGATCCCGAGCGAGCCTTTTTCGCCGACGCCGCATTTGGCGAGGGCGAGAGTCGCAAAAAAGAACATTTTCCGCAACTTTTCCGGGGAGTATTCCTTCCAGAGGCCGTCGACGCGTTCGAACCAACCGGGGAAATCTCCCGATTCGCAGAGGTTCAGGAACAGGGCCGGCAGGGAATTGAATTTTGCTTCTTGCCTCATGACGTGATTCCAAAATATCTAAAATTCGCAGATTTGCCTCAAAAAATTTTTCCAAGGCTCGTTACAATTTTGTCGTGTTTTTCCCCGTTTTGTTTCGCCGTTTTCCACGAGAAAAGACGGAAACGGTTTTTTACCTGCCAAAAGTTACAATTTTGTCGTTTTTTATTTTAAAAACGCCCAAATTTTTCCAAATTCGCTTTGTTATATTTTTCCTCGCCAAACAATATTGTCACATTGGAGATGAACATGGCAATCAAAAATGCATATCTGAAGAAAGTCTACGACAAGGTCGTCGCCCGCGATCCGGACCAGGCCCTGTTTCACCAAGCCGTCCGCGAATTCCTCGAATCGCTCGACCCCGTTCTCGAAAAGGACAAGTCCTACGAAACGAACGGCATTATCGACCGCCTGGTCGAACCGGAACGCGTCGTGATGTTCCGCGTCCCTTGGCTCGACGACAAGGGAAACGTGCAGGTGAACCGCGGCTACCGCGTGCAATTCAATTCGGCCATCGGCCCCTACAAGGGCGGCATTCGCCTCCGCGACAACGTGACCCTTTCCATGCTCAAGTTCCTGGGCTTTGAACAGGTCTTCAAGAACAGCCTCACGACCCTCCCCATGGGCGGCGGCAAGGGCGGCTCCGATTTCGATCCGAAGGGCAAGTCCGACAACGAAGTGATGCGCTTTTGCCAATCCTTCATGACGGAACTCTCTAAGCACATCGGCGCGGACACGGACGTCCCCGCCGGAGACCAGGGCACGGGCGCGCGCGAAATCGGCTACATGTTCGGCCAATACAAGCGCCTCCGCAACGAGTTCGTCGGAGTCCTCACCGGCAAGGGCCTTTCTTACGGCGGCTCTCTCGCGCGTACGGAAGCGACCGGCTACGGCCTCTGCTACTTCACCCGTGAAATGCTCAAGGATTTGAAGAACGAAACGTTTGCAGGCAAGACTGTCGTGATTTCCGGTTCCGGGAACGTCGCCATCTATGCGTGCCAAAAGGCGCAGTCCTTCGGGGCGAAGGTCGTCACCGTTTCCGATTCGAACGGTTACGTCTATGACCCGAACGGCATCCAGCTCGACGTCGTCCGCGACATCAAGGAAGCCCACCGCGGCCGCATCAAGGAATATGCGGAACGCGTCAAGGGCGCGGAATACCATGAAGGTTCGAGCGGCGTCTGGACGGTGAAGTGCGACATCGCGCTCCCGTGCGCCACCCAGAACGAATTGGACCTCGCCGGTGCGGAAGCCCTCATCAAGAACGGCGTGATGGCCGTTGCCGAAGGTGCGAACATGCCTTCCACGCCGGAAGCAATCGAAGCCTTCTTGAACGCGGGCGTCCTCTTTGGACCCGCCAAGGCGGCAAATGCCGGCGGCGTCGCCACCTCCGGTCTTGAAATGAGCCAGAACTCCGAACGCCTCTCCTGGACGTTCGAAGAAGTCGACGCGAAGCTCGAAGGCATCATGAAGAGCATCTACAAGGAAGCCTCCACGGCGGCCGTTGAATACGGTCACAAGGGCAACTTGGTGATGGGCGCGAACATCGCCGGGTTCAAGAAAGTCGCCGACGCCATGAAGTGGCAGGGCGCGGTCTAAGCGGAACTCTCTTTTTGCAATGGTCTCGGGATTTCCCGGGACTTTTTTGCATTTGCGCATTTTCTGTTTCTGTGTGGGTGAAAAGCAAAATTTAGAATCGTCCGTGCCGGCCTCCGCAAGGGGGCTTTTTTTTTGCGCTTCAAATTACGGGGTGTTGCGTTTGCGACTTGAAACCGCCTCTTGTTTATACGAAGGATTTGCAAAGGATGGCGAAACTCTGCTGGTTCCCGTCTGCATGACTTCGTTCCTTTGAATCGGTGAATTCCTCGTTTGAACTCAAGCTCGGGACTCGGCAAAGCCCATGCAAGGTGTTACCCCCGCCCCCTTTTTTAACTAGATTTTGCCAAAATTCCGATGGAGAATACTATGAAAAATTGGCTTTCGCTCTTTGCGCTTCTGATTGTCCTCGTCGCTTGCCAGGGGAAAGAGTCCCCGAAGGGGGACGACTCCCTGGAAAAGGTGAAGGCTGCGGGCGAGTTCGTTCTCGGACTCGACGATTCCTTTCCGCCGATGGGATTCCGCGACAAGGAAAATCGAATCGTCGGCTTCGACATCGACCTGGCGACGGAAGTGGCCTCCCGCCTGGGGGTGAAGCTCCGCACCCAGCCGATTTCGTGGGACGCGAAGGAGCAGGAGCTGAACACGGGAAAAATCGATTGCATCTGGAACGGCCTGAGCGTCGACAGCGCGCGGGCGCAGGCGATGAACCTCTCTTCCGCCTATCTTGAAAATCGCATGGTCTTTGTCGTCAAGGATTCGAACCTCGCAAGCCTTGCATCCCTCTCCGGGAAGAAAATCGCCGTGCAGAACGGTTCCACCGCGCAAAAGATTCTCGAAGCGTCTGAAGCGGGGAAATCCGCCGCGGGGCTTTTCCCCTTCGACGACAACCAGACCGCTTTGATGGATTTGGACAAGGGCGGCGTGGAAGCCGTCTTCTTGGACGAAATCGTCGCCAAGTATTGGATGGCGTCGAACGGGAAGGATTTCAAGATTTTGAACGAAGGCCTTTCCGACGAAGTCTATGCGGTCGGATTCCGCAAAAAGGACCAGAAGCTCCGTGACGCGGTCGACAGCCTTCTTTCCGCGATGAAGCGGGACGGCAAGTTCGCGGAAATCTCCGCAAAGTGGTTCGGCAAGTGATTTCCGACTTGGGCGCACTTCTCCCGATTCTCGCGGACGGGTTCGGCACGACCCTTTCCATCTTCGCCCTGACTCTCCTCTTTTCCATTCCGCTCGGGCTTCTCGTCGCCGTGCTGAAAATGTCGCGCTTCCGCATCGTCCGCTATCCGGTGGCGTTTTACGTTTCCGTGATGCGCGGCACGCCGCTGCTTCTCCAGATTGTCGCCATTTATTTCGGTTCGTATTATTTGTCCGAATCCGCCGGCGCGCAGATTTCCCTGGACCGCTTCCCGGCCGTGATTGTCGCCTTTTCCGCCAACTACGCGGCTTATTTCGCAGAAATCTTCCGGGGCGGCATCGAGTCCATCCCGAGGGGGCAATACGAAGCCGCCGCCATGCTCGGCCTCACCAAGGGGCAGACCTTTTTCCGCATCATCTTGCCGCAGGTCGTGAAGCGCGTCGTCCCCGCGAGCGCAAACGAGGTCATCACTTTGGTGAAGGACACCTCTCTCGCCCAGGTGATTGCGGTGACGGAACTCTTCGCCCTGGCGAAAAAACAGCAGGCGGCCTACGCGAGCATTTTCCCGCTCTTTGTCGCGGGCGTCTTCTATTACGTGGCGAATTTGATTCTTTCCGTCTTCTTCGGATATTTGGAACGCAAGTTGAACTATTACCGGTGAACCATGGACGATTGCATTCTCGAAGTCTCGCATTTGAAGAAATCCTTCCCCGGCCGCAAAAAGGGGGAGCGCACGGATGTCTTGAAGGACATTTCCTTCGGCATGCGACCGGGCGACGCACTTTCCGTCATCGGCCCTTCCGGTTCTGGCAAGTCGACCCTCCTCCGGTGCATCACGCAGTTGGAGACCGTCGACGGCGGAACGATCCGCGTCTGCGGCATGGACATGGTCGTCCCGGGAACTTCCCCCGTCCGCTACGCTCCGCCGAGGACTCTCCGCGACATCCGCCTTTCCACGGGGCTTGTCTTCCAGAACTTCAACCTGTTCCCGCACTTGACCGTGCTGCAGAACTTGACGCTCGCTCCCGTCCGCGTGTTGGGGAAGAGCCGGGAAGAGTCCCGGGAGGTCGGGATGCGGCTGTTGCGGCGGATGGGGCTTGAAGAAAAATGGCGCGCCTACCCGTGCGAACTTTCCGGTGGGCAGCAGCAGCGCGTCTCCATCGCGCGCGCCCTGGCGATGAATCCGAAGATTCTCTTTTTCGACGAACCGACCAGTGCGCTGGACCCGGAACTCACCGGGGAAATTTTGAAGGTCATCCGTTCCCTCGCCGAGGAGAAGATGACGATGGTCATCGTGACTCACGAGATGGCCTTTGCGCGGGACGTGGCGAATCAGGTGCTTTTCATGGATGGAGGAGTCATCGTGGAAAAGGGTTCCCCGGAGTTCGTCTTCGGGGAATCCGGGAACGAGCGTTTGCATGCGTTCCTTTCCCGATTTTCAAAGACAGGAGGCTGAACATGCATGCGGTGATGGAGAAAGAGCCGGACTTTACCGAATACTCGAAGACTTTCCGCGTCGACGAGTCGATGATAGACCGGAATCATCATCTGAACAACGTCGTTTGCGTCGAATGGATTCAGGACATCGCCCTGGAACACTCGGAAGTCACCGGCGGCACGAAATTGATGGAGGATTTCGGCTGCGTTTGGATGATTCGGACGCAGCACGTGGAATACAAAACACAGGCGTTCCTCGGCGACGAAATCGTGGGGACGACCTGGGTGCCCGAATATTCGAAAATCGCGACGAACCGCTATTCCCGTTTCGTGCGCAAGTCCGACGGGAAGGAAATCTTTTCGGCGGTGACTCTCTGGGTCTTCGTCGATTTGAAGCGCGGAAGGCCCATTTTGATTCCCGAAAACATCAAGGATTGCTTCCGCTCTCCGAAGGAAGGTTGAGGAAATGGCCGGGAGAAGTCGGGAAGAATGGATTCGGCGGTATGCGAGTTTCATCTTCATCTTGTTCGTCATCGCTTTCGGCACGTCCCTTTCGATTCGCGCGAACCTCGGCTCTTCGCCGATTTCCTCGCCGCCCTATGTCCTCTCCCTCGTACCGGGGATGCCGCTTTCCATGGGGACTATCGTCATCTGCATGCACGTGCTGTTCATCCTCGTCCAGATTCTGCTACTGCGGCGGGATTATGAATGGCGGCAGCTGAGCCAGATTCTCGTGTCGTTCCTGTTCGGCTTTTACACGGACTTGACGATGTGGATGACGGGATTTCTCCAGGTTCCGGAGACTGTGCCGCATGCAATCGGGTATCCGCTGCAATTTGCCGAGTTGCTGTTGGGCGGCGGACTTTTGGCCTTCGGCATCGCCTGCGAAGTGCGCTGCGATTCGCTGATGCTCGCCGGCGAAGGCCTGCCGCTTGCGGTCGCCAAGGCGGTGAAAAAGGATTTCGGCAAGGTGAAAATCTGCTGCGACACGGGGCTTGTCGCCATCGGCGTCGTGCTGATGTTCGTCTTCTTCGGGCGTTGGGATTTGAAAATGGTGGGAGTGGGGACTCTTGTCAGCATGTTCTACGTCGGATTCATGGTCCGGGTCTTCGCTCCCCACATCAAGTGGCTGGACAAGATTTTCATTCCGCAGAAGGAAAGGCTCGAGAAAGCGAAATCCGTGCAAGAGGAAGTCCTCGAGGAAAACGCGAAGCCTTATGTCATCACCATCGCGCGGGAATACGGCAGCGGCGGCCTGATGCTCGGGAAGCTGCTTTCGAAAAGGCTCGGGGTGAAGTATTACGACCACGACATCATCGATTCCGCGGCGGAAAGTCTCGGGTATACGGCGGAATTCGTCCGGGAGAACGAACAGAACATCAGCAACGCGAAGCTGTGGGAGTTGATTTTCACGGACAAGAGCATTCCCGTTTCGATGAACCCGTCGCACGATGACGCGATTTTTGTCTGCGAGAGCCGCATCATCCGCAACCTGGCGCGACGGGGTCCCTGCATCATCATCGGCCGCCTTTCGAACTGGGTTCTCCGTCGGGACAAAAAGGCGTTCCGGGTTTTCGTCACGTCTAGCCGGGAAGACGCCGTCAAGCGCATCATGGAGAAGGATTCCCTTTCCGAGGAGGCTGCGGAAAAGCTGATCGATGCGGTGAACCGCGGACGGGAAAACCACTGCCTCCAGTACACGGGGCGGCGTTGGACGGATGCGCGCGACTACGACTTGGTGGTGAACACCAGCGTGCTCGGGCTGTCGGGAGCGGCGGACATCATCGCGGAATGCGTGAATCGCCTTTCGGATAACCGATGATTCTTTCTTTTTGTATATTTCAACCGACAGAATTTCACATCAACCAAAGGTAGTACGATGGCTAAACTTTCCATTGAAGATTTGGACCTCAAGGGCAAGCGCGTTTTCATCCGCGTCGATTTCAACGTTCCCCAAGACAAGGTGACGGGCGAAATCACGAACACCAAGCGCATTGAAGCTGCCCTCCCGACAATCCAGTATGCGCTCGACAAGGGCGCTGCCGTGATTCTCGCTTCCCACCTCGGCCGTCCGAACGGCAAGGTGAATCCGAAGTTCACTCTCGCCCCCGTTGCAAAGAAGCTCGAAGAACTCATCAAGAAGCCGGTCAAGTTCCTTTCCGACTGCGTGGGTCCGGAAGTCGAAGCGGAATGCGCCAAGGCCCGGCCGGGAGACATCATTCTTCTCGAGAACCTCCGCTTCCACATTGAAGAGGAAGGCAAGGCGAAGGAAAAGAACGCCGACGGCACGGAAACCAAGATCAAGGCGGATCCGGAAAAGGTGAAGGCCTTCCGCGCATCCCTGACGAAGCTCGCCGACGTCTACGTGAACGACGCTTTCGGCACGGCTCACCGCGCGCATTCCTCGATGGTCGGCGTGGAACTTCCGCAGCGCGCCGCCGGATTCCTGATGAACAAGGAACTCAAGGCGTTTGACCAGGTGCTGAACAATCCTCCGCGCCCCTTCCTCGCGATTCTCGGTGGTTCGAAGGTCGCGGACAAGATTCTCCTCATCAACAACCTGCTCGACAAGGCGGACGAAATCATCATCGGCGGCGGCATGGCTTTCACGTTCAAGAAGGTCGTCGACGGCATCGAAATCGGCAAGTCCCTCTTTGACGAGGAAGGCGCGAAGCTCGTCCCCGAACTGATGGCAAAGGCTGCGGCGGCCGGCAAGAAGATTATCCTCCCGGTGGACTATGTCGCTGCGGAAAAGTTCGACGCGAATGCCGCGAACAAGGTCGTGACGGACAAGGAAGGCATTCCCGCGGATTGGATGGGTCTCGACGTCGGCCCGGAATCCACGAAGCTCTTCTGCGACGCCATCAAGGGCGCAAAGACTATCGTCTGGAACGGGCCCGCCGGCGTATTTGAATTCGACGCGTTCGCCAAGGCGACCAAGGCCATGGCCGATGCGATTGTCGAAGCGACGGCGAACGGGGCCATCACCGTCATCGGCGGCGGCGACACGGCGACGGCTGCGAAGAAGTTCGGCGCGGACAAGAAGGTGACCCACACTTCCACCGGCGGCGGAGCTTCCCTCGAACTCCTCGAAGGCAAGGAATTGCCGGGCGTCGCCTTCCTCAGCGACAAGTAAGCGGTTTTAAATCGGCAAAATCCCGGAAAGGTCTTTCCGGGATTTTTTGTTTGCAAAATTGGGAGCGGCGCGGTTCTTTTCAAGGAGCCTTTATTTAGGAGGGGAGTGAAGCGATTGGCTTCTACGGGTGTTTTCGCGGCAAAAACGGGGAACTTTTTAGAAAATTATTGACAAGCTTTTTTTTTCGTATATTCAAATCGTCTTTGGAGAGGTTTTTATGGGATTTCAAGTGGGCGATTTGGTTTCGAACGTGATGGACCCGCAACAAGGGTTCGGCAGAGTGTTGGGAGTTTTTCCGGATTTGAAGCGCGCTCAAGTCCAGTTTCTGACTGGAGTGGTGATGCTTCGATGGAATGACCTGCAAAAAGTGCCGAGCGATGACCCCGAGAGCTTGTTTCACAATCGACAGCTTTCGGGAATCCGCGAGTTGCGCCGCAAGCTTTTGCGCCAAAAAATCAGCGGGGAACAGACGAATGTCTGCTTTTCGATGGGGAATGCGGCGACGGAATACATGCCCCACCAATTCGTTCCCGTGATGAAGTTCATCGAGTCTACTTCGGGAAACCTCCTGATTGCGGATGAGGTCGGCTTGGGGAAGACGGTGGAAGCCTTGTACATCTGGCAAGAATTGCTCGCCCGTGACGACAGCCGCTGTTTGCTGGTCGTTTGCCCGGCATCCTTGTGCGAAAAGTGGCGTTTGGACATGCGACGATATTTTTCGATCGAAGCGGAAATCGTCAAAGCGGATGCATTGTTGAATAAGCTGAAGGATGCCCGGGAGGGCGGGCGCACGCGTTTTGCCTTGATTGCCAGCCTGAGCGGTGTGGCGTGCCGTTTTCAAGAAATCTCGAAATTTTGCGACGAGGATGAATATGGAAAAAAGCTTATCGATTTGCTGGTCGTCGACGAAGCGCACAAACTGAAAAATTCGGCCTCGAATTCCCACAAGGTCTGTGCGAGTTTGAGGGAGGTCGCTTCGCATTTGCTGCTCTTGTCCGCAACGCCGATTCAAATGGGCACGCAAGATTTGTACCAGTTGATGCACTTGCTTGAGCCGGAAGTGTTTGATGACAAGGCGGTCTTTCAGGAAAAGTTGAATCGGGAGCAGTGGCAAATGCAGATGGCCGTGGCAATCGAGAAGTGGGATGAAAAGGCGTTTGGGGATGCTTGTGGCAGATTCCCGGAGAAAGAACGCGCGTCTTTGAAAGAACTCTGGCGAACCGTGTTGGAAAGTCCTCGGCAGAAAATAAAAGTGCTGGAAATTTTGAAGGGCGGAATGCTGTATGCGCCTTATTACACCCGTATGCGTCGGAGGGAGGCGTTAGAAAAGGTCCCGACTCGCCAGGTGACGACGTGGGAGTTCCGTTTGAGCGGAAAGGAAAAAAATCTGTATGAAGGGGTTAGTCGGGCATTGGATGAAAGAATGTTCCGGGAAGACAAGAAAATCTACAAGCTTACGATTTTGGTGGTGCAACGGCGATTGACAAGTTGCATTCCTGCGGCGTGGAATGCCTTGAATCAAAAATTCAAAAAACAAGATTTGGATGATTTGCTCGTCGAGGATTTTGACGATGAAGACGAGGCGGATGTCTCCGAGATGGATTTCGGCTCGCTCGTGCAACCTTTTAAGGACGTGACGTTCGAGAATTTGAAGACGTGCGATTCGAAGTATGCGATGCTGAAGGAGAAATTGCAGAAGAAGCTCGATGAAGAGCCTGGCCGAAAAATTCTCCTCTTTTCGTTTTATCGGGGAACGGTCAAATATTTGGCGGAACGTTTGGAGGAAGACGGAATCCGAACAGAAAATCTCGTCGGCGGAGACGGCGACAAACAAGAGGTCATCGACCGTTTTCGCACCGGGGACGCCCGCGTGCTCGTCGCCACGGAAGTGCTTTCAGAGGGCGTCGACTTGCAGTTCTGCGATATGGAAATCAATTACGATTTGCCGTGGAACCCGATGCGCCTGGAGCAGCGGATTGGCCGTATTGACCGTATCGGGCAAAAGGCGAAAAATATTTGGATTCTCAACATGAGCTGCGAAGATAGCGTCGACGACCGCGTCTGGACACGTCTATACGCGCGAATCGATATTTTCAAAAATTCCCTCGGAGGCTTGGAGGAAATCCTGGGGCAAAAGGTGAAGGATTTGTCTTTGTCTCTCCACGGAAGCGGAGTCAGCGCAGAAGAAGCGGAAAAGGCGGCGCAGCGTGAAGTGGAACGATTGGCGCAGGAGGTGGAAAATCGTAGATGCATAGAAGAAAAGATGGCTGAAAAGGCTTCGCTTTCCGCCGCCTTCTCGGAAGTGTGGAAAGGCGATATCGCCCAAATCCGCCAGAACGGTCGTTACATTCGCCCAGTCGACTTGATTCGATATGTCAAGGATTACCTCGAAAGGGAATGGCCCGGCTCTTGCGTGAAAGATTCCGAAATCTCTCCCGATGCGAAAATCATCCGGATGTCGCGGGAGGCTTGGAGTGACTTTTCTGTATTTTCGAGAAAGAATCAGTTGGATTCCAAGCTGTATGCTCGAGGGGCGGCGGATGAAACCCTTTGCCTGTTCGATGAAAAATTGAAGAGCGAACCTTCAATGAAAAAGAGAAAGGCTTACGATGTCATCAAAGTGACCCATCCTTTAATCAGATGGATAAACGAAAAGGATGAAAGGGCGAGCGGTTGCAGCGCGGTGGAAGTTCTTTCGGATGGAAGTTTTGCTCCGGGCGATTACTTTTATCGGGTTAGCCGCTGGGAGTGCAAGGGTTATAAAGCCAAGAAAGAATGTCATTATTCCGTCTGTCGCATTTCGGACGGGAAGATGCTTTCGGATGAAGAGGCGGAAAGGCTTGTCGATTTCGCTTTGGAAGAATCCGACGCGTCGGATTTCATCCAGGCGGATTGGGAGTCTCTGTTTGCAGACGGTTCGGCGGACAGGGCTTTTACAACGGCGCAAAATCAGGAATTCGACAAATTTGACAAATGGGAAAATGGGCAGAGTGATGAAAACGAGAAAGTCTGTAAAAAACAGTTGGAGTATATCAATGAGGTCTTTTCTAAAAAGGAAAAATCCTTGCAGGAGCGCATTGACAAGATGCGTAGGGAGGGGAAAGAGAGGGGAGCGGAGTTGTTTGAAAGTCAACTCAAAAAGTTGCGTCAGCGATGGGACGATAGAAAATTTTCTGTAACGGAAGCGGAGAAAGTGCACACTTCGCAGGAAACTCTGTGCGTCGGCTTCATGCGTGTCAAGAGGGGATGAGGATGCTTAGAGTCTATGTGGGAATTGATTTCGGGACGAGCTTCACCAAGGTGGCGTTCAAGGCGTCAAACGGAAGGAGCGGTGATTTGGAAATGAATCCGTCCGGCTGCGGCGAGGAACGGTTCTTTTTGCCGTCGGAGCTGGATTGCGAAGAGAGTTCTCTCCGGTTGTTTTTCCACGAACGCCCGGGCTGTACAAGATTGAGGTATTTTAAGTATGCGATGGTGGAGCAAGGCAAGAGCCTTGCAAATGAAATCCTTCCGAACTTGGACGAATTGGATTCGAAAAATCTGGGGAAATCGGATAATGTCGCCGAATTTTGCTGCTCCGTTTTCTTCTTGGCGTATGTCATTGTAGACGCCCGGGAAAAAATCGCAAGAATTTTGAGTTGGGATAGACACGAAATAAGCTTTCAATTCAATATGGGCTGCCCGATCAGCGCCTTTCAGGATCCGAGGAGGAATACGTATTTGAGCGCGCTGCGCTGCGCCGCCGCTTTGGCGGATTCGGATTGCTTTGAAGAGGGGATGACGCTGGAAGAATGTGTAAATTTCTTTCTGTAAAATCAAAAGGGTCCGGAGAACTCGCCG
>CAZCRF010000062.1:0-14203 GCA_964501065.1 uncultured Fibrobacter sp. | reverse complement strand
ATGGAAAAGCCCACTTTTTGCGCATGAATTTACAGAAAAGGACTTGCCTAATCAAGTTGTCAACTCTTATGCAACTGGAGATACTGTTATGGGCAAAAGAGTTGTTGGTGGTTTGGTGGGACTTGCACTTTATGTGGACAGTTCTTATTCAAAATTTCAGTATCTTGCTGCGGATACTGTTAGTTCGCCTATTTTGGGTGGACTCGCGGGAGGCGCAAATGGAATTTCAAGATCCTTTGCCGAAGGATCATTACACAGCAGCGGTTATGGGAATGCCTCCACCATCGGGGGGCTTGCTGGAGTTGCTTTTTCTGTAAAACAATCCTACGCTCGTGGAAGTCTGAATACTGAAGGCTGTGGTATTGTGTGTGGGGATACAGAATTAGATGAAGTCTATGCTGCAGTTGCATTCGATACTTATCGAAGCTATTATCGTCAGATTTGTCTGACGGGGGGTGATGCTGCAAACTCGTCGTACTTCGATTCGTCTATTTGTCCTCACTATTCTAGAGGTAATGGCAAAACAACAGAAGAAATGCAAACTCAGAGCACTTTTGTAGGTTGGGACTTCGACAGTACATGGACAATGGTTGCGGGTTCCTATCCGATGTTGCAATTTTATGCGCGTTCACTCACCAATGCAGTCATCACGACGGCTTCGTTGAAGGGCTTTCAATATGACGGCACGGCAAAAACTCCCCAAGTGACGTCCGTGACGCTGTTTGGAACGACGCTCTCCCAGGAAATGGATTTCACCGTCTCCTATTTGAATAATACGAATGCGGGAACAGCGACCATCGAAGTGTGCGGTGTCGGAACATACAGCGGTTGCCAAACGATTCCTTTTGAAATCCAAGCGTTGAAAATCACCCCGACCATTGCCGAAATCGCGAGCGTCACATACGATGGGAAAGAACAGACGCCCAAAATTTCTGTTTACAATGGAAAGACTTTGATTGCGGATTCCGAATATTCCGTCAAATACGAGAATAACGTGAACCCCGGCACGGCAACCGTGACGGTGACGATGCGCGGAAATTATTTGGGGACGGCTTCGGCGACGTTCATAATCGAAGAAAGTTCAGCCGACATTACGAGTGCTCCGGAGGCAAGTGAAATTCCCCATCGAGTGAATCTTTCCCTCTCCGGCAAGACGCTCTCCATCTTCGGGGCGGCGACCGGGACTCCGTACCAGCTCTTCGACCTGCAAGGGAAGCTCCTCGAAAAGGGTCGCATAAATTCTGCGGAAACAAGGCTCACCCTGCCACATTCCGGAAATTACATTTTGCGCGTCGGGAAGAAGACCTCTCAAATTCGAGCGCGGTAACCCCCCCCCCCTCACAAAGGCGTTGCCGACAATCTTCGGCGACGCCTTTTCTTTTTCCTCCACCGGAAATTTCTAAATTTCCGCCAAATGTTGGACGCAGCGCAAAAAGTCATCGAAAAATACGAAGAACTCGAATCGGAACTCGCCTCCCCGGAAGTCGTCGCCGACCAGGCGAAATACACGAAGCTCCAGAGGCAATACAAGGGTCTTGAAAAAAGCTGCGCGAAGGCTCGGGAATACATCCGGCTTTCTCAAGACCTCCGCGAGTGGAAGCAGGTTCTCGCCGGGAACGACCCGGAGCTTTCCGAAGCGGCGAAAGAAGAAATCCCGCCGATGGAAAAGCGCCTCGCCGATTTGGAAAATGAATTGCAGATTTTGATGGTCCCCAAGGAACCGTGGGACTTCCGCAACGCGACTCTCGAAATCCGCGCGGGGACGGGGGGCGACGAATCCGCCCTCTTCGCCGGGGACCTTTTCCGGATGTACCGAGGCTATGCAGACCGGATGGGTTGGAGAATGACCGTGCAAGACGCTTCCGAAGGGACGGTCGGCGGCTACAAGGAAATTCGGGTGTTCATCGAGGGCGACAGCGTTTACGGGACATTGAAGTTCGAAAGCGGCGTTCACCGCGTCCAGCGCGTACCGGACACGGAGACCCAAGGCCGTGTCCACACCTCTGCGGCGACGGTCGCCGTCCTCCCCGAAGCGGAAGAGGTCGACGTCGAAATCCGCGAAGCCGACATCCACATGGACACTTACCGTTCCTCGGGCGCGGGCGGCCAATACATCAACAAGACGGACTCGGCGGTGAGGCTCACCCACATCCCGACGGGGGTCGTCGTGAGCTGCCAGACGGAACGTTCCCAACTCCAGAACCGCCTGCACGCCATGGAAATGCTCCGTTCCAAAATCCTCGACGCCGTCATTGCCAAAAAAGAGCAGGCGGAAGCCGCCAGCCGAAAGGCGATGGTCGGCACGGGCGACCGTTCCGCCAAGATTCGCACCTACAATTACCCACAGAACCGCGTCACCGACCACCGCGTCAACTTGACCCTTTATCGGTTAGACAGCGTCATGACTGGGGACATCCAAGAAATCATCGATGCGCTTCAAATGGCCCACGCCCAGGAAGTCCTCGGGAAATTCGCATGAATACAGTTCTCGACATCTTGAACAAGACGACGGCGTTCTTCCAGCACAAGGGCGTCCCCGACCCGCGCTTCGACGCCCAATCCCTCCTCGCGCATGGTTTGAAAATGAAAAGGATGGATTTGTACCTGAATTTCGACAAGCCCCTTTCCGAGAAGGAACTCGAAGTTCTCCGTCCGCTAGTCGCCAGGCGCGCCAAAAGGGAGCCTTTGCAGCACATTGTGGGCGGTACGAGTTTCCGCGGGCATGAAATCCGCTGCGACCGCCGCGCGCTCATTCCACGGCCGGAGACGGAATCCCTCGTGGATATTTTGAAGGAACGCCTTTCGGGGAAGGATTCTTGCCGCATCGCCGACATCGGAACGGGAACGGGAGCGATAGCCATCGCCGCGGCCAAGGAGATTCCGGGGGCATCTGTCGTGGCGACGGACGTTTCGAAAGAGGCTTTGGATTTGGCGAAGGAAAACGCCGAGGCGAACGGCGCGGACGTGGAGTTCTTGCAAGGAGACCTGTTGCGGGCTCTTCCGGAAGGGAAAATGTTTGACGCCATCGTCAGCAACCCGCCGTACATCCCGGATGCGGAAAGGGAAAACTTGCAGCCGGAAGTCCGTGACTTTGACCCGGCCCTTGCCCTTTTCGGCGGCCCGGACGGCTTGGACTTGGTGCGGAAGATTCTCGAACAGAGCCGAGGTCGGTTGAATCCGGGCGGCGTGCTGCTGCTTGAAATCGGGCCGGAAGCGGGAGAAGACAAGATTCTCGAAGCGGAATCGTCTAAATACCCATGGCTCGAGTGGATGGGGACGCTGCCCGACTTTTACGGCAAGGCCCGGTTCGCGGAATACAAGGCCGTCTAAGTTTCAGCTTTCGTAACCGAACGCGGCGACCACGTAGGTTTCGCATTCTCCGTTGCGGTAATAGGGGAAAAGGACTTCGTCGTCGATTTCCGGGCATTCGCCGCCTGCGGACAGAAGGCCGATGATGCGGCGGCGGAAGGATTCAAAGCCTCCCGAAGGGAAGCTCCCGTCGGAAACGGGGGAGTGTCTTTTTGAGTAAATGTTCTTTTGTGCAGTATTCATGTCGCCATATATACAAACCTTTTTTGCCAACTTCTGTCAAAATACGAGTTTTTGACAAAATCAAGGCGTAGCCCATCCGGCGACCAAGCTTTCGCAATCGTCTCGCGAAACGCCCTTTCGGAATCGGACGGCGTTTTCGGATTCCGGGAAGACGGTGACGTTCCAAGCGTTGCCCGGCGGGCAAGAGTTCAGTTTCTTCGTATTCGAAGCTTCCCAGCCGATGGCTCCGCTCCCCAGGAGGCCTAGATTCACGTCGCCCGAGATGTCCCCTCCCGAATACTCAAAGACGCCTCCGCCCGATTCCGGTGCCGTGTAGCCGATGGACTTCCAGTTCCCCACCGAAGAATGCTCCCCGGCGTAAAGGGTCTGCATCGTCATGTAAGCGTCCGCAGCCATGGGAATTTCCGTCGCCTGGGCCTTTGCCGTGCTTCCGGTGATTTTCGGGACGGCAACGGCGGCGAGGATGGCGACAATCATCAGCGCGACCAGTATTTCAATCAAAGTGAAGCCTTTCTTCTGCGGCATGGAGCCTCCCTTTTGGAATATAAGCCAAAATCCCGGCCTTTCCATCGAATCCGCCGCAGGAATTCCTCCCGTTTGACGCGCATCAACTTTTCCCCGGACGCGGGACCTGAGTTTATTTAAATTTTCCCCGTGAAATTCTTTGCCGGCATCATCGACCCCGAGACCCTGTCCGACGTGGAACGAAATCCGCAAGGGGAGCTTTCCCGTGCAGCGGGACTGTGTTCTGCGTTGGAAATCCGTTACGACCTCTTTTGGGCGGGCGGGACTCCGGAAAGCGGGCTTCCGGGCATCGCCGAAAGGCTTTCCGCCCTTTTCCCGAAGGCTCTCCTCATCGGAACCTTCCGACTGGAACGGGACGGCGGCGCGATTCCGAACGAATGGGCGAACGAAAGGGGCCGCTGGATGATTCCCGTTTTGTCCGCCGGCGTTTTTCCCCGAATCGTCGACGTCGAAATCGAATGCTTGTCCTCCTTGCTCCCCGAAATTTCCGGGAACGCCCAAGTTCTCGCGTCCCACCACGATTTTCAAAGGGTTCCTTCTGCGGAGGAGCTGGAACGGCTCGTTTCCGCAGCCGAATCGTTCGGCGTCGCCGGGTTCAAGACGGCCTGCATGGCTGTGTCCGCCGGGGACTTCGAGGGCGTTTACCCGCTGATAGAGAGGGCGTCTTCCCGTTTCCGCTATTTTTCCCTTTTCGCCATGGGCGATTTCGGTCGCGAATCCCGCATCAAGAGCCTCCTGTCCGGGGCGAACCTCACCTACTGCTCCTTGCGGAAAGCCGTCGCGCCGGGGCAGCTTTCCATTGCCGAAGCCTTGGAAAAATATCGCCAAATGGCTCAAATTCGCTGAAATTCCCCGAAATTCCCCGAAATTGGCCTGAAATGAAACAAAATTGAGAGCCTTTTCTGTAAAATCGCTTTTTCGCCGGGCGATTTTCCTCAAATGGCGTTTTTTTACTAAACTTTTAGAAATCACAAGGAAACAGAACCTATGCGCTTTTCAGAACGATTCGCCGACAACAGCGTCATCATCCATTCGCAAAGCACGACAAAGGAAGAAATTTTAAATGAATTGGTGGACGCCCTCTGCGCCGCCTACAAGTTGGAACATCGGGACGAAATCTTCGACGCCGTTTGGAAAAGGGAACAGACCCGCTCCACGGGAATCGGCTGCGGACTGGCCGTGCCGCACGCCAAAATCGACTACGTCGACAGGATGTGCCTTGTCGCCGCGACGGTCGAGAAGGGCATCGATTTCGACGCCATGGACAATGAACCCGTCCACCTCTTGATTTTGATTGTCAGCCCGGGGAACACCGTCGGGCCGCACCTCAAGGCGTTGTCGTCCGTGAGCCGCATCCTGGCGAACGCCGAAGTCCGCAAGGATTTGACGGAATCCAAGACCCAGGCCGATTTTCTTTCCGTCCTGGGCAAAGCGGAAGACAAATATCTGTAACCGGTTTCCGGGCAAAAGCCTTGACGCAACGGAAAACCTTTAGTATCTTTGCTTTCGCTCAAGGACGATTAGCTCAGTTGGTTTAGAGCGCTGCTTTCACACGGCAGAGGTCACTGGTTCAAATCCAGTATCGTCCATTTCAAAGTCCCGGCGAATCCCCGTCGGGACTTTTTCATTATATTGAAAGCATGACGGAAACGATTGACGAATCGAAAATTCCGGAGCCGCCGATTGGCTCCCATTTGATTTCACCGAGGACCGCGTTCAATCACCACGGCCTTTATGCCGGGAACGGGAAGGTCATCCACTATTCGGGGATGGCGCGGACTCTTTCGGGGAGGGACTTCTTGAAGCTGCCGCATCTGATTCGCTATGGCAGCGTCGTCAAGACGTCGATGAAGCGTTTCTGCGACGGTCACGGTTTTCGCGTGGTGGAGCATCCTCACGCCAAGTTCCGCGGCGAAGAGGCCGTTCTCCGGGCCAAAAAGCGCCTCTACGAACGCTCCTACTATCTCTACGGCAACAATTGCGAACATTTTGTGAATTGGTGCATCGACGACACTTTCAAAAGCCCGGCCGTCACGCGGATGCTCTTCCTGTATGCGGCGGCGGGCGCCGCTGTCCATCTCCTCGGATTTTCCCGTGTCGCGAAGCTTTTCCCGAAATGGCTCCAAGAGCTGTCGAACCGGATTTTCGCCGTTTCGGGTTCCGCGATTCTCACCCACTTCACCTTGGACGCCATGCAGCCCGCTGCGGGGATGCGCGGCAGGGAGCGGAAGAATCGCCGCGTCGGGCGCATCGCCGCGTGGACGGGATTTTTTCTGTCCGCCCTGATTGCCGTTTTCTTCGGCCGCCGAAAGAAGGTTTCCCCGGTGGCGTCGGCGCTTTCGTATTTCCTCCCCGTCGCAAGCGGCCTCGGCGTTTACGGAGTCGCCCGGCTTCACGACACGGCAAAACGGGACGCCCTTCGCAGGGAAAGGCGGCAAAAGGCGGCGGAAGCGATGGTTGCAACGGAGGAAGCCCCTCGGGCATCTTAAAGGCGTGAGACCTCGTTTTGAAATTCTCTTTTTTGTCGCCCTCGCCTGTTCCGCCATCGCCGAACAGACCCTTTCGCTAGAAGATTGCGTCAAAATGGCCAAGGAGCGGAGCTTGGACGTCGAAAGCGCGCGGCTTTCCGAGCGGGCGTCCGAAGCTTCCCTGAAGGCTTCCCAGGCGTCGAACAGGCCGACCCTCTCTGCAAATATCAACCAGTCCCTTTTCGACACTCCCTTCGACGGGAATTCCCAAGACCATTACCGTTTGAGCCTTGGCGTTTCCGGCTCTTACAAAATCTGGGACGGAGGCTCTTCCGGGATGGACGTCGAAAGCAAGAAGCTCTCTTTGGAGGCGAGCAAGTACAATACGGAATTGGCCGCGCTCAACATCCAGGAAAGCGCAATGAATGCGTTCGTGAACCTTCTCGCTGCGGAGGAATCCCGGAAGACGGCGGATTCCGCCTTGGCTCTCTCGGATTCGCTCGTGCGATACAACGAACGCCTGTTCGAAGCGGGGACTATCACGCGGAGCGACCTCGCCCTGTCCAAAAGCGACGCGGCGAATGCAATGGTCAAGCAGATAACCGCCGCCCAAGAGGAACTTTCGGCGAAAACGGCCTTGCGGCAAATTTTGGAACTTTCCCGTTCGGATTCCTTTTCCGTCCACGCTCCGGATGCCCACTTTCAAACGCCGGCGGATTTCGGCGATTTGCCTACGTTCGAAGAGGTTCTCGCCGAAGCGAAGTCGCATTATCCCGGCCTGGTTTCCGATAGCTTGAATGCGGAAGCCGCCGAAAAGAACGTGCAGCAGGCGCAGAGGAACGGCTCCGTTTCGGTGACTCTCGGTGCCTCGGCGGAAACGGGGTTCCAAGCTTGGCAATCGGACAGATATGCCCGTCAGATGAAAAATGGCTACACGCACAGCATTTCGCTCGGAGTGAACATTCCCATCATCGATGGTGGGACGACTCGGGCCAAGGTGCTTTCCGCCCAAGTCGAAAGCGAACGCGCCGCAGTGACCAAAAGGGAAACGGGCAAAACTCTCGAGAACAATCTGGAGCAGCTCTACTTGCAAGCGCAAAGTGCGGACGCCAGCTGGAATGCGGCCGTCGCCGGGCTTGAAAGCGCCGAAGAGGCGTTCCGCGTCGCCGCGGAGCGGCGTTCGGTGGGGACCATCGCCTTCACGGACTTTTTGGAGCAAAAGAACAATTTGCAAAGTGCCAAAAGTACGCTGACCAAGGCCAAGTATACGAGCATCCTGGCCAGACATCTTCTAGACCTTTACATGGGAAGGTTCCTATGAAAAAGTGGATTCGAATTCTATTGATTCTTGTCGTCGCGGGCGCGGGCGTCTTTGCCGCGCACCGATTCCTTTCCGAGCCGAAGCAGGGAAAAGTCGGCGTGATGGTGAGCGAAAAAGTCAAGCGGTCGACCATCCAGACGACGATTTCGTCGACGGGGACGCTTTCCCCCATGGACACGGTGAACGTCGGCACCCAAGTTTCGGGCGACATCAGCAAGATTTACGTCGACTTCAACTCCAAGGTGAAAAAGGGGCAAGTGATTGCGGAGCTGGACCGCTCCAAATTGCAGGCGACCCTTTATCAGGCGGAAATCGCTTCGAACAGCGCAAAGATCGACTACGAGCACAAGCTTTCCGTTTACAACCGCACCAAGAAGCTCGCAGAGTCCAACAGCGCGAGTGCCGTGGATTTGGAAACGGCGGAATACGAAATGAACTCGGCGAAGTTCGCCTGGGAGACGCGCAAGAGCGAAGTGAAACAGGCCAAGCTGAACTTGAGCTACTGCATCATCAAAAGCCCGATAGACGGCGTCGTGCTCGAACGCTCCGTGGACGTGGGCCAGACGGTGGCGGCTTCCATGAGCGCGCCGACCCTCTTCATCTTGGCGAAGGATCTTTCGAAAATGCGCGTGATGGCGGATGTCGATGAAGCGGACATCGGGCAGGTGAAGGCCGGGCAAAAGGTGTCCTTCACGGTGGATGCGTTTCAAGAGGACACCTTCCGCGGAACGGTGGAATCGGTGCGTCTGAATCCCACGGTGACGTCCAACGTGGTGACGTATACGGTCGTGATAACGGCGGACAATCCGGACTTGAAGCTCCTTCCCGGCATGACGGCTACGTGCACCATTGTGACGGAGGAAGTCGAGGATGCGTTGAGCGTTCCCGTGACCGCCATCAAGTTCACTCCGGAGGACGGGACTCCGCTGGCCGATCCGAGTGAAATGCCGCGTCCGCCGAGGCCGGAAAAGAAGGCCGCCGGTGATGAGGATGACTTCGGGCCGCCTCCCGGAATGATGCCGGGTGGACCCGGCGGCTCCCCCAAAAAAAGCTCGACTTCAACGCCGAAGCTCGTGGGGAAGGGAGTCTGGGTGAACGTCGGCGGCAAGGCTGCCTTCCGCCCGGTGAAGACGGGCATCAACGACGGGGTGAACGTGCAGATTCTCAAGGGGCTTTCCGAAGGGGACTCCGTCGTCGTCCGGCAGGAATCCGCCGCCGCAACCGTCTCGAATGCTGCTGAAACGGAAAGCCCGTTCATGCCCGGGCCCAAGAGAAGAAAGAAATAGTGGCGTTGGAATTTTTGCATTCCAAACACCGATAATTCAAAGCCCGGAAGTTCTTTTCCGGGCTTGACGTTTAAATCTTGAAATCCAATCCGACGGCGATGTTGTGGCTGGTCCTGTCGTAGGTCTTCTTCACGCCGTTGTCCTTTTTCGTGTATTCTTCGTAAAGGGTTTCCATGTAACCGACTTGCACCTGGAAGTAGTCCGTGAAGCGGAACGCGAATCCCCCGCCGATGGACCAGGAGTCCGTGACGAAGCTCAGGTCGCTGATGTAATCGTCCGAGACGCCGTAAAGGGTGCGTTGGACGGAGACGGAAACCGTGAGCGGCTTTGCGATGTCCACTTCCACGCCCAGCACGAATTCGTTCTCGTCGCCGTCCAAATAGTCCTGTTTCCCTTGGGGGTAATCGGCGAACGTGTCGAAATAATGGTGATATCCGATTCCCGTGCGCAGCCAATCCAGCCAAGCGTAGCTGAACCCGACGGAAAGAATCGCCGGCAAATCGTTGTCGCTCTTTTTCCCGTCCTTGAACTCGGGCATGTAAGTGGCGACCGTCGCGTCGATTTCGCTGGTTTCGTTTTCCATTTCAATGGCTGTGTTGTGTTCGTATTTGACGCCCGCGCTGAACTTCCCGTAGTGGAATCCGAGGCTGGCTATCGGCGTGATTCCCCAACCGGTCTGTTCGCAGTTGAGGAGGGTCTTCGTGAGCATTCCGGAAAGGGTTGCGGATCCCAATGCGTCGGCGGCTTTCGTCGATTTCATGGAACCTTCGTAAGAACTGTAGGCGTAGTTGACCCTCGCGCCGAGAAATGCGGAGAACATTTCCAGGAAACGGTAGCTGGCGCCGAGCTGCCACGCGTATACGTATTGTTTCCCGGTGAATTTGGAACTGTAGAGGTCCGTGGGCTTGTACGCTTTCAAGACTCCCGCCAACGTCTCGCTCTGGGAAGCTTGGGAGACGAGCACTTGCGAAAGGAGCTGGTCGATGAGCGGGAGTCCGTCGTTGAACTTCGCCTCGCCGCCGCCGCCGATGATGTAAAAGCCTCCGGACAGGGCGAAATCGCCCTTGTGCCAGTTCACCAGTAGGCTCGGCATCACCGGGACAAAGGATTCCCCTTCGTAATAGCCGAGCAAGTCCGTGTCGATTTCCCGCGTCTGCCAAACGGTCTGGCTGTGCGCCGAAACGTAAATGCCGTCTTCCGCAAAGGCGGTTCCCGCCGGGTTGTAGTAAACCGCGGAGTTCGTAATCGAAGCGTCTTGCGCGAAATTGCGTACAAAGTCCGCGGATTGGTTCGTGTTGTGCATGAGTCCGCCGGCAAAGGCCGCCGAAGTGAAAATGGGGAAAAGTTTGGAAATATTCATAGGCTTTTTGTTCAAGTTTGCGGACAAGCTAGCTAAAGTGCCGAAATTTCCAAGGAAAAAACGCCTCAGGAAGTTAAAAATTACATATAAATGAATCGTCTTTTAATTACAAATGAATTTTTGTTCATTTATAAATGAATACATTTTTAATTATGCCGTCTGCGGTTGGGCGAATCTCCGGCAAATGCTAAATTTTGCCCATGAAAATTGACAATGCCATTCTGCGACGTACGGAACTTTTGCTAGGCGATGCGACGATGGATTCCGTTTCCGAAAAGAACGTGATTGTTTTTGGGGTGGGCGGAGTCGGTTCTTGGTGCGCCGAGAGCCTCGTCCGTTCGGGAATACGGAGGCTCACCGTCGTGGACAGCGACCGCATTTGCATTACGAACGTCAATCGGCAGCTGATGGCCACGGTGAAGACCGTGGGGCAGGTGAAGGTCGATGCGCTGAAAGAACGCCTGCTGCAAATCAACCCCTTGGCGGAAATCGAAGCCCGGCAAGAAATCTTTTCCCCGGAGAATTCCGAAGGCTTCCGTCTTGAGAATTTCGATTACATCATCGACGCAATCGATTCCCTGAAGGACAAGGCCCATTTGATTTTGGAAGCTTGCAAGACGAAGGCGGTGTTCTTCTCTTCCATGGGGGCTGCGTTGAAGCTCGACCCGACGAAGATTCGTGTCGCTGAATTTTGGAAGGTGCAAGGTTGCCCGCTTGCGCGCGCCCTCCGCACCAAGTTCCGCTCCCGCCGCCAGATGCCCGCGCACAAGTTCCTCTGCGTCTTCAGCGAGGAGCTTCTGCAGAACAAGGGAAAGAACGGCTCTTGCGGAACGGACAAGTGCCTTTGCCCCAAAGCGGTTTCGGGACCCGGGAATCCGGAGCTTCTGAATCACGAGTGGTGTTCGGGGAAGGCGCAAATCAACGGGACTGTCGCCCATATCACCGCCATTTTCGGATTCACTCTTGCCGGTTTGGTGCTGAAGGACATCGCCGACAAGGCTGTAGCGGAAAAAATTTGAATTTGCGCATACAAAAAAGGTTCCCGGCTTGCGGGAACCTTTGAATTTTCAATGGGGGTTATTCCAAGTCGAGAGCCTTCGCCAAGCCGTCGATCAGTTTGCCGTTCTCGATGACGGCGAATCCGCCCGTGTAGCCCCAATGCTGCCACGGAATCTGCAACGTGTCGCTGATTTCGCGGACTGCCGTCAGGTAGTTCAAGCGGGATTCCGCATCCGACTTGGCGTTGTAAGCCCCGAACTCGTTCCAGACCAAGGGAACGTTGTTCTCGACCGCCCAATTCTTCGCTTTCACGACCAAGCTGAGAATGTATCCCTTGCTGCCCGTCTTGTAATAATTCTTGACGGCTGTCTTGACCCAGCTCGCCGTCGAAGCGTTGACTCCGAAGTCGGATGAATATTCGGACCATTTGTCCGCCGAGTAGGGGAACGGGATATTCTTGATGGGGGCCGCGTCGCCCCAGGACGCGCCTTGGTGCGTGAAGATGAACGGGTCGTAAGAATGAATCGCGTAAACGATGTTGTCGTCTGCAAACGGTTCACGCTTGACGAGGAGAGACATGGAATACCACTGCGCGTCGCCGAAGATAATCGTGTGCAGGGAGTCAACCGTGCGGATGGAGTCGATCATCCCTTGCGCGGCAATCGTCCAATTGGCCTGCGTCACTTTCCCGTAGGTCATGTCCGGCTCGTTCAGCAGTTCAAAGAAGATGTCCTCCCGAGGATTCGTCGAAAAGTGGGCGGCGACGGCTTTCCAGACTCCGGCCATCATCGCCAAGTATTGCTTGTCCGTAGAGGAGGTGACGTTGTAGCTGTTGTCGTATTCGTGGTAGTCGATCGTGAAGGACATCTTGTAGCGTTCCGTCCAATTGGCGAAGGAATCGAGTACGATGAAGATGGAATCGTTCATCTGCAATTCGACTTTTCCCGTCGAATCGTTCAAGAACTCGCTGCGGTTTTCCACGTAAAGGTCCAAATCTATCGGCAGGCGGAGAGCCTTGAATCCGCTTTCGGAAAGCAGCTTCACGTCGGATTCCCCGAGCTCGAATTCGCCCGTGAACTTTCCGTCGGCCTCTTCAAGCCAGTTGGTGAAGTTGACCCCCTTGTTCAAATACTTCATCGCCTTTTCCTGGAGCGGATTCGCAATGTCGATGTTCCCGATTTCGATGCCGTAAACAATTGGGTCGTGGATGGTCATGTCGGCGACTTTCGCCGGAAGCTCGCTGGCCTCGACTAGATAGATGTCGTCGATGATGACGGAGTCCTGTTTGCCGTTTCCCTTCACTTGGAAGCTGATGGCGTTGATGTTCGCCGCGTTGAATGTGACGGATTCCCCCCAGCCCCCTTGCACCAAGTCGTCGAATGCGACAGTCACCGTCGTCCACGTGTCGGACTTCTTTTGAGAAGCGAGGTGCACGTCGTAATCCGTCACGTCGGAGGTCTCCACGTGGATGTAATGGGCCGCCCCCTTGTACGAATAGCGGATGCCGGCATATTTGCCGACGTCGACAGTCGCCGGGACCTGGAATCCCCAGCCGACATACGGGTCGTATGCGTAATCTCCCTTGTTCAGGTTGAATTCCACCTTGAAGGCGTATTTTGAACCGTTGTCCGTTTCCGCTGCGATGATGTTTCCTTCGGCGTCGACCGGGGTGGAAATCGTGGAGGCCGCTCCACTGCTTACGTCGTCGTAAGTGTACCAGCCCGTGCCGATTTCCGTTTCCCCGTCACCGTCTTCCATGTTGTCGAGCAGCAGCCCGGCTGTCGGGATGGGAGTCGAAGAGGAGCTTTCTTCCACAGTGGCGGAAGAAATGCCCGCATCTTCCTCTGAAAAGGAAGAGCTGCTTTCAATCGCCTCGGAAGAAAGGGTGTCGTCCGCAGCGCTGGACTTGTCGTCGGAACAGGCGACAAAAGCTAGGGAAAACGCCGATACGGCGGATAGGATTGCAAAATGTCGAATGCGCATAAGGCCTCCGGAGGATGTTTCCCTTAAAATAGGGAAAGTTTTTGTGGGTTGTCGATATATAATCAATAAAAATCAAGAGCGTTCGAACCCGAAGCTAGCGTTTTTTTTGTTTTCCACCGTAAACGGAGGCGCGCTTTACAAAAAGCCGGGATTCCCGAAAGAGTCTGCGAGGTTTGCTTTCTCATCGGCTTGTTAAAAGGATATACGGCAAATCTTGTGCTTCTACAAAAGCTTGAAAGGTCGGTTCTGATTTTGAAATGCGACTGGTCGGAGTTCGATTCGTTGAATTCCGATGTCGACGGATTCGGTGCGTGTTGTTCACTGGGTTGGGGCTGCGAATGAAATTCGGCTTAAGCGGTGTTGGGTGTCCAAGCTCTTGGTGAAGACGGGGCTTTGGGCGATGGGGACTTGATGGTTTTATCCAATGGGCGTCGGATTCGACCTTTGCCCTTGTTTTGGGGATTCCGAAGGCGTGGAATGGAGCCGTTTCTCGTTGTCCGGAACCCTTTTGACGTTTTAAATCAGCGGTTTTCGTTTGGACGGTCGCGCCGAAGAGGCTAAATTTTGTACAAGGTTGTTTATAGTTTGTTGGTAAATTGGTTTATGGTGGGTGGAGACTTCGGAAATTCGCGTTGTAAGTGAAAAACAAGCGGGAAAATCCGGGAAAAGTGCCGCCGACCCCTTGACGGAACGGTGGGGATTTCTATAA
>CAZCRF010000061.1:143-14299 GCA_964501065.1 uncultured Fibrobacter sp. | reverse complement strand
TAGCAAATCTAGAACCATGTGCAATCCTGCTGCGACCAACAGTCCGTTTGACGGAAACCGCCCGTGCCAACGACAGAACCGTCCGTTTGACGGACACAAGCCGCCCGTGCCAACGAAAAACAGTTCTAGTTGAACTTAAACGTGGCCACGGGGGTGGTTGAAAGGAAGGGGGCTGCGGCCTTCGTAACTCTGAGCAGCCCCCTACCTTTCCCCCGCGCTGGGTAGGCGCAGCTGGTCGTGCCAACGACAAAGCCGTCCGTTTGACGGACAAGAGCCTCCACGCCAATGGAAAAACAGTTCGCTTGACGGACTCAGCTCCGTGCCAACGACAAAACCGTCCGTTTGGCGGACAAAAGCCTCCACGCCAACGGAAAACAGTTCACTTGGTGAACATTAGTCGTTCGTGCGGACGAAAGACAATCTCCGGAAATTTTCTATAATGTTCCCATGCTTTTGCCAAATCAAAAATTCTTCTTTGTCGGAGTCGCCGGTTCCGGGATGAGCGCTATCGCCCAATATCTGGCGGGGAAGGGCTTTTCCGTGTCCGGTTCGGACAGGCAGTTCTCCTCTGCGGCGGGTGACGGAATTCGTCAAAAACTCGAAGCGGCGGGAATCGAAACTTTCCCCCAGGACGGCTCCGGCGTTCGGGATGGGCTCTCGGCCGTTGTCGTCAGCACGGCGATAGAAGAATCCAACCCGGATTTGAAGCGTGCTTCGGAACTGGGCGTTCCCCGGATGCACCGCAGCGAAATGCTCGCCCGAATTTCTGAAAGCGTCAAGACGATTTGCGTCAGCGGCACGAGCGGTAAAAGCACCGTGACGGGAATGATTTGGCACATTTTGAATGAAGCGAAACTTTCCCCGTCGCTCCTTTCCGGCGCTGGGCTGGTTTCTCTCGAAAAAAAAGGCCTGGTGGGGAATGCCGTCGCCGGGGACGGGGATTGGCTAGTTGCGGAGGCCGATGAAAGCGACGGCACTCTTGTCCGCTATTCGCCGGAAATCGGCATCATCTTGAACATCGGGAAAGACCACAAGGAAATTTCCGAATTGCAAAGGATTTTCGGAGAATTTTCCCACCGGATAGTGGAACGAGGCAAGGTCTTGATTGTAAATGAAGCGGATGAACTTTCAAACGCCTTCAGCGAGAATCACTTGGACGACTTCGGGCTGGAAGCGAAGGCCGGCGTGCAAGGGATGGATTTCAAGCCCGTCGGATACTCCATCTCGTTCCGCGTCCGGCATTTGGGCGAATTGGTGCCGTTCACGGTCCCGCTCCCCGGGGAACACAACATGATGAATGCCCTGGCAGCCGTCGCCGCGGCAATCAAAGCCGGCGTTCCGCTCAGACAGTGCGCCAAGGCTCTCGAATCCTTCGAAGGGATTCATCGTCGTCATCAGATTTTAGGGACATTCGGCGGCGTCACCGTCGTCGATGATTTTGCGCACAACCCGGCGAAAATATTTGCGAGCATCCGCGCTGCGGAAGATTTCACCAAGGGCCGCGTCATCGCCTATTTCCAGCCCCATGGATTCGGCCCGACCCGTTTTTTGCGGAACGAGCTTGTCCACGCCGTTGCCCAGGCGTTGCGCCGAGGGGACTGCATTTATTTCAGCGAAATCTTTTATGCGGGAGGAACCGTGACGCGGGACATTTCCTCTGCGGATTTGGTCGAGGATTTGAAGCGTCTGGGCGTGTCCGCCCGCTTTGTCGCCGACAGGGCGGCGTGCGGACTTGAAATGGTCAAAGAGGCGAAGCCCGGCGACACGGTCTTGGTCATGGGCGCGCGAGACGGCAGCCTTTCCGAATTTGCGAAGGAAATCGCAAGGGAACTTGAAAAATGAGCGAGCAAAACAACCGTTATCAAAATGCGATGAATCGTCTGGAGGCGATTCTTTCGAGAATCGACAAGAGCGACGTGGGCGTAGATGAATTGGCGAGCCAAGTGGAAGAGGCGACGAAGCTTCTCCGCGAATGCAAGGAGATTCTTTCCGAAACGGAAAAGAATGTCCAAAAGGCTCTCACCGAACTGAGCGACGAAGCATCTCCGGCGGAAAATGGATGACGGAGGCTTTGCGCGTCAACGGAGTTTCCGTTTATTACCCGATGCGGAGCGGTGTCCTTTCGCGGGTTTCCGAGTATTTGAAGGCCGTGCAAGAAATTTCCTTTTCTCTTGGAGAAGGGGAAATCTTGGCGGTCATCGGGGAATCCGGCTGCGGAAAGAGCTCTCTCGCCCAAGCTCTGGTGGGGCTATTGCCGTGGCATTCCGGGGAATATTTTGTATTCGGTAAAAAAATCGACGTTCGCGCGCCCAAGGCTTTTTCCGCTGTCCGCGAATCCGTACAAATGATTTTCCAAGATCCCTATTCCAGCCTGAATCCTCGGCAGACCGTTTCCCAAATTCTCTCGTTCCCGTTGCAGGCGAGGGGATTTTCAAAAGCGGATGCCTTGGCGAAAGCCCGGAAGGAATTGGATTTGGTGGGGCTTCCGAGCGATTCCCTTTTCCGCTATCCGCATGAATTCTCCGGTGGGCAGCGGCAGCGGATTGGCATTGCGCGCGCCCTGATGGTGGACCCGAAGGTGATTGTCGCAGACGAAGTCACCAGCGCGCTCGACGTTTCCGTACAGGAACAAGTGTTGCAATTGCTTGAACGGCTCCGTCGGGAATTGGGCCTTTCCATCGTCTTCATTTCGCACGACATTCTCACGGTCCGTTCGTTCGCCGACCGGGTCTTGGTGATGTACAAGGGCCGCGAAATGGAAAGCGGCCCCGTTTCGGAAGTGCTCGAGAATCCGAGGCATCCTTATACGAAGGTCTTGATGGACAGCGTCCCCACTTTGGACTTCAACCGTCCGCCGAGGGTCTTTTCCGGCGACCCGGACATTTTCCTTTCCGAATCCGCAACATGAAATTTCGCCCCGAGGACAGTCGCAATCAATCCCGGACGGTCTTGCTCCGCATGGAAAAGATGGCCCAGGGCGGCGACGCCCTTTCGCACTTGGAGGACGGACGCGTCTGTTTTGTCTCCAAGGCGTTGCCCGGGGAACTGGCGGAGGTTTCCCTCATTTCGTCCAAGAAGGACTTTGCCCGAGGTGTCGCCCGGAAAATTTTGGAAAGCTCCCCCTTTCGCGTCGCGCCCAAGTGCCCGTTTTACGGCAAGTGCGGCGGCTGCTCCTTGGAACACGCTTCATTCGAATTCCAGCTGCAGATGTACCGCGAAACCGTGGAAGAAACCTTCCGCCGCATCGCGAAGGTGGAATTCCCCACTGGCTGGAAAATCCATTCCGGCTCCCCTTACGGTTACCGCAACCGCGCGAGGCTTGTCCGCGCCGGGAACGGTTGGGGGTTTCGAGGCGAAAAGAGCCGTTTCGCCGTTGCCGTCCCCGAGTGTCCCGTACTCACTCCCGATTTGAACCGCGCCCTTTCCCGATTCCCCAAAGTCCCGGAAATCTCCGCGTTCGACGGGGGGAATGGAAAAGTCTCCTTCTTTTACCGGGGAATGTCCCCGTCGGATTTTCAGAGGTTCGCGACCAATACGGTGGATGTCGCCGGGGTGCGCCTTTCGATGGATGCCTCGTGTTTTTTCCAGTCGAACTTGGAAGTCTTGCCCCGACTGGTCGAATCCGTCCGGGAATTCGCGGGGTCCGGGGAATTTCTCATCGACATGTTCAGCGGGGTGGGATTCTTCGCCTCCGTCCTCCAAAAGGACTTTCGCCGGATTGTCACGGTGGAACGCGACGGCGCGGCCCTTTCCCATGCGAATCGGAATGTCCCCGGTGCTGCCAACGTCTCCGCTCCCGCCGAAGACTGGCTTTCGCAAAACGACGCCTCCGGGGCGGATGTCCTGATTGTAGACCCGCCGCGGACGGGAGTGTCTCCTTCCGCCATCGAAGCCGTCGCCAAGGCCTCTCCCCGGAAGCTCTTGTACGTCTCCTGCGATCCCGCGACCCTCGCCCGGGACACGCGCCTCTTGGCCGCGCACGGTTTCCGCATCCACCGGGCGGAGGGCTTCGCCTTTTACCCGCAAACGCCGCACTTCGAAATGCTCGTCGAATTTTTCCGCCCTTAAATTTGTAACTTTTTCATGTATCTGCCGGAATGTTCGGTGATTCTCCCGGATTTTGAATTTCGGTCTTTGAAGAGGATGGCAAGATGAAAAAGAAAGTTCTTTGGTTTGCTGCATTTGCATCGGCGTTCTTCGCCGCTTGCACTTCGGAGCCGATGGAAATCGTCACCGGGAAGGATTTTATGCAAAATCGCGCCGCAGTCGTCGATACGGGGAGCGTCTTCCGCAGCTCGGATCCGTTCGTGATGCAGTTCCGCTACGGCAAGAGTTTCGACTTTTCCCGGTTGAAATGGGAGGTCGCCGCCGCAAATGGCAAAATCGTCGCGTCCAAGACGAGCAAGGTCAATTCCAAGGACGGCTCTTACACGGTGGTCGTCTCCTCCGCCCGTCACGGGGGCATCGCCAGCGCCACGGAATTTTTCCATGCGAAGCAAGGTGAGTTTTCAATCCGTTTCCGCGATGCCGATGCGGACACCTTGTTGAAAGAAAAGACTGTCCGGGTCGTACTCAATAGTGAAAAGGCGGACTGATGAAGCTTTTCCCGTTCGCCCTTTCCCCGTTGATTTTGGCCGCTTGCTCGTCAGACGTCGAGGTGAATTACAAGTTGCCGGAACCCGTCGCCGTGGAGCTTTACACGGAAAGCACCTATTCCACGATAGACCTTTCCGGCATCGAACGGGTGGGGACCGTCACGGCGGATTACGTGCGGCTTCGATATTCCCAGTCGGGGGACACCCTTTGCATTTTGCGGAATTTCGAGATAGACAATTCCCGCGGCTACCTCAAGAATTCCCACCCGGCGGAGCTGCAGTGGCGTATCCCGGAGGTCGTGACGAAAGGCATCGATGGACGGGCAATCTCCACGAAGGGCTTCGCCGAGGGCTACGACTCCCTCTTGTATCGGATTCCGATGCCGCAGGTTTGGCGCGAGCAGCTCCTGAACCCGGATTACATCAAGCATCTCGAACGGCAAGAGAAGCATCGCTATGAGATGGATCACCTGCTCACGGGATCCGTTCCCGAAAAGGGGAACATCACGCAGCTGCTCAAGGACCGTGACCGCCTTCGGTTCGCCTTGATCCAGGTGGATTCCGTCGTCACGGACGGTTTCCACAATTTGGACAAGAGGCACTGCCTCGGCTACACGGTCTATTTCAAGGAAACGGAAAGCTTCCCCTATTACATTTGGGAGCAACACGTGAACAGCAAAATCGGGACGGAACAGTTTCAGGCTTATCGCACGGGACTTCGCGGGGAATATGAAACGGCCTATTGGGTGACATTCGACCCTCGTACGGGAATCCCCTGCCAGGAACGGGAAGTCAAGGTGGGGACGCATACGATGGTGAATTCCAAGACGGGCGACACGGCGACTTTCAAGAGCAACACGACCATTGAACGGCTCTACACGGTCGTGAAGGATTCGGCAGCCGCCCCATGAAGAAATTTTTCCTCTTGTCCGCCTGGATTCTTTTGCTGGCCTCTTGCGGGGGCACGAAGTCCGCCCAGCAGACGATGGCGGAAGACAGGGATTACATGTACAAGGAGGCCTACAAGGCTTACATCGAGGCGGAAGACCGCTATCTGAATCTGCTGTTCAACATCGAACGCATGCCGGAAGAAGAGGAACTGTGGATTATGAAGCGCGACCAGATGCGGGAACTCGAACAGCTGCGCGCGCTGATGTTGCAAGCCCGTGGGGAACTGGACGAATCCCTCCAGGATTGGGAGGCGCACCTTTCCGAAATCCAGAAAGAGGCCGTGCAGCAAAAGACGGCAAAACGGGCGAATTTCCGGAATGCGGACGATGGGCGCACTTCCCCGGGACAGCTGTTGCCCGGCGAATTTGAAGCGGACTCCCGTCGCAAGGCGGAATCGAGAGGGCGCAAGTGATCGGCGTCTTCGATTCGGGCTTCGGCGGCTTGACGATTCTGCGGGAATTGCGCAGAATCCTCCCCTCTTATGATTTCATGTATCTGGGGGACAACGCGCGCGCGCCTTACGGTTCCCGCACTTTTGAAACGATTTACCGCTACACCTTGGAGGCGGTCAAGGCCCTTTTTGAACGGGGCTGTCCATTGGTGATTTTGGCCTGCAACACGGCGTCCGCCCGGGCGCTCCGGTCCATCCAACAGCGCGACCTGCCGAATATCGCCCCCGAGAACCGCGTCTTGGGCATCATCCGCCCCACGGCGGAAGAGGCGGGGACTTTTTCCCGGACGGGGCATTTGGGAATCTTGGGGACTCCGGGGACGGTGGCTTCCGGCAGTTACCCGATGGAGATTTCCCACTTCTTCCCGGACTTGATGGTGACCGTGCAGGCCTGCCCCCTTTGGGCGACTCTTGTCGAAAATGGGGAGACGGATTGCGAGGGGACGCGCTTCTTTGTCAAACGGGACATTCGCCGTCTGTTGGCCAAGGACCCGGAGATAGACTCCCTCCTTCTTGCGTGCACCCATTATCCGCTCTTGCTCCCCGCCATCCGTGAAGCTGTCCCCGGGATGCGCGTCGTCTCCCAAGGGGAGATTGTCGCGAAGAAGACGGCGGACTACTTGAAGCGACACCCGGAAATGGACTCCCGCCTTTCCCAAAACGGGAAAACGGAGTTCTTCACGACGGATACCCCCGAGTTCTTTCGACAAGGGGCGGCTTTTTTTGGCGAAAAGGACGTTTTTGCAAAAAAGTTGTCTTTTTGACTAGTAATTTTATATCTTGCTGTGGGAAACGAACCACCTCTGGTCCGCTTTTAAATCTTTTACTCTGATGAAGGATGTTTTATGCCGCAAATACAGATTAATTTAACCGGTTGGCAAGGATTCCGTGGAAAGAACACAGGCAGCTTGCTCTATGTTGAAACCAGCCGGATGTCCGTAGTCCCGGTCCGCGACCAATTGAATGAAAACGGCAAAGGATTCTTTTCTGAACCGAATTACGAAACATCGACTTACGGCTTCGCTTCTTGCTGCAATGTCAAATCCATCAACAAAATAGTCTTCACGAACAAGAGCCGTTACATTTTGTTCGGCACTCGTTACGAGGGCGGTGACGCCGATTTCAAGAACAAGTACCTCATCATGGGTTACATGAAGATTGCCTATACGAAGGATGTCCGTTCCCGTCACATCCAGGCTTATATGGCGACACCCGGGGCGGAAGAGCCGGAATGCATGCTTTTGGAAAAGGATATCGCCGTCGAAGGCCCGATGCATTTCGTCTCCCTGCAAGACAGCTACGTCTTGACGGACGAACGCTTGAAGGAATGGGGCTACAAGGGGCATGCCAACCGACAGCTCAAGGCGGTCTTTTCCGAAGAGCACACCAAGCTGATTTTGGAACATTTGGATTCCCGGGCGGACAAGATAGAGGAATACATCGCGACCGTCGAAGAGTTCAAGAAAGCCTTGGCGGCACAAAAGGCCGCCGCTTCGGAATCCTCTGAAAATCCGTAGCGGACGCTTCGCTTGAATGAAAATGCAATCCCGCCTTCGGCGGGATTTTTTGTCACCAAGTGAATTTGACGTCCGAAAGTCGCCGCTTGATTTCACCCATCAGGGAAATTTCCGCCGCTTCGGAATCGGCCATGAAGGTGACGCTGAAGCGGATGAAATGCCCGGCATCGTCCCACGGGACGGTCGAAATCTGCTTTTCGCGGATGAGCCATTGGGAAAAATCCTCGGCGGAGGAGAACTGCTCGCCGTTCTCGATGCCCGTGGGGGATTTCGCGTAAAGGTAAAAGCTCCCCTTCGGCTTGGAAACTTGGAATCCGACTTCGGACAATGTCTTGACGAGCAGATTGTGGCGACGGGAATATTTGGCGACGGTCTTTTCCGTAATCGACGGCGAGGAGAGAGCTTGCACCCCCGCGTATTGGATGGCCTTGAATTGCCCGGAATCGTTGTTGTCCTTGACGCAGGCGAAGCCCTTCACCACCTTTTCATTCCCGGCGACAAAGCCCAAACGCCAACCGGTCATGTTGAAAGCCTTTGAAAGGGATTGGATTTCCACGCCGACTTCCTTGGCCCCCGGGATGGAGAGAAAGCTCAACGGGGCGTATCCGTCGAAGGTGAGCGCCGCATAAGCTGCGTCCGAGACGACAATGACTTCGTTCTTTTGGGCGAAATCGATGACCTTGGCGAAGAATTCCGGAGTGGCGACCGCCCCCGTCGGATTGTTCGGATAATTGATGTACAGCAGCTTGGCACGTTTCGCGATGTCTTGGGGCACTTGGGATAGGTCGGGCAGGAAATGATTTTCGGGCGTGAGCGGCAGGTTGTAGACCTCTCCGCCGAGGAACTTGGTCATGGTGGCCAGCACTCCGTAGCCGGGAACGGTCACCAAGCTGACGTCTCCCGGATTGATGAAGGCTTGCGGCAGCATGGCCAGCGCCGGCTTTGAACCGATGCTGTGGCAGATTTCATTTTGAGGATTCAACCCGTGGACGCCGAAGACGGTTTCCATATAATGTGCGGCAGCCTCTTGAAAAGGGAGGATGCCGTTGTCCGCATAGCCGCGGTTTTCCCTCTTTTTCGCTTCGGCGTAAAGGCGGTTGACGACCGTTTCGTCTGCCATGGCGTCCGGTTCGCCGACTCCCATGTCGATGATGGGGGTCTCGGGGTGCAGACGCTCGGCTTCTCTTCGCGCCCTCTTGATTTTTTCGAATTTGTAAAGGACTGTCCCTTGCCCAAAGGCTTTTCCGCCGATGCGGTCTGCGAATAATTGTTGGATGTAATCCGCCATAAGTTCTCCTAATGGATTTTCTAGGCAAAATTTAAAATCCGCAACAGGGATTTTGAACAAAAATTTTCATTCGTCTAACTTTGTCGGGGGTGGTGGAGTGGAATTTGACTGTTTTACGACAATTTTGTCTTGTTGGAGAACGGCTGGGCTGCCGATCATTATAACCTTTGCCGCCTGTTCTGGATGGGGGCGACCATAGAAAAAGCCCACCGGACGGGTGGGCTTTTTGAAGGCTGAGAAAATTTTAAAGGGTGGCGATGAGCTTTTTCGCACGATCCGCGTAGAGCTGGTCGTCGCCGTAGATTTTCAAGAGCTTTTCGGCGGCGGCCTTCGCCTTGTCCGGGAAACCCATTTGGTTGTAAACGAGGGAAAGCTTCCAAAGGGCGTCGGCGACAGTCGGCACCTGGTCGACGGGCTCCACCTTTTCGTAGCGGTCTTCCAAATCGCCCGTGCGCTTGCCGAATTCAGAAACGAAGTTTTCCAAGTAATTGACTGCGGCGGGGTAGTCCTTGTTCTCCATGGAGACGGCGGCCAAACCGTGCAAAGCGCCGCCGCGGACAAGGGGAATGTCCCCGGCGTTGTCCAGGGCCTTTTGGAAGAGGATTGCCGCCGCGTCGAATTCCCCGCGCCCGAAGTGGATGTTCCCGGCCAAGAGGGCGGCTTTCGCCAGGGTGGGGCCTTTCAGCTGGTTGGAGGAAATCAAGGATTCGTAAGCGCCGAGCGCGCTGTCCTTTTGCCCGGTGTAATCGGCTGCAAGCGCGGGGCCGATGAGTTCTGCCGATGCCGCGTCCGCCCGATTCCGCGAATGCTGAAAATTCACGACGGCGATGACGACCGCGACGACGACGACCAAGATGGCGCCCACCTTGATTCCGTGCTGGAGAAAAAATTCTTTCATATCGGACGCCGTGGAAGTCCCGGCGTTTGGCATGTTGTTCGGCATGTTGTTGGCCATTATTTTGAATCCTTGAAAAAAATTTTCGTCTAATATAGAATTTTTTCAAAATATTTGCTACATTTGGGTCGCGATGCCACTCTAGCTCAGCTGGTAGAGCAGCTGATTCGTAATCAGCAGGTCGGCAGTTCAAATCTGCTGGGTGGCTCTTGAAGTCCCGGATTCTCCGAATCCGGGACTTTTTGCGTCTCGCTCCCCAAAAAAAGTATTCTGGCTGTGTACGAAAAGAACGGCGGAAGCTTCGGGTTTTGAAAAGGCTTTTGTTATCTTTGCCTTGCACTTAAAAATAGAGGTATCGGATGAAAAAAAGTCACATTCACATCGTGGGAATCTCACTGCTTTCGGTTTTGCCGTTCTTGGCCGCCTGTGGGGACGACGCGTCATCTTCTTCTGCGGGGGTGTTGACTCACCGAGAGTCGTCGAAGATTTCCGTTGACGAAGCGAACCGGACAATCACCATCTTCAGCAGCGAAACGCAGGATCTCTGCTATTATGACGAAAGTTCGGAATCTTACAAATGGCGGGAAGACGGCTATGTGGACGCGGACACTTTTTCTTATACGTATTTCTTCCGCGGGGACTCCCTGATTCTGCTGGATGCCGAAGAAGATTATTCATTCGGCACCGTGCTCGTCGGGGGAAAGGCGAATTCCCTTTACGGCACTTGGAACTTGTCGAATTCTTGCGATTACAGCTCTTTTGCCGATGAAATCCTGTGTGACGACAGCGATGAATTCGGTTCTGCGACCCGCATTACGTTCGGGAAGAATACGTTAAAGCTTGTCGCGACTGCCGAAGTTTTCGATGATTATATGAATTCAGACTGGATGTATTCTTTTTACAGGGGGCTTTCCAATGGGAATTTTTACATCGAGCCGGTGACAATTCTCTCGGGAGACTCCGTCGGCGTCATGGGATATATCCAGATGGCGGGGATTCAAATCCGGTCCCAGACGAAGAATCGCGTGGATTTCACCTGGAACGACACGGTTGACGTTTCCGTCAAGATTCGGCTCGAAGATGAGGTGAGAAACGAAGAGCTTGTCTATACGGCCGAAGTCCAGGCGGATGGGGCGACTTGCTCGCTTTTCGTGGATTGGATGTATGAAGTGGGGAAGTCCCAGTGCACGATGGAAAATGCGGAATACTTCGTGACTCGCGATGAAGAGATTTCCGAGGATTCCTCCGTCATCCGCGTTCGCAGAGCGGAAAAGCACAATATGGATGAATTCACCGCTTGCCTGGAAAACCTTTTCGGGAAAAAGGCGCGGAACGACACCGTCATCTTTTACAAGCAGGCCGCTCGTGAAAAGGCTTCGGCTCGGAAGGAGCGCGCGGAGAAGCTTTTGGACCGCATCCGCATGGTTCAGTGAGCATCTCGGCTGGTGACGTTTGCTTCGAGTTTGCCCCAAAACGCCCGCAGGCTCTCGCTTCTTTGAAAATTCTGCGGGACCTCGCACTGTTATTCCAATTTGGAACGTTCTCAAATGAACTTTCCATTTGAAATTCTTTTGGCAAAGCCTATATTGAAACATATAGGCTTTTTCCCTTTTTGGATTGTCTGGCATGGATATTTTAAGAGAGAATGAAAATCAGCTGTTTCAAGCACTTTCGAATAGTACCGAAGCGGCATTCTTCTTTGTACATGACTTGAAACGCAATGCTGCCATATGGTCAAATTCTGCCCGGAAATTTTTCGGATTCGAGTCGGAAGAAGTCCAGAACATTCGCGAAGTCTGGCTTTCGCGCGTTTATCCCGAGGACTTGGAAAAGTTCCAGGCTTATTTCGAAACAGTCTTTCTTTCGGGGCAGAAGTATCACGACATCGAATACCGCATCCAGAACGCCGAGGGAAAGTTCGAATGGATTCATTGCAGCAGTTCGGTCATTTACGACAAGGACGGAAATCCGGAGCGGACGGCGGGATTCATCAATTTGTTGGGCTATCGCAACAGGATCGATCCCGTTTCCAATTTGAGGACATTCCATGAATTTCGCAGGAACGTGCGCCAGCGCTTGCAAAAGAACGACCGCGGCACCATCCTCATGTTCGACTTGCTCAATTTCAAGAAGGTCATCGATGACCACGGTTACGCTTTCGGCGACAAGTTCCTTTACACGATGGGCGTCATGCTCAAAAAGGAACTTGGCAAGGAAGATTCCCTGTTCCGGATGCAGGGGTCGAATTTCGCCGTTGTCATCAAGTCGTGCAAAAAAGCGGACATTCTTTCGACCTTTACCGTCATTCAAAAAGTTTTAAGTCACATCCGGGTGGATGATTTCGATATCGACCAGGATTTCGTTTGCGCGGCGACCATCTTCCCCTCCGACGGAGTCGACGTGGATCGCTTGCAGCAAAACCTCTTTTACGGCATCGATCACGCCAAGGCCACCCATTCGAAGGAACTGGTCTTTTACACGGAAGAGCTGTACATTCAAAAATTGCGGCAGTATCAAGTTCGCGAGGCGCTCAAGAAGAGCTTGCAAAGCGGCTTCCAAGGCTTTGAACTTCATTTTCAGCCCATCGTTTCCGCCGACGGGAAATGCTGCAAGTCCGCCGAAGCGTTGCTCCGCTTTTCGACCCCGGAACTGGGCGCAGTGCGCCCGCTCGAATTCATTCCGCTCTTGGAGACGACGGGGGAGATTGTCCCTGTGGGGAGGTGGGTTTTGGACAAGGCTTTGGAAAGCCTTTCCAAATGGAAGTCCATCAATCCGCAATTCGAGCAGATTCACGTGAATGTCTCGAGCGTACAATTCCGGGAACCGAATTTCAAGGAACTTGTCGCAGGGACTCTTGAAAAATACGCGCTCCCGGCCTCTTCCCTGGTGCTCGAACTCACGGAATCCTGCCGGATCTCGGCGACGGAAGAATTCGCTTCGCTCTTCAGGGATTTGCAAAAAATGGGAGTGAAGACCGCTCTCGACGACTTCGGGACGGGGTATGCGTCATTAATCGTTCTTTGCGACATTCCCGTCGATATTTTGAAAATCGATTTTCAACTGACTCAGAATTTCGTCAAATTCCCCCAACATCGGGCCATTTTGAACCTGGTTTCGGATTTCTGCAAGAAGGGCGACATCCAGCTTTGTACGGAAGGCGTCGAAACGGCGGATGCCCAGAGCGTGATGCGGGACGCCGGGGCGGAACTCATCCAAGGCTATTTGATTTCTCGGCCGATTTCCGCCGAGGAATTTGAAAAGAAGTATGTCGCCGTTTCCTGAAAGATGATCATTCAGACAGGGTTTCGCACGGACATCCCCGCGTTTTACTCCAAATGGCTTGCCCACAGGCTTTCGGAAGGGTTCGTTCTTGTCCGCAATCCTTATAATCCGAAGCGCGTCTCCAAATACACCCTTTCGCCGCATGTCGTCGACATGATTGGTTTTTGCACCAAGAATCCGGCTCCGTTTTTCCCCTATATGGAACTTCTCGAACCCTATGGGCAATTCTGGTTCGTGACGATAACGCCTTATGGGAGAGAAGTGGAGCCTCATGTGCCGGACAAGAAGTTCGTTCTGGACGCTTTCCGGGAGCTTTCACACCGGGTGGGGGTGGACAGTGTCGCTTGGCGATACGACCCGATTTTCGTCTCGGAGCGTTATTCCGTCGAAAGGCATTTGGGAGCATTTGAATCGATGGCTGCGGAACTTTCCGGTTGCACGAAGACTTGCGTCATCAGCTTCATCGACCTTTATGCCAAAGTCTTGGAACATTTCCCGGAAGTGAATTCCGTGCCGCGGGAGGTGCAAATTCAGATGGCGAAGGAATTTGTGCGCATTGGGAAAAGATATGGCATCCGAATCCAAAGCTGTGCGGAAGGGAGTTTTTTGAAATCTTACGGGGTCGACGTGAGCGGTTGCTTCTCGGAACGGGTCATTGAAAGGGCGATTCGCGAATCGCTCCGCTTTCCAAAGGGGAAGTTTCTCCGCAGCGAGTGCCGTTGCTTCGGCGCAAGTGACATCGGGGCTTATGATTCGTGCGGACATCTGTGCAAGTATTGTTACGCGACTAGCAGCCAAGAGGCCTTTGAACGCAATTTTCGGAATCACGATCCGGAATCCCCGCTTCTCGTCGGGCATCTAGAAGAGGGCGACAGAATTTTCGAAGTGGCGCAGGAATCTTGGAAATCGCGCCAAACGGATATCTTCGGCGGATTTCTTTGACGGGACTGTTTTTATGTTCACCAAGTGAACTGTTTGACCGCATAGCGGTCGGCTTGGTCGCCAAGCGACCTGTTTGTCGTTGGCACGGAGGCTCTTGTCCGTCGAACGGACGGTTCTGTCGTTGGCACGGGCTGCTTTTGTCCGTCAAACGGACGATTCTGTCGTTGGCACGGGCTGCTTTTGTCCGTCGAACGGACGGTTCTGTCGTTGGCACGGGCTGCTTTTGTCCGTCAAA
>CAZCRF010000060.1:1876-14611 GCA_964501065.1 uncultured Fibrobacter sp. | reverse complement strand
CCGACCCCTTTTGGCTATCTTTTGACCGTGAACGACAGAAGACTCGCCATCCTACGTGAGCTAAGTTCGGATTGCGTTGCCGAAAATTTTTGTAGAGTTGAAAAGCCTTCGCAAATTCTCATCGAAACGGACGTTCTCTCTCGTGATGTAACGCTGATTTCATTATCCGATAAAGGTTTTTAGCGTCGGAACGTAAAAAATCCCCGGGAAATTTTTCTCGGAGATAGCCAAGTTTTTAGCTTGTGTTTTGATAATAACAGAAAAGCCCGGTGGATTTCCGTCGGGCTTTGAAATTAGAAGATTTGGTTGAGTATGATGTAAAAATGAATCAGTTCGAAGGCGAAAAGCCCAGTGGAAATCAGACCCAGAATGAGTGCGGCTGTAGCCATCTTCGTGGGTTTCTCGGCTTCGACTGCCTTTTTTCGGCCGAGAATGCGAGGACGACCGCAACGATGCTGAGGAACAGTCCTTCCCAAGCTCCGATAGGAAGAATGAGATCTATGAGAGCCCAGAAAAGAGTGAGAATGCTGATGAGGAAAGCGGTGATGACCATGAATTTCTCCTATTTGGTTATTTGGATGGATGATTTTGGTGAGACGCCAGTTCTTCTTTGGATTTGTGCCAGTAAAGACAAAAAAGCCCGGTGGCCAGCAAAATGAAGAATGCGAGGAACTTTTTCATACGATTTCCAACGAAGATTTAGAATCCCAGGTTTTTCAGCGCTCTGTCCGCTTGATCCAGTGCGCGTTCAGATTGATCTAGGGCTCTTTCCGTCTGTTGGTTGAGCCGCTCCAGTGCTTTCTTCTGCAGATTTTCCGCATCCGATGAGGGAAATCGCCGTAACGGCGAAAATCAGGCTGAGAATCAATGATTTTTTCATTTTTAGAATCCTTTTTGAAGAGTTTCGTTTGATTTTCGGCAAAGATTTTTGTCGGAAATCTGACGGAAATGAATGTGATTAAAAAAACTTGTCGAGTGGTTTCTGAAAATTTTGTTCCTATGACGCAAAAAATGATTCTTGAAAAATTCTGAGTTTAGCTTCGGGAGAAAATCTTGCTTTGGAGCGTGTTTGCGAAAGCTACCTAAGGAATTTTCTCGGCCGTGTTTGATTCTTATTCTAAATTTGCCGCCGTGAATCAAAAAGCTTATTTCCCTGCAATCGACGGCCTTCGCTTGCTCGCATCACTGAACATCGTGATGTTGCATTTGGCGTCATCTTCCGCTCTCAGTTATATGTCGGGCTGGAAATATTTTTTCCCTGTGGTGACGGCTCCGGCTTTTGCCGCCGGACTATTCTTTATTTTGGCCGGATTCCTGTTCGCGTCCAAGTTCAACGATCCGGACAGGCGTCTGCCGGTGATTCCCTTCATCTTTTCCCGCATCGCCAAGCTTTACCGCTGCCATTTTGCGATGACGGTCTTGATGTTCGTCGCGTTGGTGTTCAAGTTCAGTCATTGGGGGCATTTTCCCGTCTGGGGGGAATGGATGGATTGTCTCTCGGCTGGACTTTCGAACATGTTCCACCCCGTCCGCTCCTTGATTTTGCACTTGACTCTCTCTTGGACGTTCGTGCCGCAGATGGGCATGAAGTTGAATGAGCCCAGCTGGTCTTTGACCGCTTTTTTCCTTTGTTATGCGATAACGCCTTTTTGTGCGCGGCTTTTGGCGAAGATTGAAAAAAGACGCACCCTTTGGATTCTTTGTTTGTTGTCGCTCTTTCCGGGAATTTTGTGGGGGATTTGCTTTGCTCGGACGGCTTTTTTGGGGGAACTTCCGCTTCTCGGGGATTTTGCGGATTACGGCGTTCGTTATCAATTTTTTCACATGTTTCCGTTTGTGAGGGTCTTCGAATATTTGTTCGGGATGATTCTTTTCCAACTTTACAAGGCGCACGCCTTCGATTTTTTGCAACGGGATTTCGCTGCGGGGATTTTGCAGGCGGCTTTGCTCGTCGCCCTTTATGCCAGTCTTTGGATGATGAAACCCGGACTTGTCGCGTGGAACTTCATTTGCCACCACACGGTGGCCGTTGCGATTTACGGCGGATTGATTGTGAGCATCACCCCTTCGAAGGGCTGGCTTTCCAAAATTTTCTGCATCCCGATAGTTCGCTCCGTCGGCAGGGCGTCCTTTTATCCGTATCTGATCCACCTGCCGCTGATCACCATCGGCTGGTCGTTTTGCAATATGGACCGCCCTTTGTCCACGGTCGTCTTTTTGGTGTTCATCTACACGGTCAGCACCCTTTATCAAAAGCACAAAGACCGCTTGCGTCGGTTGAAAAAGCAGTTGCATTCGATGCCGCCGCAAGCGTAAGAAGCTCGTTGGGAGAATCCGCTGTCGCCGTGGAAACTTTCGGGAGTTGATTTGTCGGATTCGGGGACAGCTCCTTTTGCTTTTCGAAAAATTTGATATATCTTTGGGGCATGCGATATGGTGATATTTCTCGTTTTCAGAGCGGCGTCGCCGTTCCCCTGTTTTCTCTCCATTCGAAGGACAGCGTGGGAATCGGTGAATTCTTGGACTTGATTCCTTTTGGAGCGTGGGCGAAGAAGTGCGGTCTTGACGTCATCCAAATTTTGCCGGTGAATGATACCGGTCTCGAATCCTCTCCATACAGTGCGCGGAGCGCATTTGCGTTGAATCCCGCATTCATCCGTTTGCAAATCATCGATGGTGCGGAGAACTTTTCGACGGAAATTGAAAACGCCCGTCAGGAGTTCGCCGGTGACGCGACTGTCCGTTATGCGGAAGTTGCGAGAAAAAAACGTTTCATTCTCCGGGAAATCTTTGAATCCAGATATGCGCAGCTTTCCCGCAACGTCGCCTTGACGAAATGGGTGGAGGCGAACCCTTGGGTGAAGCCTTATGCCGTTTACGCGCTTCTCAAGGCGCGCAATGAAGAGCGCAGCTGGAAGGACTGGTCCGAAGACGGTTCTCCGACACAGCTCCGAGTGAGTGCGCTTTTTCGCAAGTTCCACAAGGACGCCCTGTTCGAATGCTGGATGCAGTTCGAAGCGGAAGCCCAGTTCAAGGTCGCGTCGAACAAGCTTTCGGAAATGGGCGTCCGCATCAAAGGGGACATTCCCATCCTTTTGAACGAGGACAGCGCGGACGTCTGGTTCGACCGGAAGTACTTTTCCCTGGACGACAGGGCCGGGGCGCCTCCCGACATGTTCAGCTACAGCGGACAGAACTGGGGATTCCCCACGTACCGTTGGGACGTCCTCGAGAAGGACGGCTTCAAGTGGTGGAAAGACAGACTTCAACAGGCGGCGAAGTTCTACCACGCTTATCGGATTGACCACGTGCTCGGATTCTTCCGCATTTGGACGATTCCCGAGAACCAGCGCACGGGAATCCTCGGGCACTTTTCCCCGGCGATTCCCCTCTCCGCCGAGGAACTGACCGCCGCCGGGTTCAAAAAGGAAACCTTGGAATATTTGCAAAGGCCGAACTTTTCAAGGGAGCAGCTAGGAGAATTTCTCGGGTCTTCGACCGATTCCTGCATCGCCAAGTACTTTGAACTGCTCCCGTTCACTTCGGATCGTTACGTTTTCAAGAAGGATTTCGATTGCGAATGCGCGATCCTTTCCGCCGACGAGGAACAGCCGGTCAAGGATGCGCTATTGAAGGTGCTTTGGGACAGGGTCTTCGTCCCCGGGACTCCTGACGGAATCTTTTACCCGTTCTGGTATTGGTATGACGCGGCCGTCCTCCGCACCCTTCCGCAGAACGAGCAGTCCCGTCTGAGCGAGCTGATTCGCGCAAACGAAGAAGCCCAGGAATCCCTCTGGTATGCGAATGGGAAAAAGTTGCTCTCCGTGCTTTCGAATGAAACGGACATGGTCGTCTGCGCCGAGGACCTGGGGGCTGTTCCCCGGTGCGTGCCGCAAGTCCTTTGCGAGCTGGGCATCCATTCCCTCCGGGTGGAGCGTTGGGCGAGGAATTGGGACGCCCCTTACCAGCCGTATGATGAACTTTCCGCATATCCGCGGCTTTCCGTGGCGACGACTAGCGTGCACGACACTTCGACTCTTCGCGGACTTTGGCAAGAAAAAGACTTCGACAGGAATTACTTCTGGAAGCACCATCTGCACTTGGAGGGCGAAGCACCGCAGTCCATCACCCCGGACGTGGCCAAGATTCTGATTGGCAACATCTTGAAGGCGAACAGTCTGTTTTGCATTCCGCCGATTCAAGATTTTCTGACCCTCAGCGCACGTTATTCGCCGGAGAATCCGGAACGGGAACGCGTGAATACGCCGGGGACGGTGGGACCGCAGAACTGGGCTTACAAGCTTCCCTGTTCCATCGAGGAGCTGGCCGACAACTCCGCTCTGGCAAGTGAAATGGCGAAGCTCCTCGGCGAACGGGCGCGCAGGCCGATTCGCTGAAAGGGAAGTTCCGATGTCTGGAGATTTTCGTCCTCAAAGCCCGGAATGGGTCAAGTCCGCCGTTTTTTACCAAATATTCCCGGACCGCTTTGCGAGGAGTCCGCGGTATTCTCCGCCGGGGCATTTCGAAAATTGGGGGGCGAAGCCCGGCACGAACGGCTTTTGCGCCGGGAATCTGCCCGGAATCATCGAACGCTTGGATTACATTGAAAAGCTCGGCGCGAACGCGCTCTACCTTTGCCCCATTTTCAAGAGTGCGGCCAACCACCGCTACCACACGGTGGATTATTTGCAAATCGATCCGGTGCTCGGAACTTTGGACGATTTTGACGAATTGGTGCGGGAAGTGCACCGTCGCGGGATGCGCATCATTTTGGACGGAGTCTTCAATCACTGTTCCCGGGGATTCTTCCCGTTTTTGAGCGTGATGGAGGAGGGGGCGGCCTCTCCGTTCCGCGATTGGTTTCACATCCACGCTTTTCCGGTCAATGCCTACGGTGAAAAGCCGAGTTACGATTGCTGGTGGGGGATGTCCCCGCTCCCGAAGTTCAATACGGACAATCCCGAAGTTCGCGAATACTTGATGCACGTGGCGGAATTCTGGATGCGGCGCGGCATCGACGGTTGGCGACTCGACGTCCCGAACGAAATCGACGACGACGACTTTTGGAGGGAGTTCCGGCGAAGGGTCAAGGGAATCAACCCGGAGGCTTACATTGTCGGGGAGATTTGGGATGACCCTTCCCGATGGCTTCGAGGGGATCAGTTTGACGGCGTGATGAACTACCCGGTCCGAAAGCTCGCCCTGGAATTTCTGTTTCCCGAGGGGATGCGGTCGGGGAATGCCGTTTCGACGGGAGATTCGACGCCCCTTGCCGTCCAAGAGCGGAATCTTTCGGAATTTTGCCGGGAGCTTCAGAGTCTGTTCGGCAGGAATTTGTTCGGGGTGCAGATGAATCTGTTCGGCAGCCACGACACGGCCCGGATGCGGACTTTGGCCGGAGGGGACGCGGACCGGCTGTTGATCGCCTGGGCGCTCCTGCTCTGTTTACCGGGGGCCGTTTCCTTGTATTATGGGGACGAAATCGGCATGGAGGGTGGGAAGGATCCGGACAACCGCCGCTGTTTCCCTTGGCAATCGATGCCCGGTGCGGAAGATTCGGAGGTCTTCAGGCTGGTGAAGTCCTTCTTGGAGTTCCGCAAGCGGTTTCGGGTCTTCGCCGACGGGGAGTTGACCGTCCGCGCGGAAGGCAAGGGAATTTACCTTTGCCGTGCGTCAAAGGAAGTTGTCGTGGAATTGCGGTTGGGTTATCCCGGGGAAGTCCCCCTGCCGGGGATTTCTTCGGGGACGGAAATTTTGTATGAACGCGGTCGAAAGCCCATTGCCGATGACATTGCCGGTTATTTTGTGGCAAAAGGCGGAATAGTCCTCACCAAAAGGGCGGCAACTTTCTAAATTTGACCCGACTTGGGTATTTTTTGCCTTTAAGGAAAAATTCAGATGAAGAAAAAACTATTTGGAATGCGTGAGTTTGTCATCCTGTTGGTTGTACTTCTCTCCGCATGGTCAATCATTCCATCCATTCAAGTCCACTCCAAGTCCGGGGAGGCCAAAAAGGATTATGTCAAGCACAATCCGAAAGTGGCTTCCAAGGCGATGAATTTCGGCCTGGACCTTGCCGGCGGCACGAGCATCACTCTCGAAATCGATACGACGGGAATCAAAAAGGAAGACATCAAGGACATCCAGTCCCAGTCTTTGGAAATCGTCCGCAACCGCGTGGACCAGTTCGGTCTTTCGGAACCGCTGATTTCCCCGTCCGGGGACGCTCGGATCATCGTTGAACTGGCGGGTGTGGACGACTCCACTGCGAAAAGCCTCGTCGGCAGCACGGCGAAGCTCGAATTCAAGATCTTGGCGGAGCAAGACAAGTTCAACCAGACTCTCACGGCCATCGAGACTTATTTGCAACGTCGCGGAATCCCCGAAGCGGATTCTGCGGCAAGCTCTCCCGCTTTGACGGACAGCGCGTCCGTGGCCGGGACTTCGGATTCCCTTTCCGAAGACGACGACCTGTTCCTCGGCAACAAGAAGAAGGAAAAAACGAAAGAGGTGGCGTCTGTCGATTCTTCGACGGTGGGGACTCCGGCGACTTCCCTCCAAGCTCTGTACGTTTCTTTTGGAAACGGCGGCTTCATCGCCCAGGAAAACGTGGACGCTGTGAAGGGGATTCTCGAAGACCGCAATGTGCAAAGCCGGATTCCGCATGACGTCGTCTTCGCCTGGGGCTCCGGGTTTGAGACCCCAAAAGGTTCCAGCGTCAAGTGCAAGAGGCTCTATCTGTTGAAACGCCGCGCGGAAATGGGCGGAACGGAAATCAAGGATGCCCAACCGCATCGTGTGTCCGATGGCGTGAGCGCGGGCGAAGTGGCGGTGAGCCTGACTTTCGGCGGAATCGGTCCCAAGAAGTTTGCCGCGGTGACCGCAGCGAACATCGGGAAGCAAATGGCGATTGTCCTCGACAACCAAGTCATCAGCGCACCGGTCATTCGCGACCGCATCCCGAACGGCGAAGCCCAGATTACGGGACTTGACGATATGGCGGAAGCGAACCGTCTCGCGGTCGTTCTGCGGTCCGGGGCGCTCAAGGCTCCGATGAACATCGTCGAAAGCCGCACCATCGGGGCGACCCTTGGCGAAGACAACATCCGCTCCGGTTTCGGGTCTGCCTTGCTCGGCATCCTGATTACGATTCTATTCATGGCCGCCTATTACCGTTTCGGCGGTCTCGTGGCGAGTGTCGGCCTTGTGTGTAACGCCTTGATCACGGCGGCGGTCCTTTCCGCGTTCCATGCGACCCTCACCTTGCCGGGGATCGCCGGTATGGTTTTGACTGTCGGCATGTCGATTGACGCGAACGTGATTGTTTTCGAACGCGTCCGCGAAGAACTCCGCGCCGGCAACAAGGCCCGTGCCGCGATTTCGAAGGGTTACAGCCGTGCGTTCAGCGCCATCTTCGACTCGAACTTGACGACCTTCCTCACTGCATTGATTCTTTACAAGGTGGGTTCGGGGTCTGTCCGCGGTTTCGGCCTCACCTTGATGGTGGGCATCGCCGCTTCGATGTTCACCGCCTTGACCGTGACCCACGCCATCTTCGACTTCAAGTTGGCCAAGCAGGATTCGAACAAGATTTCCATCGGCTCGGGCATCCGCGCTTTGAACGAAGCGAAAATCAGCGTGATGAATTATGCGGGCAAGTTCCGGCTGCTTTCCTTGATTTTGATCATCGCCGCCGTGGCTTTGGCCGTCGTCAAGGGCTTCAATTACAGCATCGATTTCACGGGTGGAACCGTGTTCCGCGTCCAATACAATGATTCCAAGGATCACATCCAGGATTTGAACGACGTCTTGGCGAAGTTCAACGTGACGGACGGGACTGTTCGCGCCGTGGCGGGGACTTCCCTTGAAAACGCCTACGAAGTTTCGGTCAAGAGCGAACGGGGCGAAAGCGTCGTCAAGGCTATCGATTCCGACGACAACGTCCACATCCTTTCTCAAGATACGGTCGGGGCGACAATCGGCAAGGAACTGAAGAGGAGCGCCATCTTGGCCGTCATCTTCGCGTGGATTGCGATTTGTCTGTATGTTTGGTTCCGGTTCGGCAAGCTCGGCCTCGGCTTCGGTCTCGGTACGATTGTCGGACTTGTGCACGACACGGTCATCACGATTGGATTTGTGTCCTTGCTCGGGCTTTCCGTTGACGGGACAATGGTCGCCGCCTTGCTGACGATGATCGGTTACTCGGTGAACGACACCATCGTGAACTATGACCGTATCCGTGAGAACATCCGGTTGCACGGGACTGCGAATTTCGACGGACTGCTCGACTCTTCCGTTTCCCAGTGCTTGAGCCGGACTCTCATCACTTCGGTTTCGACGCTCTTCGTCTGCATCATCCTGGCGGTCATGGGCGGTTCCTCGATCCGCGACTTCGGCCTGGTCATGACGTTCGGCATTTTAATTGGGACTTATTCTTCCATCTGCATCTGCGTGCCGTTCGTTTCGTGGTTCAACCGCAAAGTTCGCCGCATTGTGTAAAATTTTGAATGAAATGGGAAAAGGCTCGGGCTCAAGTCCCGGGTCTTTTTTATTTTTGCCCCTGTCGTTGTGAAACATGCGAGAGAGGCTTGTATGCACAAGTATTACAAGATTGAAAACGGTCGCATCGTCAGCGCGCCTGACGAGGATTCCGCAGACATCGTCTTGATGGGAAGCCCGAGCCAGGAACAGCGGGGCGCCCTGGTGAAGGAATACGAAATCGCCGAGCATTCGATTGCGTCCGCATTCGACAACGACGAGCTTTCCCGTGTGGAATACGACGACGATTTCACGACAATCGTTTTTAAGAAGCCTAGGAATTACACGGCCGAGGACAACTTCGAATTCCGCGTGGAGTCCTTCGGCATCTTCCTCTTTTCGGATTGGGTGCTGCTCCTTTCCGACGCGGAAATCCCGCTTACGGATTCGCGCCGCTTTTCGAAAATCGACAGCCTGAACACCTTCGTCATCAAGCTCTTGAACTATTCCGTCTATCATTTCAACGAACACTTGAAAATCATGAACCGGATTAGCGAGGAACTCGAGGACAAGCTCCAAAACACTTTGGACAATAAATACTTGCTCTACATGTTCACCTTGAACAAGGGCTTGATTTACTACGTGAGCGCCTTGAATTCGAACGAGGCACTCCTGAAGAAACTGCAAATGGGGCGCGGAATGCAGTTCAGCGAAAGCGAACGGGAGCTGCTCGACGATGTCGTCATCGAAAACCGGCAGAGCTTGCAGCAGGCGGAAATCTACGCGAACATTTTGGCTTCCTTGATGGACGCCCGGGCGAGTGTCGTCAACAACAACATGAACACGTTGATGAAGACTTTGAACGTGATAACGATAGCCATCACGATCCCGACGTTTGTCGCGAGCATCTTCGGGATGAACGTCGATTTCCCGTTCGGTCTCGGTTCCGGAAATCCGTATTCGTTCTGGGTCATTGTCGCCATTTTCGTCTTGTCCGTCGCCACGGTGTTGCTCGTTTGGCGGAATCGCAAATAACGGCGCATGAAGAATTTCTCCCGCTTGTTCGTCATCAATTCCTATATGCCGAAGATGATTCTCGCGGCGATGATTGGCCTTGCGACGGGGATGGTCGCCGTCGTTTTCCGTTATTGCTTGGAAAGGGTCTCCGAGTTCGTACATGGCGTCTTTTCTGGCTGGCTCCTCTTCTTCGCCCCGGCCGTCGGCGGGCTCCTCGTCGGAATTTTCCTGTTCGTTTTGACGAAGACGCCCGAAGCCGCGGGGCAGGGAACGGACCGTTCCATTTACGCCTTTCATCATCGGGGGAAGGTCTTGCGGAAGCGTGTCGCGCCCGTGAAACTGATCGCCAGCGCGATTACGCTTGGAAGCGGAGGCAGTGCGGGTTACGAGGGACCCGTGTCCCAAATCGGTTCGGGGATTGCGGGCATCATCTGCAGATTCTTCAAGATGACGAAAGCGGTGCGGCGACAGTTTGGTTTGGCGGGGATGGCGGCGGGCCTTGGCGCGATTTTCAAGGCCCCTCTGGCCGGCGCGTTGACTTCCGTGGAGATTCTTTACCGGGAAGACTTTGAAAGCAGCGCATTCGGCACTTCAATCATTGCGTCCGTCGTGGGGTTTGCCGTCTATTCCGGGTTTTACGGGACGACACCGGCGTTCGATGTGCCGGCTTTTCGTTTTGCGGGCGGTTTGGAACTTTTTTGTGCCGCCGTTTTGGGGCTGCTCTGTGTGCCGTTCTCGCTCGCCTATGTGAAGTTCTACTACTTCGTGGAAGATTCCTTTTCGCGCTGGAAGTTCCCGAGTTGGGCAAAGCCTGCGGTGGGCGGCGCTCTCTGCGGACTTGTGGCCGTCGGGTTTCCGCAGGTGATGGGGGGGACTTGGGATTATGTGGAAAGCATGACGCGTTTTGCCGATATGTCGTCGGCTCCGTCAATCCTGTTTTTGGTGGGGTTGGTCTTTGCCAAAATCGCGGCGACGTCGTTCACCGTGGGGAGCGGCGGTTCCGGGGGCGTCTTTGGGCCGTCGCTCTTCTTGGGGGGCGTCATCGGGGCGGCTTTTGCCGTCGCCGTGGAAAGAATCGCCCCCGGAGTCTTGAAAGAGCCGGGTTCCATGGCCTTGGTGGGGATGGGCGCGTTTTTTGCCGGGGCGGCCAAGGCCCCTCTCGCCGGAGTCGTGATGGTCTGCGAAATGACGGGAAGCTACGGACTGTTGCCGAGCATCATGCTCGCCGCCGTCGTGCATGTGGCGTTCAGCCGCAAATGGGGCATTTACCGCAGCCAAGTCCTGAACAAATTCATGTCGCCCGTACATCGGAGGGATATGGATCCCGATTTGCTCCGGACGATTCCCGTGGAGTCCGTGATGCAAGAATTGACCCCGCTGATTTTGGATGCGGGGGAGACTTTGGGCGAGGCTTCGCGCAAGGTGAATTTGTACCAAAGGACGGCCGGGGCGGATGTCCACACGTTCCCCGTCTTCGAACAGGGGAAATTCTTGGGAGTGTTGGACTGGAATGTCGTTTTGCAGAGCGTGCTGCCCTTTGAACGCGAATCGAACGCGCTTTTGGTGGAAGATTGTACGGTGCGGTCCCCACTGCTGTCTTCTTCGGCGGATTTGCATTCGGCGATGCGGTTCATGTTGAAGTATTCGCAAAACGAAGTCTATGTGAAAAATGGCGATGGGGAAATTGTCGGGATTCTCTGCGCTTCGGAGATTTTCAGCTCTTACGACAGGGCCGTGCGGGAATAACGCCCGAGAAAATCGAAAGCTTTTCCCTAAACGCAAAAAAAAAACTTGACAAACTTATTTTTTTGCTTTAAGAGAAATTGAAAAGGAGCTTTGCCATGGCGTATACAGCAACCAACCAGTCAAATCAATTTTCGCTTCCGGCGGGGAAATTCTATCGTCGTGTGGGTGATGAATATTTGCGCGGTGTTGTGCCTGACTTGGATTGTTCTTTTGGACGTCACGATTTTCGGGATAAGATGTTTGGTGTATCGGATTCCATTTGTTGGAAACCCTATTCTAAAACCTATTTTAATGTAATTAAAGGGGGAGGGCCTCGTTACCGCTGGGTGGTTGGAAAACTCGGAATGCGAGGGGAGAGGAAATCCTTTGGAAAGGGGTTTACGAAGAGGAAAAGCGATCTGCGAAAATAGTTCGATTTCGATGACTACATAGAGCTATGACGATAGCGAAGGCCCTCGGAGGGGGTGGCGGAAAACGGCGCAAGGCGTCGGTTGCAGCGAGGGGGAGGCTTCCCCCTCACCGCTAAAGGTGCTTTTTCCCGCTGAGGGATTCGATTTCGATAAAATAAACTCCTGTGTGGGAGACCGCCCGCTCAATGTAGGCCGCCCCTTTTTCCGCGAAGTTGCTGCTGTATTTTTCAATGAGGAGGCGGAGTCCCCGTTTGGGGTCTTCCGCCTTTCGGATGCGTCCGAAGACGATGCAGCTTTCGTATGCCGTGCTGAACTTTTCCGGGTGAAGCTCCACGCCGCGGACGACGGTGAAGCAGACTTTGGGGCTTTGCGCGAACGCCTTGATTTTTTCCCCCGCGTCCTTTGCCCCGTGAATCCAGATGTACTTGCCGTCAAAGGCGTAGCTGATGGGGATGCCGTAAGGGTAGCCGATGGAATTGACCGTCGAAAGAATGCCGTATTCGCTGGAGCTCAAAATGTCCAAGGCGTCCTTTTCGGGCATTTGACGCTCCTTCCGCCGCATCGGGGGGAACTTGGGCAAGGTCCCGTAGGCGAAATCCTTCGCGTCGACGGGAGTTTCGTTGAGCAAGGCCTCTTGCAGGACTCCGCCCCGGTAGGAGAGCTTGAGGGAAAAGAACGGGGTTTCCCTGTCCAAAAGGGTGAGGAAGATGCGGTCGCCCGCCCAATGGGGAAGCTCCGCGAACTTTTCCTTGGGAATCCATTCGAGAACCCCTTCGTCGCAATCCCGCAAAGTTCCGGAAGTTTCCGTCGCCGTGAAGAGATGCATGAATTCCGTCTCGCCCATGTCGTCGCTCTGGAACGTGACGATTCCGCGGTAACGCAGGTCGCCGAGTTCGAGTCCCGTCTCCTCTTCGACTTCTCGCCTGGCGCAGTCTTCGGGGCTTTCGCCTTCCTTGAATTTCCCGCCGATGCCGATCCATTTGTCGTGATTGATGTCGTTCTCTTTTTTTGTGCGGTGGAGCAGCAGGTAAGAACCGTTTTGTTCGATGTAGCAGAGGGACGTGTTGAGCATGGGGCAAAGATA
>CAZCRF010000060.1:0-1776 GCA_964501065.1 uncultured Fibrobacter sp. | reverse complement strand
TATTACCGGAACGAGGTCAGCGGCGAAAAGTCCATCGGGACGATGACCCTGAATGCGCTCACCGACCTTTCCGACCGGGAGGAGGTGAACGTCAACCTGCTGACCCACTTGGAATACGAACGCGCACTCCACCTTGTCGGCACGGGGATGAACTTCCCGGCGGCGAAGAGGCGGGCGGAATCGGAAATTTTCAACGCGTTCGGGATAGCGGGCGATTTCGCGAATTCGGAAGATTTGTCGATTTTTGAAAGCGGCGACGGGAATGCCGCCCTGCTCGCGTTCAGCGTGCTCATGCTCGGCGACCTGACGGAGGCGGACTTGACGGAGCGTCTCACGAAGTTCGCGGCGGACTCGAACGCATTGTCGTCAAATTACCATGCGAATTCCAAAGTCCGTTATATTTGTGAAACGGGAGCTTGGCGCGAAGCGACAAATGTGGAGAAAAATACATATGGGCATGTGTGCTCTACAGCCGAGGTCGGGGCGGTCATTTGCGGTGAGGTGGAAGATGAACATTACATTTGCAAGGCGAATTTAGGAAGTTGTGGTTGGCAAGAGGCGACTGCCGTGGAGGTCGATACGCGGGGCTGGGGCGCGGGAAGCGACGGGGAGTTGAGGACGGGCGACTCCACGACAGCTATCTACAAGTACGACGAGGCGTTGGATGAGTGGGTCGCGGCTATGGAAAAAGATAAGACTCTTGGTTTGAAGGGCTGTTCGACGAATCGCGAAGGGGATGTTGGGCTGAGTTCTACGGATGACTTCCATTACATGTGCAAAGCGGGATATTGGACCATGGTGGGAGGGGAGGTTTTTTGAAACTTGGAGCGGTTCGAATGGCGTTTACCGAATCGAAACGGGATTTGACGATGGAACGGACACCTACGGTTATTGGTATGCTTATGATGACGCAAACGACGGCGGCAATTCGACTGTCGTATTCCCGGTTGAGAAGGGCGACGCCTACTCTGACGAAGCGGTGGACCCGATTATCGACTATTGCGGCGGCGTGTGCGGTGTCGCGACGATGGGCGATGGCTACGACTATCCGTATGTCTTTATCGGCTTCAATGTCGGCGGTGGGCAACAGAAAGGCTACGACATCTCCAGCTGGCGCGGCATCTGCCTCTCCTACAAGTCCGACGGAATCGCCCCGGCTATAGAAATCGTCCCGGAAAACGAATGGGCCATGACTGGGGACAACAACTACAAGGCTCCCTTGAAAATTGCCGCTTCCGAAACCACCGTAAACCTCGCCTGGTCTGACTTTAAGCAGGAGTTCGGCTGGGGTACGAAGGCGGATCAGGCCGCTGTCCTCGCCAAGGCCGCCGCCATCAGATTTAGTATTGCGACGATGGCCGGCAAGTCGACGAACTTCAATATCACCCGAGTCGGGCAGTACGGAAGGTGTGATGAATAATCTTTTCAAGGACTGATCTCTTTTCGTTGCCGATTTTTAAAGGTTCAAGGGCTGTCTCCGGGGCAGCCCCTTTTGGGGTGAAATTTCGCCATTTCTCGCATCCTTTTGTATAATTTTTGTAAAAAATTTCGTGAAAAGCCTTGAAATTTTGGGGAAATCTACTAAATTTGGGGTCTCAATTTCGGGAAGTAGCGCTTCCTATGCTTTCCGGAATCCGGGCGCGTGTGCGCTCGCTGACTTGAAGCGATAAACCTTCTGGTGAAGAAGAGGATAAAATGGCAAAAGAACATTTTGAAAGAAGCAAGCCGCACTGCAACATCGGCACGATTGGCCACGTTGACCACGGCAAGACCACA
>CAZCRF010000059.1:0-15507 GCA_964501065.1 uncultured Fibrobacter sp. | reverse complement strand
GGACATTTTCTTTGCCGAGGATTTTCGCCGCTTTCAAAAGCAGAGAACCAGAACCACAAGCAGGGTCATATACCTTGTTGACCTCTGTTTTTCCAACAACGGCAATTCGGGTCAGCAGCTCAGATACTTCCTGCGGAGTAAAGAACTCGCCACCGCTTTTTCCTGCGTTAGATGCGTACATACTCATTAAGTATTCATAAGCATCGCCAAAGGCATCAATGGAATTGTCCTTGTAGTTGCCGAGTCCCATGTTCGCAACGCCCTCAATCAGCTTTACGAGGTTAGCGTTGCGCTTGGCGACTGTCGCTCCCAGTTTGTTGCTGTTCACGTCGATGTCGTCAAAGAGCCCGGCGAAATCGTCCTCGCTTTCGCTGCCTTTGGCGGATTCTTCAATGTGGTTAAAGGCGGCTTCCAAAGTCATATTCAGGTTTTCGTCATTTGCCGCTTTCTTCCTGACATTGCAGAAAAGTTCCGACGGGAGGATGAAGAACCCTTTCGTCTTGACCAAATCCTCGCGTGCCTGTTCGGCGTCTTCATCGGACAGCAGGGCGTAATCAAAGCTGTCGTTTCCGGCTTCCACTTCGCTTTCGTTGATGTAATTGGTCAGGTTCTCGGAGATGTAGCGGTAGAACATCATGCCCAGCACGTAGGACTTGAAATCCCAACCGTCGACGCTCCCGCGCAGTCCGTCGGCTATCGCCCATATCGCGCGATGCAGTTCCTCGCGCTCCTGCTCTTTTCTTATATCAGCCATTTTCGTTCTCCTTTTCCGCGGGGACAAATTCTAAAGATGCAGCCCAAGACAAGACGTCCTTTTTCGATGGCACGTCGGGTTGCCGTTTTTCAAATCTAGCTTTTCCCGCAGAAATCAAGCGCGGTCTCCCTCTTTTTGAACGGGCTTCCTGAACTCTCCTCGAATTTTACTATATTTTGCCCCAGTTGCCCTCATAGCTCAAATGGATAGAGCACGCCCCTCCTAAGGGTGAGATCCACGTTCGATTCGCGGTGGGGGTACTTTTTTCGGCGGAATCCATGAAACGCAAATACCTTTTGTTCACGGCGATATTCTTTTTGATGCTGCTGTTGCCGGTGTCTTGGGATTTTGCAAGTTCCGTTAGACGGGGCGAGCGCATGGTCTCCTTTGACATCTTCCGCGACATTTGCAGCCCGTTCGGCAGGGAGTTCGTCTTGGGGGAAAGGGCGGATTCTCTGAGAAAGGGGCTGGATAAAGTTTTCGCCTTGGCGGAAGCGGGGAATCCAGGCCTTTCGGATGCCGTTTCGGAACTGGACGACGTCGCCGAGGGCTTGAAGCGCGCCTTGGTGGAAGTCAACGCCTATTCCCCGATGGATTCTTCGGAAGCGTCCGTCCGGCGGATTTCCGAATTCCAGAAAGTCCTCGCGGATTTTGAAGCGGACGGGGATTTGCGCGACAGTTTGGAATTTTTGGCTGCTGAAATATCCGCCGCATACGGGAGCTTTTCCGTCCGCCGGGTCGCCTCCGCCTGGTGGAATCACGGATTCTTGAGCGGGAAGTACTTGCGCGCCTACGAAGACGGGATGGAAGAGGAGAACGCCTTCGCCAAGAAAATGCGCCCGTTTTACCAAACATTCGCCTGGAAAATTTTGAAAGACCCCGGGGAAAAGGCCGTTTTCGCGGATTCGGGCTTTCTCTTTTACCGGCAAGACGTCGAATTCTTGGTGCGGCCGGCGCCGTGGGGGTCGGACAGCTTGGACAATCCGATTGATGCCGTCGTCGATTTTGAACGGGAGCTTTCGCGCCGGGGGGTGGAGCTGCTCGTCGTCGTCGTCCCGGGAAAGCCTTCCGTCTATCCGGAAATGTTGAACCCCGTCCTGTATGGGCTTTCCGGCAACGGCGTCTCTTCTTTGGGAGAGAGCTTTTTGGATTCCTTGGCGGCCCGCGGCGTGCAGACGGTGAACCTTTATCCGGTGATGCGGAATGCGAAGTTCCAAGACCGCTCCGGGGATTTTCTCTACTTGAACACGGACACGCATTGGACGCCTCGCGGTGCGCGGGTGGCGGCCGAAACGGTCGCTCGGCGGGTGAAGGCGATGCCCTTTTACAGAAGCCTCCCCAAGGAAAGTTGGAAGGATTCCCTGGTGCAGGTGGATCGCACGGGCGACGTCCTGACGATGGCCGATTTGGAAGGGGAATTTCCCGTCCAACGGGTGGAAGCGCGGCAAGTGCTGTCGGCAAAAAACGGGAAGCCTCTCCGCAGCGATTTCCGCAAGGCGCAAATCTTGATTCTCGGCGACAGTTATTCGCGAATTTATGAAACGGACGCGCCCATGTCCGCCGGGTGGATTTCCCAATTGGCGATGGAGCTCGGGACTCCCGTGTCGAGCATCGTCTCGGACGGCGGGGCGAGCACTTTGGTCCGCGAAAAGCTCGCGCGCAAGTCGGGCGTCTTGAAGGGCAAAAAATTGGTGATTTGGGAGTTCGTGGAACGCGATTTGCGTTTTGGGGCGGAAGGTTGGAAAAAAGTGAGGCTCGACTGATGGCGATGGAAAATTCTTGGTGGAAAAGGGCTTTGCGCGTGCTCCCCGGCGGCGTGGATTCCCCCGTGCGCGCTTTTGGCGGCGTGGGCGGAGAACCGATTTTCGTGAAACGCGCGGACGGGTCGTATCTCTTTTCCGACGACGGAACGCGTTACATCGACTTTATCGGGTCTTGGGGCCCGATGATTTTGGGGCACAATCCTCCGGAAGTCATCGAAGAGTTGCACGACCAGCTTTCGCGGGGCTTGAGCTTCGGCATGGGGACGGACATCGAAGTGGAACTCGCCGAATTCGTACTTTCGAAAATTCCCGGAATGGAAAAAATCCGATTCGTGAACTCCGGGACGGAAGCGACCATGAGCGCCATCCGCGTCGCGCGTGGAGCGACCGGCAGGGATAAAATCGTCAAGTTCCGGGGCTGTTACCACGGGCACGGGGATTCCTTCTTGATTCAAGCCGGGTCCGGCGCTTTGACTCACGGCGTCCCGAGTTCCCTGGGGGTGACTGCGGGAGTCGCTAAAGACACTCTCGTCGCGGATTACAACCATTTGGAACAGGTGCGGGATTTGTTCGCGGCGCATCCGGGGAAAATCGCGGCGGTCATCGTGGAGCCCGTCGCCGGGAACATGGGATGCGTCCCTCCGCGGGCGGATTTCCTTTCGGGGCTTCGGGAGCTTTGTTCCAAGGAAGGCGCGGTTCTCATCTTCGACGAAGTGATGACGGGTTTCCGCGTGTCGGACGGCGGCGCGGCCAAGCGTTTCGGCGTGGAACCGGACATGATCACCCTTGGGAAAATCGTCGGCGGGGGTATGCCTCTCGCCGCATATTCCGGCAAGGAATCCTTGATGAAGAACGTCAGTCCGCTCGGCAAAGTTTACCAGGCGGGAACCTTGTCCGGGAATCCGATGGCCGTGACGGCGGGGCTTGCCCAATTGCGGACTTTGTACAAATTAAATCCCTGGGATGCTTTGGAACGGTTCGGGGAAGGCCTTGAAGAGGGGCTTCGCCGTGCAGCGGAATCCGCGGGCGTCGACGTCCGGATAAACCGCGTCGCGTCCATGTTCACGGTCTTCTTCTCGAAAGTTCCCGTCGTCGACACGGAAACCGCCCTCGCCGCAGACACGAAGCTCTTCGCCGAATTCTTCCACGTCATGTTGGACCGGGGAATTTTCTTTCCGCCGTCCCAATTCGAAACGACATTTTTTGGCGCACGTCATTCTGCAGAAATTCTCGAAACGACCGTCGCCGCAGCACGAACCGCATTTGAAAAGGTGTCCCGATGAACATTTCCGAAGCCGTTGAATTTTTGGCATCCGAAGCGAAGAAATCCGCCACCGCATTCGACATCGTCGGCGGACATTCCAAATCCGAAGGAGTCTCCGTCTTTCGCGGAAAGGTGCAGAATACGGAAATTTCGGAATCCGTCGGCATCGGCATCCGCGCGTTCAACGGCACAAAGCCCGGTTACGCTTACACGGAACGCTTGACGGAGAACGCCCTTCGCCAGACTTTGAAAGACGCCCTGTCGCATACGCAGTTCACGCAGGAGCTTCCCATATCGCTTCCGCAGCCGCAGTCCCGCCCCATGCGCCCGGTCAAATTCAATCCGGAATTGGAAAATGTTTCGCTCGAACAGATGGCGAATCTCTCCATCGAAGTGGAAAACCGCTGCTTTGAACTTTCGAAGGACGTGAAGAACGTTCCTTACCTCGGCTGTTCCAAAACGGACTCCCTCGTACTCTTCGCCAATTCGAACGGAGTTCGCTTTGAAAGCCGGGATAACGGCATCGGGGCCGGCGCGGGGGTTGTCGCGGAACGGGGAGATTCGAAAAAACTCGGCGGCTACAACATGGAAGCCCTGCGGATAGAAGACCTTTCCGCCGAAAGGATTGCGAAGACGTCGGTGGAGCGCGCGCTCGAACTCCTCGAACCTTCGAAGATTGCCTCCGGGAAAATGCCCATCGTCTTTTCGGAACGCGTCGCCGGAACGCTTTTCGGGATGTACGGATCGTCCTTCTTCGCCGACCAGGTGCAGAAGGGGCAGTCCAGATTCCAAGGGGCTTTGGGGAAGAAAATCGCCGGCGCGGGCTTGACCCTTCTTTCCGATCCGACAAGGGAGGACTTGCCGGGAGTCCGCACGTACGACGAGGAGGGGACTTTCGCCGACAGGATTTCCGTCGTGGAGGACGGCGTCTTGAAGGAATTCCTGTACAATTTGGAAACGGCCCGGGTGGACGGTCGGGAAAGCAACGGTGCGGCGTCTAGAAGCTACAGCGGAAAGGTGGGGACTTCCTTTTCGAACCTGGTCGTCTTGCCCGGGAAGATGACGACTTCCGAATTGCTCGGGCTCTTTCCGAGGTGCCTCTTCGTGGTGCGCTTGGAAGGGAATTCCGGGTGCAGCGCGATCAGCGGGGAGATGAGCATCGGCGTACAAGGCCTGTACGTGGAGAACGGGAAAATCCTGCATCCGGTGGAAGGGGCGACCCTCAGCGCGAACTTCATTGACCTTCTCGGGACATTGGCCTCCATCGGGTGCGAATACCCGGAACCGTGGAATGCGTTGCAAGTGCCGGCTCTCGCCTTCCCGGAAATTTCCTTGGCGAATTGACGTCGTTATTAGCGGTCAGTAGTTTGTTGACTGTAAAGAAAAAAATCGTCATGTTGAGCGCAGCGAAACATCCCTTTGCTGTATAGGGATTAACGCCTTTGGCGTTAGCGGCTGCGCCTCACCAATGTCCGAAAGCAAGCTTTCTGCCGCAGGATTCGGCTTGCACGCTTTTCTTCCCCTTCGGCTGCGCTCAGGGTCAGAATGACGCCGCGACTGCATCGGGAGAATGACGTTACAGTTTGTGTTGAGCGGGGTCGCGACGCATCCAGTTGCAGTCGACAGTCCACTCGGTGAACATAGGCAGCCCGTGCTGCGGGAATTCGGCGGAAAAATCTCCCCGAAATCTCTTGAAAAAGATTTGAATTTGTATCTTTGTCGTCACGAATTTGTAAAAGATGAGACAAATTGCCCCGATGAAGGCAACTTTTGTCAGAGGAATTCATCCAAACGATGCAGTTTGAAATTTTTCTCATGTGTTTCGGGACTGCATAAAGACACGGCAGGTATCGATGAAAACGATTTTCACTACGGTTTGGGTCTTTGCCCTTGGTTTGTTTTTGGCGGCATGTTCCTCTAGCGAAGAGGGGAAACAGGCGAATGGGGCGAAGTCTCCCGCCGCTGCAAGGGTTCTCCGCGTCACGGGCTACATCGCCATCCCCGATTCCACGACGGGCACTTATACGGCGGATGGGGAACTTGTCGCTAAGGATCAGGTGAGTCTCCAATCGGAGACTTCCGGCCGTTTGGTGAATCTTCAGATCAAGGACGGCCAAAAGGTTTCCAAAGGGGCGTTGCTTGCCAAAATCGACGATTCCGAATTGCAGGCGAATTTGAAGAGCGCCACCGCGACGTTGGATCTTTCGCAAAAGAAAGCCGCCCGAACAAAGACCCTTTACGAAAAGGACGGAGCGACCGCAGAAGAGCTGGAATCGGCGGAAAGTGCCGTGGAATCGGCGAAAGCGGCGAAGGAATTGATCGAAGCGCAGCTGAAGAAGACGGAAATCCGCGCGCCGTTCTCGGGAACGTTGGGAGTCGTCGAAGTTTCCGAGGGCGCCCATATGACGTCGGGGACGTCCATCGCGACCCTCACCAATACCAGCGAGTTGAAGGTGGAATTTGAATTGCCGCAGCGGTATTCCCAAAACGTGAAAGTGGGGGACAAGGTCGTTCTCATCGATACGGAGCGAAGCGTCAAGGCCGATGCGACAGTCCGGTTCATGGATGCGACCATGTCGAAGACTAGCCGCACACGGAAAGTCCGGGCAGTCGTTCCGAACAAGGACGGCAAGTATCTGCCGGGGACTTATGTCCGGGTCAAGTTGAACTTCGGAATGGGCGATGAAGTCGGGATGCCCGTTCCCGCGGAGGCGGTCACTCTCGACGCGGACGGGGCGTATGTCTTTGTCGTCAAGGAGGGAAAGGCCAAAAGGGTCGACGTCCGGACGGGGCTTCGCACGCCGGTCACGGTCGATGTCGTGAAAGGGCTTTCCGCCGGCGATACGGTCTTGGTTTCCGGCTTGATGAGCATGCGGGATGGGACTCTCGTGGAAATCAAGGAAATCCAGAACAACATGAGTTACGGGGTGAATGAATGAATTTCTCCACTCTTTCCATTCGCCGTCCTGTGCTGATGACGGTTCTCGCTCTGGGAATCGTCCTGATCGGCGCGTTCGGGGCGTCCAATTTGGGAATTCGGGAATATCCGAACGTCGATTCTCCCATCATCACGGTCCGCACGACTTATACGGGCGCGAACGCTTCCGTCGTCGAAACGGAGGTGACGGAAATCATCGAGGCTTCCGTGAACAGCGCATCGGGCATCAAGTCGCTCACGTCGACAAGTTCCGACGGCAGCTCGACCATCCGTGCGGAGTTTGAAGTGGGGACGGATTTGGAGGCGGCGGCCAACGATATCCGCGATCGCGTTTCCCGTGTGCAGCGGAAGCTCCCCGACGAGGCGGACGCTCCTGTCGTTTACAAATCGGACTCGGACTCGGATCCGATTCTGATTGCGAGCTTGCTTTCCGACACCCGGGACGCCATGGAACTTTCGGAGATGGGTTCCAATGTGGTGAAGGAACGCTTGCAGACCATTCCGGGTGTTTCGGAAGTGAACCTTTGGGGGGAAAAGGCGCCCGTCGTACGCATTTGGCTGGATCCGCTCCGCATGAAGGCCTTGGGGGTGACCGCTTCGGACGTGTCTTCCGCCATTTCGCAGGAGAACGAGGAGCTTCCCGCCGGCAAAATCGAAGGGCAGACGATGGATCTTTCCCTCCGCGCCTTGGGGCGTCTTGAAAAGCCTTCCGAATTTCACGCCGTCCCCGTCAAGACGGCCTCCGACGGTTCCGTCATACGCCTTTCCGATGTCGCCACGATTCATTACGAACCGAAGGATACGCGCACGGGTTTTAAGCGCAACGGCAAAAACGTGATTTCCGTGGCGGTCATTGCGCAGCCCGGTTCGAACCACGTCTCCATCGCGGATGAATTTTACAAGCGCGTCGAGGATTTGCGCCGGGACTTGCCCTCCGACGTGCAAATCTTGAGCGGTCGGGACTCTTCCGTGAACATCCGCTCCTCCATCAAGGAAGTGATTGAAACCATCTTCATCTCGTTCCTGCTCGTGATTTCCGTGATATTCCTCTTCTTGCGCGAGGGGCGGACGACACTCATCCCGATGGTCGTGATTCCCGTTTCGATTATCGGGAGCTTCTTCGTGCTCTACCTGTTCGACTTCTCCATCAACGTCCTCACCCTGCTCGCGATGGTCCTTGCAATTGGACTTGTCGTTGACGACGCCATCGTGATCGTGGAAAACATTTACCAGAAGATTGAACGCCGGATGTCTCCGAAAGATGCCGCCGTCGCCGGGACGAATGAAATCTTTTTTGCCGTGATTGCGACGTCCATCGTTTTGATGGCCGTGTTCGTGCCCATGCTTGCGCTCGGTGGGACGACGGGGCTTCTCTTCCGCGAATTTGTCGCCGTCATGATAGGGACTGTCGTGATTTCCACTTTTTGCGCGTTGACCCTCACCCCGATGCTCTGCTCGAAGATTTTGCGCACGCAGAAAAAGGGGTGGCTGTATGAAAGGACGGAACCGTTCTTTGCCGCTTTGAACCACGTTTACGACGTCATGCTCTCCCGGTTCTTGAGAATTCGCGGCTGCATCTTCGTGATAGTGCCGGCACTTCTCGTCGCCGCCTACTATTGCTTTTCGAACCTTTCGAGCGAAATGGCCCCGCAAGAGGACAGCAACATGTTCATGGTGAACATCTCCGCGCCGGAGGGGACGGGACTCGGTCAGACGAAGAAAATGTCGGACGCCTTCGTGGAAGAGATGACCGCCCTCATGGATTCGACGGAATACGAGGAAATTCAGGCAGGTGCGCGTTCCGGGGGCAGCTCCATGATCCGCGTGACCTTGAACCGCGACAAGACGAAGCGCCGTTCCCAGAGCGAAATCGCCCGTCAGGTGCAAATCCTCGGGGCCAGTTACCCGGACTTGCGCGTGATGGTCTTTGAACCGCAGAGCATCAGCACGAGCCGCGGCGGTTTGCCCGTGCAGTTCGTCTTGCAGGCCTACGACATCGAGGTGCTGCGGAAAATTCTCCCCGTCTTCACCGCCGAAGCGGAAAAGAGCCATGTTTTCAGCGTGGTGAACGCGGATTTGAAATTCACCAAACCGGAACTTCACATTTCGATCGACCGGGAAATGGCGCACGACCAGGGAGTTTCCGTGGACGACATTTCAAAGACTGTCGCCCTGATGATGGGGGACCAGACCTATGGGGAATTTTACAAGGACGGTCGCCAATACGACATCATCGGCGCTGTCCCCTATGAATACCGCTCCTCGCCGACGGATTTGGACGAACTCAGCGTGCGGAATTCCGCGGGCGAAATGATTTCCGTGTCGAACTTCATCACATACGAAGAAAAGTCCGCGTCCCCGTCGCTTCCGCGTTACAACCGCTTCAGTGCGGCGACCGTTTCCGCGGGGCTCATGCCCGGCAAGACTGTCGGGGACGGAGTCGAGGAAATGCGGAGAATTGCCGCGGCGGTCATCCCGGATTCCCTGAACATCCAGACGGAACTGGCGGGGACTTCGAAGGAATACGAAGAAAGCTCTTCGGGGCTTTACATCGTCTTCTTGCTCGCCTTGGCGTGCATCTTCCTGGTTCTCGCCGGGCAGTTCGAAAGTTTCCGCTCCCCGTTCGTCACCTTCTTCACGGTTCCGCTGGCCATCGCGGGAGCTGTCATTTCACTGTACTTCTTTGGGCAGACTCTCAACATTTTCAGTGAAATCGCGCTGATTCTGCTCTTGGGGCTGGTGACGAAGAACGGCATCCTGATTGTGGAATTTGCGAACCAGATTGTGGAGCGCACGGGATGCTCTCGCCTGGCCGCGGCTAAGAAGTCCGCCCGTCTCCGCTTCCGTCCGATTCTTATGACAAGTCTTTCGACGGTTCTCGGGGCTGTTCCCTTGATACTCACGGGGACGCCTAGCCGCATCGCCATGGGGGTGACGATTGTTTGCGGACTGACCTTTGCGACTTTTCTCACCTTGTTCGTCGTTCCCGCTGCCTATTCCTTCTTTGCCGGTCGTCCGGGCGGCCGGATTTCGACGGATCCCGAGCCGAAGGCCTTTGCGCGGACGGGAGCTACTCTCGCGTCCATCGCCCTTGTCGCCGTCACCGTTTTCGCATTTCCCGGAAAGGCTTCCGCCGCCCTCTCCCCGGAAGACGCCGTGCGCACGGCTTTAGAAAAGAATCCGTCCGCCTTGATTTACGAAGAGAGCGTGAAGAGTGCGGAATCCGGCGTGAAGAGTTTCCGCAAGGGGCTTTTGCCGACGGTGGACCTTTCCCTTTCGCGCTATTACACTTACGGGGATGAATTCTCCAAGACTCAGGGCGGCGTCAAAACGGACATTGACGGCGACTTGGGTCACAGCGACGCCTTCCAGATTGCCGTCAACTACACCGTGTTCGACGGCTTCGGCGACGTCTCCTCTTACAGGGCGAGCAAGGCCCAGGTCGAAAGCGCGAAGGCGGCACTCCGCGCCGAACGGGAAAGCCTTGCTGCGAACGTGCTCACGGCTTACTTTGGCGCAATCGATGCAAAGTCCGCCCTGATGCTCTCCGATTCGAACCTTTCCGTTTCCCGCGCGCGCCGGGAGCTTTCAAAAAGCAAATACGAAGCGGGAGCGCAGACGCGCCTCGACTTCCTTTCTGCGCAAATGGATTTTTCGAGCGACAGCGCTTCGAACCTTTCTCTCAAGGCTGGCCTTGCGGCATCCGTCCGGACGTTGGACGAACTGCTGGGCGGCGGCGTCATTTCCGGCGGCGAAGATTTGCCGGATTCCATCGAAGTGGATCGGAATCCCTATTGGAAAACGGAGGGCGGGCTTGGGCTTGCGAAGAAGCGCGCCTTGGAGAACAATGCGGAGCTGGAATCCGCCAAGGCGCAGATGCGCTATGCACAGACGAACCGCAAGGGGGCGAATTCGAATCTTTACCCGAAGCTCGACTTGCACGGATCCTGGAATGCGACGGCGAACGAATCGGACAAGGGGAATCCGGCGACGGCGAACAGCCAATACTTTCGTGTCGGCGCGGCCTTGAGCTGGAATCTTTTCAACGGGTTCGCGGATGACGCGTCTTCCGAATCGGCGAAGATTGCGGTACGGTCTGCGGAATTGCAGGTGGAAAGCGTGCGTCTCGGCGTGGAGACTGCTGTGGGGAACGCCGTCGACGCTCACCTCCGGGCATTGGAATCCCTCGAAGTTGCGGAAGGGAACGACAGCCTGGCTGCGGAAATGCTTTCCCTGGGAGAGGAGCGCTTGAAGGCCGGAAGCATCACGAACTTTGAATTCCGCGAAACGCAAAGCCAGTGGCGCACGACCCGCGAAGCCTTGCTCTCCGCCCGAATCGTCGCGCGGAAGGCGGAAATCCAGGTGAAGCTCTTGACCGGGGAGATTTTGCCTTGAAATCCCGCCTATGTGAACGGATTTTTACACGCGGCGTGGCGATAAAAATTTAAATACAGCTTATGAAGAAAATCATTTGTTTGGCGGTTTTGTCCGTGGCGTTCCTCTTCGCCGAGCAGACCTTGCCGGTTTATCAAAAGGGGGATCCCTCGTCCAAGATTTTGGGATACTTGAGCGCCTCGGACAAGGTGGAGGAGCTTCCGATTCCTCCGAAGAAAAAGAAGGTCGTGAAGTACGTCAAGCAGAAAAATTCCAAAAAGAAGAAAAAGGTCGTGAAGTACGTTGAGGTCCCGCAGGCGGCCCCGCCGGAATACATCCCCGTCAAGACGCGCTTTGCGAAAAAGGGTTACGTGCGGCGTGCGGATTTGGCGAGGTTCAAGGAACGCGCGGCGGATTTGAGCGGCATCTATTCTTCGGAAACGGGGAGCGTCACCCTTTCGAAATCCCCGAATTCCCCGGGAAGATTCAACATCCGCATCCAAAACGGGCACGGGCGTTTTCGCGCGGAGCTTGCCGTGGGGAACGTCCTCGCCAGGGAATCCATGGGGCACACGAGATTCTCTTATTCGGAACCGGGCTGCGATTTGGAAGTGGATCTTTTTGAACGCAAGGTCCGTGTCGCGGAGAAGGGGTGCGAAGATTACCATTCCCAGACGAATCGTCTCGAAGGGGTTTACGGGAAATACGAAGAATATCGCCACCGCGCCGAGGTCTTCAACGATCCGGAACAGCGCGAGGAATACGGCAAATTCGTTTGGTGTCCGGAAGGTCCGTCTTCATGCGAAAAGATTCGCGACGAGGACGGCTGCACCGTGGAAATCGTTTGGAGCAAGGATGCCTCCGGGATGATTGAACGCCGCTGCGGCGAGAGCGTGCACAAATACCGCCCCATGGAGCGGATGATTCCGCGCAAGGAGGATTTTTACAAGGGGGAGAAGCCCATCATCGTCAAGGCGAAGCGGACGGACATGGCGAATGAATGGATGCTTTGGTCTTATTATCCGGAAGCCCGCCGCTTTAAAATGGTGCGTTTCGGCATGCGCCCCGATGCCGCTTACACGGAAATCTACGAGAAGTGACATTTGTGCGCTTCATAGAACTCCTGATTCCAACTTGTCGAGTTTGCCAAGGGCTGTTGGGAACTTTTTTGCAGAATTTGCAAAACCATTCTCAGTCCTAGGGAGAGGGTTTCAACGGAGAAACCTTTTCAGGGAAAATTGTTGCGAAAAATTTACAAAAATAGAACAAATTGTGACGAGAAAGGGTGATCTTATTCTATAATTGAAGCCTGGTGTGTGTTGGAGAAGACGAATGCGGAAAAAAGCGATTTTGCTCGTGGCCGTGTCGGCGATTTGCGCCTTTGCGGAAAAGGATTACGACGAAGCCGTCGAACCTTTCAAAAATTCCCCGGGTAGCGTATTGACGGAAGCCGCTTGGATTGAGCCTCACGACGAAACGTATTTGCCCTACAACATGTGCAGTGAAGTCCAAGGCCTGGATTTCGTCAAGTTGGAAGAACAGGTCAAGTATTATTACGACCACAAGGACGGTTGGACGGATTTTCGGCATTACCACGCACTGGTCAGCATCGTCCGCGTCACATACCGGGTGACCTGTCTGAACAAGCTGCAATACGAGGGGGTCTACCATCTTTTCAGTGAACCACGAAAAATAGACGGGTCTTCGTTTCAAAACAGCGGTGTCGTGAAGAGGTTCAAGGCCCATGCGCATGGCTGGGAGGAGAGGCCTTTGGATTATCTGGGAACCTATCCGGGGGAAAGCGTCACTGAAGGGAACGTCGGTTTGCACCTTGCCGATTGGAGCGCGTTCGACAAGACTGTTTGCGGAATGGCGCTTTTCGATGCAGAAGGAGATTTGATTTACGGTTCAATCCCCACAGTCGAAGAGTGCTAAGCTTTTGACTCTTCTAAACCGGCGCAAGCACAATTCGCATGGAGAAGGCGGTGATGCGGTTTCTCTGGATTTTACTGGCTTTTCTCGGATTTGCCGCTTGTTCGTTTGATTCTTCTTCAAGTTACAATTTGGACGGAGGTGAAAAATTCGGATGGCGGAAGGATGAATTCAGCGCATTGTTGCATGAATCGGGGTTCTACGGAGGACTGCAGGGGATTTTCCATGTTGAGGACAGGATTGTCTTGATGGATAATTACATGTCGGTAAAACAGGATGTTTCTTCCGATTTGACTCCCGCCCCCCGGATTTTTGTGTCTTCAATTGGAAACGTAGTTTGGGATACAATAGGTAGTCCGGCTTATTTGACTCTTCGAATCTTTGCGGATTCGACAGGTCTGTATGTAGGAAGTTGCTGGACAGGACAAGTGTTTCGCTACAATTTCGAAAAGGAGGCGTGGAAGGATTTGCGCGTAATGGATATAGATTCGAGAGCGAGGTATAATGTGTATGGAATCGCCTCGTATGACGGGAAAGCGGTAGTCAGCCTTGCCGGTGTTGAAGACCGTTCGGATTGGGGCGACTTGGAAAAAATGCGGTATTTTGTAAAAATGGAGACAGATTCTGGTTGGATGGATATTACACCACCGTATATTTTGGGGGCAAAGTACCAACTGCATTTTTTTAAGGCTGTAGAATTGGAAGGGAAACTTTATGCAGCACTCTTTATACGGGTGTTTGGAAGTATGACGGGAATTGGACACGCTTGCCGCGTCTCCCTTACCAAAGCTGGGCGACTTGGGTCTCGAAAGTGGATACTAGTGACTACGTGACGGACATTGCCGTTCACAAGGGAAAGCTTTATGCTTTGGCCGAAAAAAGTGCCACTTCCGTTTTGGAATACGACGAAGCGGGAAACAGCTGGAATCCGGTCGACAGCGTCATCGAAACTTACGATGCAACCATCGACACGACCGACCCCTACTCAGACCCTCATCGGGGCACAGGACTTATCACAACACCCCGAGCAGGAAACACGCCTTGGTCTCGGACGGGGAACACCTTTTCGTCGCCGGGAGCGGAGTCCCCGCCGTCTACATGGGCGATTACGGCGCGCCCTACGGAAACGAGCCGAAGGGCTGGCGTTTTGTCCGTGCCGGCTGGCGCTCCAATCTGCGCTGTCTTTCTTCGGACGAGAGCTACGGGATGGACGTCGTGGGGGACACGCTTTACCTTGCGAATTGGAAAGGCCTCTTGAAGTTCCCCCTTGCCGACTTGGATGCGGCAATCGCGGACGAGCCTTCGTATCCGTCCTCGGAATGACAGTCGCGCGCTCCATCGAACTCCACCGCCCCTGTCAGGAGTTCTCATCTCCCGGAAATGCAAAAAAAAGACCGGGTGAACCGGTCTTTTATGGAGCTAAGGAGATTCGAACTCCTGACCCCAACGCTGCCAGCGTTGTGCTCTACCAAACTGAGCTATAACCCCGTTAGAGTGGCTCAAATAGAGAAAAATTTTCCGAATTTGTCAAGGGATGTGAGGAACTTTTTGCAGAATTCGCAAAATCATTCCGAAATTCAAGCTTAGGGGACGGTTTCGGTGGAGCGTCTTCTGTATGAATTGTTTCGGAAAGTTTTTCAAAAGAAACGGAACAATTCGTGACGAAATAGGGACTCTTTTCTATGCTTGAAACTTAGGTGTGTGTATTGGAGAAGACGAATGCGGAAAAAAGCGATTTTGCTCGTGGCCGTGTCGGCGATTTGCGCCTTTGCGGAAAAGGATTACGACGAAGCCGTCGAACCTTTCAAAAATTCCCCGGGTAGCGTATTGACGGAAGCCGCTTGGATTGAGCCTCACGACGAAACGTATTTGCCCTACAACATGTGCAGTGAAGTCCAAGGCCTGGATTTCGTCAAGTTGGAAGAACAGGTCAAGTATTATTACGACCACAAGGACGGTTGGACGGATTTTCGGCATTACCACGCACTGGTCAGCATCGTCCGCGTCACATACCGGGTGACCTGTCTGAACAAGCTGCAATACGAGGGGGTCTACCATCTTTTCAGTGAGCCGCGAAAAATAGACGGGTCTTCGTTTCAAAACAGCGGCGTCGTGAAGAGGTTCAAGGCCCATGCGCACGGTTGGCGGGAAAAATCACTGAACTGTTTGGATTCGGACAGAGTGTTTTTTGATTCGGATTCAAGTTTTCGCTTCGAAGGATACTCCAAATTCCATCAAGACTCTTTGGTGGAAAGCTGGAAAAAGCAAAAAGTGGCTTATCCGGAGTGGAAATACACGGGAGTTCCCGGCAAAAAACTCGCCCGGCCGGTTCTTTTTGTCCACGGATTGAACAGCGACTTTGAAGTGTGGGGCGTCGAAGCCCTGGATTCCACAAAGAACAAGGCTTCGACGAGTTTCCAATGGGGACTTGTCGTCCGGGAACTGCTCCGGGCATTGCAAAATATGGGGGACTTGTCGGGAA
>CAZCRF010000058.1:0-16721 GCA_964501065.1 uncultured Fibrobacter sp. | reverse complement strand
TGGAAAAGCCCACTTTTTGCGCATGAATTTACAGAAAAGGACTTGCCTAATCTGACAATTTATGCCCAGCCCTAGTCCTTGAGACAACGGACGGAATTGGCTTGCGTGTTTTTATATCCGGATAAATTAAACGTGAAATAAAAATTTTTTCGAATCAATCGACGATGATAGGCAAGGCTTGCACAAAGAAGACTCTTCGCGAGAATCTGTTTTAGAAATTCTCTTCGATGTCTCTGTCACAATCGGTTCTTTTGACGTTGTGAAATTTCCCAGTGAGCCATTGCACCACTGTCGCATTTGGATGCCCGTAAGAGTTTTCTTTGGCGTTTACGGAAATAATCGCTAGTTTTCCACCAAAGCCTATGGAAATGTGGGAGTGGTCAAGATTTCGGGAAAATTTTCCACCATGATGCGGAACGACCATCGTCAAATTTTCAATGTCCATCCTACAGCGCGATTCCGAGCGAAGAATATCGTCAACTTGTCGGTAACAACAATCCCCAGTCAGCAAAACCGCACCTTCCATGCCGTACGCCATCAAGGCGATGCCGCAGAGATTCAGATTTCGGGAATATTTTCCTCGGTAAACGGAAATTGCGCAATTCCTTTGGTAAAGCCTCATTTGATGACGCGCTTTTCCTTGTCGCTTCGGAGGAATCAAAGACAGGATTTTTGCTTCGGTCAAGGCTATCTTCAATCTTTGATAGATTCGTTGACTTGTGAGAGAAACCATCTTGGCACAACATACTAAACCGGAAAAGCATTTCAATTCTGCATTTCCCATGACTCCCAATTGGGCGATGTGGTCTAAATCCCAATGGGAAATAACCAGTAGCGGATGACTTTTTTCATAGTGGGGAAGCCTTTTCTGTAGCAATCTTTGGACTTCCGTTTTTGGGGCGCGAATCGAAGCTCCCAAGTCATAGACGATTTCAACATTTCCGATTGAATCGAGGATTTCGTTGCAGTTTCCTTGACCGACATCATTGACCCGAATTTTTCGATTCACCCAACGACAACAAGGAAGATTGGAAAGCGCATCGATGCCCTCCTCGCAGGTTTTCATTATTTCGTCAAGGGGGAATGTCGATTCCAAAACCTCCCCGTTTTCATTCTCGGCTAAATTTCTCAAATCATAAGAGAATCCGACGAAAAGCGGCGAGTTTTCATTGAGCGCCACGCGCAATCCATCCGAAAGGATGTTAAAATTGAGACGGTAATAAGTTCCTCGACGGAGTCGTTTTGAAGAATGAAAATTCAAAAGGTGGAGCATCGAATTTTCGGGCACGTCCACCCTCATCTTTGAGGAGAAATACTCGAAATCGGATTCAGTCCTAAAATCAAGAATGGCATCTTCGTAGTTTCCACCGCCACGGCTTTGGTAATCCACGAGAAAAACAATCGGTTTGTACTCTTCAAACATCAAAACTTCTCCGAGGAAAGGAGGATTTGTCCAAAAAGCTCCCGGAAGCGATGGCCTCAGGGAACTTTAATTTTAAGACAAGTGAGGAATGTTATTCCGAGTCCTTGAGGCAGCGGATGGATAAGCCGTACACCTTGTTTATGATGCTATCGGGCTTCATTTCTTGGCCTCTGTCAAAATATGCGAATTTTGCTTTTGCGGTAGTGGAATCTGTGGAACTCCAATAATACGCGTTATTGGCTAAGCCTTCAAACGTTTGTGTGTTCTTCATGCCCGCAGGCAAAGCCGAAAAACCGTAATCGTCTGTGCCAACTGTGCCACCGTAGTCTTTAGTCCACCACCTCATTGCTTTAAGCTTTGTACCCGGCAAATCACCCACGGTGGTTCGAAGTTCGAGCCATTCTTTACTACTCGGCAAGTGCCACCCCTCCGGGCAGACGCCGCGCACTGTGGCGGTCGATTTGCAAGTGTTTCCGTTTCCGCAGCTTTTTCTGGCATTGCTGAAAACCGCAGCCGAGTCGTTGGCTGCCGCCCAAGTGTAATATCGGCCCCTTTTGATGCAAGTATCGGGATTTGTACTGTTTTTGGAGCAATAATCCGTATACTCACTCCCCATATATAGATAGTTCAAATTCTGCGCCATCCAGGTTTGCTCGCCGATGACGACTGTTAGGTAATACTGTCCGTCGCGGGAGTCTCGGAGAGTGTCGTAAACGTCGTCGGCGAGCAGCTCTTGGTTGAGATATTTAGTCAGCACTCTGGGGAATGTAATTTCCTTGTAGCAAATCGAGTCGTTGAAGCTGTAAGCTCTCCCGTTGCACAGAGTGATGATGGAATCCTTTGAACCGTTGAAGTAGCAGAAGCTTTTTTCCGGCTCGTAGGGAGAATTTCCGCAAGTCGCCTTGTACAAAACGGTCGTCATCCCGGAGCATTCGAACGAAACGACCCCGTTCCCGTCGTCCGAGACGGTGCATCCGCTCCCACTTTCGCCGTTGACGCCGTCCGTTCCGTCCTTGCCGTTCCGCACGACCCCGACGGAATCGTTTCCGCAGAGAATCTTGTAGCCAGATTTGTCTTCCAATTCTTGCGCCGTGCAGCTTTCGCCGTTCAAGCCCAATACCGTGTCAATCCTCACGAGAGTATCGACGTTTGAAATGACCAGAGTGTCTTTGACGAAGAGCGTGTCCAGTTTTGAAAGAACCAGCGTATCCTTGACGACCAAAGTGTCCCGGTTCAAAACGACGACAGTGTCGATTTTCGAGAGCAGCAGCGTGTCGAGCTTCGAAAGGACCAGCGTGTCGCTCACGATGAGAGTGTCGACGGAACTTTTCCCGTCGAGGCCGTCCGCGCCGCTCTTCACCACCCCGACGGAATCTTCGCCGCACAGGATTTTGTAACCCGAACCGTCTTCGAGAGCGACCGCCTCGCAGCTTTTTCCGGAAGTGCCGTCCGAGCCGTCGCTTCCGTCGACGCCGTCTTTTCCATCCGCGCCGTCCTTGCCGTCCGTTCCATCCTTGCCGTTGAGAGTTTGCCACTTGCCGTTTGCGCAGTAATACACAAGCCCGGAATCCGCCGCGAAGAGCATCTCGCCCGCGTTGTCGTCCGTGCATTCGGGGAGGCTTTCGCCCTTCGCGAGTTGCGAAATTCCCGTTGTCTCGTTCACGGTGGTGGTGTTTTCATCGCCGCAAGCCGCGATGAGTGCGACGCAAAATGCGGCAGCTGTCCAAGATTTTTTAGTCATCGGATTATCCCTCCTCTTGGGAGTTGTCGGTTGTCGGCGTCCAAAGGACGTTCCCGTCTTGCCAATTTGTCGTCACCCGTTTAAAGACGCGGTGCAAGAAGTTGATTGTGCCGTTTTGGATGTTCGCGATGTCGGACGGATTGCAACCCGCTTTTTGCATTTCCGCTGCAAGTTGCGTTTTCGGAAAGGATGTGGCGTCGACTTGATAAGGTTTGGATACGCCATTCGGTAGGGATTGCGAAACGTCCAATTCATACAGGCCGAGGAAGATGTATTTCCTATCTCTCAATCCGGGGAAACCCGTGTTTCCGAAATTTCCGAAAACCCAACGTTTAACGGGTTCTGTGATGATTTCATTATCGACGCAGGGGCTGAGGATTTCATGAATAGTGTCCAAAGCCTTTGCACAGGGATTATTTTGATAAACCAAAATGTTCTCTATATCCCGTTTCCGCGACCCCTCGAATTCGTTCCACCAAGGTTTCTTAGGAAAACGTTGGTCGTATAAGTTAGGCTTCCAACAAGCGGAATTGGGCGATTCGGGTGGGCACGTGAAGAACCAATCCGTCAAAAAACCTATTCGGCGAAAATTTTCCCCTAAAAGATTATAAACGGCATTTTGAAGATTGCCTATTTTGGGGAACGAATCCCCGACCCTCATTTGTGCGTTGTTGTGTAAGTTTTTGACGAAACCTGGAATAATTGCCATCGTAAGTCTCCTTGTGGAATTTTAAAACAATGTAAAAAAAAAATAAGTTTGTCAATAGGCCGGGGAAAATTCCCGGTTCTCTCCGTTTTTCAGAAAAGTATCGCGCGCTTTGCGAAGGTCGGGCGGCATTGCAAGACTGTCGTAAAGGTCGGCGAGTGATGAGTCGGGATATTTCGCACGCGCGTCGAGAATGGCTTGTGCGGTTCTAGTGATGAGTGAATCGTGGTCAGGCAGCCGTCATGTTGAGCGCAGCGCCTGCCTGTCGGCAGGCAGGAAACATCTCTTTACTGTATAGGGATTCTTCCCCTTCGGCTGCGCTCAGGGTCAGAATGACATTGCGACTGTTCCTGGATTAACGCCTTTGGCGAATGACGTTGATGTCGTTCAGAATGACGGTTTACGGGCTGGCAGCAGTCGTGTTGAGCGAAGCGAAACATCCAGTTGCAGTAAAGGCTCATCCGGATTAACGCCTTTGGCGAATGACGTTGGTGGTGTCCGGAATGACGGTGATGTCGCTCAGAATGACGTTGGTGGCTCGGATGACGGGCGGTTTCGTCGGAGAATAGACGATGTAACCGAAAATTTACAACCGTTGTCCTTGGACTTCGGTTTTGTGAAAGGCATCACACTGTCATTCCATTTTGGAATAAGTTTTAGGGAAAGAGGTGTTTATGCGGATGGATTGGATTCATAAACGGAGCTTTTTTCAAACGGCAGGAGTATGCGGCAGTGTACTCCTGCTCGGTCTTTTTGCGGAATCGTTCGCGGCTTCCCAGATGGAGAATCTGGGGCGCGGCCTGACGGTTTCGAACGCGGGGACGGGGACTTTCGTCTCTTGGCGGCTCTTGGGCACGGATGACCCGACGGCGACTTTTACGCTTTACCGCGACGGGGAAAAGATTGCGGAGATTTCGGGGAACGACCCAACGTCCTATTACGATGCTTCCGGTTCCGTCAAAAGCGTCTATACCCTGAAGGATGCCTCCGGCGCGGAATCGCCGACATTCATCACCTTGGAAAATTACTACAAGGACAATTATGGCCACGCGTCTTACAGGACGATTTCACTCGACCGTCCCGCTGAGTTGACGATGCCTGACGGCTCCACGTGCACTTACGCGCCAAACGACATGAGCGTCGGGGATTTGGACGGCGACGGGGAATACGAGCTTGTCCTCAAATGGGATCCGTCGAACTCCCGGGACAACGGGGACAATGGCTATTCGGGGAACGTCTACATCGACGCTTACGAAATGGACGGGACGAAGCTCTGGCGGATAGACCTCGGGAAGAACATCCGGGCCGGTGCACATTACACGCAGTTCATGGTCTACGACTTGGACGGCGACGGCATCGCGGAAGTGGCGATGAAGACGAGCGACGGCACGGTGGACGGGAAGGGGAATGTGATTGGCGACGCTTCGGCGGATTACCGTACGGAAGCCGGGCGCATTTTGAGCGGGAACGAATACTTGACCGTGTTCAGCGGCAAGACGGGCGAAGCCCTTTCGACAATCGATTACGTTCCGGGGCGCGATGCGACGACAGCCTGGGGCGACACTTGGGGGAACCGCTCCGAGCGGATGCTTGCGGCAATCGCCTATTTGGACGGCGTGCACCCGAGCCTCATCATGACGCGCGGCTATTATGCGGCGGCTTATATGGTCGCGTTCGATTTCGACGGGAAAAATTTGACACAGCGTTGGATGCTCGCGAGCACGGAAGACGGGAAGGGAATCTTCGGCGAGGGGAATCACAACATTTCCGTCGGAGATTTGGATGGCGATGGCTACGACGAAATCGTCTTCGGAGCGGCGGCGGTGAACCACGACGGGACTTTGCGCTATCGGACGGGGTTTGGCCACGGCGACGCTCTGCACCTTTCCGACATGGATCCGGACAATCCGGGGCTTGAAGTGTGGGACATTCACGAAGAAACGGGTTCTCCTTATAGTGATGAGTTTCGAGACAAGGACGGCAACGTGATTTGGGGGTCTGCGCAAATTGGGGACGATAACGGGCGCGGCCTTGCGGCGGACATCGATTCCACGAGTCGCGGATTTGAAATGTGGAGCTTGGCCTCGGGAGGCATTCGGACAGCGAAAGGGGATTTGTTGAGTTCCACTTTGCCCTCCTACAACTTCCGCCTTTACTTCGACGGCGACTTGCAGGATGAACTTTTGGATGCGACGGGTAAAGGCGGCAGCGGCGGCAAATTGGAGAAGTGGAATTCCACGACACAGGGCATCGATAGATTCTTGAGCTTCTACAACATCAACTCTTCGACCCTCAACAACTACACCAAGGCGAACCCCTGCATTTCGGCGGACATCTTCGGCGACTGGCGCGAGGAATTCATCGTGCGCAGCAGCGCGGATTCTTCCGTCGTGAACATCATCGCGACCAATTACACGACGCCGCACCGCGTTTACACCTTGATGCACGACCGGCAATACCGCGAAAGCATCGCCTGGCAGAACGTGGGCTACAACCAGCCGCCGCACTTGAGCTATTACCTGCCGGACAACGTCGGCGAGAACTTGAAGAAGCCGGACATTTCCGTGGTGACTCTTGCCTCCGACGCACCGGAATCGGTGGAATTCGCCGTCACCTTCGAAGCGTCCGTCCCGGATACGGCCAGCACGGGCTTCGTGGAAACGGATCACGCGGGATTTTTGGGAAGCGCCTATTGGAACTTTGCGAACGAATCGGGTTCCTTCGCCTCTTACAAGTTGACATCCTCTGCGGACACGACGGCGACCCTTGCGCTCGTTTATGCGAACGGCGGCTCGGCGGACAGGAAGATGGTCGCGACAATCGGCGATTACAGCTACACGGTCAGCTTTCCGCCGACGGGTTGGGACTTTTGGGACACTTCGCTCGTGACCGTATCCGTTCCCAAGGGGGACTTCTCGTTGACTCTCACGTCGGCGACGACGGACGGCGGCCCGAACATCTGCGTCTTCGCCTTCGACGTTTCGACAGTCGCCAAGGAGGGAAGCTCCTTCGAAGCGAAGGAGGATACGGAAGCCTTGCCCACGAAAGTCTTCCATTCGGCGGCCTACAATCCCGTTTCGGAAATTTTGCGGACGGACCGTTCGGGAATCGCGGAGGTGTCCGTGTTCGACATGCACGGGAAGTCCGTCTTCTCTTACACGGCGAACGTCTCCGCCGGCGAGAGTCCGCTTTCCCTTCGGAAGGAGAGCCTTTCGGCGGGGATTTACACGGTGAAAGTTTCGCTGGATTCTAGGCCCGTGTCGCAGAAAAAGTTCATCGTGAACCGTTGAGGAGGAGAATATGCGGATGGGATTCGGAAAAATTTGGCAGGCGGCCGTCATCTTGAGCCTTGTCTTCGCCGTGGCCGTCTGGGCGAAGGTGACGATTTACCTCTGCGGCGATTCGACGATGCAGGACTGGAACGACGGTTATTATCCGAAGCGCGGTATCGGGCAGGACTTCAGCCACTTTTGGAACGCGGACTTCGTGAACGTCGTGAACAGGGGCGCGGGCGGGACTTACGCCATGGGCTATTACAACAACAATTGGCCGAGCGTCAAGTCGAGCCTCCAGGCGGGGGATTTCGTGATTCTCCAGTTCGGCATCAACGACCGCTCTTACAGCAATGAGGCGGACTTCGTGACGGCGACGACCGCGATGGCGGAAGAGGCCTTGGCCGCCGGGGCGCATCCCATCATCATCAATCCCGTTCGGCGGAGCGATTTCCGCACGAGTGCCGGCGCGTCTTCCCCGGATTCCATCTACGAAAGTTATCACGGCTATCCGATTCGGGCGAGGGAGATTGCGGCGAGCCTGGGCGTTCCCCTCATCGACATGGACACTCTTTCCCGCAACTACTTGCTGTCCGTGGGGCAGTTTTACGCTCTGCATTACGTGAACATGTACTTGGACGCGGGGGAGTATTCGACTTATGCGAACGGGAACAGCGACAATTTGCATTTGCAGCAGAACGGGGCGACGGTCTTCGGGCGCATCACCACGGAGCAGATGCGCGTGCATTCCGATGCGGATGTCCGCGCGCTTTCCAAGTATCTCGCCCCGATGTACCGGTTGGACGTGAAAGTCAGCCCGGAAGGCTCCGATTCCGTTTCGACGGTCAGCTCTTATTATCCGGCGGGGATGCCCGTGACCCTCAAGACGACCCCGAAGTCGGGCAAGACTTTCCTCGGCTGGTACGACGGGAACGGGGGCAAGTGCCAAAATGAAAATTCCGCCGTGCAGTCCCCTTATATCTGCACGTTCACCATGGGAAGCTCCTCCACGCAATACACGGCAGTCTATGACGGCGGCAGCGCACAGCTTTACACGGGAGACGGTTCTGCCCTCAAGACGTTCCCCACGGGCACTCCCCGCGAACTCGAAGAGGCGAAAAAGACGGAGACGGTCGAAATCGACACCGCCGTCACTTTCGACAAGAACATCGCAAGTTGGTTCGACGCCCATTCCCCGGATTCGGGCAACGGATTTTCCGAGAATAATCACCAGGATTACACGGGCGAAGGCTTCTTCAACTTCGACAATTCGCTGGGCTCCTTTGCCGCCTATGAAATGCTCTTCCCCGCGGCGGGATATGCGACGATGGCCATTCGGTATTCTTTCGTGGGGACGACCGACCGCGAAGTGAACGTTTACCTGGATCACGATTACTACGTGACATTTTCTTCGACGGGGAGCTGGGATGCTTGGGACACGGCCTATGTGAACGTCGATTTGGCGAACGGCGAAGAAACTCTCAAAATGATTTCGATGTCTTACGAGGGCGGCCCGAACGTCGACGCCTTCGGGTTCAGCGTCCCGGGGGTGCGGCGGATTTTGGCGTCCGGCGACACGGTCTACGGGGAAGGGGAGTCCGCGCCCGAACCGGCATCCTCTTCGTCGGCAGTATCTTCCTCTAGCGGGGAAGCCTCCGAAGCTTTCGCCTCGGCCGTTTCTGTAAACGCTTTTCGCTTGGACGGGAACCGCGTGAACCTTTCGTCCGCGGGGGAGGTGCGCGTCAGGGTGTTCAGCATGACGGGGCGTTTGCTCGTCCGCAAGGAACTTTCCCTTTCTGCGGGAGTTTCGGAGCTTCCGTTCGACTCCTGGCTTTCCCGTTCCGGGGTTTACCGCGTGACCGTGCAGCGGGGGGGAGTGTCTGTCGCCGGGAATTGGGTGAAGGTACATTAGGAGGTTCGGGATGAAGAGGCTGTTTCTCGTTCTTTTGGCTGTTTGCGCCTTGTCGGCGATTTCCGTCAGCGATTCGAATGTCGTGACAATCCATATTGTCGGGGATTCCACGGTTTGCACTTACAGGGAGTCCGCCTACCCGCAAACGGGCTGGGGGCAAATCATCGGCTCGTTCTTCGACGGCTCCAAAGTCCAAATCAACAACGTCGCAATCGGCGGCAGGAGTTCCAAGACATTCATCGAGGAGGGCCGCCTGGCGTCCTTGAAAAATTCCGTGAAGGCGGGCGACTTCATCTTCATCCAATGGGGCCACAACGACCGCTACTTCGGGACGAGCAATCGGCAAGTGCCTTATGATTCCCTAGGCTACTTTTTGCAGCAATACGTGGATTCGGCAAAGGCTTGGGGGGCGACTCCCGTATTCGTCTCCCCGATGAACATGAACATGGGCACGAACGGCCGGAACATCTTCACCGAATACGACGTCGTCGGCAAAATGGAGGAGCTGGCGAAGGCGAACCAGATTCCCTTTGTCGATTTGAACACCAAATCTTACAACGCCTACAGCAAAACGTGGGATGCAAGTTACGTCTCCCGTTACCAGTTCAAGTACTTTTTGCCCGGGGAATATCCCAATTACCCCGACGGCGTGACGAACGACGGGACGACGCATTTCCAGGAATCCGGCTCGATTGCGCATTGCCAATGGATTGTGGAAGAGCTTGAAAGCGCGATAACGGGCGAAAGTTACCTTTCCGCAAATTCGAAGGCGCAATTGACTATTCTCCTTGCCGCCGTCAAACCGCGTTACGCGTTCACGGTCAAGGCGAACGTCTCCGCGAGCGGCGGACTGATTACGCACGACCAGGAACTTCCCGGCGGCGCGCCGCTCACTTTGCACGTGAGTCCCGGCAGTTTCGGGAAAACGTTCAACGGTTGGTATGATGACGACTGCAACCTGCTTTCGACGGATTCCAACTATTACGGGAGCACGACCCTTTACCGCGCGGCCACTTACACGGCAATTTTCGAAGGCGGAAGCGCGTGCGTCGCCACAGCCCACGGGAGTGAGGAAGTTTCGAGTTCTTCGGCGGGGAGTTCCAGTTCCGCAGTGGAATCCTCGTCGTCTTTCCGTTCGGAAATTTGCTTCACGGGAGTCGCCGATGCCGCTTGGCCCTCTCCCATCGACATGAGCTTCCCGGACGCCGGGGAAGGTACGACGGACACGAACCATTTGAATTACACGGGAGTCGGATTCTTCAACATCGCGAACAATCTGTCGAGCGAAGCCGTTTACAAAATCACTTCCGACCAGTCGGCGTCAAACGCCCGGGTGATGATCCGCTATTCCTTCGACGGCCCGGATAATCGCGACATGAAATTCCAAATCGACAATTTCAGCTACGACGTGGCGTTCCCTCCGACGGGAAGCTGGGACACTTGGGACACGGCCTACATCGAAAACGTCTGGGTCGATGCCTTGGATTTTGATTTGACGATTGCGTCCACGACGGACAACGGCGGTCCGAATATCGACATGGTTGCCTTCGACATCGCGAAAGTCTACCGCACGGGATGCTCTCCGGCGGACTATGAACGAAGCTCCTCTTCACAGGCATCTTCGTCTAGCGAAAGTTCCGAAGCCATTCGCCGGGGAAAAATCCCATCGTCAGTCCCGAGAATCGTGGACGGGAATCTCTACGACGCCCTTGGGCATCGAATCCGCGGAAAGTCCGGCGGGAAGCTTCCGAAAGGAGTTTATTTTGGGAAATAGTTCCGGAGTGGGGCTTTTCTCGTCGGAATCGTTTTAGCCCCGAGCATCGGGCAAGGGTGGGAATGCGATTTCCTTGAAACGGGAATCCGTTTACTCGTGCAATTGTGTAAGAAAAAACATTCCAAACGTTATAAAATGCCAAATTTCGTCCAAATCGGATGAATGAAGGCGAAAAAGAAAATAACCTGCGCTTTGTTGACTCCCTTGTTCTTGAGTCTTTTCGCGTGCTCGCAAGAAGATGGCTTTGCTTCGAACGAAGCGACTTTCACCGTGGACGGCACAACTTACAAGGTGAGTGGGCTTTTGCTTTGACCTTTTTCTCCGGGAATCCCGATGCCTATCCGCCAATTTTCTACATTATGGGCGGTTAATTCACCATTCGAGGTAAAAGATGAACTACTTCAATACGCTTCCTCTCCGCAGAAAGATTGAGGAATTGGGTCATTGCCGCTTTATGGAAGCTTCCGAGTTCTCCCGTGGAACAGAAGCTCTCCAGGGCAAGAAAATCGTCATCGTCGGTTGCGGCGCACAGGGCCTGCACCAGGGTCTCGACTTGCGCGACAGCGGCTTGGACGTCTCCTACGCGCTCCGCGAATCCGCCATCCAGGAAAAGCGCGCCTCTTACAAGAACGCGACGGAAAACGGTTTCAAGGTCGGCACTTACGAGGAACTCATCCCGAGCGCGGACTTGGTCATCAACCTCACGCCGGACAAGCAGCACCACGTCGTCATTCCCCAAATCATGCCGCTCATGAAGAAGGGCGCGACTCTCTCTTACAGCCACGGCTTCAACATCATTGAAGAAGGCGAACAGATTCGCGAAGACATCACGGTCATCATGTGCGCCCCGAAGGGACCGGGTTCCGAAGTCCGCGCTGAATACGTCCGCGGGTTCGGGATGCCCTGCCTCATCGCCGTGCAGGCGGATCACGACCCGGAAGGAAAGGGTTGGGATTATGCGAAGGCTTACGCCGCCGGACTCCATGCAGACCGCGCCGGCGTTCTCGAAAGCTCCTTCATCGCCGAAGTCAAGTCCGACTTGATGGGCGAGCAGACGATTCTCTGCGGCATGCTCCAGACGGGGACTCTCCTCGGATTCGACCACATGGTGAAGGAAGGCATCGACCCGCACTATGCGGCGAAGCTCCTCCAGTACGGCTGGGAGACGATTTCCGAAGCGTTGAAGCACGGCGGCATCACCAATATGATGGACCGCCTTTCGAACCCGGCGAAGATTCGCGCTTACGAACTCTCCGTGGAACTGAAGAAAATCATGACCGACCTTTACCGCAAGCACCAGGACGACATCATCTCCGGCGAATTCTCCTCGACGATGATGAAGGACTGGGAGAACGGCGACAAGGACTTGCTCACCTGGCGCGAAGAAACGGGCAAGACGGCTTTCGAACAGACTTCCGCCTCCGACGCGAAGATTTCGGAACAGGAATATTTCGACCGCGGCGTCTTGATGGTCGCCATGCTCAAGGCCGGTTCCGAGCTCGCCTTCGAAACGATGACCGCTTCCGGGATGAAGCCGATGAGCGCCTACTACGAAACTCTCCACGAGATTCCGCTGATTGCGAACCTCATCGCCCGCAAGAAGCTCTACGAGATGAACCGCGTCATCAGCGACACGGCGGAATACGGCTGCTACCTCTTCGCGAACCGCTGCATCCCCCTGCTCCAGGACTTCATGAAGCAAATCACGAAGGAAGATTTGGGCGAAGTCTACGGCGCGGGCAAGGGCAACGGCGTCGAAAACGGGAAGCTCATCGCCGTGAACCGCGCCATTCGCCAGCACCCGACGGAAATCATCGGCGCTTGGCTCCGCGACCGGATGACCGGCATGGCCGACTTGGCAGTCGCGACCAAGTAATCCAGTCAGATGTTCAATAAAATCCCCGGCTTCGCCGGGGATTTTTGCATTCTACATTCCACGGGATGTTTTGATTTTTGAAATGTATATTGATGACGGTTGGAATAAGGATGAACGACCGTGCAGACATCGAAGCCCTGAAGGCTTCCCTCTCCATTTCCCAAGTGGCGGAACGCTTGGGGCATCGGGTCGTCCACGGGAAAATCCGCTGCCCCTATGCCATCAGGCACGCCCACGGCGACAGGACTCCGAGCGTTTCCCTTTCGGAGTCGAAGGGGCTGTTCCGCTGCTGGGTTTGTCCGGACGTCCGGGGGGACGTCATCCGCTTGGTGGAAATTTCCTTGAACCTGGATTTCAAGGGGGCCGTTTCGTGGTTGAAGGAGGAATTCGGCGGCACTTTGGAAAGGCGGAGCTCTTTGCCGGAGTCTTCGATGGGCGCAGTGCGCTTTCCCGTCCGCCGAGAAGCCGTTCCGGATCTGGATTTGGAACTTCGGGGTGAAATCGTCGCCGCCTTCCTCGACATGCTCTCTCCCGTGGAAAAGTCTCCTGCCGCGTCTTGGCTCGTGAAACGCCGCATCTTCAAAAGCACATGGGATTCCATGCGGTTGCGGACGATTCTCGATTACGACGGCGTGATGTCGGGGCTTTTGAAGAAATTCCCCTTGGAAGATTTGCAAAAGGCGGGGCTTTTCAATGAAAAGGGCAATCTGAGGTATTACAAGCACCGCTTGATATTCCCCTATCTAGACGGCAAGGGCGTCCCCCGGTACTTCCAGGCGCGGACGACGGATCCTGCCGTGCAACCGAAGGAGTTGAACTTGAAGGGACCCGTGCCGTTCCCTTACAACGCTTCGCTCTTGGATGGGAAAGTCGGGTGGATTTATCTGTGCGAAGGTTGCGTCGACACTCTCACCATGATCAGTCGGGGCTTCCCTTCGGTGGGGATTCCCGGCGTCAAATCGTTCAAGCCGGAATGGGTGGAACTTTTCCGGGGCAAGCGGGTCATCCTGTGCTTGGATCAAGACGAAGCGGGGCGCATCGGCGCAAAGGAAATCGAAGGGATTTTGAAACGGGGCGGCATCGAATCTTTGCGTTGGGCGGAGGGCATCGAGGCGAAGAGCTTCCAAATGGCGGAAGGGCAGGATATCAATTCCTGGTTCGGCGGGAAGAAGTGACGAAGGGGCTTTCACCGTTTTCCGTCGGAAGACCCCGGGACGCTGCGGGTGAACTGTTGACGGGTTGAAATTTATTCTAAATTTGGGGCGCATTTTTTTACAGAGGCTTCCTGTGGACGATTCAATCATTCTAAAAGCAGCAGACAATGTACGCATCCTTTCCGCAGCCATGGTCGAAAAGGCCAAGTCCGGGCATCCCGGCGGTGCGATGGGCGCCGCGACGGCGATAACCCTCCTGTTTGCAGAGTTTCTCCGCTTCGACCCGAAGAATCCCCATTGGGAAGCTCGCGACCGTTTTTTGATGGATCCGGGGCACATGTCGCCGCTGCTCTATGCGGAGCTGGTCCTCACCGGGAGGCTCTCCTTGGAGGACTTGAAGAACTTCCGGCAGTTCGGGAGCATCACTTCCGGGCATCCGGAGTTGTCCGTGGAGCACGGGATTGAAAATTCTTCAGGGCCGCTCGGGCTTGGGCAGGGAATGGCCTTGGGCGTCGCGATTGCGGAGCGTTACAAGGTGGCGAAGTTCGGGGACATCCTTTCGCACAAGACGGTCGCCCTGGTCTCGGACGGCGGCATCCAAGAGGAAATCGCCTACGGCGTCGGGCGCGTGGCCGGGCATTTGAAGCTTTCCAACCTGATTTTCTTTTACGATGCGAACGGCGTGCAGCTCTCTTGCAAGACCGAAGACGTCATGGACCAGGATTTCAAGAAGCAGTATGAATCCTGGGGGTGGAAGGTTCTCGAAGCCGACGGGGAGAACGTCGGGGAGCTGCGGAGCGCTTTCCGGGAAGCCTTTGCCGAAAAGGAACGCCCGACCATCATCATCGGGCACACGACCATGGCGAAGGGGGCTGTCGGGGAATCCGGGGAATCGTTCGAAGGCAAGGTTTCCACCCATGGCCAACCGCTCTCTGGCGCGGGCGCTTCGACGGAAGAGACCGTCCGCCGCTTGGGCGGTGACGCCGAAAACCCCTTTGAAATTTTCCCGGAGGTCGCCCGTGCGTTCGATTCCCGATTGAAGGAACTCGAAGTAGCCGCCGCCGACTGGAAGTCCCGCAAGTCCGCTTGGGACGCGAAGGAGCCGGAACTTTCCGCCACTCTCAAGGAGTGGCTCTCCGGGAACGGCATCCGCTTGGACTTGAAGGACTTGGATCAAAAAGAAGGCGTTGCCACGCGGAACAGTTCGGGGACGGTGCTCGCTTACTTGGCGAAGAACTACAAGAACATCATTTGCAGCTCCGCCGACCTTTCGAACAGCGACCAGACCCAGAAGTTCTTGAACGAAACGCGCATCATGGAGCCCGGGGACTTCGGCGGGGCCTTCGTGCAAGTCGGCGTCGCGGAACTCACCATGGGCGCCATCGCCTGCGGAATCGCCCTCCACGGCGGACTTTACCCGATTTGCGCGACCTTCTTCGTCTTCAGCGATTTCATGAAGCCCGTCATCCGGATGGCCGCACTCCAAGGGCTTCCCGTGAAATACGTCTTCACCCACGACAGTTTCCGCGTCGGGGAGGACGGTCCGACGCACCAGCCCATAGAACACGAAACTCAAATTCGCTTGCTCGAAGATTTGAACAAGGACGACGGCCGTCCGCAGATGCTCGTCCTTCGCCCCGCGGATCCCGCCGAGACGACGGTCGCTTGGGAAATGGCCTTTGAAAATGCGGACAGCCCCACGGCGTTGATTCTGACCCGTCAAAAGGTCGGCTCCCTTCCGTTCCCGGCGGGCAGCTCCCGTTATGCGGAAGCGGGGAAGTGCCGCAAGGGCGCTTATGTCGTGTGCGACGATACTCCTCGTGGGAAGCTTCCCGATTTGACATTTGTCGCGAACGGTTCCGATGTCCCGCTCTGCTGCGGCGCTGCCGAAATCTTGCGTAAGGAAGGCAAGAGCGTCCGCGTCGTTTCGATGATCAGCCCGAAACTCTTCCTTCTCCAAGACCGCGCTTACCGCGAATCGGTCATTTCTCCGTGGACGCCCGTCTTCGCCCTTTCCAGCGGTCTTCCCGTCCTCTTCAAGGATGTCGTCGGCGGATTCGGCAAAGTCTCCGGGCTTGAACGGTTCGGGGCTTCCGCGCCCGCGTCCGTCCTCGAAAAGAAGTTCGGTTACGAGCCGGAGGCGGTCGCTCAAAAGGCGAGGGAATATCTCGTCGAATTTTCGGAGAACGTCTCCGCTTTCAAAAAGGTCAACGGCTAGACTTCCGCAGTATTTCAAGGGTTCGCCATGTATAAAATCGGTTTCGACAACGATGCCTATTTAAGGATGCAATCGGAAAAGATTGCCGAGCGCATCGCCAAGTTCGGGGGAAAGCTCTATCTGGAATTCGGCGGCAAGCTGTTCGACGATTTTCACGCTTCCCGCGTGCTTCCGGGCTTTGCTCCCGACAGCAAGATCCGGATGCTCGAAAAGATGAAGGACAAGGCGGAAATCATCATCGCCATCAATGCGAACGACATTGAAAAGAACAAGGTCCGCGGAGATTTGGGCATCACTTACGACATGGACGTTCTCCGTCTGATAGACGCCTTCCGCGGGTACGGGCTTTTCGTGAGCAGTGTCGTACTCACCCGATTCGAAAACCAGGCGAGTGCCGTCGCCTATTGCAAAAAGTTGGAAGCCTTGGGAATTCGGGTTTACAGGCACTACCCCATCGAAGGCTATCCGTCGAATGTCCCGCTGATTGTGAGCGATGAAGGCTACGGCAAGAACGAATTCGTGGAGACGGAACGGGAGCTGGTCGTGGTGACGGCTCCGGGACCGGGCAGCGGCAAGATGGCCGTTTGCCTTTCCCAGCTTTACCATGAGAACAAGCACGGCGTCAAGGCGGGCTACGCCAAGTTC
>CAZCRF010000057.1:0-17145 GCA_964501065.1 uncultured Fibrobacter sp. | reverse complement strand
CGTGGCCATGGGGGTGGTTGAAAGGAAGGGGGAGGGTGGCCTTTCGCAACTCCGAACCCTCCCCCTACCTTTCCGCCCGCTGCGTAAGCGAAACAGGTCGCTTGGCGACCAAACGGTTCGTTTGACGAACACAAGCTGGTCGTGCCAACGACAAAGCAGTCCGTTCGACGGACAAGAGCCTCCACGCCAATGGAAAACAGTTCACTTGGTGAACATAAGTCGCCCGTGCCACGGAAAAACAGCCCGTTCAACGCACACCCACCCAGCTCAACAAAATTTTACATTCCCGAAGAGCCTATTCCAAAAAAGAATATTAGTTTGGGGAAAAACGAGGAACATTATGCGCGTTTTCATCACGGGCGGAACCGGTTTCATCGGGCATTACGTTGCCCGCGAGCTCTTGGACTACGGCCACAAACTGGTCATCTTGGCGCGGCATCCGGACAAAATTCCCTTCCTTTCGAAACACTCGAATGTCGAAATCCTCCCCGGCACGATTTACGACGGAGCGACCATTTCCAAAGGCCTTTCGGGCTGCGACGCCTGCATCCACATTGCATTCGGCTGGGGGGAAACTCCCCTTTCCATGCTCGAAAACGACACTCGCGCAACCGTATTGATGCTGCAAGCGGCGGCAAAGGCGGGATGCCAAAAGTTCATCTACACGTCGAGTACGGCCGCCATGGGAAAATTCCGCCCCTTGATGAACGAAAACGTCGCGAACCTGCCCGTCGACCTCTACGGAGCGACGAAAGCCGCCGGCGAAGCTTACGTCTTGGGATTCCGCAACACGTCCATGCTGCGGAACATCATCCGCCCGGGCTACACCTTCGGAGAACCCGCCTTCGGGGACGACGGCGGCACAAGCCAACCGGACAAGCGTTTCTTCGAAATGGCGAAATCCATCGTGAGCGGTTCGGACATCCGCATCATCCAAAACGACGGCACCCAATTCATCCACGCAAAGGATCAGGCAAGGCTCTTCCGGCAAACCCTCGACAGCAACCTGAACGAAGAAATATTCCTCGGACTAGGCGAAGCCTGGATTTCCTGGAAGTCCATCGCCGAAAAAATGCTCGCCGCCTACGAAAGGCTGACCGGTCACCGGAGCGCGTCCCGCATCGTGGAACGAGACCTCGGATGGTCGAACAGTCCGATGCTCTTTTCCGTCGACAAAATCGCCTCGGTCTTCAATCTACACTTCGACGCGCGCGATGAAATGGAAAAGCACGTGGAGTGGCAGCTGAAGGCCGCGATGACGGAGCTACGCTAATTTCCTGTCAGGGATTCCTTCAAAAAGGCAATCGCCTCGTGACGGGACGGGCTGATGTTTTCGTAAAGTTCCAGAACGCGGCAGAGACGCGCCCTTCCCGGCGAAATGTACTTTTCGAAGCTCTCGATTTTCTTTTCCTTGAAAAGGAAGCAGTATGCACCCAAGGCCTGCATCAACCGTTGGATGCCCGCTTGCAAGAATAAAGTCCACGCCTCTTCGCGGACAAAAGATTCCGAGCACTGGGGGCTGTTTCGATACCACTCGTCAAAGAAGTCGGTGACGAAACTTTCCGGAAGGGAAACATAGGGGTCGAGGAGCAAGGAGGCGATGTCGTAAAAGAGGGAACCGCGGCGCGCACCTTGGAAATCGACAAAACCGATTTCGGAGTCCGAGCGGACGGTGATGTTCTGCGACTGAAAATCCCGATGCATCAACACCTTCGGGTGCGTATCGACCATACAGGCCAGAGTGGAAAAGAAGTTCTCGACTGCGGGGGGGATTTCGGAGACGCCGAGCCGCTTTTGCAGGTAATTGGTTTGGAAATAATCGCTTTCCCATTTGAGGGCCGCGTAATCAAAGCGTCGCGCGGCGATGTCCGGACGAGAAAGGAAAAAACGCGGACTGGATTTTTGCCAGCGAATCAGGGCGGCAATCGCCAGCGGATAAAGAATCCGGACATTCCCCACGAGAAGTTCCCCGTTTTGCACCACCTGGGAAAGCAGCGTGTCCGCGCCCATGTCTTGCATCAAGACTTGAAAAGTCTCCTCGTCGACCGCCCAAATTTCCGGAGTCGAAAGTCCAAAGGCAGAAAACGACTTGCCGTAAGAGACGAAGCGTTCAAAATCCTCCCCCTTCGAAAGATTCGTCTGCAAGATGGCCGTCTTTTCCCCGTCCGAGACCCGAAAGTAGCGGCGACCCGAACCGGCCGAACCGGCGAGAGTCCACCCAGCCGAAGGCGAAAAGCCCCGAGATTCAAGGGCGTGACGGATTTTTGCGGAAACGGGAGGAATTTCTGGATTCATGGCAGACCTAAAAAGCTTCAAGGTGAATTTTTTCACAATATACTTATCAAAAAGGCAAAATAACCCTAAAAATTCTCTCAATTTTTCAATTTTTCCCATTGCCAACCTCGAAAAGCTTTTGTATTATTGTTTTTGAAATGAAGAAAACCTTATTCACAATGAATGGCAGCAACTGGTGGTGGCGCACTTCGACATCGGAGTTCGCGTATTAGGTTGTTCGCACAATCACGGTGAAAGCAAAAGCGGCTCCGATGCAAATCGGGGCTTTTTTTGTGCAAAATTCAACAAGGAATCCATATGAACAAGAGAATCGACAGCATTTACCTCACCCTGGCCGGGGAACGTTACACGCCGTTCTCGCTCGCGAAGAAGCTCGGGGCGAAGGCCATCCTCGAGTCCGCCTCCTTTTCGCAAGGGGCAAGCCGCTATTCCATCCTCATGCTCGAAGAGGCCTTCCACGTCATCGAGGACGAAGAAGGAGTCGCCCTGGTGATAAACGGCGAGCGGAAGCCTTACAAGGCCAAGGACATTCTCGAAGCCCTTTCGGAAATCGCCGCGGAGAATGAAAAGCCGAAGAAAATCCCCCTGCCGGCATCCGGCATCGGGTTCCTCTCTTACGAGTTCTGCGCCCGCTGCGACACCATCCACCTTTCGAAGCAGGATGATTCCTTGAAAATCCCGGAATCGGAATTCTCCGTGGGGCACATCTACATCGTATTCGACCACTTCACGGACACCCTCCACGTGTTCGGGCTGAATTACAATGAGCATGAAATCGACTTGAAAAAAGCCGTTTCCAAAATCCAAAAGAAACTTTCGAACCTGGACTTTTCCTACCTCGAAGACCCGGAAGACTCCTATCCATACAAAGTCATCACGGATTTGGGGAAAAGCCACGATGAATACGTGCACTGCGTGACGGAACTCAAAAAGCGGATTGTCGCCGGAGACATCATCCAGGCGGTCCCCTCCCGCCGACTGCAAATCGAATCCGAGATGCCGGCAATCGACGTCTACCGCCGATTGCGGACAATCAATCCATCGCCCTACCTCCTTTACATCGACTTCGGCCCTTACCAACTGGTCGGCTCTTCGCCGGAAAGCCTTGTCAAGTCTCGCGGCGGCAAATCCTCCATCCGCCCGATTGCCGGAACCATCCGCCGAGGAAAGAACGAAGCGGAAGACGAATATCTGAAGGAAAAGCTTTCAAACGACCCGAAAGAACGCGCAGAACATCTGATGCTCGTCGACTTGGCAAGGAACGACCTCGGGCGCGTTTGCGAACCCGGAAGCGTGAAAGTCACCCGGAACATGGAGTGCGAGCTTTTCAGCCACGTCATCCACATCGTCTCCGAAGTCGAAGGCAAGACGCGCGCCGGAATGCGGCCAATCGAAGTTCTCCGCTCCGCATTCCCCGCGGGCACGGTCAGCGGAGCCCCGAAAATCAGCGCCATTGAAATCGTCTCTTCGCTAGAAAGCCAAAAGAGGAACTTTTACGCCGGAGCGGTCGGTTACCTCGAAGCGGACGGCGATTTGGAGTTCTGCATCGCCATCCGCTGCGCCTTGAAACAAGGAAACGTGTGGACGCTGCAGGCGGGTTCCGGAATCGTCTACGCATCCGACCCGGAGCGCGAATGGGAAGAGACGAACGAAAAGCTCGGGGCCATGGTACAAGTCCTCGAATCCCCGGCAAAATAACGATTCCAAATTTCAACCAAAGGTCACATCATGATAGTCATCATCGACAACTACGATTCGTTCACATACAACGTGTACCAATCGATTACAAGCATCACGGATGAGCCAGTCACCGTCCTGCGTTCCAAGGAATGCACCGTCGAAGACGTGGAAAAGCTCAACCCCTCTCACTTGATTCTCTCTCCGGGTCCAGGACGCCCCGAAGACGCGGGCATCACCGAAGACGCCGTCAAGCACTTCGCGGGGAAAGTCCCGATTCTAGGCATCTGCCTCGGTCATCAGGCCATTTGCCACGCATTCGGGGCGAAAATCGTCCAAGCGAAATTCATCAAGCACGGAATCGTGGAAGAAATGGACTTGGACGGCCGCGGACTGTTCCGGAACATCGGCAAGAAGGGAACTTTCATGCGCTACCACAGCCTGGTCGTCGACGAGAGCACACTCCCGCCGGAGTTCGAAATCACGGCTCGCGCCAAAGACGGCGACGTGATGGGAGTCCGCCACAAGACGTTAGACATCGAAGGCGTGCAGTTCCATCCGGAATCCATCGCGGCGAAGGACGGCGAAGCGTTTTTCCGCGCATTCCTCAATTACCGCAGGGACGCCCTTCCCGTGGCAAAAATCTTGAACAAGCTGATAGACAAGCAAGACCTGTCGCAAAAAGAAGCGGAACTTTTCATGGAGACCCTCACCGACGGGATGCTCGATGAACGGCAGACGGCGGCCATTCTCACCGCCATGGCGGCAAAGGGACCAGCCGCATCGGAAATCGCCGGCTGCGCGGCAGTCCTCCATCAAAAAAAGAAGCCCTTCCCCTTCGACAAGAACATCGACGTCGCGGAAGTCGTCGGCACGGGCGGAGACAGCAAGGGAAGCTTCAACATCAGCTCCCTTTCGGCCCTCGTCTGCGCAAGTTGCAACTGCCCCGTCGCCAAGCACGGGAACCGGGCGGTTTCCTCCAAGTCGGGAGCTGCGGACTTTTTCGAGAACTTGGGATTCCAACTGGTCCTCTCCCCGGAAAAAGCGGCCGAAGTCCTGAAAAAGACGAATTTCGTCTTCCTCTTCGCCCAAGTCTATCACAGCGCCATGCGTTTTGCGGGCCCCGTCCGCAAGGCTCTCGGCATCAAGACCATCATGAATCTGGTGGGTCCCCTCACGAACCCGGCGGAAGCCAAGTACCTGATGCTCGGGGCCTACGACAAATCCCTGCTGAAACCCATGGCGGAAGCCGCCAAAATGCTCGGGGCGAAGCACGTCCTCGTCGTGTCGAGCCAAGACGGATTCGATGAAATTTCACCGAGCGTGCCCACATTTGTCCACGAAATCGACGAAGAGGGCAACGCCTGCGACTATCTAATCGACCCGAAAGCCTTCGGAATCCCCGACGTCGACGACAAGGATTTGGCGGGCGGCACCGGAGCGGAAAACGCCGCAATGGCCATGGATCTAGTCCAGGGGAAAGGCGTCCCGGCCATCCGCTACGCGGTCGCCTTGAACGCCGGGGCGACCCTCTATGCGGCAAGAAAGGCGAAATCCATCCGGGAAGGCTACGAAAAGGCTCTCGAAGCCTTGGATTCCGGAATCGTCCGGGAAAAAATCGAAGAAGTCCGCGCGGCGACGGCAAACGCCTGACCGCCAAATTTCCGCCCAAGACTTCCCCGGTTCACGGGGGAGTCTTTTCAGTGAGGAGTGAGGAATTAGTGGTTAGGAGTTGGTGGTTAGTGGTCAGAGTTTAGTTAACGGTCAAGGGGACATCGTCATGTAGAGCAACCCGCCTGCCGAATGGGAGGATCCAAACACCTCTTTACTGTTCCTGGATTCTTCGGCTACGCCTCAGAATGACATTAGCGTTGCTCAGAATGACTGTTGCAGGAGAGCGACGGTCATGTTGAGCGAAGCGAAACATCCAGTTGCGGTCAATCGTTCACTTGGTGAACATCAACAGCCCGTGCCGCGTCAAATACGGCAAAAAACTTCGATTCCCAAGCCGTTTTCGCAAAATCCCGAACTCAGCGCCTCCCAAAATTTTCTAAATTTGGCAGAAACTTCATTTTGGCATCAAAAAGGAACGCGAATGAACTCTATCGTGAGCCTGAACGGCGACTGGGATCTTTTGTTCGACACGGAAGACCGCGGAATCATCAACCGTTGGTACGCAACCTACCCCAGCGGCACGCAGAAAATCAAAGTTCCCTGCGTCTGGGAAAAGTTTTTCGGCAAAATGCCCATTTCGCAAGACGCCGCTTACTACTTCAAGCATTTCACCGTCGATGCCAAGCAAGTTTCCAAACGCATCTTTTTGCGGTTTGACCGCATTTCCATGCACGCGGTCTTTTGGTTGAACGGCATCTACCTGGGGTCGCACTTCGGGGCCTACACGCCCTGCATCGTGGATTTGTCGAAAGCCATCAAGCCTGGTGAAGACAACGTCCTTTGCGTCCGCGTCGCGAGCATGGGTTCCGCCAAAAGCCGCATCGACTTCGGCAGGGAAAGCAAGGAGGGCGCGGACGACCGCTACGTACGCCCGGCGGAAATGCCCGTCGGATTGCCGTGGACGGAATACCCGTTCGGCGGCATCTACGGGAACGTCGATTTGATTTTGGGCGGGACGGCATTCATTTCGGGGGTCCAGCTGGAATCGGATCCCGACGAGGAGCGCGTCGCCGTCGACGTTGCGTTCAACAACCCGCGCGGATACACGGGAAGGCTCCGCATCCTCATGAAGAATCCACAGGGCGCAGTCTCCGAGCTGATCAAGGAAATCAAGCTCGACAAGGAAAACGCCTCCAGCCGCTTCATCTTGAAGCTCAAGGATTTCAAGAAGAAGGACATTTGGTCTCCCGAAACGCCGAACCTTTATGCGCTCGAATTTCAAATCGAAGGGAAATCCAAGTCGAAGCAAACTCCGGAATATTCCTTCTCCGTCGTCAAGACGTTCGCCTTCCGCAAATTCGACTGCATCAAGGGCGACTTTTACCTGAACGATTCCATCATCAAAATCCAAGGGCTCACCTATTCGCAGCACTTCAGCGAAGGCGGGCTTTGGACTTCCGACGAAAAGAAGCTCCGCAAGGATTTGCAAGCCGTCAAGGACGCGGGATTCAACACCATCCGCTCGAACGGTGCGCCGCTTTCGAACGCAGCTCTCGACATCTGCGACGAAGTGGGCCTTCTGGTCTTCCAGGAATTGCCGATTTACAAAATGCGTTCCACACCCCACGGGCTAGAAGCCGTCTACAAGCTCATCGAAGAAGTCGTGATGGAGCAAAAGCACCACCCGTGCATCGCCGCGTGGATTCTCGGTTCTGAAAACGGTCCGCTCGTTTTGGAAAACGGCACGAAGCTTCTGAAAGAAGTGGACAAATACGACAAGTGCCGCCCGGTCATCAGCAACCTGAATTGCGTCTACCTTTCGAACGAAGAGGAATTCCACAGGGACACGGGAAAGCTCATGGGCGTGACGAACGACAAGATTTCCCTCTATTCCTCGCACAGGATGCACCTGCGCATGAACCCGAACGCGGCTCTCACGGACTTTTTGTCCCATTACTGCGAAAAGGGGGCGGCAGAAGACGAGGATGCGGCACTCGTCCCGGACTCGACCTTGGGCGACTCTCATTTCCAAGATGAATACGGGAATTTTGCAAACAAAGTCGAAGGGAAAATCTTGGTCACCCTGAAAAACCACACGACCCTCCCGGAATCCCCGACGGACATCAAGGGTTCCCGCAGTGCCAAGAACAACAAGGCCATCAAGCAATTGTTCAAGCAGGTCGAGACCTTTGTCGCCGACAAGAGCCTGTCCATTTGGAAAAACTTCGAATCGTTCAACGACGACGCCCACCGGCTTTCCCAAGAAAGCAAACGCGCGCAGATTGACGCCATCCAAAGCAATCCGCTCGTCTCCGGCTACATGCTCGACCAATGGGCGGACATCGGGACGGACTTCTGCGGAGTCGTCGATGAGAACCGCAAGTCCAAAGGCTTCGAAGCTTTCTTGAAAACAGTGACGAAGCCGAACCGGCTGCTTGTCACCGGACTGGAGCCCGTCTCCGCGCCCCAAACGGAAATTTCCTTCCAGCTGGCACTGTTGAACCAAGCCCGCTACGAAAACATCGAAATCGAGATTTCCATTGTCGATGCCCACGGCAAGACTGTCTCTTCCGAAAAGCACAAGGCCGAGGGGCAAACGAGCCTCACCCCGCTGGGAACATTCTCCACGATGTCGCCCAAAACTCCCGGCGACTACACTCTGCGCCTGAACCTTTTCCACCACAACTCCCCGGTCAGCGTCACCGAAGAAAAGCTGCTGGTGCTGAAAGACGCCGACGTGAAATCCGCCATGTCGCAGGTCTGCTTCCTGGACAACAACGCCGAAACGACGGCCGATGCCATCGCGGCCCTTTCCGGCTCCGAGCAGATAATCTTCACTGCGAATCTCAATTCCTGGAACGACGAAGTGCTGAATAAGATTGTCGAGCTGACAAGGGACGGCGGAAGGACTCTCTTCCTTTCGGACTTGAACCGCGAAGACATCGAAACGTTCAATTCCAGCCACCATTTCGCCCAAACGATTGAAGCCAAGTTCACGACAGGGGCGAACGGCATTTCCATCCATTACCTGGTGAACCATTCCGCACTGCTCCCGGAATTCGCGGGGCATCAGGTTTTGGACAGGGTGACGTCTTCCGTCTTGCCGAGCGTCTCGCTTTCGGAATTGCCGAACGCACAGGTCTTGGCCCGTTCCGTCTCCATTTCGAACGAAGAATTGCAGACCGGAGTCGATTTGCAAATCATCCCGTTCGGGAAGGGGCGCATCCTCTTCAACCAACTGAACCTGTTCGAAGGCCTCGAAACGAATCCGCTCGCCGACCGCATTTTCACGAAACTTGTGCAGATGCTCACCAAGTGAGCCCCTCGGCAGTTGCCGCGAACCGAACCGTGTCTTGCTGAACGGGACTGCCGTCATATCGCGCAAACGATGACGACAAGCGGCAAAGCCGCCCGAGAAAAAGTACCTATATTTTCGCAATGCAAAACGGAAACAGTCATTCTTGCGACTCGCGGCCGCCCATATTCGGACGCGTTGTCACCAGTGTTTTCCCAAAATACTTTTCGTTCAAGCACCAGCCTCCGGGAAACCTGCGCACCTGCATGATTCCCCCCATCGTCTTTTGGCAAGTCCTCCGCAACATCCCGAAACTGCTGGAGCTCCGCAGCCTCCTCAAAAAAAGACGCCAGGAACTTTCCGAAAACGACATCTCCGTCGCCTTCTACTCCGACAATTTGGACGAAGTGAACGGCATCGCAAACAATTTGCGGAACGTCATTTCCTATATGCGCGCACACGGCTACAAGGCATCCCTCGTTGGAAGCGCTTTCAACACGCGCCCTTGCGGAGTCGTCGAAAACGGCTACGTGATTTTGCTCCCGAGAGTCTTCAGCATGGAACAGCTCGGCTATTCGAACAGCGAACTGGCCATTCCCCACATCCGACCGATTCTCAGGCTCCTGAAACGATACCCTGTCGATATCGTCGAACTCGAGACGCCTAGTCCCGGAGCGTGGACCATCGCCTTTTGTGCAAAGATTGCGGGCATCAAGGTCATCAGCCACTACCGAACGGATGTCCCGACTTATGCCAAGACGCTTGTCAAGGCGAAATGGATGCACCGCTACGTCCTTTGGCTCATGCGAATTTTCTATGGATTTTCCCGTCCCGTCATCAGCCCGTGCAAGGATTACAAGGAAATCTTGCAACGGGACATCAACGTTCCCGAAGACAAGATTGAAATCATCCGGCGAGGCATCCCACTCGAAAATTTCAGCCCGGAACTCCGCGGAAAAGGCACGTGGGAAAAATTCTCGGACTTGAAGGGAAAAGTCCGCTTCGTCTATGTGGGGCGGATTTCCAAGGAAAAGAACCTGCCGCTCCTCAAAGAATTGTGGATGGAATTTCGAAAGGAGCGCGATGACGCAGAACTGATGTTCGTCGGCGACGGCTGGTATCTCGACGAACTGAAACGGGAATTCGCCAAAGCGCCGGAAGTCCACTTCGCGGGAGTCCAAGGCGGAAAGACTCTCGCCGGGCTTTATGCGGACGCCGACTTTTTGCTGTTCCCCAGCACCACGGACACCTTTGGAAACGTCGTCGTGGAAGCTCTGGCATCCGGCACCCCGGCAATCGTCAGCGACAAGGGCGGTCCGCAAGACATCGTTTTCGAAAAGGGCTGCGGATTCATCCTCCCGGGCGACGACCCGAAAGCCTGGATTCAAAAGCTCGACGACTGCGTGAAAATCCGGAAAGACGCCGCCGCTTACGCGACCCTCCGCGAAAAATCCTACGCGCGCAGCAAGGATTACACTCTGGAAAAGGCCGCGAAGGCCCAATGGGAATTTTACAGAAAGGTTTACCGCGACGCTTACAAACGCTGAAAAATCCCTTCGTGAATGGTTTTTCAAGAACCGAGAAGACCTCCCGTGGCGTCCCGCCGATTTGAACGAAAGGCGCGACCCGTATGCCGTCTGGATTAGCGAAACGATGCTCCAGCAGACGCAGGTTTCCGCCGTCCGGGAGTCCTTTCGAAGGTGGATGCGGGATTTCCCCACGGTCGAATCCCTGGCAAAGGCTTCGGAAGAGGACGTCCTCGCCCATTGGCAAGGATTAGGCTATTACAGCCGCGCCCGAAACATCCACAAGACGGCTCAGGCCATCGTCGAAAACGGGCAGTTCCCGCAAACGCGAAAAGCCTTGGAATCGCTGAAAGGAATCGGACCCTACACGGCCGGAGCGATACTCAGCCTGGCCTTTCACCAAAACGAAGCGATACTCGACGGGAACCTCATCCGCATTTTTTCGAGACTCCGCGAATGGGACTTCTTGCCGACTGATGGAATCGAAAAAAAGGACGCCTACTGGGAAGAGGCGAAGCTCTGGGCGAAAGCGGGAAGGGCGCACCTCACGAACGAAGCGCTGATGGAATTAGGCAGAACCGTCTGCAAGAAATCCGGGCCGCGTTGCACGGAATGCCCCCTCCGCGAAGCCTGCCGGGCATTTCGAAGCGGGACCGTGGAGAATTTCCCGCCGCGGACAAAGGCCCGTTACGAATCTTGGACGGGCTTCGCCCTCGTCGTCAGGGATTCAGACGGAAATTTCCTGTTGCAATCGTCCCCCGACTCCCCATTCCTGAAGAACCAGCGAATCTTCCCGCTCCTCCCTTGCGAAAGCGTTTTCAAGGATGTCTTCCCCGGCATCGCGGAAACGGTCGTCCCCCGGGAAAACATCAAGAGGTTCGCCTTCACGGGGACGGTGAAGCACTCCATCACCCGTTACAAAATCCATTGCCGCGTCCTCTGCGCCGAAGTCTCTAGCCCCGAAGGCATCCCGGGCGAATGGGTTTCAAAACGGGAGCTTCCCGAAAAACTGGTTTCGAGCCTCGCCCAAAAAATCTTAGTTTTAGCCCATGACTTCTGACCTCGCCGCAAAGGAAATGTCCGCCGAAGACGCCGCGGAACTGATTCAAGACGGAGAAGTCCTCGGCATTTCCGGATTCACCCTGGCCGGCTACCCGAAGGCCGTCCCGAAGGCTTTGGCAAGGCGCGCCCGAAAACTGCACGATTCCGGGCAGCCGTTTCAAATCACCCTGTTTTCCGGAGCATCCACCGGAGACGAATGCGACGGGGAACTTTCCCGCGCAAACGCCATCAAATGGAGAGCGCCCTACCAATCGAACAGGGACTTGCGAAACGCCGTGAACCGGGGCGAAATCCTTTACACGGACACCCACTTGGGAATGATGGGGAGGCTTGTCCGCACGGGAACTTTTCCGCACCCGACAACCGCTATCGTCGAAGCGTCCGACGTCTCCGCAGACGGGAAAATCCGTTTCACGACCTCTTGCGGGAATTCCGCCGAATATCTCGAAATGGCGGACCGCATCATCATCGAATGGAACGCCCATTACGGAAGTTCCCTCATCGGCATCCACGACTGCTATCTGCCGGGACTTCCGCCGTATGCGAGCCCCATCCCCATTTGCAGCCCACTGGACCGCGCGGGAAAGGATTACGTCAAGGTCGACCCCAAAAAGATTGCCGCCATCGTCCGCACGAACGCCTGCGATTCCATCCGGCCGTTCACAGAACCCGACGAAGTTTCCAAGACCATCGCCGGGCACATCCTGGAATTTTTATCCCACGAGCGAAAAAAGGGAAGGATTCCGCGCGGACTCCCCTACCAAAGCGGAGTCGGCAACGTCGCAAACGCAGTCCTCGCCTCCATGGCGCAGGACCCGGCGCAAGAGCCCGTCAGCCTCTACACGGAAGTCATCCAGGAAGCGGTCTTCGAACTCCTCCAAAACGACAAGCTTTTGGGCGCGAGCGGAACGGCCCTCACCTGCTCCCCCGAAGCCTTTGAATTTTTCAGGCAAAACGCGGGCGAATTCAAAAAGAAGTTCATCCTCCGCAGCCAAGAAGTTTCAAACCACCCCGAAGTCATCCGCCGCTTGGGCGTCATCTCCATGAACACGGCCTTGGAATGCGACATTTACGGCAACGTGAACTCCTCCCACGTCTGCGGCTCTTCCATCATGAACGGCATCGGCGGTTCCGCCGACTTTTCGAGGAACTGCCTGCTGGGCTTTTTCATGACGCCTTCGACGGCAAAGGGTGGCACGGTCAGCGCAATCGTGCCGTTTGTGACACATTTGGATCATTCCGACCACGAAACGGACGTTTTTGTCACGGAGCAGGGTATCGCCGACCTCCGCGGCCTGGATCCCGTCTCGCGTGCACACAAAATAATCGACAATTGCGCCCACCCGGACTATCGCCAATTGTTGAATGATTTTTTATTTTATAGTTTAAGGACATCGAAAGGAAAGCACATTCCCGTCGCCCTCGACCGGGCATTCGAAATGCACCTGAAATTTCTTTCGAACGGTTCCATGAAGGACTGACCACATCCCCTTGGAATTCTATTTTTGCGAACGCAACAATGGAATTTCAAAGGAAAACAAAATGGCTATCAAACAAGAACTGCTAGACCAATTAGAAGAACGCCGCAAGTTCGCCCTTTCATCCGGAAGCACGTCGGAAAAGTTGGAAGCGCGCCATGCCAAAGGCCTTCTGACCGCTCGCGAAAGAATCGAAGATTTGGTAGACGACGGCTCGTTCCAAGAGGCGGGGATGTTCGTCGATCACGACGTACGCGGATTCGGCTTCGAAAAGAAGCGCTTGGCCGGAGACGGCGTCATCACGGGCATCGGGAACATCGACGGACGACCGGTCACGGTCATTTCCCAAGACTTCATGGTGAGCGGCGGTTCCCTCGGCAGCAGGCACGCCCAAAAAATGGCGGAAGCGATGCAGCGCGCGATGGAACTCGGGACTCCCATCATCTCCGTGAACGATTCCGGCGGAGCGCGCATCCAAGAGGGCGTGAAAAGCCTCGCCGGGTATGGAAAAGTGTTCCGTTCGAACGTCCTCGCGTCTGGAGTCGTTCCGCAGATTGCCGTCATCGCGGGACCGTGCGCCGGTGGAGCGTCTTACAGCCCGGCTCTGATGGACTTCTGCATCATGCTGAAGGACAATTCGAACATGTTCATTTGCGGGCCGCAAGTCATCAAGGCTTCGACCGGCGAAGAAGCCCCGCTTGAAAAGTTCGCCTCCGCGAATGCCCATGCGACCGTTTCGGGAAACATCCATTTCGTCGCAAACGACGACAAGCACGCGTCTCAAATCATCAAGAAGCTCCTCGGGTTCCTCCCGTCGAACAACGCAGAGCCGCCTCCGCATAAATTAAACGACATTTCCCTTGAGGAAGATCCGGGCATGAACGAAATCATCCCGGAAGACTCCGGCCGCCCGCTCGACGCCTACCAGGTCATCGAACGCCTCGTGGATGCAGGCGAATGGCTGGAAGTCAAACGCGACTTTGCGAAGAACGTCATCACGGGATTCTCCCGCATCAACGGGATGGTCGCGGGAATCGTCGCGAACCAGCCCAAGTACAAAGCGGGATGCCTCGACATCGACTCTTCGGACAAGGCGGCCGAATTCGTCAATTTCTGCAATGCATTCAACATCCCCATCGTGACGCTCACCGACGTGCCGGGCTTCATGCCGGGACTGGCGCAGGAACGCGGAGGCATCATCCGCCACGGGGCGAAGCTCCTCTACGCTTACGCCAATTGCACAGTCCCACTGGTCACGGTCATCATGCGCAAGGCCTACGGCGGAGCCTACATCGCCATGGCTTCAAAGGACTTGGGCGGAGACGTCGTGTTCGCCTGGCCTACGGCGGAAATCGCCGTCATGGGGGCAGAAGGCGCCGCCAAAATCATCTACAAGAAGGAACTGGCCGCCGCCGCAGACAAGGACGCCCTCTACAAGGAATTGGTCGCCGATTACCGTGAAAAGTTCTCGAAGCCATACCAGGCTGCGGAATCCGGCATCATCACCGACGTCATCAACCCGGCGGAGACCCGGTCAAAAATTTCCCTCGCTTTGCGAACCCTGCTTTCCAAACGCGTCAAATGTCCCCATAAAAAACACGGATTAAGCCCACTATGACAAACACAGAACAACCCGTCCGGGCACTAGGCCCGTATCCTGTTCCCAAACGGTTCGAAGAGCAGCTGGCAGTCATGCCGGACTCGATTAGCGCACCGCTCAAGGAACAGCTGACCCTCATGCCCGACTCCGCCGTTCTCGAAATCAACGAAAGCGGCCACAAGGTTTCCATCCTTTACAAGACGAATGCGCAGTCCCGCGAAGCGAACGCCCGGCAAGATTCCCTGCGGACAGTCAACGGCGACGGCAAAGCGCTCCCGATTGCAAAGGCGAAACTCGGTACTGAGTACAAGACGGAACAGGGCGAAACCAAGACGCTCACCTTGGGCAAGCTGGTGGAATTCCAGGCGACGGGCCTCATCATCGTGATGATTGTCATCATTGGCTTGATGTACCTCACCTACTTGATGGGATTCGTGGTGAAGAAATTCACCAAGCCGAAGGATGCTGCGCCCAAGCCAACAACCCCGACAGTGAACGCGGAGCCACAGACGATTGCCCCCGCCCACTGCACCTTGGACCCGAACGCCCCGAGCGTCCATCCGGGATTCACCAACAAGCAGCTCCAGGCGTTCCTCGGCATGGCGGCAGTCGCCGCATTGGACGTCCATCCGGGCCTCACCAACGAGCAACTGGCGGTCATCTTCGCAGTCGCCGCAGCCGAAGTCCTCGGCGGTCCGGTCAAAGTCATCAAATTCAAACCCCAAACTTCGAACGAATGGGCTTGGACTGCCCAGGGTCGCGTCGAATTACAAACCAACGGGCTATAAGCTCAAAAGGAACACACTATGAAGAAAGTCATCCGCATTACTTTTGAAGGCAAAACCTACGACGTCGAAGTCGAAGTTCTCGGAAACGCCGCACCCGCCACGGTGGCGCAGGCCGCTCCGGTTTCCGTTGCGGCTCCCGTTGCTGCAGCTCCCGCCCCCCAACCTGCAGCCCCTGCAGCTCCGGCAGGCGGAACTCCCGTTCCAAGCCCCATGATGGGCATCGTCTTCAAGCTCAAGGTGAAAGTCGGCGACAAGGTCAAGATGAACCAGGAAGTCGCCGTCCTCGAAGCGATGAAGATGGAAAACTCCATCGTTTGCCCGTGCGACGGCACAGTCGCCTCCATCGAAGTCAAGGAACAGGACTCTGTCTCCGAAGGCCAAGTCTTGATGACCATCGCCTAAAGGAAGCCCTATGAGCGAGATTTTTAACTCTGTATCGGAAATGTTCTCGTCCGGAACGGGAATTCCCATGATTACAGGCCCGATGCTCGTGATGTGGCTGGTCAGCTTCGTGCTCATGTACTTGGCGATTGTCAAAAAGTACGAGCCGTTGCTGCTCTTGCCCATTGCCCTAGGCGCTTTGGCGGTCAACATTCCCTCCCGCGGCTTTTACGAAGGCGGCTGGGGAATCGAGGGAATGTTCACGCCGACGGCAGGCCTGTATTATTACATCAGCCAAGGCATCCACTTGGAACTGTTCCCGCCCATCATCTTCCTAGGAGTCGGGGCGATGACGGACTTCGGGCCGCTGATCGCCAACCCACGCACGCTGATTCTCGGCGGAGGGGCACAATTTGGCGTGTTCGTCACGATGTTCTGCGCAGTCGCCTTCGGGGGCTTCTCCTTGGGCGAAGCGGCCTCCATCGGCATCATCGGCGGAGCGGACGGCCCCACGTCGATTTTCACGGCGAACAAGCTGGCTCCGCACTTGATTGGACCGATTGCCGTCGCAGCCTACACCTACATGGCGCTGGTCCCGCTCATCCAACCGCCCATCATGCGTTTGATGACGACTCCAAAGGAACGCGTCATTCGGATGAAGAGCCTCCGCAAGGTGTCCAAGCTGGAACGCATCGTCTTCGCCGTGATGGTGATGGTGGTATGCGTGCTGGTCGTCCCCGATGCATCCGCTTTGATCATCATGCTGATGCTCGGCAACATTTTCAAGGAATCCGGAGTCGTGGACCGTTTGGTGAAGACTTCTCAGAACGAGCTGATGAACATCGTCACGATTTTCCTCGGTACGTCCGTAGGCTTGACCATGTCGGCGGACATCTTCCTCCAGCCGAAGACTTTGCTGATTATCGCCATGGGAGTCGTCGCATTCGGATTCTCCACATTCGGCGGTCTACTGCTCGCCAAAATCATGAACTGGTGCAGCCCCAAGAACCCGGTCAATCCGCTGATCGGTTCCGCAGGGGTTTCCGCAGTCCCGATGGCGGCTCGCGTTTCCCAAGTGGAAGGAGCCAAGTACGACCCGCAAAACTTCCTCTTGATGCACGCCATGGGCCCGAACGTTTCCGGAGTCATCGGCACGGCCATTTGCGCTGGCTACATGATTTCCCGTTTGGCTTGAATTCAAGATTGAAAAGGAAAAGCTCCCGGTTCATCCCGGGAGCTTTTGTTTTTCCGTGGCACGAGCGACTTGTGTCCGTCAAACGGACTGTTCTGTCGTTGGCACGACCAGCTGCGCCTACGCGGCGGGCGGAAAGGTAGGGGGAGGGTTCGGAGTTGCGAAAGGCCACCCTCCCCCTTCCTTTCAACCACCCCCATGGCCTACTGCGCCTCCACAGCTTGCTGTGGGAGAGCT
>CAZCRF010000056.1:0-17295 GCA_964501065.1 uncultured Fibrobacter sp. | reverse complement strand
TGGAAAAGCCCACTTTTTGCGCATGAATTTACAGAAAAGGACTTGCCTAATCTGAAACTGCATTGAATTTCACTTTATTCACTCCGATTTCATTCTTAAATTCTAAATTGTTTCACGTGAAACATTTTTCAGACGACATACAAGAAAGGCTCTTTTTAACTTTTCTATCGGAAAATTCCATTTCTTTCCCGGAAAACCGACTTGAAAAATTCTTTGAATACACCTCTTTGGTCATCGAGGGAAATGAAGAGGTGAATCTCGTTTCCAAAACGGACATTCCTAAGTTTTTGACAAGGCACATCGCGGATTCATTGTTTCCCTATATCGTTCTTTCGAAAGAAAACGTTTTGAAACCGGGATTGATTTGGGCTGACATGGGAACGGGAGGCGGTTGTCCCGTGTTTCCATTGGCGATAGCCTGTCCAGAAGTCCAATTTTACGCTTCAGAACCTCGCCACAAACGCGTTCTTTTTTTGGAAAAAACAAAGCAAGCTTTGAATTTGGACAATTTAACCATTGTCGGCAAGCGCTTCGAAACTTCGGGAATTTCAAATTGCGACATCGTTTCCTGCAGAGCTTTGAGCCGGTTTGAAGCGGATTATGAAAGAGCACGGCCGGCGTTAAAACCCAACGGACTCTTCATCACATTTAAAAACAAAGAAATCGCCAAATCCTTGGAGAATATCCCAAACATTCATTGCGTCGACTATCGACTTCCTCTTGAAACTTTAACCTATTCATTAATCATCAAAGGCTTCTATGGGTAAAATCATCGCCATTTGCAACCAAAAAGGTGGCGTTGGAAAAACGACAACGGCTATCAATTTGGCGGCTAATTTCGCCGCCTTGGAAAAAAACACTCTCCTCATCGACATGGACCCTCAAGGCAACGCATCTCAAGGCCTAGGTTATATGGAAAGCCAAGAAGAGGATATTCACGAAGCCTTGGAACTTGCGGAAAATCCAGAATCCATCACAGTCGAATCCCTTCAAAAATTCATTTTGAAAACGGAATTGGACTTTCTCAAAGTCATCACTGCGGGACCGGACCTTTCCGCAATGGAAATGGAACTCATCAATGCCATGAGCCGGGAACACCGTCTAAGTCGAATCACTTCCGTTTTGAAAAAAAATTTTGACTACATCATCATCGATTCCCCTCCAAGCCTCAATCTTTTGACCCTGAACACGTTGACGGCGGCGGACAGCGTGCTGATTCCCGTCCAATGCGAATATTATGCCCTCCAAGGCTTGGCGGAGCTTTTCAATACGATTCGGCTGGTACAAAAGAACTTGAACAGTAGCTTGAACATCGAGGGAGCGCTCCTCACGATGTACGATGCGAGACTGAGCCTCTCCCGGCAAGTTGCCGAAGAAGTGCGAAACGTCCTTCCGGAACGCGTCTTCAAGGTGATGATTCCCAGAAACGTGCGGCTGAGCGAAGCGCCTTCCCATGGAAAGCCGGTCATCCTTTACGATGTCAAGAGCGCAGGCGCCCAAGCTTATATGAAATTGGCCGAAGAAATCATCAACGGGACTAATCACAATGGGTAAAAAATCAATGGGCCTCGGACAAGGGCTGAACTCCATCATCAAATCGCACAGCATCGGCTTGGAGGAAATCAACCAAGACGCAAACGGAAATGCCATCCAAGTCAAAAAAATAGACTTGGATTTGATTGACGCAAACCCTTTCCAGCCGAGAAAGGAATTCAACTCGGAAGAACTCCAAGAATTGGCCAACACCATTCAGGAGCAGGGGCTCATCCAGCCCATCACGGTACGAAAGTCCAACGGGAGATTCCAAATCGTCAGCGGGGAAAGGCGCACCCGCGCCGCGCGACTGGCGGGCTGGAAAAGCATCGACGCCTACGTCCACGAACTCCTTTCCGACAAAAAAATGGCGGAATGGTCGCTCATCGAAAACATCCAACGTGTCGACCTGAACGCCATCGAAATAGGAAAATCCTATGAAAAGTTGATAGAGAATTACGGCTACACCCACGAGGACTTGGCCAAGAGCGTGGGCAAATCGCGTTCCGCCATCACCAATTCCCTGCGCCTTTTGAAGCTTCCGGAACAAGTCCAAACTTGGATTGCCGAAGGAAAAATTTCACAAAGCGCGGCGAGAGCGTTGCTCAGTCCGGAAATCACGGATCCCGAAAGCTTCGCAAGGGATATCATCGAAAAAGGGATGAACGTCCGAGAAATTGAAAAACTGAGACAAAAAAAGAAAAAGGAAAAATCGGACAAAATCCCTTCCGAGACTCCGTTGGATCCCAACATTTTGGAATTCTTGAAAAAAATGGAAGAATTTTTCGGAACGTCCGTCAAACTTCAAAAGAATTCCGAAGACGCATCGAAAGGAAAGCTCATCATCGATTATTATTCCTTCGAAGACTTGACTCGGATTCAAGAAAAAATGGAAGGACTGAATTGAAAAAAAAATACCATATCATCCAAATTATCCCTTCCGATTCCGGGAAAACGGTCTCATTCAAAATCAGGAGCTTCGTCTGGAGGCTTTTGGGAATTTTCGCAGTCCTGTTCTTCGGCTTGGGAATTCTTTTCATTTGCAAATTGTCCACCATCGACGCCATCATTCTCAGCTTTCGGCAAGTCCAAAGGCAAAATGAAATGCTGCAGGAAAAACAGCGGGAATACGAGCTTTTCTTTTCCGAACTGGATTCCATTTCCACGATGGAGCGGCAAATCAAGAAAATATTGGAAACCTTTTACGAAACTGATTCCACGAAGCTCTCCGCCATCATTGAAAAGAACCGTTTCCACTTCACCCCTCTATCCCAAAATCATTTGAACGCGGAATACAGGAGCGGGGTGGATATCGAACGCAAAAATTGGGATTCCTTCCCGAACATCGTCCCGACAATCGGAATCATCAGCAAGGAATTCTCCATGGAAGAAAACCACTTGGGGATTGACATTTCCGCAAAACTCAACGAGCCTGTCTTTTCGACGGCGGAAGGAAAAGTCATCAGCGTCTCCAAGGCGAAGGATTTAGGACTTCACATCCAAATCGACCACGGAAAAGGATACACCACCCGATATTCCCACCTTCAAAAGGCGAGCGTCAAAAAAGGGGCGAAGGTGAAAAAAGGGGAAGTGATAGGGACAGTCGGCACGTCCGGAAACTCCACCGGATCGCACATCCATTACGAAATTTTAAAAGACAATCAACCCATCGACCCAGAACTCTTCATCGAGGAATACGCATGGCAAAGGAAACAGACAACCAATTCACCCAAATAAGCCCATCCATCAACATCACTGGAGACTTGAACGGCTCTAGCGACATCCGCATAGCGGGAAAAGTGAAAGGGAACATTTCCATTTCCGGAGACATCGTTGTGGAAAATTCCGGATACGTGGAAGGCACCATTCATGCCAAGAACGTGACGATTGCGGGGAAAATCACCGGCGACGTCGAATGCGGGGAAAAGCTCGTGCTCGAAGACAAGTCCCTGCTCGTGGGCAACATCAAGACGAAACTGCTGGTGATTGAATGCGGCGCGCGGCTCAAGGGAAATTGCGAAGTTTCCACGGATTCCCTGCCCGAAGGGAAGAAGGCCTGAATCTTGTGCACACTCCTCTTTAAATTTTCTTCTCTATATATAAATAGAATTGAAAATGATAAGGTGGAAATGTGGAAAGATTGAGGCTTTGCGACGATAAGTGATTGACTTCCAACAAGATGCAAAAAAAGTGGACAATTCGATTGTTTTGATAACTTTTGGATTTGTCCACCGGAATCAATGTGAAAAAGGGTTGATTCCCGAATTGTCAACACTTGTCCGAAACTCTTCCCCTGTTGGATGTTGAAAACGGGAAAATTCGGATGTGTCCACAAATTTAGGGTGACAAAAATGTTGAAAGTTTGACGCACGTCACTTTTTGAAGGCTGTTTTCGAGGATTCCCTTTTGAACGCCGTCCTTTGAATTTAGATTTTGAAGACCATGGAAAAGAAAACGACATCTTTTCGAGTCGGGCAGGTGACGGACATCCACTTGTCCGTCGGGGAGGCCGTCAACGGAGGAATCGATTCTCGCGGCAGCTTCCAAAGGGTGCTCGACGATGTTTCCCGCTTCGCCTTGGATTTGGTCGTTTTTTCCGGCGATTTGACGGAACACAGCTCGGAACGGGAGTACGGGATTTTTTTTGAAATGCTGCAATCGTACAAAAAGCCGTGGTGCATGATTGCCGGCAACCACGACAGTTCGGAGGATTTGGCGGAATTTTCCCCTTTCCCGATTCGGCTCGAGGGGGGGGATTATTTTTACAAAAGGGAGGTGAACGGTTTTCCCTTTTTCTTTTTGGACAGTTCCAAGGGGTTCGTTTCGCGGAGGCAGCTCGATTGGCTTTTGTCGGAAACGGAAGATGAAACGCGGGAGATTTTCCTCTTCGTGCACCATCCGCCCTGCCTTTGCGGCCACCTTTTCATGGATTCGCGCTACGCTTTGAAAAATTGGGAAGAAGTGGGGAGGGTTTTGGACAAAATCCCGAACCTGCATTCCGTTTTTGTGGGGCATTACCATTCCGACATGACGATAAATCGGGGCAACGGACAAATCGTTTACGTGACTCCCGCGATTCAGATGCAGCTGGATCCCGATTCTTCCGAGTTCAAGATTTTGAGCAGGGAGCCCGGATGGAGGCTGATTGAATATTTTGACGGCGAACTTTCCACGGAATTGCGCTATCTTTGAAAATTTTGAAGATTTCCCCTTGGATTTTTCGCGATAACTTTCTAAATTGGGATTGCTCGGCGGTTTAGCTCAGTCGGTAGAGCAACGGAATCATAATCCGTGTGTCTGTGGTTCGACCCCACAAACCGCTATTATTTTTAGGAAGGAACAGAAATTGAAACAAAAGATATTCATATCTTTATTCGGATTGGCTTCTTTCCTTTTTTTATTGGGCTGCGGCCAGAAGTCGGATGAAGTGACTCCGATTCTTCCTCAAAAAAATGCACAGAGACAGTTGTCCGCCCCGGCGGCGATTCCGAAATTCACTCCGCCGCAGACGACCGGGATGGATGAAAAAAAGGCGAAGCAATATGCAAACGCCAGTGCGGCGCTCTTGATGCTCGGAAAGGAATGGTCTTTGAAAATCGAACAGGCGAAGGGAGACGAAAAGGTTTTGATTTTGCAAAACTACGAAAAGGCTCGCGACCAAGTCTGCATCCGCATCGGGCTTGCCGGAATCGCCGAATACAATTGGCTGACGAATGTGGCCGTCAAGGATTCGAGCAATGCGGAAGTTTTGAAATCCGCCGGAATCCAGTTTTAAAAATTTTTGTTTTTAGACTTTAAAGCCATTCCAAGTCGGTTTTATCTATATTAATGCAAAAATTTAAATTTATGCAAAAGGAAAAACTATGTCCTTGGAAAACGAGACTCTTTGCGTCCAAAGCGGCTGGCATCCCCAAAAGGGAGAGCCGCGCATTCTTCCCATTTACCAGAGCACGACTTTTAAGTACGATACGAGTGCGCAGATGGCCGACCTTTTTGACCTCAAGGCGGACGGCTACTTTTACACGCGCCTCCAGAACCCGACGAATGACGCCGTTGCGCAAAAGATAACGGAACTTGAAGGGGGGATTGCCGGAATGCTCACCAGTTCCGGTCAGTCCGCGAATTTTTTCGCCATCTTCAACATCTGTGAAGCGGGTGGACATTTCGTGAGTTCTTCCGCCATTTACGGGGGGACTTACAACCTTTTCGCAGTGACGATGAAAAAGCTCGGAATCGAAGTGACTTTCGTGGATCCGGATGCTTCTGAAGAAGAAATCGACAAGGCCTTCAGGCCGAACACGAAAGCTTTTTTTGGGGAAACGATCGCCAATCCGACTTGTCGTGTCACGGACATCCGCAAGTTGGCGGATATCGCGCACAAGCACGGAGTCCCGTTCATCATCGACAACACTTTCGCCACTCCGGTTCTCTGCAAGCCTTTTGAATTCGGGGCGGACATCGTGACCCATTCGACGACGAAGTATATGGACGGTCACGCGATGACTGTCGGCGGTGCCATTGTCGACAGCGGGAACTTCGATTGGGAAGCCCACCATGACAAATTCCCCGGCATGACGGAACCGGATCCTTCGTATCACGGGCTCGCTTACAGCAAGGCGTTCGGAAAAAAGGGCTACATCGTCAAGGCGACTGCCCAATTGATGCGGGATTTCGGGAGCATCCAATCGCCGGCGAACGCGTTCCTTTTGAACGTGGGGCTTGAAACCCTCGCCCTCCGGATGCCGAAGCACTGCGAAAACGCACTGAAAATCGCCCGTTTCTTGGAAAGTCATCCGAAGGTCGCCTGGGTGAATTTTGCGGGACTTGAAAAGGACAAGTATCACGATTTGTCGCAAAAGCAGTTCAAGGGCGGCATTCCGTGTGGCGTGATGGCGTTCGGTATCCGCGGCGGCAGGGAAGAATCGATTCGTTTCATGGATTCGTTGAAGCTCATCGCCATTGTGACCCATGTCGCCGATGCGCGGACTTGCGTCTTGCATCCGGCCAGCCACACGCACAGGCAGCTTACCGACGAGCAGCTTTTGGAAAACGGCATCCGTCCTGATTTGATTCGGCTTTCCGTGGGCATCGAGAACGCCGATGATTTGATTGCGGACATGCGGCAGGCTTTCGAAAAAATTTAGGCCTGTTTCTTAAAAGCGATTCCGGGGAATTGGAGGGCTGTGGTTCTAAAGCGCATTGCAAGCTTCAATATCCTGGAGACTCCGTTTCGGAGGGCGACGTCGGGTTGCACCTTACGTCATCTATGGCAAAATCCCGACCGTGGCCGAAGGCAAATCCTACGACAGCCCAAATTACTTGAACACCAGATGCAAAAGGATGGAAGTCGCTTTTTAAAATGTCAAGTTTAAGCTGTATCGCGAACTGCGGCCTTTTCCGCCGGATGGAATCAAAAGTTTTCTAGAAAGAAGGGACTTGAAATCCCGCAGGGCGGAATCATGGGAAATGCCGGCTTCTTTCGCCCATTCGGATGAGGATATCCGCTTTTCGGGGTGTTGATTCAAAGATTCGATGAGTCTTCTTTCCCGTTCGCTCAGGGGAATTTCACCGAACGAAATTTTACGTTTGGCGGATTCAAACTGTGTTTGGAAATTTTCCGCCGCGCAGGACAACGCCCGTTCGAATTTCAAAAGAAACCATAAAATCCAATCCGTGATGTCGCCGTTCGAAGTTTGCGCTTCGTGGATTTTTGAAAAGTAGGAATCCCTGTCATTGAAGATTTCCCTATTGATGGAGTACGGATGCAGGGAAGTGTTTTCGCTTTTTGAAAGGAGTTGGTCGGTGAGGACGCGTGCGAGGATTCCGTTGCCCGCTTCGAACGGGCGGATGGTCGAGAACCAGAAGGGGGCGATGGCCGCTTTCAGGACGGGATCCGCCTTGGAATCGTTGAAGTAGGAAAGGAACTTTTGGAGTTCCCTCGGAATGTCGCCTGGGGAAATGCCGCAAAAGGAAGTTCCCCCTTTGGGCTGGGAGTTTTCCCTAAAGCGGCCGCCGTTGTGGAAAAGGGAAGCGTGGAGGGAGAGCAGGCGTTTCTCCGTCATCGGGGCGGAAAAGTTCCGGGCGGCGGAAAACAGGACGGGGAAACTTTCTTCGATGCCGTCAATTTTTAAAAGGAACTCGAAATCTTCCTTTTGGATGGCTTCGGCAAAAGATTTTGGAACGGCCAGGGACGTTTTCCCTTGGAGTTTTCCTTGGATGTATCTTGTGCGGCAAAGGGAATCCATCACCGGAATCTTCGAATAGCGGAAATTCGTCCAATCGGGATATTGGTAAATGAAGAGCATGTCCTTAAAATAGAAAACAACGCAAAAGATGCGTAGAATAAAAAAGAAAAACAAAATTTTGCAGTAATTGAAAATTTTTGAGAGGGTATAAATGAAATTATAACGCATTATTTGCGTAGATTAGTGAAGTTTTTCCCTCAACCCCCTTGTTCTCCGTTTCCTTGTCGGGTTTCTAGCTATCTTGCTAGCCGTCGTTAAATCCCGTTTGCCGGGAAAAGGAAGAAAAATGTACTATCCATCCATCAAGGTTCTCGATTGCACCATCCGCGACGGCGGACTTGTGAACAAGCACGATTTCAGTTTGGAATTTGTCCGTCGCCTTTACCAGCTCTTGACGGCCGCAGGCGTCGACTACATGGAGATGGGATACAAGAATTCCCCGGAACTCTTCGACCCGAAGGAATACGGGCCTTGGAAATTCTGCGACGACGAGATTCTGTGGAAAGTTCGCGATGGAATCGAGAGCGACGTGAAGATGGCCGTGATGGCGGACGTCGGGCGCGTGAACTTGGATTCCGTGAAGCCGGCCTCGGAATCGCCTTACCAGATGTTCCGCGTGGCGAGCTATGTCAAGAATATCGACAAGGGGATTGAACTGGTCAACACTTTCCACGACATGGGTTATGAAACGACCTTGAACATCATGGCGGTGAGCCGTGACCGCGGACCGGAACTCGATGAAGCCCTCGACCAGGTGGAAAACGAATGCAAGGCGGATGTCCTTTACTTGGTGGATTCCTTCGGGAATTTTTACCAAGAGGATATCGACCAGAGCGTTTCCCGTTATCGGCAGCATGTCAAGACGAAGAAGTTGGGATTCCACGGTCACAACAACCAGCAGCTTGCATTCAGCAACACGATTCAAGCGATTATCGACCACGTGGATTACCTCGATTGCACGGTGACGGGAATGGGCCGCGGCGCGGGGAACTGCACCACGGAACTCCTCCTCAGCTTCCTCAAGAATCCGAAGTACGACGTCCGCCCGGTCCTCGACGCCATCACGGAACTGTTCGTGCCGCTGCACCAGAAGTACGAATGGGGCTACATCATCCCCCAGATGATTACCGGTTCGTTGAACTTGCACCCGTCTTCGGCCATCAACTTCCGCAAGACGCCGGAGAAGGACCAATACCGGAAATTCTACGAGATGATGCAGAACGAAATCAACATTTGATGAACAGGTGCCCCGCTTTCCGGGGCACTTTGCCGTTGGGTTTAGAATGAACGAATTTTTGAGATTTCTCGAAGACGTCCCCGTTGTAGGGATTTTGCGCGACATCCCGGAGGGCGCGGAAAAGGATTGTGCGGAAACGGCTGCGCGTTGCGGATTGAAGTCCATCGAAGTGACGATGAATACTCCTGCGGCGACGAAAATCATCTCGCAGCTCAGGTTGGCGTCGAAGCCTTTCGGCATCCGGGTGGGGGCGGGGACTGTCCGGACGGAAAGGGATTTGGACTTGGCGTTGGACGCGGGTGCCGAGTTCATCGTGTCCCCGAACGTGAACCGGAAGGTGATTGAAAAATGTTCGGCCATCGGCGTTCCGGACATTCCCGGCGCGCTTTCTCCGACGGAGGTTCAGAATGCGTATGAGTGGGGGGCGACCTGCGTCAAGATTTTCCCGGTGGGGAATGTGGGCGGCCCCGCTTACATCAAGGCCTTGCGCGGCCCGTTCCGCGACATCCCGCTCTTGGCCTGTGGAGGGGTTTCTGCGGAAAACGTGAAGGATTACATTTTGTGCGGCAGCGATTTGGTCGCTTTCGGGGCGAGCATTTTCAAGCCCGGGCTGATGCGGATGGGCGATTGGAAATCCATCGGCGTTTCCCTTTTGCAGTTCATAGAAAATGCAACGGCGGCGCGGAAGGCAGAATCCCTTCGGCGGCGCACAGGTTGAAGTATCTCGAAAGGGATTCCTTGCGTTCTTCCGTGAAGCGGTAATCCAGGGAGTCGTAGTATCCTTTCAGTTGGTCCTCGGAAAAGGGGACGGGATAATGCCTGGACCACTCTTCCAAGGAGGCTTTCGGGTCTTTGCGGAAGGCCGCGATGGATTCCCGGACGTGCAGAAGAAATTTCTCAAGTGTTGGGCGCAGCCCGTTTGAAAGGGCGGACTTGTGGATGCTCCACGCCCCGAAAACGAATGGGAGGCCTTGCCAATCCTTCCAAAGGACGGCCAAGTCGTAGCGGAACGGCCATCGGTTTTGGAACTTTTCGAGGAGCGCCTCGTCGCCTATCAGCAGGGAGGCGTCGCAATTTTCCGTGGAGCTGACGAATTGCGGAAAGACGTGCGCGTATCGGGAACAGAGGATGCGGAGCAGGGCGACGGAAGTTCCACTCTGGCTTGTCAAGTGGATTCTTTTTCCGGAAAGCTCTTCGAGGGGAAATTGGGAAAACAGCTCGACCGATTGGACTTCGAGGTTGCAGGAGGTGCAAATGTCCGGGCAAAGGACCAGGCTTTGCGGGGCGAAGGCGTAGGCGATGGAAGAGGCCGGCGCCAAGTGGATTTCCCCTTTCCAAAGTTTTTGGTTCAGTACGCTCGGTACGCCGTCGATGAAGGAGTAGTTGGGGAATTTTTCGCGGAAAAAACGATGAAAAAACGGTGCACAGACTAAAAAAGGGATTCTGCCTATTTGCAAGTTCATGAGAATAATTTAACTTTTGGAATATGGCAAAATTTCATGTGAAAAGAACTCTCTTCGGTGAAAACCAGCAAAGTCTTGTTTTTCGCGGCTCCGTACTCGAAGGCGAAATTTCAAAAGGAATGTCGATCAACATTCCCGTCACCGACAAGGCGGTCATCGGGGTGAAAATTGACAATGTCGTGGAAAGCGAATCCCACGAGGCGAATGAAAAACGGACGGATTTGGTCGCCGAGTTCTTGGAAGAGCCGGAAGCTCTTGAAATTGTCGCCGGCTTGAATGTGGCCGACGAGGATTTGGCGGTCGAATAGCCGACCGCCCCTTGCAGTCAAAGTTCGAGGAGGAGTCCGCAGCGGAGATAGATGTTGTCTCCGCTATTTTTCAAGTTCTGGTAGCCGCCCAAGGCGAGCAGCGAAGAGTGTTTTCCCAATTTAATGTCGAGTCCGCCGCCCGCGCGCCAAATCATTTGGGAATCGTCCCCGAAGGCGTAGCCGAAGTCGAAAGTTCCCACGGGCATGATGACGCTGCCGAACGGAAGCCTGACGTATGCGCTCCCCGTGACGGGGATTAGAGAGATGCCGCCGAAGCGTTCGTAATCAAGTCCGAGTCCGATGAAAACCATTTGGTCGACGGGATACCACAAGTGCGCGGAAACGTCCAAGTTGAAATGGGAAAGCTCTTCCGTGGAATTGACCACTCCCACTCCGAGGTCGGCGGTCAACGCTTCCACTTTTGCGGGGAGGAAGAGAGCGGCGGAAACAGCGGCTGCGAAAATCAGGGCGAGGGTTTTTGCTGCGGAAGGGGAGTCGTTTTCCTCCCCGCGGGCTTCGCGCGCCCAGCCGCCGCCGCGTTCCTTTTTGAAGGAAAGGAGGCTCCCCTTGAGCATGGCGAAATTCATCAACAGAAAATAATAGGCGCTCTTCGAAATTTTAGTCAGAGCGCAAACGAAGAATAGAATGGTCGCTCCGAAGGTGACGTAATAAACGGGCCGCATCGTTCCCAGCAGGAGAACGTTCAAGAGGAGGATGACGATGGCGATGTGCGGAGTGAGCCAACGGAGCAGTTTGTGGGAAAGGAAGAGGTAGGCTAGCAGCGGATGGAGCGGATTCAAGAGCGGCAGATAGGAGAGAAGGTAGTTGTAGTTGGCGCGGCCGATGCGGACCTTGCGGCGGTATTCCCCGGAACCCTCTTTGGATGTCTGTTCCGTGCCGATGGCGCTCGAATCGAAGGTGCAGAAAAAGCCTTTTTGGAGAATCTTCACCGTGATGAAGAAATCGTCCATCACGCTCTTTTTGACGGGAAGCTCGGTGTAGAGGGAGGCCCTGATGGCGTAAAGCGCGCCGTTCCCTCCGATGAGGCGGTCCAAGATGCCTTCGAACTTCTTGATTTCGGATTCGAGGTCCCAGTAGCTGCGTTCGCCCGTGCCGAGGGGGCTTCCGCTTTTGTCCGTCAAAATCAGATGCCCGCAGACGCACCCGATTTTTTCGTCGGCGAACGGGGCGACCAGTTTGCGGATGACGTTCGGGAAGAGCATCGTGTTCGCGTCGCAAAAGACGAGGATTTCGCCGGTTGCCAAAGATTGCAGCCGGTTGAGCATGGCCGCCTTGCCCGCGTTCTTCGGCGCTTTGACAAGCCGGATTCCCCTGTCTGCATAACGGGAGACGATTTCCGCTGTCCTGTCCTTGGAGCCGTCGTCGCCAATCAGGATTTCGAGCAGTTCCCCAGGGTAGTCGAGTTCCAAGAAGTTTTGGATTTTTTTTTCGATGACGGCTTCTTCGTTGTAGGCGGAAACCAGAATGGAGACTTTCGGCAGGGTGAACTTGCCGGAAATTTTCCGGTGTTTGCGGCAAAAAATTTCACTGACGAAGGGAAGCGTGACCGGGAAAATCACGTAACAGTGCACGAGCAAGAAGAGCAAAACCCAAAAGGCGATTTCAAGCGGCATCCAATTCATTGTGCAAGCCATTCCTTTTCCTTTTTCAAAAATTGTTCGAGGAGCGATTGCATTTCTTTTGCGTCGAGGGCGTTTGAATAGGTGAGAATCGACATGCCTTTCGGCGCGATGAGGACGTACGAGGGGACGGCTTGGAGGTTCCAGACGTCAAAGAAGCACCTGTTGCCGGGAAGTCTTTTCCCGTCGCAAAGGAGAGTGTCCGTCGAAGCTTGGTTCAAGCGGACTGGATGGAACCTTTCGTTCAAGGTTTGGACGACCGCCTTGTCGCGGTAAGTCGTCTTGTCCATTTCGCGGCACGGGATGCACCAATCCGCGACGATGTCGACGAATATCATTTTGGCGTCTTCGGCGGCGGCTTCCAAGGCGGACGGATAGGATTCCCAGCGGACGGATAATTCCGGTTCCGCGGCGAAGGCGTTTTCCGAAAGGATGCCGAGAATCCCGGCGAAAAAGAGGGCCATGGACTTTTTCATTTTGCGACTTTGCCGTTTTTGGGGAGATTTGCCTTTGGCGGAGCAATCGCCCCGGCGGAGATGGCGAGGGAATCCACATAGGCGGTGACGGATTCTTCGAAGGGACTCCAGGCGTCCGGGGTGCTTTGAATCCATTCGGCGATGGAATCGAACTTTTGGGCGGTGAAGCCGTATCGTTCAAGGATTTGGACTCGGGCGATTTTTCCGTCGGTGGAAGTTTCGCCGAATTCCTTCGACGCAATTCGGAGGTCGCCGTACAAATGGACGAAATTCTCGGGGACCGAGGTGGATCCCCCGGAGCATGAGAGGACGACGGAGGCGAGCGTCAAAGAAGCAAGTTTATTCCTTGAACAGCCCATCGACGTATTCCGCCTTGTTGAACGGGACCAGTTGGTCGATGCCTTCGCCCATCCCGACCCACAAAATGGGAACTTTGAGGGAGCTGGCGATGGAAAGGACCGAACCGCCTCTTGCCGTGCCGTCTAGCTTTGTGACGACAAGCCCCGTCAAGGGGAAGCTCTTGTTGAAGACCTTCGCCTGGTTGATGGCGTTTTGGCCCGTGTTCCCGTCGATGACTAGAAGCATGTCGTGCGGATAGGAGGCGTCCTGTTTTTTGAGGACGCGCACGATTTTGGCGAGTTCCTCCATCAGGTAATCTTTATTTTGCAGGCGGCCTGCCGTGTCGATGAACACGATGTCGCAACCGCGAGCCTTGGCGGCTTTGCAGGCGTCGAAGGCGACTGCGGCCGGGTCGGAGCCCTCTTCATGCCGGACGAATTCCGCCCCGGAGCGTTCCGCCCAGACTTGGAGCTGCTCGATGGCTGCCGCGCGGAATGTGTCTGCGGCGGCAATCATCACCTTGTGCCCTTCGTCCGCGAATTTCTTGGCGAGCTTCCCGATGGTGGTGGTCTTGCCCGCCCCGTTCACGCCGATGACCAAGATGACGTGCGGATTTCCCTTGAACTGGAACTTCGGCGGATCCACCAAGAACCTTTCCGCTTCGGCCCTCAAGATGTCGAAAACTTCTTCTTGGGAAAGGGATTTCCCCAGGGCTTCTTCCCGGAGGGCGTCGGTCAGGAGGAATGCGGCGTCTGTCCCGACATCCGCTTTAATCAGGCGTTCTTCCAAGTCCTCGAGCATTTCGTCCGTGACTTTCCCCTTGCCGGCGATGCTCTTGATTTCCCCGAGGAGGGCGTCCCGTGTCTTTTGGAGGCCGGACTTGATGGCGGAAAAGAATCCCATTAGAGCACGCTCTTCACTTCGTCGATGAGACCGTAATCCTTCGCTTCTTTTGCCGACATGAAGTTGTCGCGTTCCGTGTCGCGGTCCACCTCTTCAATCGTCTTGCCGGTCGTTTGGGCGATGATGCCCGTGGTGATGGAGCGGATGCGGAGCATTTCTTCCGCTTGGATTTTGATGTCGCTCGCCGGGCCTTCCATCTGGCCTTGGATGAGGGGCTGGTGAATCATGATGCGCGCAGACGGCCAGGCGAAACGCTTGCCCTTCGCCCCCGCGGTGAGGAGAACCGCTCCCATGGAAGCGGCCTGTCCGCAGCAGACGGTGACGACGTCGCTTTTGATGGCGTTCATGGCGTCGTAGATGGCGAGTCCGCTCGAAATGACTCCGCCCGGGCTGTTGATGAAGAAAATGATGTCTTCATGGGAAAGGGAGTCGAGGTAGAGGAGCTGCTTGACGATTTTCCCGGCGCTTTCGTCGTCGACTTGGCTCCACAGGAAAATTTTGCGGTTGTTCGAAAAAAACTCCTCGGCCTTCTTCATAAAGTCCGGCGTCTGTTCCTTTTCGTTCTTGTCATTGGGTTGGGCGGTCATTCAAAACTCCATAAGGTGAAATTTGGAAATCAATTTAGAAAATCTTTGGGAGGGATTTTTTGCGGAGAGAGACTCGCGCCGCTGTTTTGCGTTTTTGAAATGGATGCACTCGCCAACGCAACGGATTTATCGGGAAAATTTTTCCGATTGCCTTTTTGAGGGGCTTTTCAAAATATCTATATTCTCTATGTACATAAAGAGTTTTGCTCTTGTCCCCGCTTGAAACTTCGACAATTTCAGATTAAGGAACAAGGCGACGCTCACGCTAGCCTCCAGACTTTGTTTGGCGGCATCGTTTCGCTATATGCAAACGACCCTTTATGGGGCGTGGGTTGTTTGCGTTTACTTTAATCGGGCAGTCGAAGGCCTCAAGCGGGTAAGTGCATTCAACCTCACGCCTTTTTCTTTAATCCGTGTGGAAGAATGACGACAAGAACGGCTCTTGTCGGGTTTGCTCTTGTTGTCGCTTGAAACTTCGACACTTTCATGATTAAGCAATAAGACAAACGTTCGTCGGCCTATGAATGCATAGGTCGCAAAGCCTCTCGGGCGTGTATCTACGCGTGCGCATTCGAACGTTTTCGGACTTGTTTTGGTTTCGCGGTTTCTTGCTCCCGATTGAGGGTGAACTCGTTCACCTTCAACTCGAGGAATGAGAAAAATGGTAAAGTCCAAGAAAGATGTCGGCGAGAATTCCATCCAGGAATTTCACTTATTCGCCGGTATAGGCGGCGGCATTTATGGGGGCGAACTCCTTGGTCACGAGTGCTGTGCAGGAGTCGAAATTAGCGAATTTTGCCAAAAGGTCTTGAAACAGCGTCAGAAAGACGGCTGGATGAACGAGTTTGAAATTTATGGAGACCTCCGTGACTTGAATGGCGAAGATTTCAAAGGAAAGTTCGACATCCTTTGCGGCGGATTCCCATGCCAAGCCTTTAGTACAGCCGCTCATGGCAAAAATATCGCAGAGAAGAATCTTTGGGATGAGATGTTCCGATTCGTGAAGGAATCCGACGCTCCGGTCGTCTTTGGCGAAAATGTTGTCCTGCGGGCAATCAGCAAGGCGAAGTCAGATTTGGAATCCGTTGGTTACAAAGTCAAATTCTGCAGATTGAGCTGTTCTGATTTGGGTGCGGACCACCAAAGAAATCGTTTCTGGCTTTTGGCGGTAAAAGATAGGGATGTTTTCGAACGACTGAAGGAACACATCCTTTCATTGCCTGTTTTCAAGGGTGAATACTGGAGCAAAAATCCAAAGGAATTAGGTCGAGAAGTCGCAGTCGCGAATCGTAGAGAACAATTAAAAGGCGTGGGAAACGCCCAGTCTCCTTTTGTCGCCGCCTCAGCCTTTAGAATCTTGATGAACCGCCACATTGAAAATGGTGATTATACCGAGGTTGTGTCTGATGAAGAAATTGCAAAGGTTTTTGTGATTCAAAAGACATGGGTGAAGGAAACCTTTGGCGAAGAGATGGGTTTGGTTCATACTCCCACAACGATGGCGAATTATTCCGCCCCGTCAATGATGAAGCACCAGGGTTGCCGTAATTTCAAAAAAGTATTCGGAAAGCCTTCCCCGGAAAATGCCGAATATCTGATGGGCTTTCCCCTTGGAGCGAGTTCCCCCGAACCACAAGGCAAGAACAATTTGAAAAAGTGGGGAGCATGATGACTGCTTATGAAATAGAACAGATCCTTATGCGACTTGGCGTTAGGGAAACCAAAGCGGAAACTTACCCCAATACCTATAGCCTTGTGGATGGTTCCAGTTTTCTCGCTCAGCAGGTTCATAATCGTGATTCTGCATCGTGGAAAAAAGCAGAGTACATCATTCTAAAAGAAGCGCAAATCTCAGATGAAATTTTAGCCGGATGGAAAAAGTTAACGGAACGAGACCCTTTGCCAATGGCTGTTCAAAAGCTTTGTGTTCCTAAAGAAAATGGATTTTTTGATGTGTATGATTCTAACGGATTATTTGTTGGAAAAAAGTCACTAAATGAAATAGTAAAACATACGCCTGATATTGTAGACGTGTTAAATAAAAGATTCCCTTCCGCCTCCCCCTTCACCCCCGCCCAAATCATCTACTACGGCGTCCCCGGCTGCGGCAAGTCCAAGAAAATTGCGGACTTGCTCGAAGCGGCAAAACAGAATGGAGAAATTGCCGATGAGGAAACTCAAGTGGCACGAGTGGTGTTCCATCCGGAATATACCAACGCGGATTTCGTGGGGCAGGTGATGCCCGTGGTGAAGCCTGGCGAAGGCGTGAACTACGATTTTGTCGCGGGTCCCTTCACTCGCATTCTGGCGCGAGCCTATGCCAATCCTACAAAGCCTTATTATTTGATTGTTGAAGAAATCAACCGCGGAAATGCGGCTGCCATCTTTGGGGAAATCTTCCAGCTTCTGGACCGCCACAAAAAAAGCGAGTCCGATTCCGTCGGCGGCAATACATACATCGCAGGTTGGAGCAAGTACTTTGTAGACCACGAAGATGTGAACGGATTTGTCCGAATGTGTAAATTTCTTTCTGTAAAATCAAAAGGGTCCGGAGAACTCGCCGT
>CAZCRF010000055.1:0-17319 GCA_964501065.1 uncultured Fibrobacter sp. | reverse complement strand
GCGGGACGCTCCCGGCGGCCGCGACGGCGACCCCGAAGATGGACGGGACGGCGGCATCCGACTTTACCTCCCACACGGGCGACACGACCCCCACGTCCGGGAGCGCGGCCCCCATCACCAGCGGCGCGGTCTACACCGCCCTCCAAGGCAAGGAGGGGACGATGACGGCAATCACCGACGCGGAAATCGAATCCACCTGCGTCTAAGGGGGCATCATGGCGAAGTATCTGGACTTGGGCGGCCTGTCGACTCTCTGGACGAAAATCAAGGCGGCTCTGGCGAAGAAGCAGGACGCCATCACGGCCGGGAGGCGGATAAGCGTCTCGTCCGGGGGCACGGTGTCCGTCCCCGTCCACGACCTCACGGCGACCATCGACACGGCCGGGCAATGCGCGGAGCTCTTCAAGTTCACCGTCCCGAGCGGGTCCGCCGCCTGCGTGAAGTTCCGGTTCGTCGGCTTCAACGGGAACAACAAGGGCGTCCAGAACGGGGAGGTGTCGCTCCGGTATTACAACAACGGGACGACGTGCACCCTCTACGAGAAGTCCAGCACTTTCTCCTTCGCGGTCAAGGCGGACGGGGGACATCCGGTTCTTCCACGTCGGGCTGGCGGAGGACGGCAAGACGCCGAGGGGGCAATTGCTGTGGAAATGAAATCACGCGTGGACGCGGCCTTCGACAACCGGGAGGCTCGCGGCTTTTGGTACACAATCCAGGGCGAGACCGCGCCGCCGAGTTTCTGGACGGGGAAATTGCCGAGACACTGAATCTTGCAAGCCGTTGGACGGGGTGGCATCGTTTTGGCATTTTAAATCCGAAAATGGGCGGTTTCCAAGATGTTTGTTCGAGTTTGGCGGAGCGTGGCGCAATGCGTGGGAACGCCCTAAAAACAAGGGTTTCGGGCGATTCTTGGAGAAATTGGGATACGTTTGGGGAATCCGTAGAAAATTTGAGAAGCGTGGAAATGTACGCGGCAAAAGTCAACGGAGCTAGCCGTCCTCATTCGATTTGACCACTCCACGACCAAACCCACGTGACGCACCGCCCGATTGCCGAAATTCCGACATCAAAATGTTTTTAGATTTTCACCATGAAACTTTTGCCTAATCCCAGATGGGAAAACGCCCCCGCAGAGGAGCTGCCAAGGGTCATCGTCAACGTCCGCAAGGACCGCCAGTTCCTTCACGTACGCTTCCAAGTCCGAGAACCTCGCGAATGCTTTTTCGCTTCAATGGAAAAAGACGGCGGCATGGCGTGGGAAGAAAGCTGCGTAGAAATTTTTATCCGAGCGTTGGACAATCCGGGCGAATACGTCAACATCGAATTCACGAGCAAAGGATTCTGCTTTGCCGCCAGAGGGAGGGACAGGTCGCACCGCAGAGAATTCTTGCCGATGCAGTATGCGCGCATCTTGCGCTTTCCCAAAGACCCGGAAATTCACGGGGAATTCGTCCTTTGGGAGTTGGAAGTCTCCATCCCTGCAAGCCTTTTCGGTGCGCAGGACCTCAGTTTTCAAAAGATTTGGGGAAACATTTACAAGTGCGGCGACAAAACCGGACGCCCACACCATCTCTCGACATTCCCCATCTGCACGGACGTTCCCGACTTCCACCAGCCGAGATTCTTCCGGGAAATCAAATGAAGAAACTTTCGCCCATTCTCCTTTTTGCCTGCGCACTGGCCTTGGCCGACTCCCTCTACATCCCAGTCGGGACTCCGGGATACCTCACCAGCTCCTTCGCCGAAAGTCGCGGTACCCGTTACCACGCGGGGGTCGATTTTTCAACGGACATGCGGGAAGGCTTCCCGGTGCTCGCCCCGGAAGACGGGAAAATTTCCCAAGTGAGACTTTCCCCATACGGTTACGGGAAAGTCGTCTATTTTTCGGGGAACAGCGGCAAGATTTGGGTCTTCGCCCACCAAAGCGGATTTTCCAAAAGTCTGGACTCCCTGATGCGGGCAACCCAACAGAAACAAAAAAAGAACGACATCCGGATTGAAAATCCGAAAATTCCCGCGTTCCAAAAGGGCGACACGCTTTCTTACACGGGAAGTTCCGGCATCGGCAACCCGCATTTGCACTTGGAATTGCGAGATGGGCGGAACGTCTTGAACCCCTGTAGGAACGGGACTCTCTGCGTCGACACTCTTCCCCCGCTGATTTTGGGAGCGGCCGTTTTCCAAGGCGAAGACGTCTCGCTTTCCGGCGGGGACGACTTGCGGAACGGCTGCATGGAGATTCCGGACCTGCACAACAGGCAGGATTCGCTCCGCTTCGTTTTCAAAATCGCCGACTACAGCCGGACGCCTCTCGAGAACCCGATGTCCGTCCGACGCGTGAGCTTGAAAAAGGGCGAAGAAATCATCGGGGAAGTCGTCAAGGACACCCTGCGCTTCGACAACATGATTCAAATCCGCGAGGAACTCCTTTGGGCGGAAGAAGCGGACACCGCCGGCGACTGGCACCTGATGCCCAGTGCGTATTCCTGGAAGACGCAAGACACTCTCAGCATCGAAGCGGAAGACATGGTGGGGAACGTCTCCTCCCGCAAATTTTCGTTTGCGGAAAAGTGTGACGGGCAAAAGCCGCCGATGCACGGGAAATTCCAACGTCCGGAACTTTTCACCTTCCTGAGCCGCGCATGGGTGGGGTTCGACCTTTGCGCCGAAGATTCCGGAAAAGCGTCCTTCCAATTTTTCGAAAACGGGGTCCCGATGACGGACGAAAGCGGACAAGAAGTCAACCCCTGCGAATACTTTCCCCCAAAGCCCACGCCGCTTCCCCAAATCCTGTCCTACTTCCCCACCTTGGATGAAATCCGGGTGAAACGCGGCGGATTTGAAGACACGATTCGTGTAACGGGCGTTTCCGCAGACACGAGAGATTTGGAATGGGAGTTGCAAATCGGGACAGCCAAAATCCAAGAACGGGTGACGGGACTTTCCGACATCCCCTGGGGAAGGGCGTTGGCCGTCCGCAAACTCCCGAACGACAGCGTTCCCGCTTACGAATTCCATCCCAAAGGACTGCACTTTTCGGGGAATTGGACGGCGAAATTCGACAAGGGAACGGCGAAAGCCCCGCTGTATTACCTCGGCGAAACCAGCCGAAAGTGGTTCCTCTTCAGCAAGCAAGTTTCGAACAAGGATTTCCGCTCCGCATCCATGAACGAAGTCCGGGACATCGGATTCATCCGCGACACGACTGCGCCGTCTCTCGGCGAAATGCGGGAGGATTCCGCCGCTGTCGCCGGGAAGTTTGAAAAAGTCATCCGCATCCCCGTCATCGAAAAGGAATCCGGCATCGAGAACGGAAACGCCATCCGTGCGAGCGCAAAGGGGAAACCGTTCATTTATGCGGAATACGATTCCGAACCGGAAGAAATCGTTCTAATCAAAGGCGACTTGCCGAAATCCGGGGAAAAGTTTCGAATCCAAATCCGCGATGCAGCCGGAAACGGGCAAAAGTTCGAACTGACCGTGCCGTGAATCAAATCAAGGGTTGAAAGGACTTTTTCGTCCAATCCTTTCCCGCCGTCGTCTTGTTGACGTTGACGCCACCTTGATTTCCAAGCGACCGAACGCGCCCATCTTAGGCCCGAAAATCTTGTCTATGAAATCAGGGACTGCAAGAAATTCGTACCCGACTTGATCCCGGCTTCCGCCATTTTTCCGGCGGTGGGCGACTTGGCATTCCTCTCTCTCGACCGATCTGAACCCGTAGAGAATCTCGCCTAAAAAAGGTGTATATTGAGGGAAAGGAGGCGACCGTGCACCCGCTAATCAAAGGCTTTCTCATCGTATTCTATATCCACCTGATCGTGCTGATGTTCGTTTGGCTCGGATGGGTCGTCGGGTTCATGGGAATCCTCGCAGCCCCGTTCATCGCCTTCATGCTCTACAATGCGGCTGACCAAGTGTACACGGAGACCCACAAGGACGATGAGGACGATTCCGAGCCTTACGATATGAAGAACCCCGACCTTTGGCCGTGAGCACAGGATGAACGGCGATTTCGACCGCCAGATTCCTCCCCAATATATGGAATTTTTCGGATACGGGAACAATTGCCGCGCCTCTTTTATCGCTGCCCGCTCATTTCGCCTTCCGCTGAACTTCGCTCGCAGATTTTCTAACTTTCCCGGCAATGCACCAAGAAAAAGACGATTTGGATTCCGAAAGGGCGAAGCCCCTCCGCCGCGAGGCGCGCGCACGCCGCGTCAACACGATGGAAATGTGGAAGCGGGGAACCTTGGACGACAAACCGGTGAAGGAACGTTGGAGCCGGGAATTCAAGTCTCCCAAGGTGAAGCAGTTGAAGAACCCGGCGGAAAACTTCGCCGCCGAGGACTTGTCGGAGGCCCTGGTCGTGGAAGTCCACCGCCGCACCTGTGCCGTGAAGCTAGACTCCGGCGAAACGGTGAACGCGACTTACCGGGCGGCCGTCGTCTGCGAAATGAAAGAATTCCCCGTCGTCGGGGACAAAGTCGTCGTCGCCAAGGTGAAAGAGGCGAAGGCGTCCGCGCCCTATTCCCTGCTCAAGGTCTTGCCGCGAAAATCCGCACTGGTCCGCCCCGGTCCGAAGGACAAATCCCGAAGGGAACTGGTCTTGGCGGCGAACATCGACCAGATAGTCGTCGTACTCAGCGTCTCGGAACCGCCCTTCAACTACGGATTCGCCGACAGGTTCCTGCTCGCCGCCGGTCTCTGCCATTTGCCGCTCGTGATGGTCTTGAACAAAATCGATCTCGTGGAAAGAATTCCGGAAAGCGTCGGGGACTTCTCCGCCATCGTCGACAGATTCATCTCCGTGAGCTGCAAGTCGGGCGAGGGCATTCCGGAACTCTGCGAAATCTTGAAAGGGAAAAACTCCGTTCTCTCCGGGAAGAGCGGTGTCGGGAAATCCAGTCTGGTGAACGCCTTGATTCCAAACGCCCGCTTGGACGTGGGGAACGTCCGCGAATTGGACGGCAAGGGACGCCACACGACGACTTCCTCCTGCTTGCTGGAACTTCCGTTCGGCGGGAGCATCATCGACACCCCGGGCATTCGGGAGCTAGGAGTCGGCGACATCGAGCCTCATGAACTTGCGCGCTCCTTCCCCGGATTTTTCAACGGGGAACTTTTCACCTGCAAATACAACGACTGCTTGCACATACGCGAACCGGGATGCGACGTTCTCGCCCGCGTGGCTTCCGGCGAAATTCCGCGAGCGCGCTATGAAAGTTACCTGCGGATTTTGAATTCCGAGAAATGACAATTCGGAGTCCGCGATGAAAAGAGGGTTCGAGCCGAAACGTTAAAACGAAATGCCGAACTATTTGTACATCCTCTTCGCCGTCGCAATCCTTTCGGCGGCAATCATCGTAAAAAGCATCCAATCAAGAACTTTCGCAAGAAAAGAGCTTTTAGAAATATCTAGAAGCGTTTGGAAATTCCTCGCCCAATGCGAATCCATGAAAGGGCGCTACATACCAAAGACAGAAGAAGCCTCCCTTCGAGAACAATGGAATTCGACCTTTTGCAGAGTCTTGGCTCTCAAACCGCCGAGATCCAAAGAGATCCGCGCCAGCCTTGAAAAATTCAAAAGAGCCTATTCCCAAATCGAAAGCTTCGTCGCCGAGGAAAACGAAAAATACATTTCCCTCATTCACGAGATTCACCGTCCGTTCTTCGCGGACATCGACGGGAAATCACTAGACAAGGCCCAACGGGAAGCCGTCATCGCCGAAGAAGAGCTAGCCCTGATTATCGCCGGTGCAGGTAGCGGAAAGACACTCACCATCGCGGCGAAAGTGAAGTATCTCTGCGAAATCAAGCGAGAAAATCCCAAGGACATTCTTCTCATCTCCTTCACCCAAAAGGCCGCAAAAGAAATGAGCGAGCGTATCGGCAGATTGGGAGTTCCCATTGAATCGATGACCTTCCACAAATTCGGAAAAGACATTCTCTTCGAAGCGGAAGGAAAATCCCCCGAAGTTTTCAACGATTTGGAAAAATTTCTCCAAGACTTTTTCAACAAGAAAATAGACAAGTACGAGAATCTAGCCCGAGACCTGATAGAGTACTTCGCCTATTACGTAAACATCCCGAAAGATTTGAACTGCCGCAAATCCCTCGGGGAACTTTACGACGCGGAAAGGGACGCCGATTTGAAATCTCTCAAGGCCAAATACGACGAAAATCGTTACCTTCGCCAAAAATTCGACGAGAATTCAAACAAATTAAAAACGTTGAAGAAGGAAAAAGTCAAAAGCCTGGAAGAAGTGCAAATCGCCAATTTTCTCTTCCTGAACGGAGTGAATTACGAATACGAAAGGCTCTACCCGTTCCCAAGCGACGACCCGACGTACAAGGACTACCGACCGGACTTCTACTTGACCGATTATGACATCTACCTCGAACACTTCGGCATTTCAAAAGATTTCAAGGCTCGGCAATATTCTCCCGACGAAGAAAAAAAATATCTAGACGGAATCCGTTGGAAGCGCAGCTTTCATAAAAAGAACGGGACGCGATTGATTGAAACATACTCATATTACAACTCCGAGGGAATCCTCCTCCCACGCCTCAAGGAAATCCTTTCCGCGAACAAGGTCGTTTTTCAAGAACCGGACTTTACCGACATTTTCAACACCGTGTATGCGAACAAGAGCGAAAAGTACTTTTCCGAATTCATCAAACTCTGCCAAACATTCATCCAACTTTTCAAGTCGAATCATTTCACGCAAAGCGACATAAAAATTTGGAAGAAACTCCCGGAAGAGAACGCCTTTTTGAAAAGGCGAAGAGATCTATTTCTCTCCATCGCCAAGATTCTCATCGACAGCTACCAATCCCATCTAGAATCCCTCGGAAGTATCGATTTCCCCGATATGATAAATCTCGCCGCGGAAAAGATTCTGTCGGGAAAAGTCAAAAGGCATTACAAACACATCATCGTCGACGAATACCAGGATGTTTCCAAGGCTCAGTTCAACCTCCTGTTTGCCGTGATCAAGCAATCCCAGGCAAAGCTCTTTTGCGTCGGAGACGACTGGCAGTCCATCTACCGATTCTCCGGAAGCGACATTTCCCTTTTCACCGACATGGAAAAATTCTTCGGTCCGACGAAAATCTTGAAAATCGAAAAGACCTATCGGAACTCACAGCAATTGATTGAAGAAGCTTCCCGATTTATCTTGAAGAATCCGAAGCAAATTTCCAAACGACTCAAATCCGACAAGAGACTGGATTATCCCCTCATTTTCTGGGGAGACTGCGGAAGACCGTCTGATGCGCTGAAGAGAATTTTGGACAAAATCATTTCCGAATTCGGTGTGGAAAAATCCATTCTCCTACTAGGCCGGACAAACGGGGATTTCAAAATTCTGAAGAATTCCGGGCTTTTCAAGACAAAGGTGCGCCAAGGGAAAGAAATTCTCGAATGCTACCAAGACGTCCCCAAAGTTCCCATTTCTTTTTTGACTGTCCACAAGTCAAAAGGCCTTGAAGCGGACAACGTCGTCATCTTGAATTTCAAGAACGATATTCTCGGATTTCCCTGTCAAAAGACGGACGACCGCGTCCTTCGCCTAGTGCTCGGCGCGGCGGAAGACTTCCCTTTCGCCGAGGAGAGGCGACTCTTTTACGTCGCGATGACCCGAACGCGGAACAGGACATTCGTCTTGACGGATTCCAAAGTTCCGTCTCCGTTCCTTTCTGAGTTTTCCCCGTCCAAATCCGTCTGTTTCACCCACTTGGAAAACTGGGAGAAAAACAGTTCACTCAAATTTTCGGGAGTTTGCCCTCGATGCGGAGATTTCTTGATTCTTCGAAAAACGCCAAAAGGCTCTTTTTGGGGATGCCACGGCTTCCCAAATTGCCGATTCACGAAACACTTTTGAATTACCGCTCCAGTCGGACTTTGTACATCACCGGCCAGAACTTCCCCGTCACCCAAAAGAATTTCCCGTCGAACGCGATGCCGTTCAGCACCTCGGCCCGGGAATTTTTTCCCCTCACGCGGGCGGCGATTTTCGAAAAGTCGTACCAAGCGAGGACATTCCCCGTCTCCGGGTCAATCGCAGCAACGGAATCGGACTGCCACACATTCGCATAAACGACCGAGCCGACGACTTCAATCTCGTTCAAGAACCGAACAGGAATCTCGCCGTCCTTCACGGGGACTTTCTTGAAAACCCTCTTTTCTCCCGGAGAGAGGAAGAGGAGGTTCTCGCTGCCGTCGGTCATCAACAAGTTTCCCTTGTAAAGCCCAAGCCCCCAGCCCTCGGAATAGAGCGGAAACTCCCCCACACGGGAAAACGTTTTCGCATCGTAGACAAAAGCGGTTCCCTCGCGCCAAGTCAGCCAGACGACGGAACCTCCGAGCTTCACCGCCCCCTCGCCGAAGTAACGGGACTCGAGAGCGGCGGAATCCGACGGGGAAGCTCCCGGCGACGGATAGCGGAACAGGCGCGACTTGCCGTAAATTCCGGTCGTTTCGTAAAGTTCCCCACCGTCGAAGAAAAGCCCCTGGGTGTAATGCGCCTCGGAATGGGACGCGGAATCCACGACGGCCACAGTCCCGAGGGAGGCGGCAAACAGGAGAGCTTCAAGCATCACTTTGCAAGCCAGATGTCCGGCCAGCGGTCGTTCGCCGTGTGGAACGTGAGGCGGACAGCCTTCTTTGCGTCCGTCCCGATTTCCCAAAGGTAAAGCTCGTAATCGTAAATGTCGTGATCGTGCCCTTTCGCCGTCGCACCCCAGACGAGCCACTTGCCGTCGGAAGAAATGCGCGGGAAATATTCATGGGAACGCCGCCCCGGAAGATCCATCAGTTTAGCCGCTTTCGGCACGCCGAAAAAGCCAATCTTTTCCTGCTGGACACCGTCCTTGACTGTGAACCGGAGGATTTCGCTCGGGGCCGCCGTACCGCCGTTGCCCGTCGGATTCACACGATAGACGTACTTGCCGTCCGCCGTGAAATCGATTTGGCAGCCGTCGCCGGACTTGTTCCACTTCTTGTTTTGCAAGTCCCAGATGCCCGTTTCGCGCATGGAGCCGCGCAAGGTCATCGCCAAATACTTCCCGTCCGGGGACATGTTCGGTTCTTGCAAGATGACGCCCTTTTCGCCAAAGGCCTTTTCCCCGTCGAGAACAAGCTTCTCTTCGCCGGATTCAAGGTTCTTCGTATAGACGTTCGCCCCTCGGGAAAAGACGATGGACTTGCCGTCCGGGCGGTAAGTCCCCCACGTCGCGTTTTCCACGACCTTCTTTTCTTCGGAACCGTCCACGCCGATTGTCCACAAGTCCCATTTCTCGGGATAGTTCGCATCCGTTTCGGGAGTCCAGCCGCCCTTCGAACGCGTGAACAGCACAGTCTTGCCGTCGGGCGAGAACCTCGGGAACCAATCGACGTTCGCGGAATTCGTGAGCTGCTTCGCTTCGCTTCCATCGGCATTCATCAACCAAAGGTCGTGGGTCGAATGGCTGCGGGAACTCGACCAGACGATTTTCCCGTTGAGCTTTCCTTTCAGGGAATTGAGCGCGGCCTGCTCTTCGGAAGTCGGCGCGACGGGCGCGCCCGTGGGAGCCTCGTCGGCAAAAGCGAATGCGGAAAATGCGAGCGTGGCTGCGAGAATGCGGAATGATTTCATGAAAGATCCTTTCCTGTGAAGACGCGACAAAGATAGAAACTATTTGCCGAGCCAAATGTCCGGATGCCCGAGATCCGAACCGGAAACAAGAGCGTGGACGGAACTGTCCCGAATGTCGACCAATAGCACCTTTTGATGGACATCGGTCGTCTGCATCGCCGTCACCAAGAAATCGGATCCATAGACCCATTCGGGATGGTCATAGCTATACTGCTCCGAAATGGGTGGGATGCTCTGGATTAAATTCCCCAAGGAGTCGGCAATGAGAATTCGATGGTGGGCATCGTAAAGTTCCCCGGAAAACTCCCGTCCGCGTTCCGCCCCCAAATCCAAAAAGAGAGTGCGAAGAGAACCGTCCGTAGAAAGGGAGACGTTGCAGACCTGTGCGCTGTCGTACCAGATGGTGTCCTTTATTTCGTCTGCACGTTCGGAGTGGCCCCTCAGAAAGCCTGCCCCCGTGACCGCAAATTTCAAGTCCGGAGAAACACCGCCGTGGTAATTCCCGGTAAAGATTTTTTGCGGCGTGCCGAAAGTCTCGTTCCGAAACGCGACCATCCAGGTCGATTGCGTCTTCCAAAAATCGTCTTCGCGATTCACTCCCGCATTCGAAACATAAATGAGGACGGTGTCGCCATCGATTACGCGAAAGCGAGGAATCGCCGCAGCTCCGTCGAGCATCATTAGAAAGCCGCAGTCCGCATCGAGAGTTTGCACATAGACGTTGGAATTCCGGGACACCGCTTCGGGCCTTGTGCCGAAGGCGACCCACTTGCCGTCCGGCGAAATCGTCGGATGATAGACGTCGATGCCCGAGACGAATTCGAAAGCCTCGACCGAATCCCGGGTGAAGTGGGCATAGACGAGATTGCCGGAGGAATCGTTGCGGAAGACGATGCGAGCTTCGGAAACTTCCAGCGTGTCGAACAGATAAGCCGCAGCGTTTTCTTCAATCATGACCGCAGTCGCAGCAGACGGCAGCGGTAGAACCTTGAGCGGCGAATTCTCCGAGCAGGCGATTAGGAAAAAAGTCAGGGAGAAGACGACTGTGAATGCGAAGAATTTCATTTCAAAACCAACGTTTGGAGCAGCGAATCGAGACGGGCGGAAATTTTGGCAGCCCCCCGATAACACAGGTGATCATAATCCATCGCCATATCATCTCCGTAATCGTGATTGCCAAATTTATTTTCATCCATCAGCGTGAAGTTTTGGGATTCCGATTCCAATGCTCGAATTTCTTCGATCAAGGTTTCAGCCCTGCTGCGCCGAAGTCCGTAACGGCCATACGCTCCAGTCGTTTTGTAGGCGGGACTCTGCGGAAGGATAAGTCCGATGACATGAACGTTTTTTTCGGCTGCCGATTCGATAATGCTACGGAGAACTGCCAGATTATTTTCCACAAGCTCCGGCTTGCCGTCGTAAAAAGTACTATCGATGCTGATTTGCGGTTCTTCGCCCCCCCAAGAGATGCAATTCATAAAAGCCCGACCATGATCCTGCGCGTACACGGAATAAAGTTCGGGATTTTCAGCTTGACCTCCCGGACCATTCTCCGCCAAATCCAAAAGACCCATCGGACAGCCGACTTCCCAATAATCATGATTTTTATCGTAAGCGTAGCCGGGATATCGCAGTTGATAATAGTCTAAAGAAGCATCATACATTCCTTCGGTTTTCCACCAAAAATCAATATCCAGCGACAAGACAAGGTATTTTAACCCGGAGACATGTGGGTAAACATACTTTTCTAGAATCTCCCTAGAGAGGAACATTGAATTGGGCGTTTGCGCCAAATTTAAGACAAAGTAATCAGAGGAAAATTCTTGTGCACTGACTGCATTGAGCGGTCTCGAAGACCCCAGCACGACGACATTTGCCGAATCCTTGTAACGCCAGAGAAGCTCCATCTTGATCCGCATCACGTAATCACCAAGAGTTCCTGCGGACGAATAATACACCCCCGCGCTGTCCGGGTCGAGTTCGAAGTTCGACGCGCCCGACTTCCCCACCCAAAGGTCCGGATGCCACAGTTCCGCGCCTTCCAAAAGTTCCACGACGCTCGAGTCCGAGACTTTCTCCAAGGCGACCTTCGCATGCGCGCCTTCCGCATCCGTGAGCGTCGATACGGCGAAGCCATCCTTGCCCGGGACCCATTCCGTGTGGTCGAACGCGTAACCGCTTGGCGCGGGAATCATTTCCACAAGGCTGCCCGCGCTGTCCGCGACCAGGAGCATCTCGTGCGCGTTGTAAGCCTTCCCGGAGAATTCCATCCCCGTTGAACTGCCGAAGTCGAGGAAGAGAGTCCGCTTCGAAGAGTCCGCGAGCGAAGCGTTGCACGCCTGCTCCCCGCCGAACCAGACAGCCTCCTTCCCGTCCACGTTCGCGCGCAAGAGCCTCGCCCCCGTCACCGCCAAATTCCCGTCCGCCGAGACTCCGCCGTTGTAAGTCCCGTCGAAGAGCTTCTGCGGCTCGCCGAACTTGCCGTCCGCGAAAGTCACCGCCCACGTCGAACCGGACTTCCATTCCGCCGCGTCGGAGTTGTTCCCGGCATCCGTCACGTAGACGATTTGCGTGTCCGCGCCCACGACCCGCCACCGCGGAATCGCCGCGCTTTCCACGTCGAGCTTCACCAGTCCCGAACCGTTCACGTCGAGGTCCCGGACGTAGAGTTCGGACTTCCCCGAAATTCCCTCAGGCTTCGTGCAGAGCGCGACGCGCTTCCCGTCCGGGCTTATCGCCGGGTGGTAGGCGTCGATCGTGTCCGCGATTTCCGTCACGCGAGGATTCGACGAAGCGAAACTCACGAAGCCCACGTTCCCCGTCTCGTCGTCGCGGAAGGCGAGCTTCGCATTGTAAGTCCCGAAGATTTTCCGGACTTCCGTCGAAGCCACCAGAACGGAAACGTCCCAATCGGATTCCCTTTTCTCCGACTCCACCGCCTGCGGCGAAGGAATCGTTCCACGGGCAAGCCGGAAGCCGACGTAATCCGCAGACATCGAAGGAGTCACCGTGTAGACATCGCCTCGGTTCTTCAAATTCAAGTTCGCCGCCGCGTTCCGGAAGCTTCCGCCCTTGACGACGCACTCGTTCAGGGAATTCGGTCCTGCGCCGCCGACAAAATTCACGACAGACGTGTCCGACACTCCGGACATCCAGTCGCCCACCCATTCCATCGCATTGCCAGCCATATCGCAAAGCCCGCTTCCATCCCTTTCCAACGAACAAACGGAGTGAAGACGATATTCCGAATTTTCGGAGGTCCAGCCCCGAAGCGAAGGATTCCAACCGGGAGTCGCCGCATAAACCCATTCCGCTTCCGTCGGAAGACGATAACCGTCCTTGCCGAAATCCGTCTTGAAATTTTCAAGAAAAACGATTCGCCCTTCCGAATCACGCGTTTTCGCTGTGTAAGTGTAAACCGTATCGAGTTTGCGTTTTTTCGAAAGCGCATTCGCATACAGGACGGCACCATACCAAGTCACGTCCGTCGTGGGGAGATTCAACCCCTCTTCCGGCACGGAAACTCCCATCAGCTCCCCGTATTCCCCCTGCGTCACTTCGTGTTCCCCGATGTAATAGTCATAAGTGAAAGAGACTTCCACGTTCGACGCTTCCAAGACGACGGACTTCCCCTTCGAGCGAATCCACAAGAAATCTTCAAAAGAATTGCCCACCCGATTTGCGGAAGAAGCCTCGTCCGCGCAAGCGGAAAGCATCACAATCGAAAGGAACGGCACCAGCAAAAGAAACCATTTCATGTCGAAAATTTACAAATTTTCCCCAGTGGCGAAATGCGTTCCGCAAGGCGGCATTTCCAAAATTTCTCGAACGCGGAAATCGGATTTGTCTATTTTTTGCGCATGCTTCAAAAGATTTACATTCGCCATTTGAAGGATTACATCGGACAAGACGTGGAACTCGCCGGCTGGGCGACAAGAGTCCGCGGCTCCGGGAAAATCGCCTTCATCCAATTCCGGGACGGCACGGGATTCCTCCAAGTCGTCGCCTCCGTCACGGACGTCCCCGCCGAAGATTTCGAACAAATCAAGCATTTGACGCAAGAAAGCGCCATCCGCGTCAAGGGGCGCGCAGTCTCTTCGCCAAAGGCTCCCGGCGGAATCGAAATCATCGCCTCCCACGTGGAACTCGTTTCCAAAACGGAAAATTACCCGATAACTCCGAAGGAGCACGGCACGGACTTCCTCATGGATCGCCGCCACCTCTGGATACGAAGCCCCCGGGAGCACGCGATACTCACGATACGCCACCACATCGAAGCCGCCATCCGCCGCTACTTCGACGAACGGGACTTCACCCTGGTCGACGCTCCGATATTCACGCCGAACGAATGCGAAGGTTCGAGTACGCTCTTCTCCACCCCCTACTTCGACGAAACGGCTTACCTTTCCCAAAGTGGGCAGCTCTACATGGAAGCGGCGGCATCCGCCTTCGGCAGGGCGTACTGCTTCGGGCCCACATTCCGCGCGGAAAACTCCAACACGCGCCGCCACCTGACGGAATTCTGGATGGTCGAACCGGAAGTCGCCTACATGGACCTCGACGGTGACATGGAACTGGCCGAAGGCCTGGTCAAGGAAATCGTCAAATCCGTACTTTCCGAATGCGCCGGAGAACTTTCGAGAATCGGGCGCGACACCAAGGCACTTGAAATCACGGCGAACGAACCGTTCGCGCGCATCAGCTACACGGACGCAGTCGAAATCATCCAAAAGTCCGGAGCGCCATTCCAATGGGGAGACGACTTCGGCGGTGCGGACGAAACGATTGTCGGCAGCCACTTCGAACGCCCCGTCATCGTCTACGACTACCCTGCGGAAATCAAGCCGTTCTACATGAAGCGGAGCGCGGAGAATCCGAAGGTCGTGCGCAACATGGACATTCTCGCCCCGGAAGGGTTCGGCGAAATCATCGGCGGCGGACAGCGCGAAGAAGACTTGAAGACGCTCGAAGACGCAGTCAAGAAACAAGGCCTCTCCCCGGAAGTCTACTCCTGGTATTTGGATGTCCGCAGATACGGTTCCGTCCCCCACGCCGGATTCGGGCTTGGGCTAGAGCGCACCGTCGCCTGGATCTGCAACCTGCCGCACGTCCGCGAAACGGGAGCATTCCCGCGCTTGCCGCACAGGCTCAGGCCATGAATCGGCGGAAATGGAAGTCAACCGTTGAAGAATCCGAGAACTTCCCGGAAAAGCGGAGCATTCGCCGCGACTGCCGAATAGCCTTCGTGAATCGGTCTTGAAGGCGTGCCGTCCGGGAGGAAGAGTTCGGAGCTTCCGTCCAAGAGGGAAAATTTTCCGCCAGCCTCTTCGAAAATGGTCGGGAAGGCGGCGATGTCCCAAAGCGAGACCACCGGATCCACCATCGCCTCGGCGCGCCCCGTCGCCACGAGGAAGTATCCGTAGCAATCCCCCCATCCGCGGTAGAGCATCGCCGACTTGCGGTAACGTTCAAAATTTTCGGAAAGCCCCAAGCCGTCGAAAGTGTTCACCGTCCCCGAAAGGACGCACCCTCGCGAAAGCCCGGAGACCTCGGAGCAGCGTACTCGATTTCCGTCGACGAATGCTCCGCAACCCTTCCCGGCGTAAAGCGCGTGCCCAAGAGCCGGCAAACTGATGACGCCCACCAACGGTTCCGATTTCCGATACAGCCCGATGAGAGTGCCGAAGAGCGGCACGCCCCGGATAAAGGACTTCGTACCGTCGATCGGGTCGAAAATCCACTTGTATTCCGCTGACGGATTCTCCACGCCGAACTCCTCCCCGATGAATCCAAAGCCCGGGGTTTCCTTTGAAAGGACTTCGCGGAGGCTCTCCTCCGCCGCCTTGTCCGCAGCCGTCACCGGCGTGTTGTCCGGCTTCCATTCCACGGAAAGTCCCGTTTCGAATCGGGAGAGGATTTCGCGCGAAGCCTGTTTCGCCGCCAGTCGGGCGATTTCCAAAAGATCCCGCACTTCAGACATTTTCCGCCACCCATTTTTTCACCAAATTCACGAGCAGGGAGTTTTCCTCCGGCTTTCCAATGGTGACGCGAATCCATTCCGGAAGGCCGAAGCTCTTCAGATAGCGGACAATCATCCCGTTCCTTTCCAAAAAGCGGACAAGCTCCCCGCACTTTTCCCCGATGCGGATGCAGACGAAGTTCGCCTCGGTCGGAAGCACTTCAAAACCCAAAGAGGCGAATGCTTCCGAAAGAACGAGCTTCCCCGCAGCGTTCAAATCCAAAGTCCTCTGGAGATGGGCGGCGTCTTTCAGGGCGGCGGTCGCCGCAGCCTGCGCCGGCAGATTCACGTCGAACGGCGGCTTCACCTTCCAAATGGCGGAAATCACCTCCGGGCTTGAAAAAGCGTAGCCGATGCGAAGCCCCGCAAGCCCATAGATTTTGCTGAACGTGCGGTTGAGCATCAAATTCGGGAAAGCGTCCAAGTGGGGCAGAAGCTTCGGGAAGTCCCGGGCCACGGCGAATTCCGAATAAGCTTCGTCGATGAAGACCAGCACGTTCTGCGGAACTTGGGAAAGGAATTCAAGCACTTCCGTTTCGCCGTAATAAGCCCCAGTCGGATTGTTCGGGTTGCAGATGAAAACGGCGCGCGTCCTTTCCGAAAGGGAATCCAGATAAGCGGAAAGCGGCGGACGTTTTTCGTCTTCGGCGACGGAAATGAACTTTGCACCGTAAAGTTCAGCGGTCGATTTGTAAACGGAAAAAGTCGCCCGAATGCCGAGCACTTCGTCTCCCGGACGGAAATAAGCCTTCCCCACCATGTCGATGATTTCGTCGGAGCCGTTGCCGATGACAATCCTGTCCGCAGGGACTCCGAATTTTTCAGAAAGGGCGGAAATCAAATGCGGCGCGTTCCCTCGCGGATAAAGATGCAAGGACGTCGCGGTCTTCAAAAAAGCTTCGACGGCTTCGGGCGAGGGGCCGAGCGGATTTTCATTCGATGCGAGCTTCACGGCACACTCAAGACCGTACTGTTCACAAATTTCTTCGATGGACTTCCCGGGAACGTAATCGGAAATCTTTTCCAATTCTTTTCGAGTTTGAATCATAAAAACCTCTTGGGCAGAATTTAGAAAAAAGGGATTTACGTTCCCGGCGAACGAAGATTTTCTCCCCTGACACAGCTCGTGCCGGTGGGAGTGGACTGTAAACCGGATAGTGTCAGGGATTAGGGAATAGGGGTCAGGAGCTAGAGGGAAGTGACGTCAACGCGGACAGAATAGGGATTAGGGCTAGAGGTTAGGAACTGTTGAAATTCCTTGCGCCGCAAGGCCTCGCGCCCCCGGTGTGCATCCAATGCGCATCGAGCCTCGGAGGCGTTCCCGGCCTCCCCGAAAACTTCCGCAATGGTGTCCGTTCATTCCGTTTTTAGCGAACGCAACAAATACACTGTATGCCCGTTGGATGTTTTGAATCCCTGAGACAGACCATGAAACACGATTTGAAGAAACCGCTCTACACCGCCGCCAAATGCCCCCGTTGCGGTGGGAGCTTGAAGGAGTCGTTCGTCACCGGGTACAAATTCTTTTGCCCCCGCTGCTACGAGGATTTTTACGGCTTCGAGGTCGGCTGGAGTTGCGCTGCGGCGCGGGAGAATGTAAATTGAAAGGAAAAACGGAGAGTATGCAGTGAAAATGATTTCGCACGATTTTTCGAACATCGA
>CAZCRF010000054.1:0-17655 GCA_964501065.1 uncultured Fibrobacter sp. | reverse complement strand
TCAACATGACAGTGCTCACTTTACTGCACACTGGTCACTATTCACTAACTCCTAATTCCTAATAGAATCACTCCCCACTATTCCCTCTGGCCACCGACCGCCGGTCAACAACGCGTTCACACGGCAATCGGGGCCTTGATAGCCGGCCACGGGTCGTAATTTTCCAAGGAAAAGTCTTCGAACTTGAAGTCGAAAAGATTCTTCACGGCCGGATTGAGACGCATCGTGGGGAGCGCGCGCGGGGAGCGCGAAAGCTGCTCCTTCGCCTGTTCAAAATGATTTTTGTACAAATGGAGGTCGCCGAAGGTGTGGATGAATTCCGCAGGTTCAAAGCCCAACACTTGGGAAATCATCAGCGTGAGGAGCGCGTAAGAGGCGATGTTGAAGGGGACGCCCAAGAATACGTCCGCGCTGCGTTGGTAGAGCTGGCAGCTGAGCTTGCGCTTGCCGCTTGTCCCGACGCCGCCCACATAGAATTGGAAGAGGCAGTGGCAGGGGGGCAAGGCCATTTTGTCGACATCGGACACGTTCCACGCACAGACGATGTGACGGCGCGAATCCGGATTCTTTTGCAAGCCTTCCAAAAGCCTTTGAATCTGGTCGATGTGCCCGCCGTCCGGAGTCTGCCAATGACGCCACTGGCGGCCGTAAACCGGTCCGAGGTCGCCATTCGCGTCCGCCCATTCATCCCAAATGGAAACGTTGTTCTCATGCAGATACCGGATGTTCGTATCGCCCTTCAGGAACCAGAGAAGTTCGTGGATGATGCTCCGCAAGTGGAGCTTCTTCGTCGTCAGGCAAGGGAACCCTTTCGCCAAGTCATAACGCACCTGTCTGCCGAACACGGAACGCGTCCCCGTTCCCGTCCGGTCGCTGCGGTCAACGCCGTTGTCCAAAATATCGCGAAGTAAATCCAAATAAGGTTGCATGGTTTCAAATTAGTATTTTTGGGACATGGGCATTGCAAAGAGACCTCTCCCGGCAAGACTTGTCATGGGATTTTTGGCCAAGGACGCGTCGCTGGTGGAACGCATCAGGCCGCGCCTGGAACGGATTTACGGAGAAGAATCCGAAGTCCTCGCGGCGTTCCCGTTCCGCTTCACGAACTATTACCAAGACGAATTGGGGAACTCCCCCGTGCGCGCCTTCGTCGCCTACAAACGTTTGATTGAACGCGAGACGATTCCGGACATCAAGTTGCAGACGAACGCCATCGAACTCGAATTCGCCGGGGAATGCCGAACGGGCGCTTTGCGCCCCGTGAACCTGGATCCCGGATACATCACCCTCGGGCAATTTTTCTTGGCGACGACAAAAGACCAACGCCAACGCGTTTACCTGCGCGACGGCATCTACGTGGAACCGACCCTCTACTTCCAAGACGGGCACTTCCACGCATTCCCGTGGACATACAGGGATTACCAGAGCGCGGAATACATCTCCTTTTTGGAATCCGTCCGCAAAGGTCTGAAAAGAGAGCTTTGAAACGGCATGTTCTTGCCGTTTCATCCGCACGAACGGACGGTTTTGTCGTTGGCACGGGCAGCTTGTGTTCGTCAAACGAACCGTTTGGTCGCAGCAGGATTGCACGTGGTTCTAGATTTGCTAAAGCAAAAGAACCACGGCAACTTGCATCATTCGGCGAACATTCGGGCAAGCCCTCATTCCTGTAGCAAAGCTACAGAGCCGAATAGAAAGCGACCTGTTTCGCCTACCCGGCGTGGGGAAAGGTAGGGGTGAGGGTTCGGAGTTGCGAATGATTAGTTCTTAGAGTTTAGTGTCGCCGTGCCTTTCTTCAAATACAATTGCACATTGCTAATTGATTCTCCACCCCCTGCCCCTGGGCCACGCTCAAGTTTGACACGAACCGTGTCCCCCGAGCGGTTCGTGCTGACGAGTTTTTTTGCGCAAGCCTCACTATCCAAATAGGAAACGGCTCGTTCCGCATCGAGGCGGTTCTTCCTCGAAGTCCGCACAGTATGACGACGCCCCCTTGACTGCTAACGAAACTCTCCACTCTAAACACTAACAACTATCCACTACCCACTAATCCCTAAACGCCCGCGCCGATGAAGACGTTCGCTTCAAGCGGCCTCAAATGCGAAAGGGTGCAGTCTCCGCAGCTCGAAAACAGCAGAGTCCCGCTTCCGAGAATCTTTTCATCGTAATCGGCAGGATTTTCCGACAAATTCACCAAGACCGTCACGGAAGATTCCCCGAAAGTGCGTCGGAAGGCAAAAATTTGCGAATCCTCCGGGAGCAAGGCTTCGAATTTCCCTTTCAAAAGCGCAACATTTTGCGAGCGGAATGCGGAGAGTTTTCGAAACCAGGAAAGAGGGGAATCAGGGTCTTCCGATTCGCGTTCCACGTTCACACGCAAGAAATCGGCGTTCACGGGAATCCAAGGCTTGCCCCGTGAAAATCCGGCATTTTTCGAAGAATCCCACTGCATCGGAGTCCGCGCATTGTCCCGGCTGAACTTCTGCACAAAGCCCAAAGCCTCCCCGGGGCTGAAGCCTTCGGCCAAGGCCTCTGCGTATTGGCTCTTGGAATTCAATTCCAGATAATCGCCGATGGAATCCCAACGGACATTTTCCATCCCGAGTTCTTCCCCTTCATAGACGAACGGAGTGCCGCGCAAAGTGAGCAACAAGGTGATCAAGGCCTTCCCCGCCATTGCCGTATCCGCCCGTTCCGAAAAGTAAGCGTTGACCGAACGCGGTTTGTCGTGGTTTTCGAAAAAGACGGGATACCAGCCGTCAATGGCCGTCGCCTCTTGGCTTTTGAAGATGGCCCGTTTCACATCCAAAATGGAAAGTGGAACGGCCTTATACCAAATGTCCCCGCCTTGCAAATGGTTGAATTCGAAGAGCATGTCGAAAGCGCCGCGACTCCCCACCCAATCCTTGAGTTCGCTAGGCTTCAGCCCGTTCGCCTCGGCCACAGTGAAAACTCCGGTGCCGTCGATGGCATTCCGCTTGAACTCGCTCAGATAATCCAGGATGCCTTCGGAATAGGCTGTCGCGTCGTGGATGAACGCAGTCCCGTCGGAAGCGTCCGGTTTCCCGTCCGCGAAATCCTTCGGTTTTTTGATGTAGGGGACGGCATCGAGGCGAAAGCCGCCGATTCCCTTCCGAATCCAAAACTTGGCGACGTCGGCAAGGGCCTTGCGGACATCGGGGCTGTCCCAGTTCAAGTCCGGCTGGAAACTCCCGAACGTGTGCAGGTAAAATTGCCAGCGCTCCTCGCACCAAGTCCACGCGGATCCGCCGAAAATGCTCCGCCAATTGTTCGGAGGGGAACCGTCCGGTTTCGGATCTTTCCAAACGAACCAGTCGCTCTTCGGATTTTCCCGGGAACTTTTGGATTCGACGAACCAGGCGTTTTTGTCCGAAACGTGGTTGAAGACCAAATCCATCACAATCCGGATGCCGCGTTCCGCCGCCCGACGGATCAGGGAATCCATGTCGTCCATCGTGCCGAAGCGCGGATTTATCCGATAGAAGTCTTCGACATCGTATCCGTTGTCCCGCATCGGGGAAGCGTAAACGGGCGTGAGCCAGATGCAGTCGACCCGCAACGATTCCAGATAATCCAAGCGGCTTTCAATGCCTTTCAAATCTCCGAAACCGTCGCCGTCCGAATCTTGGAAACTGGCCGGGTAGATTTCGTAGCAAATCGCCCGTTTCCACCAATCCGATTCCAAGAACTTTGCCATCAAGACTTCCGCTATTCCCGCGTGAGGCTCTTGTAACGGAAACGCTTCGGCGTGTCCGCATCGTCGCCCATGCGGCGGCGGTAATCCGCTTCGTATTCGCTCCAGTTCCCTTCGAACCAGACGACTTTGGAATCGCCCTCGTAAGCGAGGATATGCGTCGCCACGCGGTCCAAGAACCAGCGGTCGTGGGAAATGATGACGGCGCAGCCCGCGAAACGGAGAATCGCCTGTTCCAAGGCCTGCAGCGTTTCGATGTCGAGGTCGTTCGTCGGTTCGTCCAAAAAGAGCAAGTTTCCCGGATGCTGCAAGTTCTTCGCCATCAAGACGCGATTCCGCTCGCCCCCGGAAAGCACGGAAAGCTTCTTCTGTTGATCCGATCCCGTGAAGTTGAAGAGACCGCAATAGGCGCGCCCGTTCATTTTGCGCTCGCCGAGGACGATTTCGTCCTTGCCGTCGGTAATCGCTTCGAACACCGTCTTCGAATCGTCGAGGCTTTCGCGCCCCTGCTCCATCGTAATCATTTCCACGGTTTCGCCGATCTTGATGGTTCCCGCATCGGGAGTTTCCTTCCCCGTGATGATGCGGAAAAGGGTCGATTTGCCGGCGCCGTTCGGTCCGATGATGCCGACGATTCCGGAGCGCGGGAGGGTGAACGACAAATCTTCGAACAAGAGCTTGTCTCCATAGGCTTTGCACAAATGATCCGCTTCGATGACCACGTTCCCGAGACGCTTCCCGTTCGGAATGTAAATCTGCGCCACCTTGACCTGTTCGCGGCGATCCTCGGCGAGCAAGTCCTCGTAAGCCTTCAAGCGGGCCTTGTTCTTCGCCTGGCGCGCCTTCGGGCTTTGCTTCACCCATTCCTGTTCGCGGGCAAGGCGCTTCTGCCTGTCCGACTCGCCCTTTTCCTCCGACTTCATCCGTTCGAGCTTCTGGTCCAGCCATTCCGCATAATTGCCCTGCCAGGGAATGCCGCGCCCACGGTCGATTTCCAAAATCCAACCGGTCACGTTGTCGAGGAAGTAGCGGTCGTGCGTCACCAAGATGACCGAGCCCTTGTATTCGCGCAGATGCCGTTCCAGCCAGGCGACGGATTCCGCATCCAAATGGTTCGTCGGTTCGTCGAGGAGAAGCAGATCCGGTTCCTCGAGGAGAAGCCTGCAAAGGGCGACCCGGCGTTTTTCACCGCCCGAAAGATGGGTCACCGGCCAATCGCCCGGAGGGCAGTTGAGCGCGTCCATCGCAATTTCGATTTTGCGGTCCAAGTTCCAAAGGTCTTCCGCGTCGATTTTGTCTTGGAGCTTCCCCTGCTCCTCCATGAGCTTTTCCATTTCGGCGTCGTCCATCGGCTCCGCGAACTTCATCGAAATTTCATTGTAGCGGTCGAGAATCGTCTGTTTTTCCGCCACGGCGCACATCACGTTTTCCTTCACGGTCAAGCCGGCGTCGAGCTGCGGTTCCTGCGGCAAGTAACCGGCCGTGCGCCCGGGTTCAATCCAAGCTTCCCCCTGGAATTCCTTGTCGATTCCCGCCATGATGCGGAGGAGAGTCGATTTGCCCGAACCGTTCGTTCCGATGATGCCGATTTTCGCCCCGTAATAAAAGCTGAGCGAAATGTCCTTGAGCACAGTCTTTCCGGGCGGATAAGTCTTGGTCATCCGGTTCATGTAAAACACAAATTTTTCGGCCATGGGATTCCTTTACTTCAAATCAGAAGGGTTGGGTGTTTTTTTGCTTTTTCGAAATTCCTTGATGATGACGGTCAAGTTCATCGCGATGCCGATGGCTAGAAGGAACGTGGCGCAATACGTCCCGACGCCCGGACTGACCGCCAAGAAGTCATAATGTTCCGTCTGCACCGTCACCGAAATCTTGTAGACGAAGACCCACAGGGAGACGAAAGCGGCAAGCCCCATCGCCAAGGAAGCCGCCGGAGAAAAGAACGCGAAGACACAGGCCAGCGCGGCGGCGAGGAAAATCGGTACGACGACCGTCCGGAGGTTTCCGAGAGGCTGCTCCAAAAATTCCTTCATCTGGGGTTCATTGGACTTCATTTCCTGCAGTTTGGGGATGAAGGAGCTCTCCAGGAATTCTTCCGGGGTCTCTTGGACGAGAAGCGCATAGGCGTTGGGATTCGCCACGGAAACTTCCGACTCCGAACAGGAGACGTTGATGAGCGGGAAGAGGAAGGCGACAAAAATCAAAAGGTAGGGGAAAGCGGCGAGCCTTTGGAAAAGTTTCAAATCGGGTTTCATGGAGTTCCTTGTTCTTTTAGTGGAAAGGCGCAGCGGAAGCCCAACGTATTCGACCAATACCTCGGATCTTCGTCGTCCCGGTCGGTCAAGTCCAATTCGTCTTCGGACCCGCTGTTCCACGACCCGCCCTTGAAAACGCGGCTGTCGCCGAAAAGGGAACCTGTCGGATTTTCGCTTTCCACATAGAAGGAAAACCAGGAATACGAATCTTTTGTCCATTCGGAGACGTTCCCGGAGACATCGTAAAGCCCCCAGGGGTTCGGCTGCAAAGACGCGACCGGTTTTGGCCCCTTGGCCCGGAAGACGGCGTACTGAAAGGCTTGGTCGCCTTTTTTCAACCGCCAAAGGAAGCCTTCGTTCGTCCCGGCGCGGGCGGCGAATTCCCACTGGGCTTCCGTCGGGAGATCCCCGCCGACAGCCTGGCAAAATTCGCGAGCCTTGCCCCAATTTACATTGTGTACGGGCATCAGGCTATCGTCGAAAGTGAATTTTGTCGTCGAATCTTTCATCACGTCGCGGTATTCCGCCACGGTGACCTCCGTCTTGCGGATGCCGAACGGCGACATGTGCACCATCTTCCCCTTGAAGCGGAAAGTCCCCGAATCGATGTTCGCAACGGCGCGGCTCACCGCCACCGTATCCATTCCGGCGAGAACGGAATCCGCCTCCGCCGAATCGGCACGGGCCGAAGTGTCCGGGGCGAAATCCTCCGGAACTGTTTCCGACGGATGCAACCACTCCTGGACTTCCCTTTCGGAGAAAATGTCCGGCGGCAAGAGGAAGCGTCCTTCCCCGGCATGGAGCTTTCCGCCGAATGCGCATTCCAGCCGGGCGAATCGATACTGGTGGCGGCTCTTGACACGGAAACCGTCGTATTTCCAAACGGGCTTGTTTTCGAACACCAGCACGAACCGGGGCGACGCGGAATCCTTCCCATCAAAAGCCGCATGCGGAATCTCCGACGGGAACTCCCCGCGCCAACGCACGCGCACCCGGGAAAGGGAATCGTCAAAATCGAGGGAAAGGGAGTCCCCGTCCCAAGAAAGGGAGTCCGGCAAAAGCTCCACGCGAAGAGTGTCCTTTTGCTGCTCCTCCATCCTTTTCAAAAGGGCATCGCCGGTCCGCATGGCGCGGGAAAGTTTCGCCGAAAGCCACTCGGCAAGGGCTTCCGAACGGGTCTTTTCGAATTCGGCGACATAAGCCTTGTATTGCAAGTTTTCCGCAGACATCCCGTGCGGCGGACGCTTGGGCTTCGGGTAGAGGGAGTCGAACGCGGCAAAACCCCTGCCCACGCCGGAGCGGAGCAAGTCCTCCACGAAAGCGTCGTAAAGGGCTTCCGTTTCCCGCAAGTCCTTCGTGGCGAAAATTTTCGCCGGGACGACGCCCGTTTCCATTTCATAGGCGGCCGTATCGACCGGAACGCTCGGCGACTTCAAGTGCGACGTCCTGCCGCTCGCGACGCGAGCGCCCACCGTGACGGGATACATTCCGGGGGAGCGGACCGTGGCGAAGAAAAGCCCCGTATCGACAGGCGAAAGAGTCGCCGGAGTCGAATACGTCTTGCCGTTCCAAGTGAGCGTCGTGCCTTCCGGCATGTTCCCTGCGGAAACGATTCCCGAAAGCGCCGCCGGTTCGAGCTTTTGCCACTTTCCGTTCTTCACGAAGAACAGTTCCGGGACGCGAGGCGAATACAGATACTTTTGATCGAAATAGACTTCCGCTTCATCTTGGAAGGGCTTCTGCTTGGCGGACGCGTAAAAGCGCAAGTGGACCGCTTCATAGGGCGAGAGCCTGTTCGCGCGCAATTCAAAGGCGTGGAGACTCCCGAAGCAGGAATCCTTGGCGAAACCGGAAAAGAAGCCGTAATGATTCCCCTTGATTTTTTCGCGCAGATACAAGACTCCGGCTTCCAAGGGGAAATGCAATTTTTCTGAATAAAGGTGCGTGGAGTCCCCGCCGTCGACACAGACGTTCCCCGCTTTCAAAGTCTTCTCGTTCTCGTGAAACTGCCTGTCCGGAACGGAATACCGGTAATCGATGGTACCGCCCGCCACGGCAAACGAAAACAGCAAGGGGAACGCCTTCCAAATTTGATACGACATAGGCTCTCCGAAAAAGTCCTATCCAATTTAAGTAAAAATAAGGGGAAAAGAGCCCGGCCTAGGATTTTTTCCCGGAGGGAACGCCCGCATAGGTCACGAATCCGCCGCCATCTCCCCCGCAAGGCCCGAGCTCCACGATGTAATCCGAAAGCCGGATGACGTCCGGATGGTGTTCGATGAGGATGATGGTGTTGCCGCGTTCGGAAAGCCTGCGCAAAAGATTCCAAAGGATCTGGACGTCCTTCAAATGCAGCCCGGTAGTCGGCTCGTCCAAAAGGTAGAGCACGCCGGAACGCCCATCCCCGCGAGAAAGCTCCGCCGCGAGCTTCATCCGCTGCGCCTCCCCGCCGGAAAGAGTCGTCACGGACTGTCCGAGCCGCAAATAGCCAAGCCCCACCTCCGAGAGAATCTTGATTTTTTTCACAATCTTCGGGAAGTCCTTGAAAAACTCGCAAGCTTCATCGATGCGCAAGTTCAAGACGTCGGCGATATTCTTGCCCTTGAACTCCACGGAAAGGGTCTCTTGGTTGTAGCGTTTTCCCTTGCAAGCTTCGCAAGTCTCCCACACGTCGGAAAGAAAGTGCATTTCGACGGAAACGAATCCGCGTCCTTCACAAGCCTCGCACCTTCCGCCGCCATTTGACGAATTGTAGCTGAAACGGTTCGGGGCGAACCCCTTCATCTTGGAAACTTCCATTTTGGCGAAAAGGTCCCGAATGGGGTTCAGCACCCCCGTGAAGCTCGCGGGAGTCGAACGGGGAGTCCCCGACAGCGGACTTTGGTCGACGGCCAGGACCTCCTTCACGCTTTCCGGGAAAACCGCCCGGAGCCGCGCCGAACGCCGTCTTTCCCCGCGTCCCAAGGCTGCCGTCATCAGCGGCAAAACCTCCCCCATCACCAAGGAACTCTTCCCGGAGCCGGAAACGCCGCAGACCGTGGAAATGCGATTCTCCGGGAATCGGACGGAAATGTCCTTCAAATTGTGCGAAGAGAGATGCTTGAATTCGAGGTACGGGGAATCTTTCGAGACGGGTTCGAGAGGCGGATTGTACATGGGGACGCTCCCCGTCAGATACTTGACCGTCTCGCTCCGGGGGAACTTTTTCAGGGCGACTTTTTTCGACAGGGATTTCGGGGAGCCTTCCGCGACGACCTCCCCGCCGTATTCCCCGGCCGCGGGACCGAGGTCGATCAGATGGTCTGCGCCGCGAATCATCTCCAAGTCGTGCTCCACCACGATGAGAGTGTTCCCCAAATCCCTCAGCCGGTAAAGGGAGTCCAAAAGTTTTTGCGTGTCGCTCTGGTGCAATCCGACCGTCGGTTCGTCGAGAACATACATCACGCCTTCAAGCCCACTGCCGATTTGGCTCGCCAGGCGAATCCGCTGCGACTCCCCACCGGAAAGGGTGTCGCCCGTCCGGTCCAAATTCAAATAGCCCAGCCCGACTCCTTCCAAAAATTCCAGCCGCCCGAGGATTTCGCGGAAAAGCGGGCGCGCCACTTTTTCCCGGGATTTTTCCACGTGGATTTTCCGAAACCACGCGCGCGCCTCCCCTATGCTCATCGCCGTCGCTTCGGTGATGTTCTTCCCCCCGACGGTCACCGCCCGGATTTCCGGCTTCAGACGCGCCCCACGGCATTCCGGGCAAATTTCCCCTTCGACCGTTCCAAGCCCCGAACAGCGTTCGCAAGCCCCCCAGTGCGTGTTGAAACTGAACTGTTTCGGGTCGAAGTGCTGCGTCAAATAATAATGGCAACGGGGACAGCTCGGGTAGAGAGAATGCGGCATTGGCCTTCCGCCGTCCAAGCGTACCGCTGCGGAATGCGAACCATCGCGATAGGCGCGTTCCAAGGCTTCCGCCAAACGGGGGGCGTTCGCATCCGAAACGGGAACCGAGTCCGCGACGGCATAAACGTCCCGCACCTTCTTCGGCAACTTCCCGAACGGAAGTTCCGAAGTCTTTCCGTTGACCAAGACGCGCCTGTAGCCCAGCTCCCGCAGCCTGTCCGAAAGTCCGGCGATTTTGTCCGCCTCCGAGACCATCCACTCCACATTCGAATCCGCGATGAAAATCGGCGTGAGGATTTCCGCCATCTCCCCGGCATGCCTTTCGAGAAGTCCGTCGATAATCGACGAAACCGGGGAGGACTCCAAGGGACGGCCGCAATGCGGACAATGCGCTTCGCCGGCGCGCGCCCAGAGGATGCGGAAATAGTCGTAAATCTCAGTCAGCGTCGCCACGGTGCTGCGGGGACTTTTCGAAGCGCTGCCTTGGTCTATCGCAATCGCCGGGGAAAGGCCTCGGATGAAATCGACGGAACCCCTGTCGGGCCGCCCCAAGAAACGCCTGGCATAAGTGCTGAGAGTTTCCACGAAACGCCGCTGCCCTTCCGCAAAAAGGGTGTGGAACGCAAGGCTCGACTTCCCGGAGCCGGAAACGCCGGAAATCACCGTGAGCTTGTGCCTCGGAATCGTGACCGAGAAATTCTTCAAATTGTGCTTTTTCGCCCCGACGACCCGGATGTCCAAATTCTCCGGGGATTCTTTTCGGCGGCGGAGGGAGTCGATTTTCCCCACCTGCGGCGAAAGGACTTTCGAAAGGAACTTTCCCGTGAGAGACCGAGGGTTCTTCGCCACGTCTTCGGGAGTGCCGACGGCGACGACCTCTCCGCCGCGCGAACCGGCATCCGGTCCCAAATCGACAATCCAGTCCGCGCACTTGATGACATCCATGTTGTGTTCGATAATCACCATGCTGTTCCCCAAATCGCGCAAGCGCTTGAGGCAGTCGAGCAATCGGCGGATATCTTCAAAGTGCAACCCCGTCGTCGGCTCGTCGAGCAGATAAAGGGTTTTCCCCGTCCCCGGTCGGCAAAGTTCCGTGGCGATTTTTATCCGCTGCGCCTCCCCGCCGGAGAGAGTCGTCGACGGCTGTCCGAGAGTCAGGTAGTCGAGCCCGATTTCCCGCAACAGTTCGAGCGGCTCGGAAATCTTCGGCAAATCCTTGAAGAATCCGCAAGCTTCGCCAATCGTCATGTCCAAGACGTCGGTAATCGTCTTTCCCTTGTAATGGACGTCGAGAGTCGGGTCGTTGAATCGCTTGCCCTGGCAGACATCGCACGTCACCTGGACGTCCGGGAGAATCTGCATGTGGACAATCCTCACCCCCGCGCCTTCGCAAGATTCGCAACGCCCGCCGGGAACGTTGAAGCTGAATCGGCTCTTGGTGTAGCCCCTCGCCCTGCTCTCCGGAAGTTTGGCGAACAAGCCCCGGATGTCGTCGAAGATGCCCGTGTAAGTCGCCGGGTTCGAACGCGGCGTGCGGCCAATCGGCGTCTGGTCGATTTCGATGACCTTGTCGATGAATTCCGCCCCGGTCATCCGGTCGAATTTCCCGGGAAGTTCCGCAGAACCGTGGAAGACCCGCGAAAGCTCCTTTTTGAGAATCGCATTCACCAGGGAACTCTTCCCCGAGCCGGAAACGCCCGTGACGACTGTCAGAGTCCCGTCCAGCGGAATTTCCACATCGACGTGCTTGAGGTTGTTTTCCGCAGCCCCGAAAATCCGGAGGAAATGCGTCTTTTCCGTCACCGGTTTCCGCTCCTTCGGAATTTCTATTCGGCGTTTGCCCGAAAGGTAAAGCCCGGTCAGCGACTTCGGATTCCTTTCCAGATCCTCGACACGCCCCACGGCGACGACGGAACCACCCGCAGAACCCGCCCCCGGACCGACATCCACGATGCAATCCGCATAACGCATCGTCTCTTCATCGTGTTCGACGACAATCAGGCTGTTCCCCTGCGAACGCAAACGCTCCAAGATGCCGAGGAGCATTTCATTGTCCCGCGCATGGAGTCCGATGCTAGGCTCGTCCAAGACATACAGCACTCCCTGAAGGCCCGCCCCGACGGCGCTAGCCAAACGGATCCGCTGCGCCTCCCCGCCGGAGAGGGTCCGCGCACCGCGGGCAAGGGTCAAATAGCCCAGCCCCACGCTCACCAAGAAGTTCAACCGGTTGCGGATCTCCTTAAAAAGCTCGCGCCCGATGCGCTCTTCCTTCGGAGAAAGGGAAATTTCGGAGAAGAATTTTTCCAATTCCTCCACGGGCATCTTGCACATTCCGTCAATCGTCAGGCCGCGGAACGTGACCGCATTCGCCACCGGGGAAATTCGCGTCCCGTGGCAGACGGGGCATTCGCTTTCGTGCATGAACTTTCGGAAATGCACGATATGCCATTGGTCCCACAAGGCCTGCATCAGCGGAATGATGCCCTCCGTCCCGGCCTTTTCGCTGCCGTAAAAAATCGCCGACTTAGCCTTCTCGGGCAAACTGTCCCACGGAGCGTCCAAGGAGAAGCCCTCCGCCCGGGCGACTCTTGAAAATTCCGGCCAGCCGAAATCCGTGAAGATGACGTTGCCGTCCGACTTTTGGCACTTGATGGCGCCGCCTCGGATGGAGAGGCCCCCGTCCGGCACGATAAGCTCCGGAGCGAAAGCGAAATCGCGGCCGAGTCCCTTGCAACGCGGGCATTGCCCCTGCGGATCGTTGAATGAGAACAGGCGCGGTTCCAACTCCGGGACGGAAATTCCGCAATCGGCGCAAGCGAGTTCCGTCCCCTGCAAGCGGTATTCCCCGTCGTCGAAGAGAAACGCCACCCGCTTCCCGTCCGTCAAGCGCAGAGCCGTTTCCAAGGACTCGCGGATGCGGGAGATGTTCTTGCCTTCGATGGGGACGCGGTCCACGACGACTTCAATCGTGTGCTTTTCATAGCGTCCGAGAAGCGGGACTTCGTCCGTGTGGAAAATCTTCCCGTCAATGCGGACGCGCCGGAATCCCTTCTCCAAAAGCTCGGCAAGCTCCTTGCGGTATTCGCCCTTGCGTTCGCGGACAATCGGGGCCAGCACGGAGACTCCCCTGCCTGCGGCTTCCGCATACAAATTGTCGACAATCCTGTCCGCCGTCTGGGCCTTGATTTCCTTGCCGCATTGTGGGCAGTGCGGCGTACCGAGCCTTGCAAAAAGCAGCCGGAGAAAATCCAAGATCTCGACCGTCGTCCCGACAGTCGAACGCGGATTCCGGTTCACCGTCTTCTGGTCTATCGAAATCGTCGGGGAAATTCCCGTCACCGATTGCACGTCCGGACGCTTCATCACGCCGATGAACTGCCGCGCATACGCCGACAGGGAGTCGACATAGCGACGTTGGCCTTCTTCAAAAATCGTGTCGAAGGCGAGGCTCGACTTCCCGGAGCCGGAAACTCCCGTGACGACGACGATGGAGTCGCGCGGAAGGGTGACGCTGACATGTTTCAAATTATGTTCGCAAGCATCGCGAACGACGAGGGAGCGGGTCATGCCCTAAATGTAGCAAACGTTTGTGCAGTTGGCCGATTGGGATACACTAGCCGACAAAAATCACCCAAACGACATCCTTACTTTTCAAGAAAGTCCTCCTCCTTTATGCCCGGATGCTTGTCGTGAAAATTTTCGACGAGTTTCCACAAGTCACCAAAAACCGATTCAGAGTCATCCGGCTTGGCTTGTATTTTCTCGTGAAAAAATTCCAATCCGCCAAGGAAAACCTGCACGAAGTGTTTTTGATCCTGCACCATTGTCTCCGCATCGGAACGAAAAGCTTTGTCGCTTCTTTTTTGTGCGGAAGGGCAATAATCCTCGTCGGCGAGGAGAGTCAAACGATACAAGAATTGGATGTCTTCGTCCAATCGATTCATTTGCTCCGCGTCAATTTTCGCTGGTTCAATGGACGAATCGCAATCCTCTTGTGCCGATTTTTTGTATTCCAGCCCAAGAACGATGGATATATAAAACACATCCACATTTCGGCAATCCAATTTTGCAGTCATATCCCGAACCATATTCGCATGTTTCCCACGAATTAAAAACGTTTTGTAGAAAATCGAGTTTTCTTTAAAACTTTCTTTTTTGTTAGCCATAAATGCTCCTACAAGGTTTCCTCTTTGATTTCTGTACGTTTCTCATCGTTATCTTTCTTATGGAGGGAATAGAACTTTCCCAATCGAGAAGTCAAATGTTCCTTGGCCACTTTCCCATCCGTATCTTTGACAAAGATGATGATTTGCGAACTCACGCGCGGGAGAAATTCACAAATGGAGGCGATTCTCTTTTCGTCCAACACGGAAAACGGCGCATCGAAAACCAGCGGATAGGATTCCAGCTCCAAAGAATTTGCGGCTCCGTTTGTATTCTGGTTTCTTTGAATAACAGAGAGAAGCCCCGCCAAGAAGGCGAAAATGACACACATTCCCTGTCCCGTCGAAGTTTCCAAGTCCAAATCCGTACGAATTGCATAATCATCGTTAATTTGTATAGAATACGAATCTCCATAAATTTTACGAAAAGCCTCTTTTACGGAACAAATCAATTCATCCCTCTTGGCATATTCCTCTTTCTGGAATTCGGCGCTAAAATCGTCTTTCAAGCGAGATGCCGTCTCATAACATTCTTGAATGAACAGGCCATCTTTTAATTTCTTACGAGCTTCGTCTAACTCAGTTTGATAAGAATTCAACTTCGTATTTAATCGATTAATTTCAGGTTCAAGCAAATCCAAGTCACTCCGCGCAGAATTCCTCCATTTTTCCAATTGATCAATTTCTTTTTGTAATTGGGAGGTATCTTCCAAAGTTCGAAGTTTTTCCGTCAACTCCTCAATCTCATTTTGCTTGCTCTCCAAATCTTCGTTTTCCTCATCTAACCTCTTCTTGTGCATTTGGAAACTCTCGTAAAGGCCGCTTCCCAATCGGTATTTGTCATAAATCTTAGACTTTTCGTGAGAAACTAAAGTCCCGATAGACTCCGGGGGGACGATTTTTCGCAATTTTTCCAGAAGGTTGTATGCGTTATCCCCTTCTTTGACGCAAGCACCGCAAATGCATTCCCCCCGCTTTTCAATCCAATCAATTAAATCGGCATGCAATTTTTCAGGTACATCATCCGCCGGCAACGCCAAAATTTCTTGAAGAGTTTTCAATTCTTTTAGAAAAACCGATTGCGCAAAGAAATAAGGAGCATCACGGCTAAATTCCTTTACAGCCGCTTTAACTTCATCTCTAATTTTCTGTTCATACTTTTCTTTTTGTTTTTCGGCATTTTCTTTTTTCTTTTGAATTTCCGACGCCGAATTCTTTGTTTTCATCTCGGCTTTCTTGTCTAGCAGCTCGTCTTCATATTTGCGCACATACTCCTTATGAGAACTAATTTTATTTTTCACTTGGTTTATTTTTTCTTCTGTCGTTTTTACTTGATCCTCTATCGCATTAACATTAGCTACTCCGGGGATTACTTGCAGATTGAACTCTTTAGCGATCTCATCTAAATCCTTGATGGCATTTTTGTAATAATCGAGTCCCAGCAGTACATTGACTGCATTGGAAAAGCTCTTCGATTTCCCCCCTTGGACACCTTTCGCCATCGATTCGATTTCTTCTCCTTTTAGGAAAAAATATTTGGACAAATCTTCCGGCAGAATCTCGTTGATTTTTTGCGAAACTTTTTCCCTTAATAGAGTCTTGCTTTCCCCATCAGAAATGTAGTCCAACCGGCAACTGACTGTATTTTCATTCCCGTTTATATAAGATTTTGAACGCAACAGCGCATAATCCTCACCGGCGTGGGTGAATTCCACCGTGACAGACATGTTGACATATCCTTGTTTTGCCGATGCGGAAAGCAAATCTTCTTTTTTTTCAAAGGAAGTTTTTCCATAAAAACACCACAAAAAGGCTTGATTGAGGGTCGTTTTTCCGAATCCGTTGTTCCCCATGACAAGAGTCACATTTTTCGCGCCGTCAGTGGAAAATACAATTTCATTTTTTCCGACGAATTGCCGAAAATTTTCAAGAGAAATTTTTTTGATTCGCATTGCATGCCTCCTAGTTTGAAAACTCTTCAATCAAGCTCTTTATCTTTTTTTTGATTTGTTTCGCATTTCCCCTCCGCGCCCGGAAATTCTCCTTTTCCAATTCCTTGATTTTTTCGCGCAACTTTTGGTATTGCTCATCCGTCATATTCCATCTCCTGTTGAAGTGTATTTTCGTTAAAGCCAAAAAGACTTTTCAACTCATTCTCCAATTTCCATCCATCCAAAGGATTCAACGATTGCGAAGAAAATTCATAAATCCGAACGCATTCTTTTGCCGACAAGGATTTGAACGCTTCCAATTCCGACTCCGTCTTGTTCCGCAGATTCGCCAAATCGTCTGGGAGGCATACAAAATCATAGATTTCTGCAAATTCCTTGCCCTCGCTCAAGCGCAGCACTCTTCCGCGGCGTTGGATATATTCTTTGGGATTTGTGGAACTGGCAAGAATAAACGCAGTTTTGATAGAAGGGATGTTCACCCCCTCGTCAAGACATTTAATCGCCGCAATCGCTTGTATCCGACCTTCTTTGAAATTTTCCACCATTATTTTCCGTTCATCATTCGTTTTTTCCGCAATGAATTTTGAAATTTTCATTCCGTATCTTGCGTACAAAGTTTTCACAATTTCATCGATTTGGCGAACAGCGTTTTCGTCATCGTCTAAATCACATTCATCCTCGCTAAATTTTGTCGCTCCACAGTAAATAAGTAAATTGAATTTGTCTTTATAGGGTTCAATAGTCTTTACCAAAGCGTCCAATTTGGATTTCGCTCCGGCGACAATTCTCGACCTCATGATGCAGAGCATTTTCCCTTTTTCGGAAAGTGTTCTCTCTCCGTTTTCATCCCATCGTATTTCTTCTTGGATAGATTCCGACAATTCGCAATAATCGCGTTTTTCCGCCAAATTCAATGTCGTGACGACTGGATAATATTTATACGGGCTTAAATATCCGTCATCTATCGCCTGTTTGAGTCCATATTCAATGCATTTCTTGCCGAAAAAATCATAAAGGACTTGAGTCCCCATTCGGTCAAAATGCCGTTCAAGAGTCGCCGAAAGCGCAAGCCGATAGGAAAATTTTCGAGATTCCAAATACTGGAGTGTACACGCTGCTCCCAAATTATGTGCCTCGTCCGCAATCAGAAGAATTTTCTTTTTGAGTTTTGAAATTTGTGTTTGGATGAATTCTCGTTTAAAAGTCGCAATCGAAGAGACTAAACAGAAAAATCCTTTCTCGCCGTTTTGGGAATTTCTTTTTTGAACGGCTCGTTGCAATTTTTCTTTCCAGTCTTTCTGCGGCGAAGAACCGAACGCAACAATCGGCTTGATTCCAAACTCCTTGATGTCGGAAATCCATTGCATGACCAAATGAATGTAGGGGCACAAAATCACAACGCAAAAATCACCGGTCAATTTATGATAAAGCTGCGTAAGAGAAGCGAGTGCCGTCAGCGTTTTCCCCGTTCCCGTCGCCATATCGAAAATTCCCCGATAATTTTGCTTTTCCCAATTTTCAATCGCGGTTTTCTGATATTCATGAAGTTTTAGCCAAGGAGGAAGGTTTACAAGAAATTTATGCTCGTCTTCTTCTCCAAAATCCATTTTTGGTTCTGCAGTTTGATTAGGCAAGTCCTTTTCTGTAAATTCATGCGCAAAAAGTGGGCTTTTCCA
>CAZCRF010000053.1:0-17936 GCA_964501065.1 uncultured Fibrobacter sp. | reverse complement strand
GGCGCATTGTGCATTAGACCGATGTTCTTGCCGCTTCAGCGGCTTAGAACAACGACCGTCAAGCCACGCTCAAGTTTGACACGGGCTGTGTTCGCCGCACGGTTCGTGCTGACTCCCTTTTCCTCGCGCAAGCCTCACTTCCCACTAACCACTAACTCCTCATTCCTAACTCCTAATTGCACATTGAAGCGCGACGGCAAAGCGAGAGGAAGAATTCGTGCATGCGCAAATCCGCCGAAAGTTCCGGATGGAACGACAGCCCGATCTGGTTTGCATATCTGACCGCCACGATGCGCCCGCCGACTCTCGCCAAGACTTGCACGCCTTCCCCGACGCTTTCCACAACCGGCGCGCGGATGAACGTCATCGGCATTTTCCCGCCGACTCCTTCCACGTCCCCTTCCGCAAAAAAGCTGCCGAGCTGCCTCCCGTAGGCGTTCCGGCGAACCGTCACGGGCAAAGTCCCGAAAACGCCCGGAGAGCCGTCCGAAAGTCTCTTCGCGAGCAGAATCAACCCGGCGCAAGTCCCCAACACGGGCAAGCCTTCGAGAATCCTTTTTCGCAGAGGTCCCCGCAAATCCAGCGCGTGGAGGAGCCTCCCTTGCACCGTACTTTCTCCTCCGGGGAGGACGATTCCGTCATAGGGGGAATCCAAATCCTTCCTTTCGCGGATTTCGAAAGTCTCCGCGCCGAGGCGTTCGAGCATCCGCCGATGTTCAATGAACGCCCCCTGCAAGGCCAAGATGCCGATGCGCTGCGTCATTTTCCGCGTTCCGCCATCAGAATGGAGATTTCCTGTTCATTGATGCCCACCATCGCTTCGCCCAAATCCTCCGAGAGCTTGGCGATGAGTCCCGCATCTTCGAAATTCGTCACGGCCTGTACAATGGCAGAGGCCCGCTTCGCCGGATTGCCGGATTTGAAAATTCCCGAGCCGACAAAGACGCCCTCCGCGCCGAGCTGCATCATGAGCGATGCGTCCGCCGGGGTCGCGACCCCTCCCGCCGCAAAATTCACCACGGGGAGCTTCCCATTGTCGTGGACGTAACGCACCAGCTCGTACGAAACCTGCAATTTCTTGGCGGCATCGAAAAGTTCGTCCTCCCGCATCGAAGAAACGCGCGCCATTTCCTGGTTCATCTTTCTCATGTGGCGGACGGCTTGCACAATGTCGCCCGTCCCCGGCTCGCCCTTTGTGCGGATCATCGACGCGCCTTCCTCGATTCTGCGGAGGGCTTCGCCCAAATCCCTCGCCCCGCAGACAAACGGGACCTTGAAGCGCGTCTTGTCGATGTGGAACGTATCGTCCGCCGGGGAGAGCACTTCGCTTTCGTCGATGTAGTCAATCTCAATCGCCTGCAAAATCTGGGCTTCCGCAAAATGCCCGATGCGGCACTTCGCCATCACGGGGATGGACACGGCTTCCTGGATTCCCCGAATCATCTTGGGATCGCTCATCCGGGAAATGCCGCCGGCGGCGCGAATGTCCGCAGGAATCCTTTCGAGAGCCATCACGGCACAGGCTCCGGCATCCTCGGCAATCTTCGCCTGTTCCGGAGTCGTCACGTCCATGATGACGCCGCCTTTCAACATCTGGGCCAGATTCTTGTTCAGGCCATAACGGCTTTCCTTTGCATCTTCCATATAAACTCCTTCAACGGGACATCCCGTTTGTTTGGGATGCAAATTAGGTGATTTTTTGACATTTTCAAATGGTCAAAGTTTTACTATTTTAGCCGTATCAGTTAAAGGTCAGTCAAAGTCCAAGGAATCCGATGATCACTTACGACATGGCGAAAGCCGGTGCAGACACGTTATACCACTATCTTTACCGCTCCATCCGGGAGGACATTTTGCAAGGGAAGCTCTCCCCCGACGAAAGGCTCCCGTCAAAGCGCCCGTTCGCCAAGGAACTCGGAGTCAGCGTGATGACGGTCGAGAACGCCTACGCGCAATTGCTCGCCGAAGGATACGTCTACACCCGGGCGCGCAAGGGATTTTTCGTCTCCGCCATCGAACGCCCCGACAAAGGGAAAAGCCTCCCCTCGAAATCCCCCAAGGAATCCCGGGAATCCCAGGAAATCGCCCAAGCGAAGAAGCCGAACGTTTACGCGGACTTTTCCAGCACGCAAATCGAGACCTCGACATTCCCCTTTTCGACGTGGGCGAAAATAACGCGCCGCATCCTCACGGAAAATCAGCGCGAGCTTCTCGAACGCTCCCCCTACGGCGGCGTTTTCAAGCTGCGGAAAGCCATCGCCAAAATGCTCAAAGGGTTCCGCAACATCGACGTTTCTCCGGAACAGATTGTCGTCGGAGCGGGGACGGACTATCTGTACACCTTGCTGGTTCAACTCCTCGGATTCGAAAAGAAGTACGGAGTCGAAGACCCGGGCTACGGGAAGATTTCCAAAATCTACAGGAAGCTCGGGGTCGTCTGCAATTTCATCCCGTTGGATTCGGAGGGCATCCAAATCAACCAGCTCGAAGAGACTTGCACGGATGTCGTCCACATTTCACCGTCCCATCACTTCCCCACCGGAATGGTGATGCCCATCGGGCGGCGTTACGAACTGCTGGGCTGGGCTTCGAAATCGAGCAACCGCGCCATCGTCGAGGACGAATACGACAGCGAATTCCGCATGGCCGGAAGCCCCATCCCCGCGCTGCAGAACATCGACACCCAGGGAAAGACCATCTACATCAACTCTTTTTCCAAAACGCTGGCGTCGACAGTCCGCATCGGATACATGGTGCTTCCCGTCGAACTCTCGAAACGGTTCCGCGATGAATTCTCCTTTTACACGTGTACGGTGTCGAACTTGGAGCAATACGTCCTCGCGGAATACATCGACGGCGGGCATTACGAAAAGCACATCAACCGCCTGCGCAACTTTTACCGCAAACGGCGCGACACTCTCCTTTCGAAAATCCGGAAGAGTCCGTTTGGAAAAATGGCGACAGTCACCGAGGAGGATTCCGGATTGCACTTCATCCTGGACATCAAAACGACTCTCGGCGACGAGGAATTTTGCCACCGCGCGCTCGAAAGGGGAATCCGCCTGCGCGCCCTTTCCGACTACTACACCGAAGCCGAGCCTTCTTTGCACAAATTTGTCGTCAATTATTCATCCGTCCCGGAATGCCGTATGGGCAAGGCTCTGAAGATTCTCGCCGGCGTGTGATTTCTATTGAACGCGCCCCGACTTCTCGGGTATTCATTTTCCATTGCTCCGTTTCAATACTTTTGTCAAAAAGAAGTATTTTGGTACAGTGAACGTCGTTTTCCTAGATATCGAAGTTTCTCCATCCAGCGGCAAAATTGCCGACCTCGGCGGGGTCGACTCCCTCGACCGGAAGATTCACACGCCCAGCCAAGGGGATTTCTTCCATTTTGTAAAGGATGCTGAATTCGTGGGCGGCCACAATGTCCTGAACCACGACCTTCAATATCTCAAGCATTTGAATTTGGAAAAGAAGAAGGTCATCGACACCCTTTACCTTTCTCCGTTGATGTTCCCCATGCGCCCCAGCCACAAGCTGCTGAAAGACGAGAAAATCCTCAGCGACGCCTTGAACAATCCATTGCTGGACGCCCAGAAGTCCCGGGACTTGTTTCGAGACGAAGTGAACGCCTTCCATTCTTTGGACGAGGACTTGAAAGGCATCTATTTCCATCTTTTGAAAGATTCCAGGGAATTCAAGGATTTTTTTGAATATGTCGGCTTGAAAGAAGAGGGGAAGGGGTTCTTCAACAATCTTTTTTCGGCGAGATTCCAAGTCAAGAACACCGTGGCGCAGATTCAAAAGCGATTTGCCGGCTTGATTTGCGAAAACGCTTCCGTAGAATCGTTCGTCGCGGAACACCCGATAGAATTGGCCTACGCATTGTCGGTCATCAATCTGCAAGACAGGCGGTCCATCGCTCCGGCTTGGGTTTTGCGAAATTATCCCTACACGGAAAACATCCTTTTTTTGTTGCGAAACAATCCGTGCCACAAGCCCGCGTGCCCCTATTGTCATGACAAATTGGATGTCCGCAAGAAACTGAAAGAAATTTTCGGATACGAGAGCTTCAGGACTTACGAAGGGGAGCCGCTGCAGGAGCGGGCCGCCTCCGCCGCTGTCAACAACGAATCCCTGCTGGCCATTTTCCCCACGGGAGGCGGCAAATCCATCACGTTCCAATTGCCGGCACTGATGGCCGGTGAAAGCTACAAGGGTTTGACGGTCGTCATTTCGCCGCTGCAGTCCTTGATGAAGGACCAAGTCGACAACTTGAGTTCCAAAGGGATAGCCGATGCCGTGACCATCAATGGACTTTTAAATCCGATTGAACGCGCGGAGGCTATAAAACGCGTGGAATCCGGAATGGCCTCCATATTGTACATTTCTCCGGAGTCCCTGCGTTCCCGCACCATTGAAAAAATTTTACTTTCCCGGCAAATTGCGCGATTCGTAATCGACGAGGCCCACTGTTTCTCCAGTTGGGGGCACGATTTCCGCGTAGACTACCTCTACATCGGCGATTTCATCAAAAAGCTTCAGCAACAAAAATCCAGCCTGAGAAAAATCCCCATTTCCTGTTTCACCGCAACGGCAAAACAAAAAGTGGTGCAGGACATTTGCGATTACTTCCAAAAGAAACTGGGCCTCGATTTGAAAATTTTCGCCACGAAGGCCACACGGGCGAATCTCTCCTACCACGTCCTTTACCAAGAAGACGATGAACAAAAATACAAGACTTTAAGGGCCTTGATCGAAACCAAAAATTGCCCCACCATCGTCTATGTCTCCAGAACCAAGAAAACGCGGGAACTCGCAGAAAAACTGAGCAAGGACGGATTTGTCGCTCTGCCGTTCAATGGAAAAATGGAAAGCCGCGAAAAGGTGGAAAACCAGGAAGCCTTCATCACGGGAAAGGTCCAGATCATTGTCGCCACATCGGCTTTCGGTATGGGCGTCGACAAGTCCGACGTGCAACTCGTCGTGCATTTCGAGATTTCCGATTCTCTCGAGAACTATGTCCAAGAAGCCGGCCGCGCGGGCCGGGACCAGAGCTTGCAGGCCGACTGCTATGTTCTATTCAATGAAAACGACTTGGACAAGCATTTCTTGTTGTTGAACCAGACGAAGCTCAGCTTGAGTGAAATCCAGCAGGTTTGGCGGGCCATCAAGTCGCTGACAAAGAACAGAAGCGTTCCCAAGCGCTCCCCTCTTGAAATCGCACGAGAGGCAGGCTTCGACAATCCCGACGGCGATGTGGAAACCCGCGTGAAAACGGCCATTCTCGCTTTGGAAGAAGCCGGTTATATTGAACGCAAACAGAATTGCCCCCGGGTTTACGCGACCGGGATTTTAGTCTCGAACATGGATGAGGCGCGCCGCAAGATTTCGGCTTCCCACATGTTTGACGAGAAGCAGAAAGAAAATGCCGTTCGAATCATCAGCCTCTTGATTTCCGAACGAAGCGGATTCAAGGCGAAAGGCGATGCGGCCGAATCCCGGGTCGATTACATCGCCGATATCCTCGGCATGGAATGCAGCGTCGTCCAAGAAACCGTTCAGCTTCTGCGGGCGGAAAACATCCTGGCCGACTCCAAGGATTTGACCGCCTACATCAAAAAGAGGGACGGAGAGAACAAGTCCAAACAAGTGGTGAAACGCTTTGAAGCTCTTGAGAGGTTCCTCATTTCCAAGTTGAAAACAGGAAAGACCGTATTCAACCTCAAGGAACTGAACGAAGAAGCCGAAGCCGATGGAGTCAAGAGGGCGAGCGTAAAGGACATCAAAACGATTCTGTATTTCTGGATGATCACCGGTCTCATCGAAAAGAACTACTGTTCCGACATCAGTACAAAAATGGAATTGAAGGTCTCCCTTGAAAATTTGGAGGATGATTTCAAGCATCGCATTCAACTGGCTCATTTCGTCATCGACCAACTCTATCAAGCCAACCAAGACGCCGAGACGAATTCCCGCGATGAAGCCTTGATCCAGTTCTCCGAAAAGGAATTGCTGGCGGCGTACGAAAACCAGTTGTCCATTTTGAAAAAAGACTCCGTTTCCTACAAGGAACTGGAGAAATCCCTCCTTTATCTTTCGAAAATCAACTCCCTGCAGCTAGAAGACGGTTTCTTGGTCCTCTACAACGCCCTTGAAATACACAGGATTGAAAAGAGCAACTTGATCAAGTACAAAATCGACGATTACGAAAAGCTCAACCACTTTTATCAAATGAAGATGCAGCAAATCCACATTGTCGGGGAATACGCCAACATGATGGTGCGCGACAGCAAGCAGGCTCAAATTTTTGTCAGCGATTATTTCTATCTTGACTACAAAATGTTCTTGAACAAGTATTTCAAGGGGAATCGCCTGGACGAAATCAATCACAACATCACACCCGAAAAGTATCGACAAATCGTCCTTTCCCTTTCTGAACGCCAAAAGCAAATCGTCGAGGACAAGAGCAGCCAATATATCCTGGTGGCCGCAGGACCCGGAAGCGGAAAGACTCGCGTCCTTGTACATAAACTCGCTTCCCTGATGCTGTTGGAAGACGTCAAGCACGAACAGTTGCTGATGTTGACCTTCTCTCGCAGCGCCACCATCGACTTCAAGGAAAAGCTTCACAAGCTGATTGGCGACGCGGCCTCATTTCTGACCGCGAAGACATTCCATTCCTACGCATTCGATTTACTCGGCACCATGGGAAATTTGGACAAGGCCGGATCCGCCGTAGAAATGGCGGTCGCCAAAATCAAGAACGGGGAAATCGAGCACGGCAAGATAACCAAAAAAGTCTTGGTCATCGATGAAGCCCAAGACATGGACGAGCACCAGTTCGCTTTGGTTCAAGCCTTGATAGAAGAAAACGAGGACATGCGAGTCATTGCGGTGGGCGACGACGACCAGAACATTTTCGCGGACGTTCACCAAAAGGCGGGCTCGGCTTCCGTAGACTTGAAACGATTCATGGATCTATACAAGGCGAAAAAGTATGAACTGGTTGAAAATTACCGCAGCATCAAAAAGATTGTCGATTTTAGCAACGCCTTCGTTCAAGACATCCCCAACCGTTTGAAAATCAATCCGATCAGGGCCGTTTCCGACGGGGAAGGCGCGGTGAGGGTGCGAAAGTTCGACTCCCCGAACATGGAGATTCCCATCGTCGAGCACATCAAAAAGCATCCACCTCGGGGAACTGTTTGCGTTTTGACACAGACAAATGAAGACGCCTTGAAAATGATGGCTCTGTTGAACCACGAAAAAATAAAGGCGAAGTTGATTCAGGACAGCGATGGGTTTTCTCTCTACGATCTTGTTGAATTCAGAAGTTTGACAAAATGGCTGTCGAACAACGACAATCCCGTCATAAGCCTTGAAGAATGGAACTCGGCTTTGGAAAAATTACAGCTGGATTATCAAAGGAGTTCTTTGCTGCCGATTTGTGTGAAGGCTCTTAAAACTTACCAAAAATACAACAAGCGGCTCTATCGAAACGATTTGAAGCTTTTTTTGATGGAATCTAAAATTGCCGATTTTGAATGCGGAGAAAAGAACGAGGTCGTCGTGTCGACAATTCACAAAGCCAAAGGCCGGGAGTTCGATCGGGTATACATGATGATCAAGGATCGGAGAGCGAGCACCGAGCAGGGGCGGCGTGTACTGTACGTAGGCTTCACTCGCGCCAAGAAACAACTTTATGTCTTTCATTGCTGTCCCTTTTTGGACAAGTATGCCCCCGCGATAGTAGAAAAGGCAAGATATTCGGAACCGGCAGAAATCATCTGCCAACTCGGCCACAAGGACGTGTGGCTGGATTACTTTTATGGAGAGGCTACCGGCGAAGGCGCGAACTTGAAAAAGCGGATTTTCCAATTGCATAGCGGCGATGCGCTGGCTTGGCACAATAAAGAGCGCGACGACCTTTGCCCCATCCTCTTGCCGGAAATAGAATTGGAAAAAAATCGGCGGTCTTGTTGAATGAAACAAAGGCGTCATCCCTTGCGAACCGGATGCCAATAGCGAAACGCCGAACTTCAAGTTCGAAGAATATTTTCCGGGTTTTGATTTGGCCAAAGGCCAAAAATCACGGCAGAATCGACAGACTCTCCAAAAGGCTACGCAATCCCCCGGCTTACGCCGGTTCAACCGAACAAGTCCGGAGAATCGGGATCCTTCATTTCTTCGGGAAGCTCCCCGCCGTTCTCACTCTCGATTCGAGTGAACCGTTTGACTTTTTTGGCGGTGAACTTGCTACCCAAGGCCTTGTAAGTCTTGATATCCGCCAGTTCCGTCAGATCCAGTTCCTCTTCCTCCACCTTGTGACCGGACTGGTACGCCATGGAGACGCGCGCCTCTTCCGTGCCGAAGAATTCCACCATCTTCGTGTCGGGATGGTCGGAAAGGAGGTTGAACTCCGACGTGGTCGGGCAATTTTCCAAGGTGAAACGCTTGACCATGTAGTTGAAGTTGTCCCCTTCGAAATACAGCACGGTGAACACCTGCTTCGGGTCATACTTTCCGATGTAGAGGATGTCCGTGCCGACTAGCACCGGGTCCGTCATCTCGTGGAGCTTCGCCATGCCGTTCTTGCGGACGGTCAACAGTTTTTCGCCCTCCTCGAATTCGCCGAGCCTGTCACCCTTCTTCTGCGTACTGACGACTCCGGAAACGGTGTCGAAGTAGAAGACCTTGGCCCCGAGGGTGCTCTCCCCCGCGCTCACCTTCTTGATCGTGCGGACGGCGTACTTGGTGACCTGGTTTCCGACCGCGTTCCGACCCTTGATTTCGACATCGGCAAAGTTCACTTCAAAATTGAGCTTGATCCGCGGACGCGGCTTGAGGATGACCTTCACGACCTCCGCTTCCCCGTTCGGGTTCGAAGAGATGTAGAGGATTTTCGACCCGGGCTTCCCCTTGCCCATGGGATAGTCCTTGTTGCGGGTGACGCCGCCGACGTTGAACCGCTTGATGAACGAGGGGCCGTCCTTGCCGTCTTGGTAGATGACGTTGTAAATGCGCCGTTCGTCGTCCTTGTTGAACTTCTCCACGAGGACGATGTCCTTGCCGACGAAATCCTTGTCCGCGACCTTCACAATCTTGTAAGAGCCGTCCGCCTTGAAGACGATGATGTCGTCATACTCGGAAACGTCGAACAGATACTCTTCCTTTTTCAACCCGGTCCCGACAAAGCCTTCCTTGCGGTTCACGAAGAACTTCTGGTTCGCCATGGCGACATGGACCGCATCGACCTTGCCGAACTCCGCAATCTGCGTCTTGCGCTCGCGCCCTTGGCCGTATTTCTTCTGGAGGTTCTTGAAGTGGTTGACGGTGTATTCGGTGAGGCGTTCCAAGTTGCCCTGCACCTCTTCGATGTGGGCATCGAGTTCTTTCAAGAATTCGTCCGCCTTCTTGCGGTTGAACCGGGCGATTTTCGACATCGGGAGGGCCGCCAACTTTTCGATGTCCTCTTCGGTCACTTCGCGGCGGAGGTTTTTCGTGAACGGTTTCAAGCCTTCGCCGATGAGGCGAATCATCTCGTCGCGGTTCTGCGCCTTCTTGATGACTTCGTAGATTTCATTCTCGATGAAAATCTTTTCGAGGCTAGTCGCGTGCCACTTCGCCTGCGTATGGGAAAGTTCGTTTTCAAGCTCCCACTTGAGCAGGAACTTGGTGTGGTCAACGCTCCGCTTCAACAAATCCGAAGTCGTCGTGAAGCAGGGCTTCTTGTCGATGATGACGCACGTGCACGGGGAAAGGGACTTTTCACAATCCGTGAAGGCGTAGAGGGCTTCAATCATCTTCTGCGGCTCGGAACCGGGAAGCAGATGGATGACGATTTCGACGTTTTGCGCCGTATCGTCGTCGACGCGCTTGATCTTGATTTTGCCCTTGTCGTTCGCGGCGACGATCGACTCGATGAGGGAACCCGTCGTCGTGCCGTAGGGAATCTCACGGATGACCAGCGTCTTGGAATCCTGGACTTCTATCTTCGCGCGGACCTTGATGCGACCGCCTCGCGCCCCGTCGTCGTAATGGGAGACGTCAACCGTCCCACCGGTGAAGAAGTCCGGGTAAAGGGTGAACTTCTTGCCCTTGAGGTAGGAGACCGCCGCGTCGCAGAGTTCGTTGAAATTGTGCGGCAAGATGTAAGTGGAGAGCCCGACGGCGATGCCGTCGACCCCTTGGGCGAGGAGCAGCGGAAACTTCGCGGGGAGCGTCACGGGCTCTTTTCGCGTACCGTCGTAATTCGGGATCCACTCGGTCGTCTCCGAATTGAACAGGACTTCCTGGGCGAACGGGGACAGCCTTCCTTCGATGTAACGGGCCGCCGCCGCGCCGTCTCCCGTGAGAGGGTTCCCCCAGTTTCCCTGCGTGTCGATGAGGAGCCCTTTTTGCCCCAGCCCGACCAGCGCCGTGTAGATGGAAGCGTCGCCGTGGGGATGATACCGCATGGTCGCGCCGACGACGTTCGCCACTTTGATCAAGTGCCCGTTGTTCATTTCGGAAAGGGTGTGCAGGATGCGCCGCTGCACGGGCTTCAGGCCATCCTCGAAATACGGGACGGCGCGGTCCAGAATCACGTAGCTCGCGTAATCGAGAAACCACCCGTCGTAAAGCTTTTCCAAATGGTTCGCGTTCGAAAGGCCGAGAATCGCCGTGTCGCTCTTGGCTTCGGCTTCGGGGGCGTTTGCAAACTTGTCTTCCGTTTCCATCGGGGTATCCTTGCCGTTTTCGCTCATTACAGTTCCTCCACCGCTTCGGCGCGCAGGTTTTGCACGATCCGGTTCTGCCGTTCAGGAGTGTTCTTTCCCATGTAGTATCCGAGCATCTTGCCGAGGGAGGCGTCCGGAGGGGAGACGACGCTCTCCAGGCGCATCGTCTCTCCGATGAACTGCCGGAACTCTTCCGGATTGATTTCCCCAAGCCCCTTGAAGCGGCTGATTTCCAAATCCGCCCCCGAAAGCTTCTCCGCGGCCTCGTCGCGTTCCGTCTCGTCGTAACAATAGAGCACCTTGTTCTTCTTGGAATTGCGCACGCGGAACAGCGGAGTCTGCAAAATGTAAAGATGCCGCTGCTCCACCAGCTCCGGGAAGAACTGCAAGAAGAAGGTCATCAGCAACAGCCGGATGTGCATGCCGTCCACGTCGGCATCGGTCGCGATGATGACCTTGTCGTAGCGGAGGGAGTCCAAGCCGTTCTCGATGTCGAGGGCGTGCTGGAGCAAATTGAACTCCTCGTTTTCGTAAACGACCTTTTTCGTGAGGCCGTAGCTGTTGAGCGGCTTTCCGCGCAAGCTGAACACCGCCTGATTCTGCACGTTCCGCGCCTTGGTGAGAGTCCCGGATGCGGAATCGCCCTCGGTCAGAAAGATCATCGTTTCCTTGTGGACGGGATTCTTGGCGTCAGTCAAGTGGACCTTGCAATCGCGGAGCTTCTTGTTGTTCAGGTTCGCCTTGCGCGCCCGCTCGTTCGCCAGCTTCCGGATGCCGGCAATGTCCTTGCGCTCGCGCTCGCTCTGCTGGATGCGGACGAGCAAAGCCTTTTCCGCCTCGGGGTTCTTGTGCAAGAAGTTGTCCACTTCGGTGGACGTCCAATCGACAATCCACGTGCGGAGGGAGGGGCCGCCGGGAGCCGTCGTCGTGCTGCCGAGCTTCGTCTTCGTCTGCGATTCGAAAACGGGCTCCTGGATGCGGACGGAAATGGCCGCGATGATGCAGTTCCGGATGTCCGAAGGGTCCAAGTCCTTCTTGAAATGGTCGCGGACGCCCTTGACGAAACCTTCGCGGAACGCCTGCTGGTGGGTGCCGCCCTGTGTCGTATGCTGGCCGTTCACGAAGCTGAAATAATGCTCGCCGTATTGATTCCCGTGGGTGAAGGCGATTTCGATGTCCTTCGCCTTCATGTGGGCGATCGGGTAGCGGAGAGTGTCGTCGACACGACCCGACAGCAAATCCAAGAGGCCGTTCTCGCTGTGGTAGAGCTTGCCGTTCATCACCAGGGAAAGCCCCGTGTTCAGGTAAGCGTAATTCCAAATCTTTTCCTCCATGTACGCCGGGAGGAAGCGGAAGTTCTTGTTGAAGATGGTCGGATCCGGGGAAAAGACGATTTCCGTCCCCGTCTTTTCGTCCGACTTGCACTCCGCGTATTCCTTGACGAGGACGCCCCGGCTGAACTCCGCCCGTTTGCACTTGCCGTCGCGGAAGCTCTGCACCGTGAACTTTTCAGAAAGGGCGTTCACCGCCTTGGTGCCGACTCCGTTCAACCCGACGGATTTCTGGAACGCCTCGGAATCGTATTTCCCGCCGGTGTTCATTTTGGAAACGCAGTCGATGACCTTGCCGAGCGGAATGCCCCGCCCGTAATCGCGCACGCGGACTTCCCTGTCGCCGATTTCAATTTCAATTTTTTTACCGGCCCCCATGACGAACTCGTCAATCGAGTTGTCGATGATTTCCTTCGCCAAGACGTAGATGCCGTCGTCCGGGCTTTGTCCGTCGCCGAGCTTGCCGATGTACATTCCCGGGCGCATCCGGATGTGCTCGTGCCATTCGAGCGATTTGATGTTGTCTTCCGTGTATTTTGCAGCCATAAACCTTGAATCCAAACTCCTCGATAGTGCCCGCGAGTTTCGCCGGGCGCGTTCAATAGGAATAAAATTTTGCCAAATTTGAATGCCGAACCGGGAGTGGCAGTCCGAATTCCAGCCCAAAGATAGAAATTTCATTTCTACTGCACAAGTGGGCATTTTGTTTCATGCGATGGATGGGAAGGCGTCTTTGGAATCTGTCCGTACATCCGAAGACGTCGAAAAACCGGGAAAGGCTCGCTGAGCCCACCTTGTAAACAACATTTTACACCCAGAGGGCAGAAACTCCGACTAGTTTAAAAACATTCGGTGTAAACTTAGGCGAGCCACTTAACGCGCATAGCGCAAAGGAGTCCACATGGACAAAGAAAATCAGACCGCGGCACCGGAACACAAAAACTACGCACCGGGGAAAGCCTGCGCCGAACCGCGGAGCGGATTCGCCGAATCGAAAAGCTTCCTTTCGAAATTCCTCCGCGCGGTTGAACGCGAAAAGGACGAGCTTCCCGAATGGGAGGAGCTTCTCCTGCGGGAGCTGATCGGGAATTCCGCCCGATACGGCTGGAACGCCTGGGAGACGGAGGAGAACGCCCGAAGATACGAGGAAGCTTTCGACGCCTACTTGCAGAGTCTCGGCTGCCCCGAAGAGGTTTCAGCCGTGGAAGAAAACAATTGGTTTCTTCTTCCGGAAACCCACACAGATTCTGCGGATATTGAGGAGTTCCAGCGGATGGCGGCATTCTATGAACCCGACGACGTGAACTTTTGGCGGCCGGGCTTGGATAATGAAGAAATCGTCCGAGACGATGAAATCGTCAACAAGTGCACCGAGATACTTGGCGACAATGGCTCAAAAAATGATTATTACGGCTGCACGTATCAGTATGGAATCGACGAGGAATCTACGGACCCTTATGTCCGTCCAAACTCGATGACGTATCTTTCTGACGAGTGGAAGGGCGAGGAGCTGGAGAACGTGAAGTCCCACGAACTCGCGCACCAGTTCATCTTCACACTTAGGCAGTTGATATTGCGAGAAAACAGAAGGAGGAGAATCCTCGGTCTCCCGAACCTTTCCCCAGAAGAAGAAGCTTCGTTTATCAAAGAATCTAACAAATTAAGTAAAATTTTGGACGACAACGAAGCTCCCGAATGGGATTTTCCTGTTGAAAAGCTTTACTTGCGCCGCAAGGTCGATGTCATACGGGAACTGAAGAAGCTCCATTGCCGCTTTTTAAGGAAACTCCACGATTTGGAGCTGGGAAGATGAAACCGATTTTCGCTTTGTGCTTTTTCTCCGTTTTTCTCGCCAGACCGGCCTTTGCCGTTTTTTCCGGCCCTAGATGGCAGGATACGGTAAGGGATGCGACGACGGGAGAGTTGTATTGGGTATATGTTCATGAAGTTTCCATCAGTCGGGAAAGCCTTTCCGGCAAGTCTCCGAATTCTTCCGGCCGGGGATTCGGTTTTAAGGCCATCGTAACGTATCACCTAGAGAACCTAGCTCCCGAAGACGCATATGCGGCTTTCTTCAAAGATGAGAAAATTTCCCAAAACTGCCCCAAAGGTTGGCAAAATCAAGATTCAGAATGCCTTCTTTCCGTCCCGCTCTCGCCGCCGCTCACTTTCGTTTTGGACACGGGCGAAAACCGGAAACGGCATTTTTCGAAAGCCGAACGGGATTCCGCTCTGAATGCTTGTAAACATTGCAAATCCTGTCACAATTACATTGCAGGTTCTGAACATTTTTACGGCATCCGACGCGTCTGCGACTTCATCTACTTGGACAAGGCCGGCAAGTCACACGAGGTTACTTTCGCGAGACAGTACGACAGCGAACGGGGCAGGTTCGTCTCTAAACTCCGCTATCCGTTGGACAGCGGAAAATGCGACAAGGGCTGGTTTCTTGATGACAGAAGCGAATGGAGGAAACGCGTACTAGTGCCCCACTGCATCAAAAACAAATACGACAGCACTTCCAAAAAACTCATTTCCAGAGAAGTCAAAATTTCGGCAGACGGAAAGTGCGAGGATGGCTGGACTTTCGTCAGCGCCGACGAATACCGCAAGCAAGAGAAGTTCGACGCGAGGGACAGATGTTACTACGCCATCCCTGACCCACCGCTGTTCTCCCCGAAGAAGAAGCCCGCGAAGAGACCGGGAAAGGCGCGTTGAATCCTTCACAAACGGATTTTTGCGCATAAGAGACCGGCATCTTGCCCCCCCGAAGAATTAAACTCCGAAACAAAAAATCCGCAGGGACGCTGCGGATTCCTTTTAAAAGAACCGGGTTTACTTGCCGAACTTGGCGCTCGCTTCCTGCACCTTCGGGTCGGACTGAGCCGCCTTGATTTTTCGCTTGAGGTCGTCTTCAATGCCGCGCTTGAGCTTGCCGGAAAGGGCGGCGCCAAAACGATCCGCGAGCGTGTCGGAGAAGACCGCCTTCTTCTTGGAATTGTTCCCGAATTTGCCGGAGGGGCGACGCCGAGGCTTTTTGTCGTTCTTCTTCGCGGAAACGCCCTTGTCCGATCTCTCGGCGGATTCCTTCTCTTCCACGGAAACCGTTTCTGTCTTGATTTCAGGGGTTTCAATTTTTTCGTTTTCAGCCATATTTTACCTCGGTAGATGATGTTCAATTATTTTTGCGCCAAATTTAGAAAATTTTCACGATTCGGAAGAAAAGACCGCCTATTTTTTACTTAGGGGCGGAAATGACGGGGCGCAAGCGTTTTCCGCAAATCGTCACGGCAATCTTCGCCTGGGCGAACATGTAATAGGCCGTGTCGCGGCTGTCGTTGAGGGAGGATTTGGCGTCGTAATCGTCCTTCGTCACGAAAACTTCCGAGACTCCGGAAAGGGCGATTTCAAGGGCGCAGCGTTCGCAGGGGAACCCGATGACGTAGAGCTTGGAGCCCGGCGGAACCTTCCCCCTCGCGTAATGGAGCGCGTTGATTTCCGCATGGACCATGAACGGGTATTTGTTCGCCTCGAATTCGTGGTGGGAAATCAAGCTCCCGGAGTCCGCGTCCAAAAGGTCGTAGGCCAACCGTCTCTTTTCTCGCGTGTAGGGGATGGTCGCGTCGTCGAAACCGGCCGGGGCGCCGTTGTAGCCCGTGCTGAGCACCCGACCGTCGCCGGAGACGAGGACTGCGCCCATCTGCGTGTTTTCATCCTTCGAAAGACGCGCCTGGGCGAGCATCATTTCCGTATAGACTTCGTCCCGCAACTTTCTGCGTTCTTCATTCATCGTGACCTCGAAATTTTCCCTAAAATACATTCTACAGCTTCAATCGCAAAATCCTAAACGGACCGGGGAACGGCTCGCCGCCGTGAAACCTGGGTTCGTCGTCAATCCGGGAGCAAGAGATGTAAAGATACCCGTCCGCGATTTGGTAGCTGTCCGGCCAAGGGAGTTCCCCGTCCGATGGGGGGACGACTTCCGACATTTCAAGCTCCGGCGAAATTTTCACGATGCGCCTTTTTTCCAAATCCCCGAGGAAGACGTTCCCGGATGCGTCGACGGCCATCCCGTCCGACGCGACGAAGCGCCCGAGAAATTCCGCGTTCCTCTCCACCATTTCGGCGGAGAGCTTCGCATTGCGCAGGACAAAGGTCGGGATGCGGAAGAGGCGGTCGTCCGTCAGGGACTTGTAATAAAGGAACTTGCCGTCCGGGGAGAGCGCGATGCCGTCGACGTTTGCACGGTAAGGTTTCCCGGAGACCTCCAGGGGCTTTCCGCGGCTCTTCAACACGTAATCCGCGTCCGCCAGTACGCTCGGCTGGTTTTGCAGAGCCAAGTGGGCGCGTCCCGTCCGCAGGCTGAGCACGGCGATTCCGCCGCCCTCCCCCGAATTGGAGACGTAAGCGACTTCCCGACTTGCATCCACACGGATGTCGTTCAAATAGGCGCGTTCCGGGAGGATGGAGTCCAAAGACCAAATTCGCTTGACGTCATCCGTCCGCAAATCGATTTGCAAAATGCGCCTTGCGCGCGGCTCCACGACCCACATCCTGTCCTTGGAATCGATGACTACCGCCTGCACGGAAGAAAAAAGATTCCGGCTCCAGTTGGTGTCCGGGTACGGGAATTTTTCGCCGTCGCGGATTTCGACCAGGGCATCCCGATACGGGCCGTCCCAATGCGGATAGCAGGTAAACAGCCGCCCCGATTTAGACACGGCGACCCCCGTGAGCTGGTATGTGGAATCTTCGAAGACCGTTTCGAGAGTTTGCGAATAGGCAAAGGAAACGGCGAGGCAAATCGCTAGCAGCCATCTTTTCATATGCATTCTACAGAAAAGACCCCGCAAAGGGGTCGCTTATCGGGATAGCCAGATTCGAACTGACGACATTCTGCTCCCAAAGCAGACGCTCTACCAGGCTGAGCTACATCCCGTCCCTCCAAATATAAAAAACTTTGTCCTTTTCGGAAAGGCTTCGGGAGGATGTTCACCAAGAGAACCGTTTTCCCATTGGCATGGAGGCTCTCGTCCGTCGAACGGACGGTTTTGTCGTTGGCACGGGCGGCTTTAGTTCTTAGAGCTTAGCTTGGTAGTCCGTATGAAGTGTTGAGGGTTTAGTTGACAGTCAAGGGGAGCATCGTCATGTGGAGCAACGCACCAGCCTGTCGGCAGACAGCCCCCCCCCTTTACTGTAGCGGGATGAACACCTTTGGCGAATGACGAAGATGCTGCTCAGAATGACAATTTATGCCCAGCCCTAGTCCTTGAGACAACGGACGGAGAACGCGTAGTTCTCGTTGTTGTTGTACAAGTACGCGGCGTCGCTGTAGTAGTACAAGTGCATGCTGCGCGCGCCGTACGTTTCGTACTCAGTGGCACTCCAAAAGTACGCGTGGTTGCCCGCAAAGTAGAAGTCTCCGCCCGAGCGGCGGAAACCCGCCGGCAAAGCCGAAAAACCGTAATCGTCCGAGCCGTTTCCATTGTCGTTCCAACCGCTCCCCGATTTGAGCTTTTTACCGGCCTCGGAATCGCCGCCCACGGCCTCAATCAGCGTTTCGAACTCTGCTTGCGTCGGCAAGTGCCATCCCTCCGGGCAGACGCCGCGCACGGGTTCCGTCGTCGTGCAAGTTTTCCCGTAGCCGCAACCGGAACCGTTCGCCGAGAAGACCGCCGCCGAGTCCATCGCCGCGCTCCAAAGGTAAAGCCTTCCGTAAGAGTCGCAGTTGCTCGCATCGTCATCGTAGCAGAAGCTCGAAGAATCCAGGTCTGCCGTCCCTTGCGTGTAGCGGTAGTTCAAGTTCTGCGCCATCCAGGTCTGCGAGCCGATGACGACAAAATTGTAAACAGTCCCGTCTCGGCTGTCACAAAAACTTTTT
>CAZCRF010000052.1:0-17994 GCA_964501065.1 uncultured Fibrobacter sp. | reverse complement strand
CTTGGCGACCAAACGGTTCGTTTGACGAACACAAGCTGGTCGTGCCAACGACAAAACAGTCCGTTTGACGGACAAAAGCACTCGTGCTGCAGAACCGATCCCTCGCCTCTAGCGACTGAATAAGGGGCGAACGGGAGTCGTTTGTGGAATTTTCTATATTTCGCTTCGCTGGAAATTTTCCGCAAATGGAAGCACCATGATTCTCAACTGGGAAACTCTCCTCTCCGCAACGCGATACGGCCACCCGGCAAGCCTCGACCCGAACCGTTCGAACTTTCATCGGGATTACGACCGGATTGTCTTTTCGACCGCTTTCCGCAGGCTCGGCCGCAAGACGCAAGTGCACCCTTTTTCGGTGAACGACCACGTTCACAGCCGTCTCACGCATTCGATAGAAGTTTCGAGCGTTTCCCGGAGTCTCGCCATCGCCGTCTTCAACCAACTGCAAGGCGAGTTCCCCAAGAATTTCAACTCTTCCTTGTTCGGCACCATTGCGCAGTCGGCAGCCCTTTCGCACGACATCGGGAATCCGCCGTTCGGACATGCGGGCGAGGCGGCCATTCGCGACTGGTTTCGGCGGAACCGGGATGCGGAACCGCTCCGGGAATTTTCGGATAGGGAAATGAAGGACTTTGAAAATTTCGACGGCAACGCCCAGGGAGTCCGCATCCTTTCGAAACTCGAATATCATTTCTTGGACGGCGGCATGCGGCTGACATATCCGACGGTTTCTTCGATGATGAAGTATCCGCGTTTGGCCTCTTACGGTGTCCCGACCAGCCTTTTTTTGTCGGAAGCGGATGATTATCGGGAAATGGCGAATGTTTTGGGAATCCCGGAAGTCGGGAACGGCATCTGGATGCGGCATCCTTTGAGCTATTTGGTGGAAGCGGCGGACGATATCTGCTACTGCATTCTGGACGTGGAGGACGCCATCGAACTCGGCATCCTTCAATTTGCCGATGTCCGCAATATGTTCGAATACCTTTGCGGCCCGGAAATCGATATCGACAAGGAGTACAACGAGAATGGGCAAAATTTTCGGGATTTCCTGTCTAGCGTGCGGGGCTTGGCCATCCAGAATTTGATCGATGCCGTGACCCTTGTCTTCGTGAACCATTACGGGGAAATCATGGACGGGAAATTTTCCGGGACCTTGCTCGACTTGGCGGATTCCGACGCGGCGAACGGCATCCGCATTGCGAAACGTCTCGGCAGGGAGCGCATTTACCCGGACCGGCGCAAGACGGAACTCGAAGTGGGGAGTTACACGACTTTGAGCACCGTCCTCGATGCTTTTGTCGGAGGCGTTTACGAGTTCCGCAAATACGGGAAGTCCTCTTACCGCGGCGCGCGCATCGTGCGCTTGATCGGGCAGACGAAAATCGGGCAGTCGGTGACTCCCCTCGAAGCGTATCACCAGGTTTTGGATTTCGTGAGCGGCATGACGGACAATTACGCGTCTTACCTTGCGCGGCAAATCAGCGGGCTTGTGCAATGAACGCTTCCCGGTCGCCCTTGAAAATCTGGCTTTTCGATTACGATTTGACCCTTTATTCCCACGCGGAACGGGCGGTGATCGTTTCTCTCGACAGGCGGATTTCCGAATATGTGGAACGCGTCGCAAATTGCTCTTTTGAAGACGCGGAAGCCCTTCGCAGGGATTATTGGGAACGATTCGGAACGACTCTCGCCGGTCTTCGCGCCGTTTACGGAATCTTGCCGGATGACTTTTTCAACTTCATCCACGCTCCGGAATTTTTAGTGTATCCGCAGTTCGCGCCGCAGAAGAGAGCCGCTCTCGATTCGCTTCCCGGACCGAAGTACATTTTCACGAACGGCCGCTCGGATTGGAGTCGCGAAGGCTCTTCCCGGATGGGCATCTCGGAGTGCTTTTGCCGCATCGTGGGGCTTGAGGACTTGGATTGGGAAGGGAAGCCGAATGCACGCGCCTATGAAAGGATGTTGTCCATTTTGAAGGAGGACGGCCGCATCGACGGGGACGGCGCCGCCCGGATAGTCTTGCTCGACGATTCCCCGGCGAATCTCCGCACGGCGAAATCTTTCGGCTGGGAGACTGTCCTTGTGAACCCGGAGATGGCGCAAGATGCGGACTTCATCGACTTCCAAATCCCGGACTTGTCGGAGCTTCCGCGTGTTTCTTCACAGATTCAAGATTTTCGTTGAGCGCAGATGATTCAAGAAATGCTATCCCTCGATTTTATGCGGAACGCCTTTTTGGCTGCCGTTCTGGTCGCCCTTTCTTGCGGTGTCGTCGGGGCCTTTGTCGTGGTGAACCGAATTGCCGGAACTGCCGGCGGAGTGGCGCACGCTTCTTTCGGCGGAATCGGGCTCGCTTGCTTTTGCGGATTTTCCCCGACTCTCGGGGCGCTTGGCGTGGCTCTCGCCTCTGCCGTCCTGATGGGATATTTGACGTGGGAAAATCGGTCCCGTTCCGATACGCTGATCAATGTCATTTGGGCGGGCGGAATGGCGGCGGGCGTCATCTTGGCGGATTTGACCCCGGGTTACAGCGGGGACTTGTCCAGCTTTCTCTTCGGGAGCATTTTGACCGTCCCTGAGAATTTGCTTTGGGGAATGTTCTTCTTGACCGCATTCATTTTGATTCTTTCTTCCGTTTTCTTTCGGCCGTTTTTGGCTGTTTCCCATGACCCGGAATTTGCCCGCGTTCGCGGCGTTCCCGTGTTCTGGCTTTACATGCTCTTGATGGCGATGGTGGCGTGCACGGTCGTGATGGCCGTCCAGACGGTGGGCCTGATTTTGGTGATTGCGCTCCTCACGATTCCCGCCTACGTCGCGGAAAGGCATTCAAGGAGTTTGAAGGGGATGATTTTCCTCTCATGCGTCTTTTCGGCCATCCTCTCGGAGGCGGGGCTTTTGGTCGCTTACCTTTTGAATTGGACTGTCGGGCCGACAATCATCTTGTTCAGCGTGGGACTTTATGCGTTGGACTCCGCGCTCTTCCGAATTTTGAAGCGGAAATCTTAATTTTATATTTTGCCTATGAAATTTTTGGACAGCCTTTTTGAACGATATCCCCTGTTCCGTTACATTCCGGGAATTTTGTGGATGGCCGTCATCTTCCGTTCTTCCGCGATTCCCGGGGACAGCATGGGCTGGCTTGAACCGCCGTTCGACAAAGTGGTGCACTGTTTCACCTATGCGGTCCTCTCCGTTTTTTTCTGTATGTGGTTTTCGAACGCCCGGTGGGATAAGAAGCCTCTCTTGTGGGGGGGCGTCTGCGCCTTGATGTGCGCGGCCTTTGGAGCTTTGGACGAATTTCACCAAAGCTTCGTTCCGGGGAGGGACGTTTCTTTGGGGGATATCGGGGCGGATTTCGTCGGGGGCGTCTTGGGGGCGGCCGTTTACGGAATCTTCAAGCCGTGGAGAAGGTTCCGCATTTTCAAAAAATGATTTTTTGAAGCGGATGAAGCTTTTCAGCGTTCGCCGAATTCCCCGAGGAAGATGACTTCGCGTTCCAGTCGGACTCCGCTGTCTTGAAAGACTTTTTCCCGGACAAGTTCCGAAAGCTTGAAGACGTCTTCCGCCGAAGCATTGCCCGTGTTGACGATGAAATTGGCGTGTTTCGTCGAGACTTCCGCGCCTCCGACGCGAAGCCCTTTCAGCCCGGCCTGTTCGATGAGCGCACCGGGAAAGGCGTTTTCGGGGCGTTTGAACATGGAGCCCGCGCTGGGATATTCGAGCGGTTGCTTCTTTCGCCGTTCTTCCAAAACTTTTTTTTGCTCCGCGAGCAATTCTGCCGCTTGCCCGCGCTTGAGGGAAAAGGTCGCGTTCAACAGGATTTTTCCCGATTCGCGGAATGCGGAATCCCGGTAGCCGAACTGGCATTCTTCTGCAGAAAATTCCTGGATGCGGTTGTCTTCGCCGAGAAACTGTACGGATTCGAGAGTTTGGGAAATTTCTTGGCCGTATGCGCCCGCGTTCATGGAGACTGCCCCGCCGACCGACCCGGGAATGCCCGCCAAAAGGTGCATCCCGGAAAGTCCGAGAGTCGCGCCTGCACGGGCGAGCATCGAAAGGGAAGTCCCCGCACCGGCGGACAAAGTCTCCCCGTCGAACTTGAACTCAGAAAAGGGCTTCCCCAGTTGGACGATGACGCCGTCGAAGCCCGTGTCCGAAACGACGACGTTCGATCCGCGGCCAAGCACAAAGAGCGGCATCCCGTTCTCTTTGGCGAACTCTTTCGACAAGACGACCTCTTCTGCAGATTCGGGCTTTGCAAAGTAACGCGCCTTGCCGCCGACGCGGAAGGACGTGTGCGCTTTCATTTCGACGTTTTCGAGAAAGAATTCGGGCTTTATCATCGGCGAAAATTTAGTCAACTTTTCCCCGGCCGAAAAACGAAAAAGCCCGTCAGCGCACCGACGGGTCTTTTCGGACTTGAGTCCTTTTATTTGCCAAGAGAGATGGATCTGGCCTCGCGGAAGTCTCCCGACGTGATTTTCACGATGTAGGTCGCGTTCGGAAGCCCCATTTTCTTAAGGTCAAAGCTTGCCGTGTGATGCCCCGCGTTTTGCAAACCGACCATCTGCACGGCGATGAGCGACCCGGACGGACTGAACAGGCTGAGCTTCGCGTTGTCGCGCCGGTTGAGGCTGTACTCGACTTGGAGAATGCCGTTCTTGTAAGAGAGCTGCAAATGGTTCGCGGGTCCCGAGATTCCGTACATCAATGCGGTCGTCACTTCCGATTTCCCACTGCCCGATTCGTTCGTCACGTTGATCGTGATTTCGTAGGTGACCGTCTTGCCGTTGTAGCGAAGTCCCTGTTTAATCTTGTAAGAGTCCCCATTAGAAACCCGGTTCGGATAATGCCCGACGGTTCCCGTTCCCGCAGACAGGTTGAGTTCCGAATAGATTTTCGCATCGTCGTCGGAATAGTTCGCCACGTTGCCGCTCGCGTTGAACCAGTGTCCGGGTGCGTTGGCCGTGGAAACGGTGTTTTCCGAGCCGTCCGCGTTCACGGCGAAGTACGTCGCCTTGCTGGAAATTTCGGAAGTTCCGATGCCGAGAGCCTTCGCGATTTCGGAAGGATTCAAGTCGAAGGAAACTCCGGCGTAGTTGTCGTCTATCGGGAGAGTCACCGTCACGGCGAACTGCAGGACTTCTGCGGAAACTTCGGCAGAGGAACTCGATGCCTGAGCCGAAGAGCTGGACTGCGCTGCGGAACTGGACATTTGCGCGGAAGACGAAGAAGCTGCCGAGGAGCTGGAGGCTGCGTTCGAGGAACTGGAAACGTTTGTCGTCGGGAGGGATTCCCAGTCGTAATCCAGGTTGAAGTCGCGGTAGTAGGCCGTGTTCGCATCGCCCGCGCCGCTGATTCCCGATTCGAGCTTGAGCTTGTATCCGTAATGATTCTTGCGGATGTCTTCGTTGCCGCTGTATTTGTAGTCCGTGTTCACGGCGACGGCGAAAATCATCTGCGTGCCGTTCGTCGATGAGGGCGTCTTGTCCAAGCGCAAGGTGACGGAGCCTTCTCCCGTAATCGGTTCGCTGTAAACGGGAGTGCCGTCCGTGGCGCGGTAGCAGAGGAGGAAGTTCATGTTCGTGTTGTTTGAGTTCGAGCCGTCCGGGTAGAAGGAGACAGTGACTTCCTTCGCGCCGCTCTGCACCTTGAGGGGGATCTGGTTTGCGCCTGACCAGCCCGGCGTGACGTCGGAATTCGGCACCAGGTAATCCCCGCTCTGGGTCATCGTCTGGTAGGGGGTCATCGTCCATGTGTAACTGTAATTCTTGTTGTCCCAATAATCCTGTTCCCAGTAGGATTGCACGCCGAACTGTTGATTCAGCAGGTTGCGCATCTCTTCGGACCACCCCTTCATGTCGAGAAGGGTGAGCTTGGCGCGGAACTCCGTGATGAGCCGGCGGACTCCTTCGTCGCCTAAGCCGTAATCCTTGCCGTAGGTTTCGAGAAGGTACGTGTTGTTGTCCGTTCCCGTCGCATTGCCGTAAATCCAGCGGACGGCTCCAGTCCCGATCCACGTGCCGACGAAAGTGGGGAAAATGTTCGAATACTGCGTGCCGCCGATGAGGTAGCGTTGGTTCGCATTGACGCCCTGCGCCCCCGGGCCTCCGAAGGTGCCGTCGATGAGCCAGCCCGAATAGCATTCAATCGGGATGAACGGCGCAATGACCGTCGCCGCGTTCAAGAATCCCATGCCGGAATAGACCGCGTTCCGGTGGGAGAACATGTCCTGTTGGATCCATGTGTTCCCCGCTTCTTGGAACCAGTGGGCGTCTTTCGCTCCGGGGTAGCCGTTCGTCATGGAATGGATGCCTTCGTGAATCATCGCGTCCATTTGGGAGACTCTGTCGGCGTAAGGACAGCTCGTGTTGAAGCTGTAAAGCGGATAGAAGGACGCCGAGACGGCCGTGTATCCCGCGATCCAAGTCTGCCAACCGCCCGTCGTGTCCGTCGTCGCCCCTCCGGCGCAAGTGCCGGAACCGTAGTAGTAAACGGCGCTGTATTTGCCGTCTTGCGCTTGCGCGTCGGGCGCCCAGCCGAGAGTGTCGTAAAGGTAGCCGAAGTCCGTGTCGTATTTTTTCAAGATGGAGTCGATGGTGACGTCCGTGATGCGGGAATCGCGGTTCGCGCCCCAGTAGAACGCCCACCATTTCCCCGCCTTTTTCCCCGTGACGCCGGAACAGTTGTCGTTGAATTGCGTCGGCGGATTGATGACCCCGATGTTCGACTTGGTGTCGTAATCCAAGTCGGAGCGGTAAGAGGGCCACGTGTAGGCGTCCCCGTTTGCGGCGATTCCGAACGAAACGGCACAAGCGAGGATTGAACTGAATAGAATTTTTTGTTTCATGCCAAAACCATCCCTTTTTGAAACCTGTTGGCTGTGTAAAAATTATATCGATTTTTGCTCGTTATGTCTTTTGAAGTGCTTAAATGACGAATTTTCCGTGTTGTGAGTGTGTAAAAATTTTGCGTCTTTGGGCGAAGGAATCCCACCGAGCCTCCGGAATCGTCGTCATCCAGAGGCGCAGCCGCTAACGCCGAAGGCGTTAATCCAGGAACAGTGAAGGGATGTTTCGCTCCTGCCGACAGGCAGGCGGGTCGCTCAACATGACTTTTTTTGTTTACAGTCAACTAACCACTGACTACTACCCACTAACTCCTCATCCCTAACTGCTAATTGCTCATTGCCAATTGAATCTCTGACCACCAATCACCCTTGCAGCATGTTGTCCCCGAATGTCCCCGCTCGAATCCTTATATTGGAAAGGCTCTCGGGCAATTCCGCCCGGGGAAAAGAGGAGGCATCATGCCACAACCGACAAACGACCCGAATCATGCGGGATTCCCTTCTACGACGGGGGGTAAATCCGGCGGCGGTCGCGGCAACAATTCTCCGAGGAAGTAAAACCGTGCAACTTTTCCCGGAAGCCCTTGGACTGGAATCGGCAACGTTTTTGGACGCGGGGGCTTCCGGGCCTTTGCCGAAGGTGACCATTTTCACATCGGCTCTTGACTGCAAAAGAAAGTTTACTTATTTTTTCGTACAAACAGTGGGGAAGCATGTTTTTGAGCCTTTGCTCTTATTCTCCAGACTGGAATCGGCAAAATTCGACGCGGAGAGTAGGGGGCAGACGCTCACGTCCCAATTGGGGCGTGGGTCGTTGTCGTTTGTTTGTGCGTCATGGTTTTGCCGAACCTCAGTCTGCAAGCAAGCGGGAAACGAGTCCCACGCCTTTTTGCGTACAGGATTCCGAGGTTCGGGGATGTGTCTTCTTTCAAGCGCCGAGGATGCACGATGCAAGAAGAAAGAAGAAAGAAGAAAGAAGAAAGAAGAAAGAAGAAAGAAGAAAGAAGAAAGCCTGTCTCTTCTTGTTGGGATAGCTTTGGCGGCCGTCGGGGAAATTGGAGCGTGAGCGATTTTGATGTGGGGAAGGAATCCATGATGCTCGGAGATTTTGTTTCGAATTGCATAAAGTTTTAAAGGAGTCAAAATGAAAAAAATCCTAGGATTGTTTGTGTTGTTTGCAATTTTCGTCGGTTGCAGCTCGTCGTCCCGTTACCAGCTCAAGGAAAATTGGATTGACCAGTCGGACGTCCAATTCGCCTTGGCGCACCCCGCGCTTTCCGAATGGTTCCCTCAGATGGGCGACCCGGTGATTACGGAACTGCACGGCGACACGGTTTACTTTATCTACAATTACCATCCGCCCCTTTTCGCGACGGTCAAGAACGGCGTGGAATACAAGCCCACGAACAACGACCGGGTGAACGGCGTCTGGGGAAAGCGGAACGAGCTTTTGGCTTTGCAGATTTTGAACAACCGGCTGGTCGGGATTCGGAATATGACGGATTACGGGGCTGTCGTCGATACGCGTACGGCGGAGAAGAAGGAGTCTTCTCCCGTTTGGGTTTGGGTGCTGGTCGGGACGGTTGCCGTGGTCTCGCTAATCTTCAGCATCGCGGACTGAGGCTTTTATGAAACGATTTTTTGTGGTGATGTTCCTGTTCGTGCCTTCCCTATTTGCCGACGGGGAATGCCTTTCGCTTTGCGCGCCCTGTGCGGGCAAGGCGGACGACGCCATGTGCATGCGGGTGGATTCGCTCTGCGGCTGCAATGCGCTCCTCGACAGCGCGGCTTCCGCAGAGTCGGCTGCCGACTTGAAAAGTTTGGAGTCGGCGAAGCTCGCAGAGGCTTTCTTGGACAGTTGCGCGGATGCCTTATGTGCGTTCCGCATTGACTTCAATGGCGATACCGTGAAGGCTCTGCAACGCATGCGGGTGACGATGCCCAAAAATCGGGCGAAATTTTTCAACGGAGATTCCATCGCTGCAACCGATTCGACGGAAGTGCCGCTGCTCACGCTCAGCCCGGAATGCCAAAACTTTTGCTCCTTTTGCCCGGACGGTGCGGCGGATTCGAACTGCGCCCGGATAGACGGCGTTTGCGGCTGCACGGCCTTTGCCGAACAGGAAGCCCGGTTGAAGGACAAGGCGTTGAACGACAGTTTAGCGAAGCGCGGGGCGGCCGTGTCCGCTGCGGATTCCATCCTCGCGCTAGCCTCCGGGGGGCAAGTCTCTGCCGTCTTCGTCACCCTCCGGCAAACGGACTTGATGCTCGTCGATGTACGGACGCAGGAAGTCGAGAAGCCGGAAGAGAATGTGTCCGGGGCAATCATCCTGCTTTCGACGGACACGCTTTCGCGCCTCGGGGATTCGCTGAGAATCACTCCCGAAGAAAAGGCTTCCGGGAAAAACGCGGGGGATTCCGCCGTCAACTTGACCCCGGAAAGGATGCGTACCCTTTACTTCGGCACGTCTCTTTACGCAGGGTCGTTCAAAGAACGCCGATTGATGGGGATGGATGGGGATGAGCCGATGGCAATCACGGTGGGGCTTGGAATCTATTTGCGTGCGTATTTTTACCGCTACGGATCGTTCTCCTTCGGCTTGAACGCCGTCTATAATTACGCGGAATACGAGTTCAGCGAGTACGTTGACGCGGGAGTCAAGTACCACAACGTCGTAGCGGAGATTCCGCTCGAATTCCGTTTCGGGTTCCCGCTCGGTCGGTTGACTTGGATTTCGCCGTTCGTCAGCTACAACATGAACATCCGCAAGCCGGTTTACGCCTGGCTCGAATGGTATATGTATGACTACAGTTACTCTTACGGGTATTGGGACGATTCGGATACGAGGAACGACGCCTACGACCCGGGCGATTGGGACTTCATGGGCTACCTTGGCTTCGGCGTGGAGCTGACGCGGCACTTCTCCCTGGAATGGCAGATTCTGTTGCATTCGCACAGGACGTACGCAAGTTATGGATGGCGTTCCCATGAACAGGGTTCGCGCACTTGGCGTCTCAAATTGGACTTCTCGCTTTAGGAGGCTTTGACATGCAAATGAAAGGGATTTTTCTGAAACTGATGCCGCTCGCCTTGGCGGCTCTCCTTTCCGCGTGCTCGGACGAGAACGCCTTTGCCGCCGGGGAAGAGCAGATGGAGGATTCCAAGGAGGAGGCTTTTTGGGACGCGAAGTATTCTTCCGCTGCGGCCGTGGAAAGGGATTGTTATAACAGGAATTTTGAACTGAATACGGCGGCGTGGTGCTGCTCCAGTTACGGCTACGGTTGCGAAACGGCCTGTTACCTGGGCACGGCTTCTTACAGCGATTCCTGGTGCTGCACCTATTACGGCTACCAATGCGCGACGTCGTCTTCGAGCAGTTCTTGCGATTCTTGGTACGGGTGTTCCTCGAGTTCGAGCAGTTCCAGTGACACTTATTCGAGTTCGAGTGCGGCGAAGTACTACCTCGAAACGTCGAAGACGATGAAACTCTCCCTCACTTATTACGCACAAACTTCCACTTGTTGGGACGACGCCGTGTGCTTGTTTTCGACGACATCGGACGGAGATCCGGAGGTTTCGTTTAAAATCCGATTTGTGACTTATGCCGGAGTTTCGACTACAAAGAATACTGGAGTTCTTTTGGATTTAACGGATCAAGGAGCTTGGTCTGGGACAAAAACGGTGACGATTGCTGTTCCTGTTTACACGGATTCTATAATCGTTTATCCGAGAGTCATCGATGAAGACCTTATTGATGATGACGATAAAAGTTCCGGCTGGGGATTTTCCGTAAAGAATGTGGGTTACTTGGACGATTATGATTGGCAATACCAAAGCGACACTAAAAGCACTCATTATACCTTGAAGTGGAATTGGTATCTCTATTGAGGCGCAAGATGAAAAGACTTTATCTCGAAATACTTTTGGCTTCGGGGGCGGCCCTTTTGGCAGCCTGTTCGGATGGGAACGCCTTTTCCGGGGCGGACTTCTCGGAGAACGCGCAGCTTTCTTCCGACGGATTTTTCGAAGCTTCCTCTTCTTCCGCGGCGCGAACTTCCGTTTCGAGCGTTTATGAATTGGGAGCTTGTTCTGCGGACAATTACGGCGAGACGGTTTACGTGGTCAGCGAATCCGGATACTTCGCGTGCTCCTACTCTTCTGCCGGCTATTCCTGGGAACGCCTCGGCGGAACGTCATCCGCAGCGTCCAGTTCTTCCGTTCTTGCGGTCTCCTCTTCGAGCCTTGCCGACACGACCGTGTCCGAAATCTGGAACGGCAAAATGAAGACTCCCCAGACGACGTACCGGAACGGCGCGTATTACATGGTCATCTCCTCGGCGGAGGAACTTGCCTACTTCGCGAATCAAGTGACGAACATCGGCGACACGTCCCTCAACGCCTACTTGACGAAGGACATCCGTCTGAATCCTGACAGCATCGTCGACATGGCGGGGAATCTTTTGGTCGATGAGTCGGAACTTCGCGAATGGACTCCCATCGGTTCGAACGCCCTGGAGCACCTGTTCTGCGGCATTTTCGACGGCAACGGGCACACGGTCTCCGGCGTGTACGTGAACAATTCCAGTGCGGACCGCGCCGGATTCTTCGGCACGACGAACGGCGGACAAATCAAGAATCTCGGCATCGTGAACTCTTACATCGTCGGGAACAATTACGTCGGCGGAGTCGTCGGGCGCGCGAACCGCGGCAGCATGGACCGGGTCTATTTCAAGGGCTATGCGAAGGGCGGTTACGTCGGCGGCATCATCGGTTATCAGAACGGGGATTCCCTCACCAATTGTTACAGCCGGGGGAAGGTCTACGGCACGACGCGGGCTGCCGGGGTTACGGGTTACAAGGCGAGCGGCACGCTGAACGCCTGCTACAGCCTTTCGCCGGTCCGGGGTTCGAACTACATCTATGCGGTGACCTCTTACACCAAGTGCACGAACTGCTACTATCAAGCGGATTCCGGGGTTTCCGAATGGACTGCGGAAACGGACCAGGCCGAGGAAAAGACCGCATCCGCCATGAAGTCGGCGTCGTTCGCCCAGACTCTCAACGCTGCGGTGGGGGATTCTTATTGGAGTTATCGATACGACGTGAACGACGGTTACCCGGCATTCACCTGGCAAATAAAGTGAGGTTGTAAATGAAGTTCTATAAATTTCCCCTGATGTTTTCCGCGATGTTGCTTGCGTCGTGTTCCATGACGCGGACGGACTATCACGACAGGGAAGTCGCCTACCACGATAGGCAGAATCTCGTCGCCTACGGCGCGGAGCGCGCGAAGATCATCGGCCCCGTTTTTTGGACCAGCCCGGGGCACTGCTCCGAAATCGCCTTCTTGAAATCCGCGAGCCTTTCGAACGGGAAAATCAAGAACGTCATCGACATCAAGATGGAACAGACGGTGAACAATACGACGAATGCGAGCTTTTGCGATTATTCGGGGATTGCCGTCAGCTACGAATCCTTGACTTTGGAAGAGGCCGAAGCTTGGCACGAGATAGGGGATTCCGTTTTCGTACCGATGGAGAATAAAGTTCCGAAGGACCAGGTGGTCAAACCGTCGATTGTTCCCTACATCTGGGGCGGCGTCTCTACGGTGGCGGCCATCGTCTTGTTGATTGTCTTGCTGTAAAATCTTTTTCAAAAGGAGTTGCTTCATGAATCCGATTTTCAAGATTGCCGGAATTTCCCTTGTCGCCGCGACCCTTTCCCACGCTTGGGGGGACTGCACGGAAAAACGCTTCAGCCGCGAAATGGAATTCAAACAGATGACGGAATGTGTCGGGAACGCGAATTACATGAGTCAAAACGCCTACGAGCAGAAGGTCGAAGCCTGCGCCTGCTTCGTCGGGAGTCTCGCCTGCACATACGACGGCGACGACAAAAAGTTGAACGAGGCCGCGGAAAAGGGTGCCTTGGAAAAGGGTGCCTTGGAAAAGGACGAAAAGAAGTACCAGAAGTGTCTGGAAAAAAAAGGCAAAGTGAGTTCGGATGGAAAGTTGTTGAAAGCCCTGGTCAAGGTCGCCCTGGAAATCGCCAATGAAAAGCTCAACGAATAGCGAATCCGGCAAGGAAGTCATCGAGAAAATCGACGCCTTGATAGAACTTTGCAAAAAGGAAATCCGGGACCGTCGAAAGAAGGTGGGCAATAGCGGCAAGGCGAAGAACGATGCCGCCCGTGACGCGGACTGCAATCCAGACGCTCTCGGAAAGCTGAACATCGGCGAGAGGTTCGGATTCAATTATTGTGTCGAGAAATGCGTCGACGAGAAATCCGTCGAATCCTACAAGGCGGCGCGAAAGCGCATTTTGAAAGACAAAGGCTCCGACGGGGACTTCGAGAAAATGGAGGATTTGTATTCTGCAATGCAGGAGAAGTTCGGGAAGGCCGATTCCCTGTTCATGGTGAACCCGCTCCCGGAAAATTCGACGGTGCTGCACGGGAATTTGCGAGCCTTGATGCGGAAGGCTTCGCGGTTGTTCGACAAGGAAATTTTGAAGGAGAAGAAGGGATGAATGCGATGGAACGTATTTTGAAAATCGCCGGGCAATGGTTTTGCGGCTTTGCTCCGGGAATCGTTTGCGCCTATGTTGCCGACGCCTTGTTGGCTGTGGAATTGGCGACGGGAAATTTTTTGTATGACGCCGTGCTGTTGTTCGTCGAAGGGAAATTCTTGACTTGGGCGGGAGAAAAGTTCTTGAGGCGAATCTGGCACGGGAACTTGCCGAGGGTCTTTTATTCGGCGGCCGGGATTCTTTGCACGCTGCTCCTTTGCTGGGTGGGATGTTTTGTGAAAGGGCTCTTGTCGGGGACGATGGAAATTTATTTTCCGCTGGTCGTGATTGTTCTCGGGATTTTGGTGTTTGTCGTGGCGGTCATCAAGAAGGTGGGGGAGGGGTGAGTACCGAGAAACAGGACAGGAACTTTTTTGAAGCTTTGGAAAGAATGTTACAGTTTCAAGATGCTTTGGAAAACGATTCCTCGGCAATTGAAGAATATCCGCATCATGATTTTGCCGTGTACTTTTCCAAACGCATCAAGTCGCTGTATGATGGTAAAAAATGGACTCCGTTCAACATCGCAAGGATTCCTTTTGAAATGGCGGAAGAGATGGGAGGTCTGCCAAAGGAGAGAAAGCGAGAATACGGTGAGTGTGTTAAAAATTTGAAGGTAAAATCCAATGAAAAAATTTCAACATTGTGCGAAAAGGAATCGGGAAAACGATTGCCGAAGTTGGATGTGGAAAAATGGACAAAAGGCTTGGAATCTGAATTTGCATACGCTTATTCCGTGGCTCACTTTGCGCAACTTTGTGAGAGCCAAAAGAAAGATGAACAGACAATCTTGCTCTGTTTTTTGAATTTAATTGACACGAACGCCATAGATTTCCTACAACTTGAGAAAGAACCTTTGAAAAAATTAAAGGGAGAATTGCAAAAGCCTTTTTCGGAAGAAAATTCCATTCAATTTTTTGAAGACTGTCTTTGTTTCTTTTCGCCATATTATTTGATGAAAGAGGAGATGAATGAATATTTCAAAAGGTCTATTTGCTCATGTGTTGTGGAAAGGGAAAAACCTCATCTTCCCTTTTTTAAGAAATTGTGGTTATTGGGACGTTTGAATAAGATTCACTGTTATCCTGTCACGTTTGGAGAGGTAACGTCAGAATCTGAACTGCCCGAGCCGTTGTCTTCAAAGATTAGGGCTTTGAAAACAAGCCTACAGCACGATCCGGTCAAGTTTCCGGAAATAAACGTGGGGGATGATTGGGGAAGAAGGAAACTATTTTTCGGATTTAAAATGGCGATACCGGCTTTACTTCCGATTTTTCGTTCATTGCCGCATTTAGAGAATGAGTGCAAGACAAAAGCTCTGGATAAAAAAATTGTTTTGGAAAAGGCTCGAACAAACTATTCTTTTTTGGATTGGGTGGAATTCCCATTGGATAAATTGAAGGATGAAAAACACCGATTGTTCGCCTTTTGCATGGGATGCATTTTGACTTATTCTCAAAAGGCGGATTTTTGGAATAGTCACTTTAAAGAAAACCCTCAAAGAATTCTTGAATATGTGGAGTCATTAAAAAAAGCAATTCATTCGGAAGCTGAAAAAAAAATAATGGATTTTGAATGGAACAAAGTCAATTTGGACGGAAATTTTTCAGAGATTCTCGTTTTGTTTGGGCTGGTGGAAAGACTCCTCTATCCGGATGGAATCTTGTCCGGGTGTCAAAAAATTTCGGACAGGTTTGGCATTGTAAAGGGGAAGTATTTAAGCAGAGAAGAAAATAAAGAGGAATTCGTTTTTCGATTCTACAGTATATTGGGGGATATTTGCAGGCATTCTAAGATTGTGAAATTCATCACGATTCCCGATTTTGAACGGAACATCCAATGGCTGAATCAGTTGAATGACCTTTTCTCCAGTTGGCAGCCGGCATTTCAAAAGATTGAATCGGAGTTGCAAAAAATGGAAAAGTTGACAAGATTCTAGAAAGTATGAACAACCGGGAAAATCCGCCCTCGAAATAGTTGAATTTGCGAGGCAGAACTTTTAGATTCGTTCTGTATCCACTCGGATGCGAACATTTCTACAAGGAGTACTAATGAACCAAAAGCAATTAGACCACCACGCCAACCAAAAGAATCCCAATAGCCAAGCCTATAAGGCGGCCATGGATAATCATGCAAACCAGAAGAATCCTAACAACGCTCTTTACAAAGGAGGCAATAAATAATGCCGCAGCCGAAAAATAATCCGAACGGAGCAGGGTATCCGTCCAAGACGGGAAATCCTTCCGGTAAAGGTCGAGGAAACGACTGATTTGCAACCCACCCGGCGACAGGTTTTATTCTGTCGTCGGGGAACATTTACGGTTTAAGATAAAGGAATTGAAAATGCAGTACAAAGAACAAATGGGAAAATTGATTTCCAAATTGTCGAAAGGTCTCTATGAGCGCGACTTGATACTATCGCAATCCCTGCTGTCTGTCATTTCGGGACAATCTGTGTTTTTATACGGTCCTCCGGGAACGGCAAAAAGTTTAATTGCCAGACGAATTTCTTCTGCATTTGAAAACGCCAAATTCTTTGAATACTTGATGAATCGATTCAGTACGCCGGAAGACGTTTTTGGACCGGTCAGCATCAAGGAATTGAAAAACGACCGCTATATTCGCAAAACGGAAGGCTTTTTGCCAACGGCAGATGTCGCCTTTTTAGATGAAATTTGGAAAAGCAGCCCCGCTATTTTAAACACCCTTTTGACCATTATCAATGAACGTAAATTTTCAAATGGGAATGAGGTGGAGAAAGTTCCGTTGAAGGGTATCGTCGCTGCGAGCAATGAAATTCCCGAGGATAATCAAGGATTGGCCGCCTTGTATGACCGCTTTGTGATGCGTCTTCCCGTTTTTCCTTTGCAGGAACGCGAGCATTTTGAAGAAATGCTGAAAAATGGGGATGTGGCGGATAGAATTGATGTGGAAAAAGGACTTGTTTTGACGGATGCGGAGTGGAAGAATATTTTGGAACTTTCGCAAGCCGCCGATATTTCTGAAGAAGCGTTGAACATCATTCACGCTATCCGGGTGAAGATTGACGAATACAATCAGGCAAAAAAAGATAATGGGGAAAAGGTTTATATTTCCGACCGTCGTTGGCAAAAAATGATGCAGATTTTAAAAACCGCCGCCATTCTTTGTGACAGGGATGCAGTTAAGCCTGTTGACGTGCTGATTTTGAAAAATTGTCTTTGGGAAAAGTTTGAAGAAAAGGAGGATTTGGCGAAAATGGTTGAAGAATCCGTTCGAGAGTTTTGCCCGTATCATTCGGAAGAATACAGCCAATGGGACGAGAAGAGGAAAGATTTGGAGCGTGATATTGAAGATACATTCTTTTACAATGCAGATGTTTATGAATCGACGGACGAAATTCAAGGGGGAAAATACTTTGTTCACTTGTTGCAAAAAGAATATCCAGAATTGCAGCAGAATCATTATGATTATCGCCGCAACTATCACTTGGTGTCGAAAAATATTTTTATTGACTTTAGTCGTTTGAAAACGAAGGATGATTTTCATCCTGTCGATGAAAATGGGAATAAGATAGATTACTTGACATGCAATTTCAACGGGAAAACTGCTTGTTCGATTACGATAAATTTGGCGGATTCTGTGTATGTGGATGGCCATTATTACTCCGGAGGTTATAGCAAAACTTTGAAAGCCACTTTCAAACCGCGGTATAAAGAGGGGGATTGCAAACCGGTGACGGATAAAGTTCGCAATTTGTACAAGCGAGAGGTGGAAAATCTTTTGGGTGAATACAAGGAAATTGCAGAAAATGTGGACTCCTACAATTCTTCGCTGATTCACGAAAATGAAACGCCATTTGTAGAGGATTCAGACAAGGCGATTGTCGTCGCTAGCGTGAAGGAGTTTCGTGCGGAAATGAACTCCGGGAAGCTGGATGCGGAGCAATTGTGGGAAAAAATTGACAAACACGTGAATCCAGATGTCTAAGATGAAGAAAAATTTTAAAGGCGACCCGTTTTCTTATTATTCCGTTTTGGGACTTTCCCGGACGGATGATTTCGGTGAAATCGGTCGGGCGTATCGGCGTTTGGCAAAGAAATTCCATCCAGACAAATGCGATGGTGACAGCTCCCGTTTTATTGAAATTCAAACGGCATATGAAACCCTTTCCGATAAAGCGAAGAAATCTGCGTATGATGTTTTTTGCCAAAAGGAGGAAGCGGTTCGAGCGGAAAGGGAGTATAAGCGGGCGCAAGCGGAAAAACGTTCTGCGATATTCGGCTTCAAAAATCCGCAGAAGCTTCGAAAGACTTTTTTCGAAAACCTCTCGAAGGCAATCAAAGTGAAATTCGAGGATTTAATCTCGGAATCTGTCTTGAAAAAGATGAGCAAGGACGTCGTCGATGCAGTGTCTTCGCTGACTCAAAAATTTGAAAACAGCCCCTTTGAAGTCTTGAGGCAGAGGCTTCGCGCTGCGGAACGGAATGTTGATTTTTTGAAATCAAAAGATTTCGCAGCAACACTCTCAGAGTTCAAGAAGAATGTGTAAATTTCTTTCTGTAAAATCAAAAGGGTCCGGAGAACTCGCCGT
>CAZCRF010000051.1:0-18341 GCA_964501065.1 uncultured Fibrobacter sp. | reverse complement strand
GCCAACGACAAAGCCGTCCGTTTGACGGACAAGAGCCTCCACGCCAATGGAAAAAACAGTTCGCCCAACGACAGAACCGTCCGTTCGACGGACAAACAGTTCACTTGGTGAACATCAAAACAGTCCGCATGGCGGGTAGACCGCAGCATTCGGATTCCCGTCTGGTTCAATCGCTGCGGAATTTTTATTTTTGGGATGCAAAATCTTTAGACAGGATGAACCATGCAAGAGATGAACGATCAAGCCAAGGCGCGCCGCGACAAATTGGCGAAGTTTCAAGAAATGGGAGTCAATCCCTATCCGCACCAATTCAACCGTACGCACACGTCCGAAATGCTCCGGGCGGAAAAGGCGGAACTCCTCCAATCGGAGAAAAAGATTTCCTTTGCCGGTCGTGTCGTCCGCTACAACCGCAAGGGGAAGCTTTGCTTCATGCATTTGAAGGATCGTTACGGGCGTCTCCAGGTCGTCTGCGCGAAGGATTTGGTGGGGGATTCCGATTACGAAATCGTCAAGATGATCGACTTCGGCGATATCGTCGGGGTGGACGGCTCCATGATGGAGACCAAGACGGGGGAATATTCCGTGAAGGCGGAGAAGGTGACGATGCTCGCCAAGGCCATCCGCCCGCTGCCCGTCCCCAAGGAAATCGTCGATGAAAACGGCAACAAGAAAATCTTCAACGAGTTCAAGGACATCGACACGCGTTATCGGGAACGTTACATCGACATGGCGTTGAATGACGACGTGCGGGAGGTCTTCGTCAAGCGCAGCCGTATCATCCAGTCCATTCGGGAATACTTGATTGAAAATAAATTCATCGAAGTGGAAACTCCCACGCTGCAGCCGATTTACGGTGGGGCGAATGCGAAACCCTTCACGACGCACCACAACGCTGCCGACATGACGCTCTACCTCCGCGTCGCCCCGGAGCTTTATTTGAAGCGTTGCATTGTCGGCGGCATGGAACGCGTCTTCGAATTCAGCAAGAACTTTCGCAACGAAGGCATGGACAAGACGCACAGCCCGGAGTTCACGGGACTCGAATTTTACGAGGCTTATGCGGACTACAACGATATGATGGTCCATTTCGAAAATATTTACGAGCGGGCGGCCATCGCGGCGAACGGTTCGACGAAGGTGAATTACCAAGGGACGGAAATCGATTTCAAGGCCCCGTGGCCGCGTCTTTCCATGTATGACGCCTTGAAGCAATATGCGGGTTATGACGTCAAGTCCATGTCCGACGAAGAGCTGAAGGCGGAACTCCACCGGTTGGGAGGTACTCTCGACGGGGCTTGGCTCCGCGGGCGCGGCATCATCGAACTCTTTGAACTGACCGTGGAAAAGAAGCTCATCCAGCCCGTGTTCATCAAGGACATGCCGAAGGAGAGCACTCCCCTTTGCAAGGCGAACCGCAACGACCCGGAACTGATTGAACAGTTCGAGCCCTACGCGAACGGCTGGGAACTCGGGAACGCCTACACGGAGCTGAACGACCCGGTTCGCCAGCGCGCCCTTTTGGAAGACCAGGTTCGCCGCGGGCGCGGCGGTGAAGGGGAAACGCATCCGATGGACGAGAACTTCATCGATGCCGTGGAATCGGGGCTTCCGCCGACGGGCGGAGTCGGCTTCGGCATCGACCGCATGGTGATGCTCCTCACGAATCAGCAGACGATTCGCGACGTGATTCTATTCCCCTTGATGAAGCCGGAGGCTTGAGTTCCCGATGTTCTTGTCCGCTTTCCAAAATTCAATGCAGAGGGACGGCCTGTGAATCGCTTGGAGTGGCTCATCGCCTGGCGGTATCTCGGGGCGCAGCGCAAAAGCCTGTTCGTCTCGCTCATCGGCATTTTCAGCATGCTGGGCGTGAGCATCGGTTCCTTTGCCTTGGTCGTCGCCCTTTCGGCCGTGAACGGCTTTGAAAAGGAAGTGACCGCCCAGATGATCGGCAAGGATGCGCACTTTGAAATGTACGCCTACCGGAGCGATCCCGTCGAGGGGTATGATTCCATCGCCGCTCGGGTGATGGCTTCGGATTCGGAAGTCGTCGCGTCCGCTCCGTTCATCATTTACAAGGTGGGCATCAGCTCGAAGAAGGTGAACGACGGAATCGTGCTTTACGGCATCGACCCGGCGCGTTCCGCCAAAGTGGTGAACCTTTCGGAGCATATCGTGAGCGGGGAGTATTCGCTAGACAGCCTTCCCGATGCGATGGGGGAGAGTCGCCCCGCCGTGATTTTAGGCGTTTCGCTTGCGAATCGGCTCCGCGTTCTGGTCGGCGATAAAATCATCATCCAGACGTTTCAAAGTACGGATGCCGCGCTTTCTTCCGGCGGACCGAAGATTCTTTCTTGCGTCGTGTCCGGAATTTTCGAAACGGGCATGTATGAATACGACGGGAACATCGCCTACATCGGAATTCCCGAAGCCCAGAAGCTTTTGGGGCTAGGCGACGCCGTTTCGGGAATCCAGTTCCGCGTGCGCGACCAGTGGAAGGCGGGCGAGAGCGTCGAACGGGCGGGCGAGGTAATCGGCTACCCTTACTACTTCATCGATTGGAAGACGAAGAACATCACCCTCCTCAAGTGGATGAATTACGAGAAGTTTATCGTCGCGGCCATCATCTGCCTCATCATTTTGGTGGCGGCGTTCAACATCGTCAGCTCCCTCATCATGGTGGTGACGGACAAGACGAAGGAAATCGGCATTCTCCGCAGCATGGGGCTTTCCAAGTTCGCCGTGATGCGCGTTTTTATGTTGATGGGTTCCTTCATCGGCGTCGGCGGGACTCTTCTCGGCGGGACGGCGGGGCTTGTCCTCTGCGGCCTCCAGCAAAAATATCACTTCGTGACTCTCCCCGGCGACGTGTATGTCTTGCCCTATTTCCCCGTGCTCATCGAACCTCTTGACGTCGCTGTCGTTTTGGTCGTGGGCATCTTCCTCTGCACCCTTTCGACCCTCCTTCCGGCATGGAAGGCGTCGAAGCTCGATCCCGTGGGGGCGATTCGCCATGAATGACGTCATTTTGGAAACGCGGAATTTGACGCGCGTCTTTGAAGAAACGGGGGAACGCCTCGAAATTTTGAAGGGTGTCGATTTTTCCCTCGGCAAGGGGGAGTTTTGCGTTTTGACGGGAGCTTCCGGATCCGGAAAATCGACCTTTTTGAATTTGGTCGGCGCTTTGGATTCGCCGTCATCGGGCGAAATCCTGTTCGAAGGCCGGATGCTCGGGCAAATGTCGGATTTGCAAAAGGACGAGTATCATTCGAAGCACGTCGGGTTCGTCTTCCAGTTCCACCATTTGCTTTCGGAGTTCACGGCTCTTGAAAACGTTTCCATTCCCGCGAGGATTCTCTCCCCCCACGAGAGCTTGAATGCATCGAAGGAGCGCGCGGAATGGCTTTTGGAAAAGGTCGGTTTGAAGGATCGTCTGCGGCACTTGCCCCGGGAGCTTTCCGGCGGGGAGCGGCAACGGGTGGCTGTCGCACGGGCCTTGATGAATTCCCCGGATGTCGTTTTGGCGGACGAGCCCAGCGGCAACTTGGACGAGAGGAACGCCCGGATGCTGAACGAACTTTTTAAACAAATTAACGAAGAGGACGGACAGACCTTGCTCGTGGTGACTCACGACGAGCGGATGGCGGAATATGCGACGTCGCGCGTCCATATGCACGGTGGGAAAATCGTCCCCATTGAAAAGGAGGCCGGATAATGCCTGGTCGTTTTACGGACAGAGTGAAAAAAGTCTTGCAGTATGCGAGGGACGAGGCGAAACGCCTCAATTCGGAACATGTCGGAACGGAACATCTTCTGCTGGGCATCGTCCGCGAAGGTGCGGGGGTCGCCGCCGCCGCGCTCAAGGCCTTGGGAGTCGATCTCGAAAGCCTCGCGCAAGACGTGGAGCGTTCCATCACTTCTTCCGGCGGCATGATGACAATCGGTTCGCAGGTGACGTTCTCGGATCATGCGAAGCAGGTCTTGCAGGCGTCCGCCGGGGAAGCGCAGCGCTTCGGGGACAGCTACATCGGCACGGAGCATGTTCTCCTTTCGCTGTTGAAGCTCCCGGAATGCCAGGCCGCGGCCGCTTTGACGGCTTCGGGGATCGAATACGATTCCCTTCTCCAGGCGATTGAAAATGTGAAAGCGGAATCGCGTCCGCAGCGATTGTCCCAGGATTTCTCCCCGAACTTCTCCCCTCGGCGTGAACGCGAGACGAAATCCAAGACTCCGATTCTCGATCACTTCGGCAGGGACTTGACCGCCTTGGCGCGGCAGGGAAAGCTGGATCCGATTATCGGGCGCGCGGAAGAAATCGAACGCTTGATCCAGGTGCTTTGCCGTCGCAAAAAGAACAATCCAGTTCTCATCGGGGAACCGGGTGTCGGCAAAACGGCTATCGTCGAAGGGCTTGCCCAAAAAATCGTGGACAAGAAGATTCCGGAGATTTTGGAAAACAAGCGCGTGATCACTCTCGACGTGGCCGCCATGGTCGCCGGTACGAAGTACCGCGGACAGTTCGAGGAACGCTTGAAGGCTCTCATCATGGAGCTTCAAAAGAATGAGAACGCCGTCATCCTGTTCATTGACGAGCTTCATACGATTGTGGGCGCGGGCGGATCGGAAGGGAGTCTAGACGCGTCGAACATCTTCAAACCGGCTCTTGCCCGCGGGGAACTCCAGTGCATCGGGGCGACGACGGTCGACGAATACCGCAAATACATCGAAAAGGATGCCGCCCTTGAACGCCGCTTCCAAAAGATTCTAGTGAACCCTCCGACTGTCGACGAATCCATCATGATTCTGAATGGGCTTGTCGATCGTTACGAGAACCATCACAAGGTGAAGTACACGCCGGAAGCCATCCGTGCGGCGGTCGTCTTGGGAGACCGCTATTTGACGGAGCGTTTCTTGCCGGACAAGGCGATTGACGTGATTGACGAAGCCGGGGCGCGGACAAGGCTCGCCAGCATGGCGGTTCCGCCCGAACTGCGCGACATGGAGGCGAAACTTTCGGAAGCGACAGCCAAGAAGGAAGAGGCCTTGCGCACGGAAAAATTCGAAGATGCCGCCAAGTGCCGCGACGAACTGGAATCCCTGCAAAAGAAAATCGCCGAAGTCAAGGACCAATGGTTTGAAAAGCGCAAGACGGAGCGACTTGTCGTCGATGAAAACGTCATCCGGGACGTCATCAGCAAAATGACGGGCATCCCCATTTCGCGTCTCGATGGCGAAGAGACGAAGAAGTTGGTCAACCTGGACAAGGAAATCAAGCTGCGCATCGTGGGACAGGATCGGGCCGTCGATGCCGTTGTCCGTTCCATCCGCCGTTCTCGCGCGGGAATTCGCGACACGCACCGTCCCATGGGGAGCTTCCTCTTCCTCGGTCCCACGGGCGTCGGCAAGACGGAACTCGCCAAGGTGCTCTCCCTCTCGCTCTTCGGTTCCGAGGAGTCCATGATTCGGATTGACATGAGCGAATACATGGAAAAGCACAGCATTTCCCGTCTGATAGGCGCGCCTCCGGGATACATCGGCTATGACGAGGGCGGCGGACAGCTCACGGAAAAAGTCCGCAAGCGTCCGTATTCGGTCGTTCTCCTCGACGAAATCGAAAAGGCGCACCCGGACGTGTACAACTTGCTTCTCCAGATTTTGGACGACGGGCATCTTTCGGACAGCTTCGGGCGAAAAATCAACTTCAAGAACACAATCATCATCATGACGTCGAACGTCGGCGCGCGGGAAGTCAAACACAGCACGGGCATGGGCTTCACGAAGCTTTCCGAGGCGGACGATTACGAGCGCATGGAGGCGACAATTCGCGAAGAGGCGAAGAACGTCTTCTCCCCGGAATTCTTGAACCGGATTGACGACCAAATCGTCTTCCGCAGCTTGAACAAGGGCGACCTCATCCGGATTGTGGACATCCTTTTGGGCAATGTGCAAAAGAGCCTTTCGGAGCGCGGCATCTTGCTCGAGTTCACGGAAAAGGCGAAGGAAGTGATTGTCGAAAACGGTTACGATCCGGCTCTCGGCGCGCGTCCTCTCCGCCGCAGCATCCAGAACCTGGTCGAGGACGAACTTTCGGAAGGACTTCTCCTCGGGAAGTTCTCCGACTTCTCCACGATAAAGATTGACGCGGCGTCGGACGGGAAGAAGCTGGCATTCGTCCAAGAAGACTTGCCCGGGAAGAATCGGGACGAAAATGTTTAATCGAGGCTGAATATGGCAAACGTGGATCTTTTGGAACTGGCTCAGAGGATTATCGACGGTCACCGCATCAAACGCGGGGACGACTTGTCCTTTTTCATCACCGGCGACTTGGAAACCTTGGAAACCGGGGCAGGCTGGATTCAAAAGCATTTCCGCAGGAATCACGTGGACTTGTGCTCCATCATCAACGGCAGAAGCGGCCGTTGCCCGGAGAATTGCAAATACTGCGCCCAGTCCGCGCACAACAAGACGGGCTGCGAGGAGTACCCGTTCCTTCCGAAGGAGCGCATCTTGAAGGAAGCCGCGCGCAATGCGGAATTGGGAGTGAACCGCTTTTCCATCGTGACGGCGGGGCGCGCCCTCACCGGCAGGGATTTCGATGAGGCAATCGAAGCTTTCGAAGAAATGCATCGGACGTTGAAAATAGACCTTTGCGCGAGCATGGGATTCTTGTCCAAGGAACAATTGCATCGCTTGCACATGGCGGGCGTCACCAGCTACCATCACAACATCGAAACGTCCCGCCGCAACTTCCCGAATATTTGTACGACGCACACTTACGAAGACAAGATGCGCGAGATTGAGTGGGTGAAAGAGGAGGGGCTTTGCATCTGTTCCGGTGGAATCATCGGAATGGGGGAGACTTGGGAAGATCGCTTGGACATGGCGATAAGCCTTGCCGAACTGGAGGTCTTTTCCATTCCGTTGAACGCGCTGATGCCGATTCCGGGCTCCCCGTTGGAACATCTGCCGCAGATTTCCGCCGACGATTTGATGCGCACAATCGCCTTCTTCCGCTACATCAACCCGGAGGCGAACATTCGCCTTGCCGCCGGGCGAAAAATCATGTCGGACTTCGGCGCGAAGGCTTTGGTCTCGGGGGCGTCCGCGAGCATCACGGGCGACATGCTCACCACAAGCGGCACGACCATCCGCGGCGATTTTGAAATTCTCCGGAAAATGGGGCTTTCGAACGCCGGCCCGAATGACTGGGAATGAGTCGGCCATTCCGTGTGCAGCCGCTGGACGCCGAAGCCGTTAATCTCGCCGAGCCTTTACAGTAAAGAGATGCTTCCTGCTTACCGGCAGGCAGGCGTTTCATTCAGCATAACGACTTTTTTTGTTTACAGCCAACCAACTCCTCATTCCTAACTCCTCTTCCCTCTGACCATTCCGAACAAATCCTTCAGGAATTCAAGACGGTTTCGACGGCATTCTGCATCTTGTCCGCCATTTTGTCCCAGCTGAAGGTGAAAGCCCGCGCCATCGCTCTTTCTTCGAGTTTCGATAGACGCTCCTTGTCGTGCAGGATTTCCGCCGCCTTTTGGCAGAAGCCTTCGGGGTCGGCGTTTTCGTAAAGAATTCCCGTTTCGCCGTCGACGACGGAATCTTTCAGACCGGCGACGTTGTTCGACAGGGAGATTGTGCCGCAAAGGTTCGCTTCGATGTTGTTGATGCCCCAGCCTTCCTTGAAGGACGGATTGATGAAGAGGGATGACCGGCTGAGCAAATCGCGCTTTGCGCTTTCGGAGATGCGCCCGAGGAATTTGACGGAATCTTCCACCCCGAGTTTTTTCGACAGGCTCTCCAAATGTTCCCGGTAATCGCCGCCGCCCGCGATTTCCAAGGTGATTCCGGGAACCAGTTCCCGCAGGCGCGGCATCGCTTCGATGATGAATTGGGCGTTCTTGTATTTCATGAGACGGCCGACATACGAAATGACCGGCGGATTCGCCTTGGCCTGTGTCGGGTGAAAGAACTCCGCGTCGATTCCCGGTTCCACGATGAACATTTGCGCATAACGGATTCCCATGGCGTCGATTTCCTCTTTTGTACTTTCGGAGATGGCGAGGAAGTTTTCGCCCTTGTAAAAGAGTGCGACGGCGCGCTCCATCAGATAAACGTACAGGGCGAAGGGGAAGAATGTCTCCCGGAAAATGGATTTGCGGAAAAAGTGCATCACCATGTGGAGGCGTTTCGTCTTGCCCGCGCAGGTCGGTGTGAAGAAGGGAATCTTGTTCAAATCCTCGACAATCAAATCGTATTCGGCGGCGTGCCTTTTGACGAACTTGTGCGCGGAGTAGTTGAAGAGGAACTTGTTCCCGATGCGGAGGGTGCGCATCCCGTCGATGCGTTCTTCGGCGGGGAACCCTTTCAGGGCGTGGCAGAGCACGGTCACTTCGTAATCACGGGCGTTCAAGCGGCGGAAGATTTCGTGGAAGTAAAGTTCCGCGCCTCCCGCTTCGGGATTCTTGATGTCGCGCCAGTTGATGAGCAAGATTTTCTTTTTCGCCATGGAAGCTCCGGGGTGAACGGGTGACAAAATAGAAAATTCGAAAAGTCTCCTGGCGGACGTTTCGGGACTTCAATTGTCGAAGCTCCAGGTGATGCCGTAAAGGAATCGCACGCCTTCGGGGCGGTAACCGGATGCAGGCTCGTAAAGGCTGTGGTTCAAATTGTCGATTCGCGTGTAAAGCGAAAAGGAGAGGATGCGCATCCGCGCTTCGAAATTCAGTGCGAGATAATGCTTGAGTTCCACGATTTCCAGCGTGTCCGCTTCGGTCATCTGCAAGTCGGAGCGGTTGCCGAACCAGGTGAAGTCGAAGGCGACGCTCACCCCGAGCCGATTCTTCACGAATTTGTCCGCCCAACGGACGGCCCCCTTGTAATAAAGCCCCGCCACGTCGATCGGACGGTTCTGCTTGGCGAGAGCCGCGCCACGCTCCACGGAAAATTGCCAATTCCCCAAGGCGATTCCCGTTGCGACGCGCCAGTCCAGAGCCTCTTCGTCGTACAGATTTATCCATTGGAATGCCGTCTCGATGGATTCGAGGCCGCTTCCCGTGACCCAGCGTTGTTTGATGGGGTTCTTCGCGTATTCGTAGCGCAGGCCGATTCCGTAGAAGATTCCCCCGGGATTCCATTCCAAGTCGGCCGTCATCCGGGTTCGCTCTTCGGGCTGCAGGCCTTCGTTCGGGTAGGCGTATCGTCCCCGGTTGAAAATCTTGAGTTCGTCGATGTCCGGGAACCGCGTGTCGTGTCGGAAGCTCCCCTTCAAATCGACGTGCCCGGGCAAATGCAGCGCGGCGACGGCGGATGCCATGCGGGCCACTTCGACGGAATCGAAAAGGTTCGAGTTGCGGAGCGCGCCCCCTTGGAGGCGGAAGTCGAACGCGGAAAAATCGTCCCGCAGTTCCAGGTAATACAGTTCCCGGTCTTGCTTGTAGCGGGAATTCGCTTCGGTGAATTCGTATTCCATGCGGAACGCCGGGTGAAGCGGCAGGTCGAACGCGACGAAGCCGTCCCCGTTGTAAGTCTCGTACTTCAAATTGTCCGTCACGCCGTACCACGTCGTGTCCTGCACGGTCGTGCCTTTTTCCGTGACGGAATCCCGGATGCCTTTCACCAGATTCGGCAGGCTGTCGTAGCTGATTTCATGCTCTCCCGTGAAAAGGCTCGCGCCGATTTTCAATGGGGAAGCCGGGCGAAATTCTCCCCGGATGCCGTAGGTGAAGGAGCGCAATTCCGTGTTGAAGGGGCTTTCGAGGTAAGTGATGTCCGAATAGTCCGTGGAATCCTGGATGTAGGCGTAAGGGGGGACGTCGTCGTTTTCGACGACCAGGTAGCTGAGGCCGGCCGTGATGCGGCCCTTGGGAAGATACCAGGAAACGGAAGGTTTGAAGTGGGTCGTGTTCATTTGTACGTTGCGACCGGAAAAGGGAATCTGCGACGAATCCCTGCCCAAGGCGAAGAACGGCTGGTGGGTCACGTCTTGATACCGGAAGGCCTTGGAGCTGTCGTTGGAATAGCTGGCCATGCCGATGTCGAGTTCGATGCTGTCGAGCAGGATGCGGCGAAAGTCCAGCCCGAAGGCGTTCCCGTTGAAGGCGTAGCGTTCCCAGAGAATCTTCGTCGTGGGAGTGTCCACGGGGATTCCCCTTGCGAAGTTCTCCTTCATGATGCCGTTTTCGCCGAACATCGAAAGCTGCGTCGCGTCGTAAGCGAGCGGGAACGTGAAGATGCCGGCGAGTTTCGACGGCAAACGCCTTGTCGGGGAGGAAATCCCCGCCGAACGGAAGTCCAAGTCCGGACTCCCGAACAGGGACGTCCCGAGAATCCATTCCGCCTTCTGCCCTTCCAAATCGTAAGTCCGTTCCGCGATTTCCGGAGTCGCAGCCCCTTTTCGCGCCGTACTCAATTCTTCGACGGCAAAGGCCTGCGAAAGGGAAAAAAGCAATGTGACGAAAAACAAGGCGGGGCGCATACTTCTACTCTGGAAAAGGAAAAATAGCTATTTTAAAGCAAAAATCAAAAGAGGTGTCCGATGTCCGTTCTCAATGTGAATGAAAAGGATTTTGATCAAGTCATCAATTCGGGAAAGCTCGTGCTGGTCGATTTTTGGGCGGTCTGGTGCAGGCCTTGCCAGATGATGGGTCCCGTGATGGAAGATTTGGCGAAGGAATACGACGGGCATCTAGTCGTCGCCAAGGTCAACGTCGATGAATGTGAATCCCTGTGCGCCCGTTTCGGCATCACGAACATCCCGAACATGAAGCTTTTCAAGAACGGCGTCGAAGTGGGGAACATCGTCGGGGCTGTTCCGAAAAACACCCTTGTCGCGGCGATTTCCAAGAATTTGGATTAAGTTTCCGGATATGAAAAGAACGGCTCTTTTCGAAAAGGGCCGTTTTCTTTTTGGATGAAATCCGGAATCACCGCTTCATGTATTTTCTCAGGACGTTCCCGCGCCGCCCGTACTCGACGACGACTGTACGCATCCCGAACTTCCTTTCCCCGAGGGCGTTCCCCTTGAAGAGGAGCCTTCCCTGCATGTCGAAGACCGCAAATGAAGAAGCCTTTTCCGCCGATTGCCGCAAGGGGCTTTGAAGCGAAAGGGTCATGGAATCGAGAGCCGCAGAATCCCGCGCCACGGTGATTGTCCGCACGACTGTCGCGTTCTAATCCGCTCCGAGGGTCGTTATCGTGTAGGTGAAAATGCCGACTTCCGCAGGAGTCCCCGAAATGGAGACGCGCAAGTCCGACGCGTCAATCACGTAGTCCACCCCGCTCGGAAGCCCCGAAACTTCGACGGTGGATGCGTTCGCCCAGACGTAGCTGAACGGGACGATGGAATCGCCGAGGAGAATCGTCTGGTTCGAGTGTCCCGCACCGTTCTTGGTGAGCGTCGCCACCGTCAGCACCTTTTCGCCGGAGACGTCGAATGCCGCATAGGGCGAAATCCCTTCGAGACCGTTTGCGTCCGTCGCGACGGCGATTGCGCTGTAGCTGCCAGGGGAAACGTCCGCGATTTCGACGGAATACGGGCTAGACGTCGCAGTCCCCACCAGTTTCGTGCCGATGTAGAAGTCCACCTTGGAAATCTTCGCGCCGCTCGTGCTGTTGACGTTCGCGGAAAGGGTCACCGCGTTCTGCGACGGCTCGGCGGAAACGGTCACCGTCGAAGCGACCGGGGAAATGCCGAACGCCTGGTCGTAAGAGGGCATTTTGCCCCATTTGCCGCCGACTCCCGCCAATGTGGGGAGCTCGTTCGGGATGTTCGAGACTGTCATCTTTTCGTAAGAGTAGGTCGGCGTGAAAACCGTATTCGTCGGAGGTGTCGAGGAGCAGCTCCCGTTGATGTAGTAGCACCCCTTGCTGTTCTTCACCTGGTTCCCCGTGAAGTTCATGTAGCCGTATTTGGAATTGTCGACGTCGACGATGTGGTAGTTCATCGAGTCCAGATAACTGTTCTCGTAGAGAATCTGCGAATAGCTGCTCGAATTGTCGCCGCTCACCGCTGCTCCCGTCCAATAGTTGTAAGACGTGTAGTTGTTGAACATGTGCACGCGGGAGTTTCCGCCGACTTTCGGGACGCGTCCGTAGGTGTTGTGCCAGTAGACGTTCGCATAGGTCAATTGCGCGTCTTGTACGAGAGCCATGTAGGGGTCGTATCCCCAGCAGTTGAATTCGTTCGCCCCGTCGTAATCGAGGTAGCTGACGGTCGCCCCGTCGATTGCCCCCAAGTCCATCCCGTCGCTGATCCACTTGTAGGAAATGTGGTCCGCCCAAAAATTCTTCACATGGTCGTCGTCCGCGCCGTCGACAGCCAAACCGTCCCCGGCTTCCACCAAGTGCGGGTTCACGTCGTAAATGGCCAGGTTGCGGTAAATGTTGTTGTGGCCGTTTTCGTAAGAGCGCGCGTTGATGGCCGCCCCGCGCAGGTTCGCGCCGCGCCCCATCCCGATGAGGCTCTTGTCCGCCGATGTGGTGATCCAGTTGTTCCAGGATTGCAGCCCTTCGGATTCCGACACCGCAGTCACGTCTTCCGAAAGTCCGCTGCACGAGTTCTCCGTGAAGGAGATGCGGTAAAAGGTGTTCCCCGAATTTTTGTCGTTTGCGCCGCAAGAGCCTTTGCACCACGTCCATCCGCGAGCCTTTGCGTCCGTCGCGGCGTTCTTGAAAATCCGGAAGTCGTAAGTCCCCTCGGGCACGAGAATCGTTTTCGCCCCGCTCGCCTGCAAGGCCTTGCGCACGCTCGCCGAGTCCGTCGCGACCACGATGTCCCCGGATTCTCCGCCCGTCGTCCCTGCGCCGAATCCTTCCGCCTTCACGTAAAAGGTGTAGAGCAAGACGGCGACTTCGTCCTCTTCGCTGCCCGTCCAAATCCACTTTGCCGAAGAACCGGACGGGAATCCGCTCAACGCTCCGCCGCTAGGCATCGCCGTATTTGCAACGTCGAGGGTGGTCGCGCCGCCCCATTGGGAAAGGTCTCTCCCTTTCTTCTTCCAATCGGCATTGGAAACGGACGGCTTGGAAACCCAGGCGCTTCCGCTGGAATAAGTCCCGCCGAGTTCATCGATTTGCACCATCACCCCGGGCGCTCCGGAACCGTTTACGCCGACGACGCTGACGGCATTTTCTCCCGGCAAGAATGTGTATGGGACAAAGCCCACGCGCCCCGCCTGGTTGTCTTCCTTCAAAAGCTCCCCGTTCACGTAAAGACGGTAACCGCCGTCCGCGACAATCCAAATGCCGGGGCCGTTCCCCGCGTTGTAAGTCGCCGCAATCAACTGGGATCCGACCGTGTCGCCGCCGCCGTAAGCCGCGTCTTGGGGGAGCGTGACCGTTTCCGTTGGCGATACCGCCGCCAATGACGACATCGCGAAAATTCCAATCCAACCGAATCCTTTCATAAAAAATCTCCTTTGAATTGAAGTTAATTCATTTCGGAGAAATTTCCACCCTTCGGGAACTTTCGCGTTGTCAAGGGACAACGGAACGGGGCTGTTGTACATATTTTATATTTCCAAATATGACATCTTATTCTCAAACCATTGACAAAGCTCTTTCCGTTCAGACAACGGGGATTCCCGTGGTTTTGGATTTGTTTGCCGGCTGTGGGGGACTTTCTCTCGGTTTTGAAACTGCGGGTTTTGATACGATTGGTTATGAAATGCTTCCCCAAGCAGTCGAGACATAGGCGAAAACGGAACGAACGGACATCATTGCGGAAGTTTTCGGGGATTCCGGGAACGCCTCCGAGGCTCAATGCGCATTGGATGCACACCGGGGGCGCGATGCCTTGCGGGCAAGGGCTTTCAACAGTCCATCACTATGGGGAGAAATCGTGGTCAGGCGTAGTTTCTCAATTCCTTTTGGAAAACAAGGCCTTGGAGGATGAACTCAATGGCAAAAAGAGTCTTGAAAAAGTTCCCGTTCGGCTGCCGAGCGGCCTTGCGCTCTCCCTTTCCGCCGGAGAACACAATGATTTGCCAAAGGCGATAATTGAACAGTTTTTGCCCCTCTATGGATTTGAAGCTCAAGTTCTTTATATTGGTGATACTTCAAAGAAATTTCTCTTTGTTGACAGGGAAAAATTGCAGGAACTCCACTTTTTTTAGCTGGGGCATGAAGAACTTCCCGATGTAATCGCCTACAGCGACTCCAAAAACATTTTGTATCCAATAGAAGCCGAGCACAGTTCCGGTCCGATGAATGAACTGCGGATTCATAAATTAAAAGCAGCCTTGCGTGATAGTGGTTGCTCGGCGGAAACCGTTTTTTTTCACAGCGTTTCTCGATAAAAAAGCTTTTCGAAAATGAGTGATCGAATCGCTTGGGAAACCGAAGTATGGATAGCCGACTCTCCGGAACATTTGATTCACTACAACGGTTATAAATTTTTAGAAATGCACAAATAAAAAGCCCCCGATAGCATCAGGGCGCTTCTTGTGTTGACGGTGCGGAATCGTCACGGGTATTCGCAAAACGGCGGAATGCCGAACTCCTCTTTCAAATCGTCCCAGCGGATGAGGCGGTTCTTCCAGATGTATTTGCGGTAGAGACGCCTGGCGACTCGGCTCGAGATTTCGTAGGGAATCGTGTGGTGCGCTTCGGCGACGGACTCCATGGAGATGCGCGCGTCCGCCGTTCCGTTCACGACGTCGACCGTTTCACCGATTTGGGCGTCCGGGATGCGGCTGACGTCGACCATGATTGCATCCATGCAGACGCGTCCGAGAATCGGGCAAAGCTCGTCCCGGATGAGCACGTGGCCATTGTTGTATTCTCCGCGGAGATAACCGTCGCCGTAACCGATGGCGATTGTCGCCACTTTCGTCGGCTGCTGGGCGACCCAGTATTGGCCGTAAGAGACGGCTTCCCCTGTGGGGACTTCGTGAATCGCCCGAATGGTCGATTTAATCGTCATCACGGGCTTCAGTTCCGGGTATTCGAAGCCTTCCGGCGGAGTCGCCCCCATGGGATTGTAACCGTAGAGGACAAGTCCCGGACGGACCATGTCGAAATGGCTTTCCGGATGGCGGAGAGTCCCGGCGGAACTCGAACAGTGGCAAATCTCGGGGCGAATCCCTTCATTGGAAAGCATCTCGACCAAATTCGAGAATCTGTCGATCTGACGTTGCGTCGCTGCGTTCGAAGCCTTGTCGAGCATGTCCGCCGTCGCGAGGTGGGTGAACATCCCTTCGACGTCTAGATGCTTCAGGGTGAGGATTTGGCGGATGGATTCGAAGTCGTCGAAGCGGATTCCGTAGCGGTGCATGCCCGTGTTGATGGCCAGGTGCGCCTTGGCCGCGTGCCCCGATTCCTCTAGATACTTGTCGAAGGCTAGCGCGGTCTTCACGTCGGAAAGGGCGGATGTCAGGCGGAACGCGGAAAGGTAGGGGAAATCCGCCGGGATGCAGGGGCCGAGGACGAGAATCGGCAAATCCATGCCGTATTGGCGGAGGAGGATTCCCTCGGAGAGGTGGGCGACTCCCAAAAAGTCCGCGCCGCTGAATTTGGCCGCGTAAGAGCAGGCGAGCGAGCCGTGTCCGTAGCTGTCGGCTTTCACGGGGAGGAGAATCTTCGTCTTCTTGGGGATGGATTTGCGGACGAATTGGATGTTTGAGGAAAGGGCGTCCAAGTTGATTTCAATCCAATTCGGGCGTGTGATGTTTTGCAGGTCGGGGGGAAATTTTGACGGGTTCATGATGCGATAAATATAGATTTATGCCCTTGCCCTAGAGTTAGCTCCAGTCGTTAAATTATAAACGGAAACTTTCAACAAGAGGTTCGTCATGACAAAGAAGTTGGTCGCCTATTTTTCAGCGAGCGGGACGACCGCCGCCGTCGCCCGGGAACTTTCAGGGAAACTCGGCGCGGATCTTTTCGAAATCACCCCGGAACGGCCTTACTCTTCCGCCGATTTGAACTGGACGGACAAAGGGAGCCGCTCCTCGGTGGAGATGAACGATCCGGATTCGAGGCCGGGCATTTCCGAAAAGAAGGACGTTTCCGCATACGGCGTCGTCTATCTCGGATTCCCCATTTGGTGGTACACTGTACCGCGCATCGTCAACACCTTTTTGGAGAGTGCGGACTTTTCGGGGAAGGCGATTGTCCCGTTCGCCACGTCCGGCGGGAGCGGCATCGAAAAGTGCACACGCAACCTGCAAAAGCAATATCCCGGGCTGCAAATCCACGCGGGGAGGCTTTTGAATCACGGCGTCAGTGAAAGGGACGTCGAATTTTTCAAGGCGATTTGAAGCGATTCCGCCAACGCAAAAAGGCGTCCGCTTGCGCGGGCGTCTTTTCTATGGCAATGCTTTTCAGGTGTTGCTGAAGATTTGGAAGCCGCCGTAGGATTCTTGGCCGTGTTCGCTCAAATCGAGTCCGCGGAGTTCTTCCTTTTCGCTCACCCTCAGGCCGACGGTATGCTTGATGGCGATGAAGATGACGCAGGCGGCGAGGAAGCAGGGAATCGCATAGGCGACGACTCCGATGATTTGCGTGAGGACTCCGAAGCGTCCCGTGTAGTCGAAGAGGCCGACCGCAATCGTTCCCCAGATGCCGTTCACCAGATGGACGGAAAGCGCTCCGACGGGATCGTCTAGATGCAAGCGGTCAAAGAAGAAGACCGCAAGCACGACCAGCACGCCGCCAATCGCCCCGATGATCCACGCGCTGAGGGGAGTCACCGTGTCCGCACCCGCCGTGATGGCGACAAGCCCCGCGAGGCATCCGTTCAAGGCCATCGTGGCGTCGGGCTTCTTCGAGAGAATCCAGGAAGTCGCCGTCGCCGTGATGATGCCCGCCACGGCGGCAAGGTTCGTCGTCACCAGGATGAGGGACGTGTCGAAGGGGTTGCCGGAAAGGGCGGAGCCGCCGTTGAATCCCCACCAGCCGAACCAGAGCATGAACACGCCGATGGTCGCCAGCGGAATGTTGTGGGCGGGGATCGCTTGCGCCTTGCCGTTCTTGTACTTGCCGATGCGCGGACCCAGGATGATGACTCCCGCGAGAGCCGCCCAACCGCCCACGGAATGCACCAGTTCCGAACCGGCCAGGTCGTGGAACACGTGCCCGAAGGTCGTGTTCAGGAATCCTTCCTCGCTCCCGAGCCAGCCGCCGCCCCACGTCCAGGATCCGACAATCGGATAGACGAACGCGACGTAGAACACCGTGAACAGCAGGAAGGAGCTGAGCTTGATGCGTTCCGCGACGGCACCCGAAACGATTGTCGCTGCAGTCGCCGCGAACATCGCTTGGAACAGCCAGTCCGAGAACAGCGTGTAGTGTCCGTTGTAGGCGCTGGTGAAATTCGACGGGTCTGTTGCCCAGCTTCCGATTCCGAAGCCCTTGAACCCGAGGAACCCGTTGAAATCCCCCGGGTACATGAGGCCGAATCCGAGGATGGCGTAGACGGTGACGCCGATGGCCGGGACGGCGATGTTCTTGAAGCAGATGTTGGCACTGCTCTTGGCGCGGCAAAGCCCGGACTCCACGCAAGCGAACCCGAGTCCCATGATGAACACGAGCATCGCGCTGATGAGAATCCACAGGTTCTCGCTCACGAACAGGCTGTAGTCCGGAGCGTTCGTGATGAGGGAGCAGTCTCCCATCATGGTCACTCCGTCCCCGCAAGCCCCCGAGATTTTTTCCGCGACCGCAGCGGCGGCGGTGGAAAGAGTGTCTGCAACTGTCAGAAGTGTATCTTCCATATTCGGGCCTCCTTAGCCGATGGCAGCCTCGCCGGTTTCGCCGGTTCGGATGCGGATACATTGTTCCAGGTTTTCGACGAAGATTTTCCCGTCGCCGATGTTGCCCGTGCGCGCGCCCTTGATGATGGCGTCGATGCAGGGTTGTACGAACTCGTCGTTCAAGGCGATTTGCAGGCGGACTTTTTTCAGAAGGTGTACTTCCGTTTCCGTGCCGCGGTAGGTGGACGTGTAACCCTTCTGCTGGCCGCAGCCCAGCACGTTGGTGACGCTCATCTTGTAAATCTCGGCTTCGAAAAGGGCGTCCTTCACGTCTCCGAGCTTTTCGGGTTGAATGTATGCGGTAACGACTTTCATTTGCGTTCTCCATTGTTCGGAAAAGCCCGACCGGGTCTTTTCGCGGGTGGAATTGCAAAAGCCGTGCCAATGAAAAAATGCCCCATTCTATTTCAAAAAGGCCAATCTGTGCGAATCGAACGGGGAACTCCCTACAATTTTGGAGTTGTTAAAAAACAAAAATGTCGAATTGTCCTGAACAGCACGAAAAAGCCGAGCTTTTCTCCGCGCTCACGGGGATTAGGCAAGTCCTTTTCTGTAAATTCATGCGCAAAAAGTGGGCTTTTCCAT
>CAZCRF010000050.1:0-19666 GCA_964501065.1 uncultured Fibrobacter sp. | reverse complement strand
AAACGGCGAGTTCTCCGGACCCTTTTGATTTTACAGAAAGAAATTTACACCTTCAAAAAAATGGGGAAGAGACGATTCCCATCGACACAAACGAGATAATTCCGGTATGGACTAAAACTTTTTCATTGCCGATGCAGTCGGATGACAATAGGTATAGTAAAGATTCCGTCCCCTTTGTTTTTGAAAAGGATTTTGTCGGTTGCCTTGTGATTGATGACAGTACAACCTGTGTTTATGGGCCCGGCGATAATTTGAACAATACCAGAGGATATGACCCCAATAAGAAATTATTTAACGTGTCTTTGAATCCTATCGATGGCGTTTTTTATTCCGACATGGGCGAGGTTCATAATGATTGCTGGTTTAATAATGCCGCACGGAATGAACGGATAAAGTTCAATCTCTCTCTAGAAATTCCCGATTCGGCCTATTGGAACGCCCCATTCGGGATGGACAACCTCGTAAACCGTACGGTCCGTTTTGACCATACGAACAGGACGATTTTTGGAGATGGCGAAAATGGTTACTGGAAAGCTCTCGAAAATTCAAATGGATATGGAGGCGGTTCCTATTACGACGGGAACGAATGGAAATATGACCGGACGTATGGGCTCTTGACTCCGTTCGAGGTCCAGTATTTGCCGATGTACTCTGCATCGGTAATGGAAGGTGGGCTTAACGCGTTCCTGTTTGCGGACGAGGATTCTGCGCACATGCAGAACGCCCGCTTCGATTTGCATTTCTACGGTCCCAAAGATGAGAATGATTATTTCCAGGCCGCGGTGGTGAGTGGTGCGAGGACAACAGGCTGCGACTTGATGACAAGTGCAAACTTCAAAAGGAGCAATGATTTAACGAACAAGTGCCTTGTGTACGCAACGAGCAACGACGGCGCCGTAAAGAACACGCCATACTATTCCGGCAGCGAATCCGTCGAGTTCTACGTGGCCCGCAACAAGTCTATGGGCGGCGTCGCGGTCGACTCCATAGATTACCCCGCAACGACAAATTGGCGAATACAGAAAAAAGATTCCTGTCCGGCTTCAAGCCAGAACTGGGATTTTGTGTACAATGGCACGGCCCCATGTTACAAGTACTATGATTTTGGTTCACGGGCGCACTACTATTACGGGGACTATTCCGACTCCGTATGGGCGGCAAGAATGATGCGTGGAAACGCCATCTTGAAGAACATGCTGAATTCGCCCGAAATTACAAGCGGAACGTCACCGGAATCTCTTTTCTGGGACAGCGTTGTCGTGTCGCGGTTTGGTGACAAGGCCATTGATTTTTCTGTTCAACTCTCATCGCGAGACTTCGATTCGGACAGCAACCGATTCTTTGTAAAATTTGATTCCCTCACAAAGGTGCTGTGCGAACTTGCCGGTGATAAGGTTGTTGCTTCAATAAATAACTTAGGCGTTGACACGACCAAGATAGCCGTCGATATTTCGTCAATTAAGGCGTCCGCCACCAATGACACGCTCTATGTCAAGGCCGATACGCTTGAAGAAAATGTCGTCTACCGCAAGTCGGAAGATTCCCTTGCGGCAACACCCGTGCGTCCGAAAAGCCTATCCCTGGCAATGAAACGCCTATACAGGAACGATGACGAGTGGGTGAAGAATGCCGTTGTCGATTCCGCTAGGTTGGAACAGCTGGATTCCAATGAACATGCGCATTTGGAAATTGCGGGCAGGTTCCCGGATTCATCGGACATGACAATTTCGTTCAAGCCCGCCGATTCGGTGGCGGTCAAGCGCCCGAAGGAACTTGTGGAAATGCGGGCGTATCTGAAAAAAGGTTACGTCTATCGGATTGCGTACTTGAACGACAGCGCCTTCTACACCATCCCCAATACGATGCTTGATGCCAAATGGAAAAATGGAGTCCGGCTCGACAGCGGTGAAAACGAGGGCTGGTATCGTCTCGGATGGTTCGACGTAAACAAATTGCAGGGAAACACCCAGTTCATGCTTCTGTGGGGAGATAATACGGCTTGTAATTTTGCAGGGTTCAAGATGATTGTGGGGCGTGCCGTAAAGCCGACGGAAGCCAATACAATCCAGTCCCTGTTCGAGGAAGTCAGCGTCACGTTCCCGAAAAACTCGGTAGATACGGTCAAGGATGTCACCGTCCGAACGGTCGACGCAAAGGATTATGCATTCAATGTGTTCAACAAACTCGCCTTAAAAGGTCCGATTGTGGAAGTTTTGCCTTCGATGACGTTCATGGATACTTCTGCATTGCCGCGAATCCGGATGAAGATAAGCCGCGAGGAAATGGACGCGATGCATGCGACCCCGCAGACGGTCGGATTGTACAAGGTGGATTTCACGGGCAAACAGTTCGTGCCGCTCGAAAACGCACTCTACGGATTCCTGAAAGCGGATGGGAGCGCCGTCAAAGACAAGGCTGACACCCTTTGGTGCAATGAGGAAAACAAGTCGAAGGATTCACGCTGTGCCGGAAACGACGCTCAGTGGGCCTACCTCCTGATTTCCGCTGAGACAAGAACATTCTCCGTGTTTACGGTGATGGATTCCGCTATTGCGGAAACGCCGAACTTCAGCGTGACCATCCTGCCAGAAGTTGCTTTGGCTGCAAATCGTGCCGTCCGTGTGGATGGCATTTCGAGGTTTAGGCTGTACGTAGATGATGATTCGCTGTGGAGTGACCGTGGCGATTCTACTCCGCCTGTTGCACTTGCGTTTGCCGCAGATTCCAATGGATTTGCACAGATAACTTTACCTTCCCGATGGAAATCGATTGATACAAACTATGTGTTCGTGGTGGCGTTGGGCGAACCGGATTCTGCGGGAGTTTCCGAGGAACTTCTTGCGGCTCCGGCAGTGGCGCGTGCGCTGACCGTGAACACTCGGTTCGCTTGCTCCGTCCCGTCCGATTCGCTTTGGCTTGGCCTGGATAACGGCTACATGGCATACGGGGCAAGCTGTACGCATCCGGGTTACGCTCTGGTGTCGCTCTATCGCGACGGAAAAGTTGTGGCCGAAATTCGGGGCGAGATTCCCGATACAATAATCTATGACGGCTCCAAAATCTCCGGGGCGTCTGGCCTAGGCAAGATTGTCACCGGAGTCTATGAGTCCCGCTATTTAGGTGTATCCGCCCTCGGCGTGGACATGCAGATGGCGGGGCCAAAGGTCTATACGGATTCAACGCGTCCCGCCATCGAGGATTTCTCCGTGCGGGATTCCTCCGAAGTCCTTGACCGAATCTTTACGGTCTCTGCGAAAGTCTCTGACTCGGAATCGGGAATCGCCCGCGTGGCTGTAACGCCGGTATTTGGTGGCGATACGTTGCGCGTTGTAAACCTCCTGCCAGATGCAGACGGTCGGGTGTCCGCAAATGTCCGGCTTTCCCGCCAAAAACTTGCCGAATGCACAGGATGTCACCTGTCGTTGAATATGAGGGTCGAGGATTATGGCCACAATCATGCGGAACAGAATTTCGCATCCGAAAAACTCTATCCCTATCCAACGGAACTCGCCCTGTGGTACCCGGCGCGCGAAGGCGGCGGAAGATATGTCCACGAGTTTCTGGGTACAGGCCACGATCTTGACCTGTTCAAGCACATGGCAAATCCATGGGGCTGCGATGTCGGTCTGTATTTTGGCAAAGTGGCGGATTGCGCAGTCGGCAATGGCGTAGTCGATTTCGGGAGTTCCCCCTCGTATTCCTTTGAAGCTCGTGTCAAGCGCAGTTCCGGTTACAGTACTTGGCGCAGAATCCTCGGTTTCGCCGGCGTGAACGGCCTCGACATCGAACTCATGCAGCGCGGAGGCGTGTTGAAACTGGTCGATGGCTTGCATTCCTGGGAATCGGGGCTGCTCCCGATAAGCGAGAAGTCCTGGGCGCATGTTGTCGTAACCGTGGATTCCGCCCACGTGAAATTCTATGTCGATGGCGAACTGAAGAAGATTCGTGAAGCGGGGATTTCTGCGGAACGAGAACTGGAAGGCGTGTTCTCCATGGGCGAGTCAGGCGGCGAGCCGTCCTATCTCGGAAACATCGCTGATATACGTATGTACTCACGTGCGCTCTCTGCTGCGGAAGTCGAAGAACTTTCGAAGCCCGTCACCGATACTGGCGAGGTTTCCGATGTCATCGTCGTCGCCGTGAAGGACATGGATGCCGTGGGCGGGTTCACGAACGAGTTCTCCTGTTCCGTGGCTGGCAACAAGTATCTTGTATCGGATGATTCGGCGACACTTGCGATGTCCGTGATTGTTGAGAATGCCGCCGACTACAATGTCGTGCTGTACGCAAGGTCCGCGACGGCTGGCGACAAGCCGGTTTGTGTCGGCGAATCGAGTTTGCAGGCGGGAACGGTTCCCGTTGCCAATACTTGGCGTGCGGTGACTGTTTCTGGCGTGTCCGTCCATCTTGCGGTGGGTACGCATACGCTGACGCTGAAGGTCCCTGCCGGTGTCCAGATCGGCGGAGCGGCACTCACGACAGCCAACATTCCGGCCTCTATGATTGCCTGGGGCGTAAGTACTGCGGACAATGTGGCCGGGATCGTGCCGGCCGATACGGCTCGCAAGATTAGGTCGTACCTGCGTTACGAGGGATACCCGGAAACATCTACGCTTCGTCCGCGCATTCGCCTGCGCAATGTGTCCAATGAAACGATAAACGGATTTTCAGTCCGCTACTACTTCCGCGGCGAGGATGCCTCGCAGGCCGGTGCTGAGCGTTACTGGCCGAACCACGGGCCTACATTCCCCACGGTTCATTCCGAGAGCGCCAACACGGGTTACGTGGAATGGAAATTTGCCGAGACGATTCCGGTTGCCGGAACGGTGTTTGGTGGCGACGGACCGCATTTCGGCTTGTTCAATTCCGATTTTACTCCATGGAATGCGTCAGACGACCCGTCCTTCGTGGACCCGAATTCCGGCCTGGTCGCAAATACCGACGGCTTCTATGAGGATGCTGGCGTTGTTGTCCTTGACAATGACAACAACCTGATTGGCGGTTCCTGCGCCGAGATGGAAGACCCTGCTTCTCTTGAAACTAAGGTTCGCGTATTGGCAGCCGATATTCGGGGCGACAACCAGGCGAGCGAGATTCACTTTGTGGTTGAAAACATTGGCAATGTTGCATTGAAGAACTTTGACGTTCGCTACTACTTCTTCGTGGAGGAGGGGCTTGCGCCGGATTACGAAATCAACGACAAGTCCAAATGTTCATCCGCTTCGATGGAGAGCCTCGGTTCCGGTCGCTGGCAGGTGACCGTCCATTGCGACTCGTCGCTTGCGGCCGGCAGGACTTGGCAAAATCCTGTGAAGGTCGCCTTGCATCTGCCTGGCTGGGCTTCGGTGTGGAATGCGGATGACGATCCGGGCCACGACGGTCTCGGAATGGCGATGCGCGAGGCTCGCGGTATTTGCGTATTCGACTCCACGGGGTACATGATATACGGCAATACGCCCGGATGGGCGTTGCCCTCCCCGGATGAAGTCGACCCTGATTCTGTCCATGATGTCGATTTCGGCTACCATGCGCCGGGATTCGTCCCTGTGACCCGTACGCCGGAAGGTCTCGTTATTACGATGGATAACGGGTCCTATGTGGAATTCAGCTTGGTGACGGCAAAGGGCGCTCCTGTAAAATCTATCTTTAATGGAACCCTGGCTCCGGGCGAGCAGTTTGTGCATGTGGATTGGACCGGCATCGATATGAACAGGACGTATCTGATGCTCAAGGTGAATGGGAGTATAAAATCGACAAAGAAACTTTCTTTGCTGTAAGTAAGGACTGAATTATGAACAATGTAATCAAGATTTTCGCCGCTGTTTCTATTGTTGCCGTCCAGGGGCGCGCACTCGGCTTGCAGACGGTATTTGAAAACCAAAAGAAGTCCGCATTCCCTGACACTTGCGAGATGCGGATGCGTACCACGGTGGCACTTCCGAACATGGCCCCTCAGGTAGTGAACATGGCCTTGCTTACGGCGGGCGAATCGAAGTCCATAACTACTATCAAGTCAAATTTGATGCAGATGGAGATGGTGCAGAACAATGGGCGCATGAAGGTCACTGACTTGAAGACCGGGAAAAAGCTCCCCGCACAGAATATGCCCGCGCAGAATCCTGCCGATGTGAATAAGCAGATGGGTTCTCCCGAGGATTACAACAATCCTGTCGCGGAAGGGAATCTGTGGAAAATAACGCCCAAGGACCCGTCCAAGCCTACGCTTTACTATTCGCAGAAAAACAAGCGAGTGATGAAGATGAACGTGGTTGTCAATGGCGCGAATGTGGTAAGTGAATTCGAGTATTGCGACAATTCCTGTCCGCTGCCGGGCACGCTCAAAAAAGTGACGATAAAGACGACTACTCCTCAAGGCGGTGAAAGTACGGTCGTGCTCGAAGTGCTGAAAGCGAAACAGAGACGTATGTTACCGATGAAAATGTTTGATATAGATTGGCGTTAATTGCTATTTTTAGGCAAAAGGATATGCCATGTTCCGTGAAGTAAAGAAAGAAGAAACCTTCCCGCAGATTGAAGAGCGCACGCTCTCCTTGTGGGACAAAGACGACACATTCCACAAGTCGCTCCGCGAAGGGGAGAACCGCCCCGTATTCAACTTTTTCGACGGGCCTCCGTTTGCGACGGGGCTGCCGCATTACGGGCACTTGCTCGCGGGCACCATCAAGGATATCGTCCCCCGCTACTGGACAATGAAAGGCTATAGCGTTCCGCGCGGTTTCGGTTGGGACTGCCACGGACTGCCGATTGAAAGTCTCATCCAGACGAAGCTGAACTTGGCGGGCGTCGCCGAGATTCGGGAGTTTGGCGAAGACAAGTTCAACGAAGAGTGCCGGGGCGCGGTCCTCAAGTACACGAACGAATGGAAGAAGACCGTTCGCCGCATGGGCCGGTGGGTCGACTTCGACAAGGGCTACAAGACCATGGACAAGACGTTCATGGAATCCGTGTGGTGGGTTTTCAAGCAATGCTTCGACAAGGGGCTGATTTACCAAGGCTACCGCATCCAGCCCTACAGCCCGGCACTCGCAACTCCGCTTTCGAACTTCGAAACGAACCAAGGGTATCACGACCGGCAGGATCCGTCGCTCACGATAATCTTCCCGCTCCTCTCGGACGAAGACAAATTCAAGGATACGAACCTCCTCGTGTGGACGACCACGCCGTGGACGCTCTACTCGAACTTCTGCATCGTCGTCGGCGCGGATATCCCGTACAACTTGGTCGAATTCGAAGGCAAGAAATACTGGATTGCGGAAAGCCGTACGGCTGCCTACTTCAAAGACCCGAAAATCGTCGACACGTGCAAAGGCGCGGATCTGGTCGGCGAAAGCTACGAAGCCCTCTCGCACATTTCCGACGCCTACGTGACTGCGGACCAGCTTTCTCGCCACTACAAGATTTACGCGGCGGATTACGTGAGCACCGAAGACGGAACGGGGGCCGTCCACACGGCACCGTCTTTTGGCGAAGAGGACTTCCAAACCGGGAAACGACTGGATCTCGGGCTTTTCGACCCGCTCGATACCGAAGGCAAGTTCACGGACAAGGTCCCCATGTGGAAAGGCCTCGGCGCAAAGGAAGCGGACAAGGGGATCATCCGCTACTTCAAGGAACAGGGGCGCGTGTTCAAACAGGACACGATTGTCCACAGCTATCCGCACTGCTGGCGCACGGGAGTCCCCTTGATTTACCGCGCACTCAAGACGTGGTTCCTCAAGATTGACGCTCCGGTCGCGAATCCCGACGGCGAGACCAAGCCGCTCAAGGAATGGATGGTCGAGAACAACCAAAAGGTGAACTGGGTCCCCGACCACATCAAAAACGGACGTTTCGGCAAATGGCTCGAGGGCGCGCGCGACTGGAACTTGGCCCGCAACCGTTTCTGGGGAACGCCGATTCCCGTGTGGCTTTCCGATGACGGCGACATGATCGCCGTGGGGAGCATCGACGAATTGGAAAAGCTTTCCGGGGTGAAGCTCGACGATTTGCACAAGCACTTTGTCGACAAGGTGACGATTGAAAAAGACGGGAAGGTTTACCGTCGCACGCCGGAAGTCTTCGACTGCTGGTTCGAATCCGGCTCGATGCCCTATGCGAGCCACCACTATCCTTTTGAAAACAAGGAATTCGTCGAAAAGACTTTGCCTGCGGACTTCATTGCCGAGGGGCTTGACCAAACGCGCGGCTGGTTCTACACTCTCACGATTCTGTCGAACGCGCTTTTCCAAAAGCCGACATTCAAAAACGTGATTGTGAACGGAATCATCTTGGCGGAAGACGGCAGCAAAATGTCGAAGTCCAAGCGGAACTATCCCGATCCGAACGAACTCATCGACCGTGTGGGGGCGGACGCCATCCGGCTGTTCATGATCAACTCCGCGGCCCTCAAGGCGGAGGACTTGAAATTTTCGGAAGCGGGAGTGAAGGAAATCGTGAAGCAGGTGATGCTCCCGCTGTGGAATGCCGTCAGCTTCTTCGTCTCCAACCACAATGCGGATGCCGCCAAGGGGCAGTTGAATTGGAACCCCGGGCAAGAAGTCAAATCCGACAACGAGCTTGACCGCTGGATGCTTGCGAACCTCCAATCGCTCGCCGAAAAGGTCGAAGTGGAAATGAAGGCCTACCGTTTGTACAACGTGGTCCCGGCGATTGTCTCGACCATCGACGACCTCACGAACTGGTATGTGCGCAGAAGCCGCCGCCGCTTCTGGAAGTCTGAAAACGACGGCGACAAGAACGCGGCCTATGCGACGATGTACAAAGTCCTGGTCGACCTGAGCAAGATTCTCGCTCCGTTCCTGCCGCTCCTCGCCGAAGAAATCTACCAGATTCTCGTCCGCGAAGTGAACCCGGAAGCTCCGGAAAGCGTCCACCTTTGCGACTTCCCGAGTGCGGACGAATCGTTGAAGGACGAACATTTGGTGCAGCGCATCGCCATGGTCCGCGGAATCGTCGAAATGGGCCGTTCCATCCGGGCGACGAACAACGTCAAGAACCGGATGCCGCTCGCTTCGATGACGGTCTTCGCCCACGATGCGGAATCGAAGGCGGTCGCCGAAAGCATGAAGTCGCTGATTCTCGAAGAGCTGAACGTCCGCGAAATGAAATTCCTCGACGACGAGACCCAACTTGTAAAGCTCAACGCCAAACCGAACTTTTTGGGAATCAAGGCGAAAGGCCCGGAATACGCGAAGCACATGAAGGAAATCTCTTCGAAGCTTGCGAAACTTTCCGCAGCGGAAATCAAATCCGTGCAAGATGGCGGAACCGTGAAGTTCGATTTCGGCGAAGTCGGCGCGGATTGCCTGATGATTCAGCGGATCGTGCCGGAAGGTCTTGCCGTTTCTGCAAACGAGCGATTCACCGTCGCTCTCGACTTGAAAATCACCGATGAACTCCGCCGCGCGTGCATTGCACGGGAACTGGTGAACCGCATCCAGAACCGTCGCAAGGAGCGGGACTACGCCATCACCGACAAAATCGAAGTGACTCTGTTCAGTGAAAGCGAAGCGTTCAAACAAGCCGTAGCCGAGAACTTGGATTACGTCCAAGGCGAAACGCAGGCGGTGGGGATTCATTGGAACGATTCCGCCGAAGGACTCGAAGAGAATGACGCCGACGGCGAAGCGTTCGCGTTTACGACGGCAAAGGTTTAACTTCTTTCGAAAAATGAAAAGGCATCCCTTGGGGGATGCCTTTTTGCTTTTGAAGTTCGCCGGAGATTCTTTGGGTCATTCCGAAATTTCGATTCCCACCGGGCAATGGTCGCTGCCGGGGATTTCATCGTAAATGAAGGAATCTTTCACGAGGGGGAGTAGGCTTTCCGATACGACGAAATAATCCAAACGCCACCCGATGCCCTTCTCCCGTGCGCGCCCGATGTAGCTCCACCAGCTGTAGCGGACCGTGTCGGGGTGCAGCTTGCGGAAGGTGTCCACGAAGCCGCTCGAAAGGAGTGTCGAAAACTTGGCGCGTTCCTCGTCGGTGAAGCCCGCGTGGCCTCGGTTCGCCTTGGCGTTGCAGATGTCGATTTCTTCATGGGCGACGTTCAAATCCCCGCAGAGGACGACGGGCTTCTTCTTCTCGAGCTTTTTCAGATAGTCCCGGAACGTGTCTTCGAAGTGCATCCGGGACTCCAGTCGGCTGAGGTCCCGCTTGGCGTTCGGGACGTAAACCGTCACCAAGAAGAATTTGTCGAATTCCGCAGTGATGCAGCGGCCTTCGTCGTCGAATTCGTCTTCGCCGTAGCCGAATTGGATGTCGAGCGGTTCCGTGCGGCTGTAAATCATCGTGCCGGAATACCCTTTGCGCTTGGCCGGGTATAGGTATTCCTTGTAGCCTTCCGGGTGAAAATCGATTTGGTGCATTTCGGCCTTGACCTCTTGCAGGCAAAAGACGTCGGCGTCCATTTGCTCGAAAACATCCGGGAGGCCCTTTTTGATGCAGGCGCGGATTCCCGCGACGTTCCACGAAATCAACTTCATCTGATTCTCCTATTTGCTTTTGGATTTTTGAGGCAAGCGAAAGACTTTGTTCTTCGTAATATAATAACAGAAGACCAGGGCGAATGCCGCCGCGGCCCAGCTAATCGGGTATGCGACCATCAAAGTGAAAAAATCCGGATGGTGTTCGAACATCGTGTACAGCCAAAGCAGCCGGACGCCGCAGATGCCGACGACGCAAATCATCGCCGGAGTGAAGGAAGAGCCGAAGCCGCGAACCGCGCCGCTCAGCACTTCGATGAAAACGTTCAAGGATTCGAACCCGATCACCATGATCATCCGGATGAATCCGTATTCGACGACGGCTTCGCTCACGGTGAAAAGTCCCAAGATGTTTTCGCCGAACAAAAGGAGCAAAACTCCCAGAGTGTTGGTGAATATCAAATCGAGCAGCGTGCACTGCGTCACGACCTGCGTGCATCTCCGCAAATTCTTGGCCCCGAAGTTTTGCCCGATGAACGTCACCGCCGCTTGGCCGAAAGCGTTCACGACAAAGTAAACCATGATTTCCACGTTGAATCCCGCCGCCGAACCGGCCATCGCATCGGAGCCGAGGGAATTGATGCCGCCTTGGATGCAGAGGTTCGAGAAACTGAAGACGACCCCCTGCAGCCCCGCCGGGATGCCGATTTTCAGGATTCTCAAAAAAATGGCCGGGTCTATTTTCAAACGGCGATATTCCAAGTGAATCGGAAGGTGCGAACGGCGAAGCCCCACGAACAAAAAGAGCGCGCTCGCGAATCCCGAAATCAAGGTCGCCACGGCGACCCCGGCGACGCCCATTTTGAAGACGATGACGAATAGCAAGTTCAGCAAGACGTTCAGCACGCCCGAAACGACCAAGGCGACGAGGGGCGTCTTGGTGTCGCCGACGCTGCGGAAAACCGCCGACTCGAAATTGTAGAGCATCATGAACGGCATCCCGGCAAAATACCACTTCAAGTAAATTTCCGCTTGGGGGAAGATGTTTTCCGGAGTGCCGATGAAGAGAAGCATCGGTTCCGTGAAAATCCAGCCCAAAGCCCAAATCAAGATTCCGCTGAAAAAGGAGATGACGAGGGACGTGTGCACGGCGGCGTGGGTCTCTTTCGGATTCTTTCTGCCCAAGTATTGCGAGATGACGACGTTCGCTCCGACGGAAAGCCCGACGAACAAATTCACCAGGAGGTTGATGATCGGCGCCGCGGAACCGACTGCCGCCATCGCTTCGCTGCCGACGAACCTGCCGACGACGGCGACGTCCGACGCGTTGAAAAGTTGTTGCAGGATTCCCGTGAGGGCGAGCGGAATTGCGAAGAATAGAATCTGCTTCCACAGAGTTCCTTTTAAGATGTCCGTTTTCATTCTTGAATTTCCACTTCTGTCTTTTCGAGCAGCTCCCGGAATCGCGGGCATTCCGGGGAATGGTCGTTGATGATGCCCACTCCTTGCAGATGGGAAAGGAGCGTCACCGAGCCCATGAATTTGAATCCGCGCCTTTTCAAATCCTTGGCGATTCTGTCGGACAGTTCGTTTCGCACTTCCCAATTCCCCGCGTGATGCCCGGGGTAGACGAACGTTTTCCCACCAGTGAAGCTCCAAAGGTATTTGCAGAAAGAACCGAATTCCTTTGCGATGTCGAGGAAGGCTTTCGCGTTGCCGATCACGGCTCGGACTTTCATCTCGGAGCGGATCATCCCCGGGGTCTCCAAAATGCGCCGCACGTCATTCTCCGTGAACTCCGCCACTTTTTTCACGTCGAAATTCGCAAAGCACTTCTTGAAAATGTCCCGCTTTTGCAGCATCAGCATCCACGAAAGCCCGCAGCTCATCGATTCCATCAGCAGGTATTCGAACATCTTGCGGTCTCGGTGCACGGGGACTCCCCACTCCTTGTCGTGGTAATCCTTGGCCAGTCGATTGTGCAGGAACCAGTCGCAGACGGCCATTTTTCACCCGAAGACGTATTGGACTAGAATCATGTAAAAAATAGTCCCTCCGGCGATGGAAAGGAGCATCTGCCTTTTCCACAAATGCAGCGCGGTCGTCACCGCGATTCCGGCGATTTCCGGGAGACCGTGCGAACCTCCCACCCAAGAAACGTCCTTCAAGCAATACACGACGAGGAGCGCGAAAACGGAAGGCGGCAGGACTTTCCCCAGATACTGCACGTATTTCGGAGTCTTGTGCCCGGCGGGGAAGACTAGAAACGGCAGGAATCGGGTGAGGAGAGTGCCCAGGACGACGGCTGCAATCGTCAGAATCTGTTCGGGGAAACTCACTGGGAAATTCTCCGTTCAAGGGGCTTGCGAAAGGCTGAAAGGAGAATCAAGATGGCGAGCATCGCGGGGACGATGAAGTTCTCCGCGCCGAACATAGCAAGGGAAATTCCCGTCACCAGGAGTCCGAGAATCGAACTTTCATGACTCTTTTCCTTCAACCACTGTTCCATGAAAATGACGACGAACATCGCCGTCATCGCGAACCCCAGGCCTTTTGTATCGAAGGAAATCAGCGAACCGAAGATTCCGCCGAGGGTCGCGCCCGAAACCCAGTAAAGTTGGTTCAAGGCGGTCACCCAGAACATGAACCATCCGCGGTCCACGTCTTGCGGAATCTTTGCCGAGTAGTTGATGGAAAAGGTCTCGTCGCACATCCCGTAAATCAAGTAGGTCTTCTTCTTGCCCGTCCCTCGGAATTTGTCCAGCATGGAGATGCCGTAAAAAAGGTGTCTGGCGTTAATCATCAGCGTGAGCAAAAAGGCTTGCAGCGGATTGAACGGCGAAAGCAGCAGGGAGACCGTCACGAATTCCATCGAACCCGCGAAAATCAAGAAGCTCATGCACATCGGGTATAAAAAGGAGAACCCCTCCGAGTTCATGTAAACGCCGTAGGTCAAACCCAAAAACCAGAAACCCGCAAAGATGGGAATCGTGTAAGGGAATGCGGCCTTCAAAGCCTTGACGACGACGGGTCTGTTTTTCACGACAAAAAAATAGCAAAATGATGCGCGAAACAAGGCCGCCGTCCAGTCGGCCGCTCTTTCGGTTTTAGAACTGCTGCGAATTCCAGAATTCGACGAGGGTTTGTGCGCTTCCGGGGATGCCGAGCATTTTAATGTCGAATTTCAGGGAAGGTTCGACTTCTGCCGATGCGCTGTGGATTCATTCGCTCGTCTTTAATTTGGATACGTTGGATCTCAGCCCGTCAATGTGCTCATACAATTCCGGGTTGATTTGACTGACCAATTTTGTAGGAAAGCGTAGCGATGTCAATCCCGATTTTCATGTCTACGCCTTTTTGTCGCAAAGCGATTGTAAAATCGGATTCTCTCACGTCGGAAAGTTTGAGTTTCCCGTTGAATAGCTGTTTTGTTGCTTTCCTGTTCAGTTCGTAAGCGGCTTCATCTGCGGCGAGAATGCCTAGTCGCAAGGCGACTTTTCTTTGATGCTTTAGCTGCCTAAAAAATCGGCAGCCCATCTGTATGTCGGTTTCTTTGAAAAATCAACGTTTTTCTGCTTGAGGCGTTTTGTCCCCTGCGAAATGTTTCGCCCTTTTCCGATAAAAGCCTCCGTCAACGAGTATGGCGGTTTTCATAAGAACACTCCACAAAAAAGCTCGCAATCACGGCGCATCCGTTATGGTCGGAGGTCGTCTCATTGCGAGCGGTTTAGTTGGACGAGGATGAAGTTTCACTCGTCCGATTGTTTAAATTAAAAAGAATTTCTAAAAAGTCAAGGGATTCCTGCAAAATTTGAAAACGATTCCGTTCTTTTCCCCATTGCCTTTCCCAAGCGTTTCTCCCCGGAAGTCTTTTGTCGTCGGTGCGGGGTGGGTGGGCTGCCCTTTCTTGGCATACGGTCTGGAAGGAATCGTGGGGGAGAACCTTCATAGGGTCGAGTCCCGGTCGACGATAATCCCCGGGAAAATTAGGAACGAGCTTTGGCAATTTTTTGCCCACGGAAATCTCCTGTTAAGGTTTCGCTGACTTTTTAAGTTAAGTTCTCGCTCGACAAAAAATGTCCGGCAGGTCGGTAGGCATGTATTTTTAGGAGGCTTGTTGACAAAACCGCCGCTTTTTGGAGTGTAAAGTTTTGTTTACAAAATTGCCGACGGGCAATGTGCGCCCGGTCGCGCCGCCGATTTTCCGCTTTCCCCCGAAATTTTGCTAGGTTTACGTTACAAACCTTTTTACATAGGCAGACTCATGGCATCGAAAAAATCCCCGTCCAAGGCGAACATCGAAGTCTTGGAAAATACAGTTCAGGCGTTCAAGAAGGCCTTTGACGACCACATCCACCACACCTTGGCCCGTGACGAACACACCGTGACGCGGCATGAAAAGTTCTTGGCCGTCGCCTATTCCGTCCGCGACCGCCTTATCGACCGCTGGATCAAAACGCAAGAAGCCTACTACGACAAGGACGTCAAGCGCGTCTACTACCTCTCCCTGGAATTTTTGATCGGCCGCACCCTTGGCAATTCCGTGTTGAACCTCGACGTGGAAAAGGCCGTGGAAGAGGCCGTCTCTGAACTCGGCATGACCCTCGAAGAGCTCCGCGAAGAAGAAGTCGACGCGGGGCTCGGCAACGGCGGTCTCGGTCGCCTTGCCGCGTGCTTCCTCGATTCCATGGCGACTCTCGAACTTCCGGCGACGGGCATGGGCATCCGCTACGAATACGGGATGTTCAACCAGAAGATCAAGGACGGTCAGCAGGAAGAGCTCCCGGACAACTGGCTCCGCCTCCCGAACCCGTGGGAAATCGCCCGCCCGGCGAACTCCATCAAAGTCCCGTTCGGCGGCTACGTCGTCACCTGGACGGATGAAAAGGGCAAGCTCCGCAACCGCTGGGAGACGAAGGATTACGTCTTGGCCCTGCCCTACGACACGCCGATTCCCGGTTACCGCAACAACACGGTGAACAACTTGCGCCTTTGGAGCGCCCAGAGCGCGGACGAATTCGGACTCGCCTATTTCAACAACGGTGACTATTTGGCCGCCGTCCAGGATATGGAGCTATCCGAGACCATTTCGAAGGTCCTCTACCCGAACGACTCTTCCGTGAACGGCAAGGTTCTCCGCCTGCGCCAGCAATACTTCCTCTGCTCCGCTTCGCTGCAAGACATTGTCCGCCGCTTCAAGAAGCTCCACGACGGCGATTGGAAGGCTTTCCCGGACAAGGTCGCCATCCAGTTGAACGACACGCACCCGGCCATTTCCATTGCGGAACTGATGCGCATCCTCCTCGACGAAGAAGGCCTCGAATGGGACGAAGCGTGGAACATCACGACGCACACGTTCGCCTACACGAACCACACGCTCATGCCGGAAGCCTTGGAAAAGTGGCCGGTCAGCTTCTTCGAGAAGCTCCTTCCGCGCCATCTCCAAATCATTTACGAAATCAACTCCCGCTTCCTCAAGGAAGTCGCCCTCAAGTGGCCCGGGGACACGTCGCGCCTCACGCGGATGTCCTTGATTCAAGAGGGCAACGAAAAGATGATCCGCATGGCGTACCTCTCCATTGTCGGCTCCTTTGCCGTGAACGGAGTCGCCGCTCTCCACAGCGATTTGCTGAAGACCAGCCTGTTCAAGGATTTCTACGAGTTCTGGCCGGAAAAATTCAACAACAAGACGAATGGCGTGACTCCGCGCCGTTGGGTCCGCAAGGCGAACCCGTCGATGTCCGCTTTGATTTCTTCGAAAATCGGGGAAGACTGGGTCAAGGACTTTGACGAAATCAAGAAGCTCGAAAAGTTTGCCGATGACGCCAAGTTCCGCAAGGAGTTCATGGCGGTCAAGCTCGAAAACAAGAAGCGTCTTGCGGCTTACCTCAAGCGGACGCAGAACGTGGAAGTCAACGTGAATACGCTGTTCGACATCCAGGTGAAGCGCATCCACGAATACAAGCGGCAGCTGTTGAACATTCTCCACGCCATCCACCTCTACCTCCAGATCAAGGACGGCAAGAAGATTTTGCCGCGCACCATCATGATCGGCGGGAAGGCTGCTCCCGGCTACTGGATGGCGAAGCAGATCATCCGTCTCACGAACGCCGTGAGCGCAATCATCGACAGCGACCCGGACTGCAAGGGGAAGCTCCAGATGGTGTTCCTCGAGAACTACCGCGTGAGCTTTGCCGAGAAGATTATCCCGGCGGCCGACCTTTCGGAACAGATTTCGACCGCCGGCACGGAAGCGTCCGGCACGGGCAACATGAAGTTCGCCATGAACGGGGCGCTGACCATCGGCACTTTAGACGGAGCGAACGTGGAAATGCGCAAGGCGGCCGGCGCGGAGAACTTCTTCCTGTTCGGCTTGACCGTCGAAGAAGTCCAGGATCTCCTCGCCAAGGGCTACCGCCCGCGCGACTTCTATGAAAAGGACGACGACCTGCGCCGCGTTCTGGATTTGATTTCGAGCGGATTCTTCAGCCCGGATCATCCGGAGACCTTCCGCCCGATTGTCGACAAGCTCCTTTCCAGCGACCCGTTCCTCCTGCTCGCGGACTTCCGCTCTTACGTCGAATGCCAGGAGAACGTTGCGAAGGTTTACACCGACAAGGACAAGTGGGCGAAGATGGCGATTCTCAACGTGGCGCGCATGGGCGCGTTCAGCTCGGACCGCACCATCGACCAATACGCGAAAGAGATTTGGCACGCCAAGGCTTGCCCGATTTCCTTGAAGTAGACCGTTCGAAAAATCCGAAAAGAAAAGCTTTCCCTTGCGAGGGGGAGCTTTTTTTGTAAGGGGGGATTTGACGGGCGACCTTTTTGATAATGAGAATCTTTGTTGCTTGCGAATGAAAAGCCCCCACTCTTTTGCTTTATTTTTCATCCTATGAAGAAGTGGCTATTGGTCTTTTCCTGTGCGGCGTATTTCGCTGCGTGTTCGGACAATTCTTCCGGCCCGGAGCTTTTGCCGGATTCTTCGTCGGTTGGAATTTCTTCGGCTGCCGCCCTGTCCTCCGAATCCGCCTTGCCGGGGAGTTCTGCGGAAGGCCTTTCGTCGGGCGTCATTCTTTTCCCCGAGACTTCGTCGGAAAACCTTGACGTTTCCAGCTCGTCCGCAGCCGTCTTGAATTCTTCTGCGGAAAGTGCCGCGTCGTCTTCCGCGTTTTCCTCTTCCGCTTCCGTTTTGTCGTCCAGCTCTTCCGCTTTGGCCGTTTCGTCGGCGAACGGTTCCTCTGCAGCGACGGGAAGTTCCTCTTCCGAGGTCTTGCAGTCCTCGTCCGCTTCTCTACAGCTCTCGTCTGCGGCGGTCTCTTCCCAAAGCTCGCCTGCGTCCTCCTCCTCTGCGACCGTTTCGTCGGCCAGCGGCTTCGATTCCATCGCCGCCATCGCGGAACTTTCGGAAAACGTTCTGGCCCGTGCCGAGGCGTTTCGCTCTGCCGTGGTGGATTCCCGGACGCGGAACGGGATGTACGTCTATTCGACGACGGTGAACAGCTACTCCTCCGCTCCGGAAAAATTGGCGGCAAGGCTTGCCGTGTTCGGGTTCGAAGACGTCTATCTCAGCCCGGGCGGCACATCGGCGTATACAAGCCCTTCGTCTTGGGTCAAGTCTTTCATCAAGGCCTGCACCAAATACGGCATCGCCGTGCACGCCATGCGGCTTTCCGTCGTCGGCGGCAACACGAGCCTTCTCACCTCCGAAAGTGCCGTTGACGAAGACGTGAAATTGGTGACGAATTACAACGCCCAAGTCGAAAGCGACGAAAGGTTCTCGGGAATCAGCGCGGACGTGGAACCGCATACGATTAAATCGGGCTTTGATTACACTTGGGACAAGGATTCAATGTCCGATACTCTTCTCCGGATGGCGCAAAGTACCTTGGAACGGGCGAATTCCACGTTGGAAAGCATCGACCCGACCTTGACCTTGGCGGAAGCCATCGCCATGCAATACGACAAATATTACAATTCGGGGACGTTCACGCACGGAAGCTCCGGGCAGTTCCTCGAATCGTGCGATTGGGTGATTCTGATGGATTATTACACGAGTGATTCCCAGATTCAAAAGTATGCGAACGCGAGCTTCGGGAATGCGACGAAGAATCGCAGCGTGAGCGTCGCGCTCAAGGTGAAGAAGAATTCCAACGGTACGTCGGACTATTTTGAAACGTGGGACGAGATGCTCGCGGCCGTGACGAAGCTTTTCAACAACTCCATTTCCTATTCTGCAAACGGAGTCGCTCCGTTCCGGGGCATCGACTTCTTCACTTTCGAAGGCTTCGAAGTCCTGTGGGGCAACTGACCCTCATCCTTTGTCCAGGATTCCCAGGGCGCGTTCCACCGTTTCCTCGCCGATGCCGAAGATTTTGTGCAGCCGGGAAGCCTGTTCCGATTTCGGAATCTTTTCGATGCGGGAACCGTTCTTGTCGCGAATGAGCAAGTTCCCCTTTTGGAAGTAATACTGGATTCCCTTTTCGCGGTCGAGGCGGTTCAACACCGGATACGTCATCATTTCGCGGTCGAATGATTTCGTCCAGTGCCTTTGGAATTCTCCCACCGAGACGCCTCGGATGTCGAATTCGAAGCGGAGCTTCATCGGTCCGCCGACAAGTCCTGTGTAAAGCCCCAGGATGTCGTTTTCAAGGTCCAGCCGGACGGCGTTCGGCACCAGCGCAAAGAAAGCCTGTGTCCTTTGGAATGGAATCCGGTCGGGGATTTTTAGCGGTTCAAAAATCAGGTAACCGGGATCCAGCAGAAAGGAATCGCCGCCGATTGGAAGAGACAGGGCGCAGTGGACGTTCTTTTCGATCCGCTTGTTCCCCATCAGGAGTTTCGGCGCATATCCCATTTGGAGGAGTTCCTGGTAAAGATGCCAAGAGAGGCTGTAGCACGTGCCGCCGCCCATCCAAGAGTCCAAATCGTTTTCGAAGCTGTCGTCGAGCTTTCGCGCGCCGTCGGCGCTTTTCGCTTCGGCGAAACGGATGATTTTTGTCAAGTTCTCGTAGGTGACGTGCGAAAGGCGGCCGCAGAGATCCAGGATTTCCTGTGGGATGGGGGCTGTCATTTTTCTTCAAGCTAGAATTTTCAATGGGAGCGGTCAAATGGAGAAGCGAGAATATGAATGAATCCCCTTCTTGAAATTCCGGGATGGATGTTGAGTTCTTTCTCTTTGAAAACGAATTTGCCCCCACATCCTACGTCAAGTTGCAGGA
>CAZCRF010000049.1:0-19961 GCA_964501065.1 uncultured Fibrobacter sp. | reverse complement strand
TGCGCCGCCTGTCGACCTCCTTCACGTTCGGGGCGTGGCTCGCCAAATCGTACTTCTTCTCCAAATCCCCAATCCCCGCCATCATGTGATAGGCGTCGCCGCCCCCCGCTGCATCGCCCGGAATTCCTCCAGCGGCTTCCCCACCAAAAGCCCGAAGGCGAACATCAAGGTCAACAACGCCCCGCGCGTTATCACCCAACGCCCGAAGGGCTTCCGGGCGAACAGCCACCCCTTGTTGCACCACCTGTTCACCGTGCTCTCGTCGTGGTTCGTGATGGCGGCTATTTCCTTCGGGGTGTACGTGTCCTTTCTCTCCATTCGTGGTTCTCCATGTTCCGGACGGGATTCAATACCCGCCCGATTCTCAAAATAAAAGCGTCTTGCAAGGGAAACCACCCATTTATCCTGCAAAACTTGCACGGATTGCAAGGAGACGGAATTTGCAACCAATCAGTTGCAAAAAAAAACAACAACAAATCCACTCTTTTATGGTTGACAAAGAACTATTTTTTACATATATTGTATATATGATTAAATGGAACGAAGAAAAAGCCGCGAAAATCCTTGAAGAAAGAGGCATCGATTTTTGCGACGTCGCCGAGGAAATCGCCGAGAACCGTTTCGCGGTCCGCCCGGTCGGCAACCAGGCCGGGCATCCCGGACAACGGATGGCGATTGTCGTCATCCGCGACCACGCCGTCTGCGTGCCATTCGTCGAGGAATCCAACGGCGACATCTTCATCAAGACCGCTTTCTTTTCGCGGAAGTGGGACAAAAGGAGGCCTTTATGGTAGAATTCATCAACGAACCATTTGACGAAGAGGAACGGCAACTCATGGCCGCAGCCGAGGACGAATCCGCCGGGGACCCCCGATTGCCGGAGGCGGAGGAGCGGCGGTTGAAGGGTGCGCTGCGGGATGCGGCGCGGGTGGTCTCAATCCGCATTCGGGGGGAAGACCTCCGCGGAATCCGGGAAATGGCCGCAGCCGCCGGGATGCCGTACCAAACGCTGATAAACAGCGTAATCCACCGTTACGTGACGGGCGGCCTCGTGCCGAAAAAGGCCATCTAAGCAGCGGCAGCCCGAAAACCCTCCTTGTCCGGGCTTTGACCCACGTCCAAGCCCGTTTCGCTCCCATACGTGGATTGGGGACTAGCCCGTCCTCAAAAAGGCCTAAAAACGCGTCCAAAACGAAAACACGGAGAGTAGCGCGGTCACCCCACCGAATTCGCCGCCGCCGTCAAATCCTCTTGCAGGAGGTGGCTGTAAGTGTTCAACGTGATTTGGACGTTCTCGTGCCTCAGCAATTGCTGGACGGCCTTGACGTTCACCCCGGCCCGGATTAGGTTCGACGCGAAGGAATGCCGGAACCGGTGGTTGTTGACCCTCCCCCCGCAATCCCCCAAGGCGGCCGCGACCGCCCTCTTCAGCACCTTGTTCGAGCCGCTGTTCGTGAAGGCCTTCCCCTGGAAAACCCCCGTCCCGATTTCCGTAAACCCCTCCCAGCCTTCAGTCCGCAACGTCCAATAAGACGTGTTATGCCAGTATCCCATTTGGGAATTCCCCTTGGTGGCCCCGTTGATGATGTCGGATATGGGTTCTCTTTCGTGGTCGTTCAGTTTGTTCAGCATCAAGTTATTGACGCCGGTCAATTTGGGCTTTGATAACAGACGCGATTTTGTAGGCAACGGTATCCCCAAAAATTTTTCATACGCATAGGCGGATAGTCTCTGGTCGTCATCGTAAAATTCCAACCGAGCTTCACCCCTATTGCGTAAGCGAAGCAGGTCGTGCCAACGACAAAGCAGTCCCTTCGACGGACACAAGCTTCACCCAATCGCCGCAAATCGCCAATTGCAAAAAAACTTGCCTTAGAGCATTCTCTAAGTCTTAAATTATCAGCAAACAAGAAAAGGATGCCTTATGTACGAAATCTTGGACAAAGTCAACTCCCCCGCCGATGTCAAAAAACTCTCCCCGACGGAACTAGAACGACTCGCGGCTGAAATCCGGGAAGCCCTCTTCAACCGGCTCACGAAAATCGGCGGACACTTCGGCCCGAACTTCGGTTCCGTCGAAGCGGAAATAGCCCTGCACTGCGTCTTCGATTCGCCAAAGGACAAAATCGTCTTCGACGTCTCCCACCAGAGCTACACCCACAAGATTCTCACCGGGCGAAAGGCCGGCTACATCGACAGTTCCCGTTTCAAGGAGGACTCCGGCTACACGAATCCGGAAGAATCCGAGCACGACCTGTTCAACGTGGGGCACACGTCCACTTCGATTTCCCTCGCCACGGGACTCGCCCGCGCCCGGGACCTCTTGGGGGGGACGGAAAACGTCATCGCCTTCATCGGGGACGGCTCCCTCAGCGGTGGCGAGGCTCTCGAAGCTCTCGACTATGCAGGCTCGGAACTCCGCTCGAACCTCATCATCGTCGTGAACGACAACGAAATGGCCATCGCCGAAACCCACGGAGGAATTTACCAAAACCTGCAGGAGCTGCGGGAAACGGACGGGAAGTCCACCAAAAACCTCTTCAAGGCCTTCGGACTCGATTACGTCTATGAAGCGAACGGGAACGACATCCAAAGCCTCATTCGCGTATTCCAATCCGTCAAGGATTCCACGCATCCCATTGTCGTGCACATCCACACGCAAAAGGGAAAGGGCTACGCCATCGCCGAAGCGAACAAGGAAGCGTGGCATTGGTGCATCCCCTTCGACAGGGAAACGGGCAAGCCGACAAACCCGCCCACGGGCGGCGAAAGCTATGAACAAATCACCGCGAATCTTCTCGTACAAAAGGCGAAGTCCGATCCAAAAGTGCTAGTCATCACGCCCGCGATGCCGGCATCCGTCGGGCTTTCCCCGGATAAGCGAAAGGCCTTGGGAGCGCAATACACCGACGTGGGAATCGCCGAAGAGCAGGCAATCGCCATGGCTTCGGGAGCGGCAAAACGCGGAGCGAAACCGGTCGTGGTGACGAACGCGACATTCCTCCAGCGGACATACGACCAGATGGCTCAGGACAACGCCGTGAACAAAAGCCCCATCGCCGTCATCCTCAACTATTCCGGATTCAACACGCTCACCGACGTCACCCACTTGGGATTCTACGTCAACTCCATCTACGGGAACATGCCGGAAGTCCGAGTGCTCGCTCCGACGAACAAGGCCGAATACATTTCCATGGTGAATTTCGCCATCGACCAAGGGGAACATCCCACGATAGTCCTCATTCCGGGGAACGGCGTCATCGAAGACGGGCGCAAAGCCGACGGGGATTATTCGCAAGTGAAGTTCCGCGTGGAAGAGAAGGGATCCAAAGTCGCCGTCATCGCCCTCGGGGACTTTTTCGAACGCGGACAAAGAACCGCCCGCGAAATCGAAAGGGTGTTGGGGATCAAACCGACCCTTGTCAACCCGCGCTTCGCCTCCGACGTCGACAGGGACACCCTTGAATCGCTGAAATCAGACCACCAAGTCGTCGTCACTCTCGAAGACGGCATCTTGGAAGGGGGATTCGGCGCAAAGGTCGCCCTGTTCTACGGGAATTCAAAAATGCAGGTGCGCTGCTACGGCTTCGAAAAAAAGTTCTACGACCGCTACGATCCGGAAGCCCTTCTCGAAAGCCTTGGCATCACGCCCAAAGCCATCGCGGACGACGTGCGAAAGCTCCTTTCGTGAGAACGGCTTTGGCTGTCCCTAACCCCTTTTCCCCAACCCCTCTTCCCTGACTTTCGCCGCATCCCGTTCCCCGCGCATTTCGCGGCGATGCTCCCAGATGAAGAAGCCGATTCCCGCCAAAATCATCAAGATGCAAAGGCTTTGCCCACGGCTCATTCCAAAGAGATCGTTCCTGCCGAGGAAGTTGTCCGGATGACGGAAAAACTCAATGAAGAAGCGGAACGTGCCGTAGCCGATGAGGTACAGGGGGAACATCTGCTTTTGGAAGAATTTGTAACGGTGCAGCCAAAACAGGATGCCGAAAAGAATCAACCCTTCGAAACAGAGTTCGTAGAGCTGCGACGGGTGGCGGAGCTGCAAATCGTGCGCGGCGGGAAAGAGCATGCCGATGGGACTTGTCGTCACTTCGCCGTAAAGCTCGCCGTTCACGAAGTTTCCCCAACGCCCCCAGCTGTATCCCAGCGGGACAGCCAGGAATCCGAGGTTCAGGGTTTCCCAGACGGGAAGCTTGTTCTTCTTCATCCCCAAGATGCCGAACAGGATAGCCCCGATGAGTCCGCCGTGGTAAGACATCCCGGAAATGCCGACAAAGTAAAGCCCTTGTACAGAATCGTAGCGGAACGGGGCGATGATTTCAAGCGGGTGCGAAAGGTAATGGGACGGGTTATAGAACAATACGTAACCGAGACGAGCGCCGACCAAAATTCCCACGATGACCCAGGTGACGAAGCTGTCCATTTGCTCCTTCCGGATGCCGATGCCGTTTTTGACGTTCGTCTTCCAGATGAGCGCGTAACAGGTGACGAACGCGAAAAGGTACATCAGCCCGTACCAGTGCACGGGGAAGCTCCCCAAATGGATGGCGATGCCGTCGAAGTGCGTGGGAATCAGGTTCCACCAGGTGTAGTCGGGGAATTCAGTCATGGAGAGTTTCCTTTGCCCAATAGTTGATGAGGAGCGCGGCGACTTGGGAAGCCACTTGGGTGCGCATCTGCCCGTGAATTTGCATGATGACAAGAATGACGGCCTTGTCCGGATCCTTGCGGCTCTGGGCGAATCCCATGAACCAATCGTAACGCCCCTTCGGATTTTCGCCGTCCAAGGAGCCCGTCTTTCCGCCGATGTCCAAATCGGAAAAGAATCTTTTGGAAATGAACCGGGTGTTCATGTATTTGCGGGACGTCCCTTCCTTGGCGGTGGAAATCATGGCCTTTCGCACGCCGCCGTAAGTGGCGTCGGAAAATTTTTCCATTCCAAGAGATGCGGGCGCTTTGGGAGCAAAGCCGGAAGCGCCGTTCCTTTCCCATGGGATTTCAAGCGGATGGCGCATGACGACGGACCTGACAATGGCGGCGGCCTGAAGCGGGGAAAGGGTCGTTCCCTGGGTGAATCCGCAGGCGACTTCGGCGATTCCGTAGCTTGAATCCGGCGGGGCATAAAGGCTCTTTCCCGGGATTTTGCGCGGAAATTTGCGGTTGAATCCAAATTTTTGGGCGGCTTTCAACAGGCGCTCCTTTCCCAAGTCCATCCCGACCAGCGCTATCGGCGGATTGAAGGATTTCGCGTATGCCGTTTCGAGGCTCGTCTTCGCCCCCCGGTAGTTTTCCGGGACGCGGAGCTGCCGCTTGTAAAGGGTGTGCGCCCTGCCGATGAGGGGAATTTCCGAAGAGACCGCGTACCTTTTGGATTCTAGCGCGGCGGCGAGGGTTACCGTCTTGGCGAGGCTCGCCGCGGGGAAGGTCGCCCGGGACATGAAGTCCGGCTTCGCCTGGACTGCGCTGTCCTTGCGTTCCCCCCATGCCAGAATCTCGTTCGTCTTCGCGTCGACGGCGAGGTAAAGGGCGTAGTCCGGATGGAATCGGCGCAGATAAGTGTCCATGGCGTGTGCAAGTCCCGTGTCCCGTTGCGCGTAAACGTGATCCAGGTTCGCCGCCTTGGGCTTTCTCCCGCTAGAATCGGGGACGTTTGCGGAATCCGCCGGCTGTGCCGAGAGGGAGTCGACCGCTTCCGCCGGTTTACTTTCCAAAGAACTCTCCCCTTCGCCGTCTTCTCCTCCGCCACCGAAAGCGCATCGGGAACATTCGACGATGCAGGCGAGGACGGCGCATGCAAGTACCGCTCGGTTGAACAGCCGCCACTTTCGGGGAAGTTTTCGAGAGGACGGCATCTTACTTCGCCAGGTGGAAAATGGTCTTCTTGTAGTATTCGAGTTCGGCGATGCTTTCGCGAATGTCGTCCAACGCCTGGTGACGCTCCTGCTTTTCGAAGGGAGGCAGTCCCGGGAACCAGCGGAAGGCCAGCTCCTTGATGGAAGAGACGTCGACGTTGCGGTAACTCAGCCAGTTCGAAATCTTCGGCATGTACTTGTAGAGGAATCGGCGGTCCTGGGTGATGGAGTTCCCGCAGAGGAGGTTTCCGCTCCGATTCTTGCCGTGTTCCACCGTGAACGGCCGGATGAAGTCCAAGGTGGCCTTTTCCGCAGCCTCGACGTCGTAGCGCGAATGTCGGACGCGCTCCACCAGCCCGCTTTGCGTGTGATGCCGCGTGTTCCACTCATCCATGCCGTCCAGGACGTTCTCCGGTTGGTGGATGGCGATGACCGGGCCTTCTTTCAAAATGTTCAAGTCGGGGCCCGTGACGATGGTCGCGATTTCCAAGATGACATCGTGCTCCGGGTCCAACCCGGACATTTCCAAATCCATCCATACCAAATTGGGGGCGGTCTTATTTTGAATAGCCATTTAATATCAAATTTATAAATTTACAGCGTTGATTTGAAATCCGTCGCCCTCCGGGGCGGCTTCACCCTTTAAAACAAAGGAAAGAACATGGAAGAAGTTGTCATCACCGGAATGGGCTGCGTCACGTCCCTCGGAAACAGTCCGGAAGCCCTTTGGGCGAACCTCCTGGCCGGGAAGTCCGGGATTTCGAACATTGAAAAGATGGACACCTCCGCTTACGACGTCCACTTCGCCTCGGAAGTGAAGGACTTCGACGATTCCGCCTATTTCAACGCCCGCGACCAGAAGCGTTATTCGCGGAACATCCGCTACGCCGTCTACGCGGCCTTGCACGCCGTGGAAAATTCCGGATTGGACTTGGAAAAGCTCGACAAGACCCGCGCAGGCGTGATCGTCGCATCCGGAATGGGCGGCATGGACATTTATTACGACGGTTCGGCGACTCTCGCGACAAAAGGCCCGCGCCGCGTCTCCCCATTCTTCATCCCGATGTCCATCACGAACATGGCGACTGGCGAAATTTCCATCCGGCTCGGGTTCATGGGCCCGAACTTCGTGACGACGTCGGCCTGCGCTTCTTCGAACCATGCGCTGATCGCCGCCGCAGACCAGATCCGCCTCGGCCGTGCAGACGTCATGGTCGCCGGCGGAACGGAAGAAGCCGTGACCCCGGTCTCCTTGGCGGGCTTTGCGAACATGCACGCCCTTTCCCGCAGGAACGACGCTCCGGAAAAGGCTTCCCGTCCCTTCGACAAGGATCGCGACGGCTTCGTCATCGGGGAAGGTTCGGCAGTCATGGTTCTCGAAAGCCGCAGCCATGCAGAAAAGCGCGGGGCGAAAATTCTCGCGACAATTGCGGGTGTCGGTCTTTCCGCCGATGCGCACCACATCACGGCCCCGCGCGAAGACGGCGCGGGAGTCAAACTGGCCATCGAGGCCGCCCTCCGCGACGCCAAACTCGAACCGTCCCAAGTCGGCTACATCAACACGCACGGCACATCGACGCCGCTCGGGGATGTCGCCGAATGCAAGGCGATTTACGACATCTACAAGGGGAACGTCTCCAACTTGAAAGTCAATTCGTCGAAGTGCATGATCGGGCACATGCTCGGCGCGGCTTCCGCCGTCGAAGGCATCATCTCCATCTGCTCCCTCATCGACCAGAAAGTCCACGGGACAATCAATGTCGACGAACAGGATCCGCGAATTTCTCTCGACGTGTGCAAGGACGGTTCCGTGGAACACCGTTTCGACTATGCGATGTCGAACAGTTTCGGATTCGGCGGGCACAACAGCGTCGTCATCTTCGGACGGGAAAAATAATCCGCCCGGGAACTTTTACCGGCGTCCTTCGGGATGCCGGCCTTTTTCTATCGTTTGCCCCGTGAAAGCGCATCTTTACCGATTGATTCTCCTTTTTGCCGCGTGCGTTTCTTGGGCGGAAGCGTCTCCAGAGAACCTCGCCACGTCGGACTCCTCGACTTCCGAAACTTCGATGGGCCGCTTTCGGGACGTGAATTTCGATTACCGGTCGGAGGATCCGGGGACAGATTCCCTGCAAGTCTTCTCGCCGCTCAAGTTCAGCGCCGTTGCGGCGGTCACGGCGGCTTCGTACGGGGCCGCCTACGGGCTTGTCTTCGCCAAGGGCTGGTGGGACGACGAGCGTTCGCACTTCCACTTCGAAAACGATTTCGAATACGCGAAGAACGTGGACAAGCTCGGGCATTTTTCCGCAGGAGTCCTTTTCGCGGAACTTTTTTACCAAGGCTATTACTGGGCGGGGCTCTCGGAATTCGGTTCTTACGCAGCCGCGGCGACTTCCGCCATGCTGACTCACGTCGCCATCGACGTCAAGGACGGATTCTCGCCGGAATGGGGCTTCAGCATCTTCGACGTACTCTCCGGGACGTTGGGCGGGCTTTATCCGATGGCGAAACGCTACGTGCCCATCTTCAATTACTTCGATTTGAAATGGAGTTACTGGATCAACACCAAGGCGTATTACCGCCAGAGCGACACGGGAGTCTTCACCGACGACTACTGCAACCAGACCTATTGGTTTTCGCTCAAGGTTTACCGCGTGCTGCCGAAATTCTTGCAAAAGTTCTACCCGTCGTGGCTAGCACTCGCCGCGGGGCTTTCCATCGACGAAGGAGTGTTCGAGCATGAATCGGGACATTATGAAATCTACATCGCTCTCGATTACGACTTCGAGGCGATTTTCAAGCCGCACGAACGTTGGGCGAGGAATCTAGTGCGTTTTATAAACTTCATCAAGATGCCCGCCCCGACCATCCAAGTTTACCCTGACGTGAAATTCCATTTGCTTTACCCGATTAAATTTTGACAGAGCCGCTTTCTCGTGGGCAGAACTTAGAGCTTGGAGCTTCGTGGAAAGAGGGGAGAACGTCGCATCAAAGCACGACCGGCCCCAAGGACCAATCCCTAACGATGAGCCCCATCAGCCGCCTCATTCTTCTGACTTTTTCTTGAAGAACCGACGCCCCTTGCCGGGGACTCGCGGGGGGAATTCGAACTGGACCTTCCCCGTCTTCGGATTGAGCAAGAGATAAGCGTCAAAGGGGCGGTGCGTCTTCGCGGAACGGAACCCTTCGATAAGCGACGTCTTTTCACCGGCGAGCATCTTCTGCACGTTCTCGACGGAAATTTCCTTCCCGAGAATCACCTTGTTCAGGCGAAGTCCCGTCTTTTCCTTGTCAAGGAAGCTTTGGGAGACATATGCCGTCAGCGAATCGAAGACCGGGCTTCCGTCCATCGGGGACTTGCCGATTTCCGCGCCCACTTCAATCTCCGCGTCCGCATCGTCGAAGACGAATTGAACTTTGCCGTTTTCCAGGACAATCCCCGCGGAAAATTCCTTGCCGCGCTTGGAGCGGAACCCCGTCAGCGGACCTACCTTCTTTTTGGTCAAAAGCTCCACGACTTCTTCGTCCGACATTTTCCGCCCACCCAGAATTTTCCGGATTTGGATTCCGTCTTCCGTTTCGAACCGGGAAACGCTTTCATAGACTTTCACCCCGTCCACCGGACTGAACGCGGCTTCCTTTCGAGTGTCCTCTTCCTTGAAGTTCCGAATGTTCGAAACCATCTGGGTGGTGAGTTTTTCGATGCCTTCCATGAACTCGGACCGCGTCTCCTTCCCCTTTTCAATTTGGGAAAGCTGGAATTCCCACTCCCCGGTGAGTTCCGGACTAGTCAAGTTCTCGATTTTCATGGCGCGCGCGATTTGGATAAGCCCGAAGGCCTTGCTCGTCGGCACCAGTTCCTTGCCGTCGCGGACCATGTATTTGTCGGAGATGAGCTTTTCAATGATGGCGGCACGCGTCGCGGGAGTCCCCATTCCCCGCTCCTTCATGGCGTCGGCGAGTTCATCATCCTTCACCAGCTTGCCCGCATTCTCCATCATGGAGAGCAGTGAACTTTCCGTGTAACGGGGCGGCGGATTCGTGTGTTCGTCAAAGATCTCGAATTCCTCGGCCTTGGACTTTCCACTCGGATCGATGGGCGGCACGTTCGCCTCGTCATCGGAGAATTTCCCGTAGACTTCCTTGAATCCGGGAAATTTCAAAATCTTCCCCTCGGTCAAGAATTTTTCCCCTTCGATTTCGGTAATGCGCGTCGTGTTCAAGTATTCCGCAGGCGGGTAAAAGACCGCGATGAACCGTTGGCAAATCATCGTGTAGATTTTCAGTTCAGCCTCGGTGAGCGACTTCATCTTGTTTCCCGTGGGGATGATGGCGAAGTGATCCGAAATCTTCGCATTGTTGAAGACGCGCGGATCCTTTTTGACCCAGCCGTTCCCCAAGACCTTTTCCGCGAACGGGGCGAGCCTCCCTTCCACGGTGCCGAGAATTTTTTTCACGGTGCCGACGTAATCCTCCGGGAGCGCACGGCTGTCTGTACGCGGGTAAGAAGTGAGCTTGTGCCGTTCGTAAAGCGCCTGTGCGATGGAAAGGGTCGTCTTGGCGCTGAACCCGAACCGGTTGTTCGCTTCGCGCTGGAGAGTCGTCAAGTCGTAGAGCGGTCCGCACTTCTGGGTCGTCGGCTTCGTCGTTTCCGAGACGGTTCCCGCCTTGCCCGTGCATTTTTCGACAATGGAGAGAGCCTTTTCCCTCTCCCAAATCCGATCCTTGTCGTTTTTGAGTTCCGGGTCGAACCATTTTCCGCTGTATTCGGAATTTCCCGACTCGAATTTTCCGAGGATTGTCGAGTAGGGCTTTGAAACGAAGGCGTTCCGCTCCTCTTCCCGATTCACGATCATCGCGAGAGTCGGAGTCTGCACGCGGCCGCACGGGGTGAGCTGGAATCCGCCGAACCGGCTGTTGTAGGCCGTCAACCCGCGGGAGCCGTTGATTCCCACCAGCCAGTCCGCTTCGGAACGGGAAACCGCCGCGTCGAGCAAATTCTGCATCTCTTCGCTCGTGCGCAAATGTTCAAACGCTTCGCGGATGGAAGCTTGCGTCATGCTCTGCATCCACAGCCGCTTCAGGAGTTTCCCGGAAAGCCCCGTCTTGCCTTTCTCGAATTCCAGGATGTAATGGAAAATCAGTTCCCCTTCGCGACCCGCGTCGCAAGCGTTCACGATTGTCCCCACGTCCTTTCGGCGGATGAGCTTCCCAAGTGCGGACAGTTGCGACTTCGACGTCGGAATCGCCTTGAGTTCAAAAGTCTTCGGGAGAATCGGCAGGGTCTCCATGCTCCAGGACTTGTACTTGTCGCTGATTTCCTTGGGGTCGGCAAGAGTCACCAAATGGCCGAGAGCCCACGAAACGATATAGGATTCGTTTTCGTAATAAGCCTTTTCCTTCTTGAACTTTCCGCCCGTCTTGATGGCGCGAACGAGGTCTGCGGCGACGCTCGGCTTTTCGGCGATGACGAGGGTCAGCTTTTCTTTCGGGGATTCTGTTCTTTTAACCATTTCCAATCAACCTTTCCATTTAAAACGCCCGGCGACGCCGAAGAGTACCGCGAAAACGGTGAACGGCGCGTGGACGATTTCCACAGGGAGAAACCATTTAAAAAGCTCTTTCTGCCGGAATATCCGCAAGCCGCGAAGTTCCACGCAGGTGTCGCCCAAGAGTTTCAAGAGGAAGCCGGCAGCCGTAGCCAAGAAAATCTTGAAACTGAAAAACGAAAGTACGTAGCCGAGGGAGAGCAGGCAGAAGAAGAGGAACACGATGGCGAGGAGAGCGACAATCTTCGGAGCGTAGTACGTCGTCTTCGACGCCCACCGCTTGCGCTGTTCCCAAAGTTCGGGCAAGGTCTCCTTCCCCCGCGTCTTGACGAAAGCCTCCGGATCGACGGAATAATGAGCCTTCCACGGCGCTTCCCGCGCCAATTTCTGAAGCAGCAGGTCATCGTCTCCGCTCTGGATTTTGGAAACGCCTTCAAATCCGTGGACCTCTTCGAAGAAGCTGCGGCGATAAGCCAAGTTGTTGCCCGTGCTGGTGATGGGGATGCCCATGGCGATGGCGGCCGTCCCCGCGATGCGGTAAGCCATGGTTTCGACAGCCTGCATGTTCAAGAGCCAATTCGAACGCCCGGGCGGAAGGTCGATGTAGGAATGCCCCGCGACAAAATCGACTCCCGGCTCGAATTCGCGGACCATGGCGCAAGTCCACGTCTCCGGTACGACGCAATCCGCATCGGTCAACAGGAGAATCTCCCCTTTAGACGCCGCGACAAGCTTCGCGATGGCGTTCTTCTTCGCGCTCTCCCCCTCCGGAAGTTCCCGAATCGTCACCACATGGATGCGGTCGGGGAATCTCTCGGCGTATTCGGCAAGAATCTGCGGGGTGCGGTCCGTGGAGCGGTCGTCGGCGACCCAAATGTCCCACCGCCCCTTGTAACGCTGCCGCATCAAGGAATCCAAAGTCTCCGAGATGCCGCCCTCTTCGTTCCTGGCCGAGACCAGAATGCTCACGGACGGCTGCGGATGGCGAATGGAAGTTCCCAAGCGCAGCCGACCCAACGCGCGAAACATCCGCCATTCGAAAGCGGCGTAAAAAAGCCCCGACAGAAGGAGCAACGCGGCAAAGAGGCATTCCAAGAGAAAAAGGAGCATGTTCGCAAAATGTAGTTCAGAAACTTTTCGGGATTGGATGCCCCATCCCAAAAAACGTTGCATTCCGCCGACAAAAATTTCGTCCATTTTCTTCCCGGCAGCCCTCGGGTGGGAAATTTCGTTCCGCAAAGAAAAGTCCAAAAAAGCTTTTTTCCTCACAAAAAACGCACGCAAAGCCTAATTTTTAGGGAAAGGAGTCAGCTATGCAAAAATTTTTCAAATCAGCCATTTCTGCTGCGGGACTGGTCGGGTTTACCGCCCTCTTCGGCTGCGGAAGCGAATCTTCGAATCCCTCCGTGAGCGATTACACGGGCGAAGGGGAGACCCCTTCAACGGAAGCGAGCGTCTGCGGAGATTACACCGCCTATGCGGACGGACTCGGCAACACGTATTGCTTAGACGCATCCGGTGCAGTCATCTTCGCCGTTCTCGCGGACGGTTCCGTCATTTATGCGGAAAGCTCTTCCGCATCGGCTGGAGTGGACACATCGACAGTGGTGATAGACCCTTCGACAGGCGATACGACAGTTGTCATCCCGTCTAGCTCTTCGGCGGCGGAGATTTCCATCTGCGGCGAATCCGGAGCGCCCATTTCCGTTTTGGGAAATCTTTACTTTTACAGCGACGCTTTGGGCACTTATTACTACAACGTCGCAGACGCCAGCTGCACCAAAATCTATACGTCGGCCGTTTCATCCTCGAGTTCACTCGCTCCGGCATCTTCTGCTGGCGGAATGTCCTCTTCTTCGGGCGCGCTCGCCGGAGTCTCCTCGGGAGAAGTTTCCGGCGCGTCGTCCTCTAGCTACACGGTCGTCGAGGCTTCGTCGAGTTCCGTCGTGATTTCGAACGGTTCAAGCCCCGTGGTGACCTTCAGCGGTTCCGTCGCGACCGTGGAGCAGAACAACAACTGCGTCTCGATTGACGGCTCCACGGTGACGGTCTCCTGCGCCGGGGACTACTACTTCACCGGCTCCTCCGACGACGGGCAGATCATCGTCGCGGCATCCTCGGAAGACAAGGTCTACCTCTACCTGAACGGCCTCACTCTCACGAGCGGCGACGCGCCGATTTACGCGCAGAAGTCCGACAAGACCTTCATCGTCGCAGTCAGCGGCACGACGAACACCCTCACCGACGGAAGCTCCCGCAGCAAGGTCTACAACTACTATAATTCGAGCGGCGAACTGAAGACCGACACGACGAAGGCCGCGATTTACGCGAAGGACGACCTGACGATAAAGGGCTCCGGGACTCTCAAGGTGAACGGCAACTACGGCAACGGCATCCACACGACGAACGACCTGAAAGTCCGCACGGACGACGAGTTCGGCGGTGCGCCGACGGTCATCGTGACGGCGAAGAACAACGCCCTCAAGGGCAAGGGCTCGGTCGACATCGACGGCGGCGCGTTCACCCTCACGACATCGGAAGGGGACGGCATCAAGTCGGACGAAGGCGAAGACGAAGGTGCGGTAACGGCGGGCAAGGGCGTCGTCGTCATCACGGGCGGCACGTTCAACATCACCGCTGCGGACGACGGCATCCAGGCCTACAACTACGTCTTGATTGCAGACTCCACATCCACACCGACAGTCACCATCAAGGCGGGAAGCGGAGAGCCGGACGTTTCTTCTAGCGACGGCGGCACGGGAGGCATGGGCGGAATGGGCGGCGGCTGGAACCAGCGCAGTTCTTCATCCTCTTCCACGGACGAATCGTCCAGCAAGGGCATCATCGGCGGAGACAGCATCACGATAAACGCCGGAAACATCACGGTCGCATCTTACAAGGATGCAGTCCACAGCAACGGATACGCAATCATCAACGGCGGAAACCTCGAACTCCGCGGCAGGAACGGCATCCATGCGGACAAGGAAATCAAAATCAACGGCGGCACGGTGAGCATCCCCTATTCCTACGAAGGGGTTGAAGCGGAAGTCATCCGATTCGGGAATGCGACGACCTACATCTACTCGACGGATGACGCCTGGAACGCGAGCGACGGAAATGAAGACAACTGCTCCACCTGCTACGTCTACGTCACGGCAGGCAAGCATTACGCAATCGGAAAAGGCGACGGCCTCGACTCCAACTACGGAATGGAATTCACCGGCGGCATCGTTCTAGTCGCCCAAAGCGGAAACGGAAACGGCATTTTCGACATCGGCAACGGCTCGTTCACCGTTTCCGGCACCGCGGTCGTCCTCGGCGTGGGCACTTCCGACATGACCGAATGCCCGTCGGCATCGACTTCCTTGAAGGCGACAGGTTCCTACAGCCAAAACACGACCATCGCCATTTTGAGCGGCGGTTCCACCTTGACCGGCGCCATCAAGCTCCCATTCAGCGCATCGCAAATCCAGTGGGCTTACGGCAGCGGCAGCTACACGGTGATGTCCGGAGTCACGCTCAACGGGACTTACGAATACGACTATTTCGCGACGAGCGGAAGCGTCTCCGGCGGAAGCAACGTCTCCGGCAGCACGTGTTCTTCTTCGGGCGGCGGATTCGGCTGGTAAAGAAGTCTCTTTTATGAAAAGGCTTCCCTCGCGGGAGGCCTTTTTGAATTTTGATTTCAACGCAAAGTCCTAGCTTTTTCCATCGCAGTAGAACAGATTATCAAAAGATTCACCCAAACAAGGTTCAAGAGAGGCAAAATGAGCACCTTCATCCTGCGCTGGAATCCGGAAATTTCGAGTTTTAAACAGGCGGATTTCAAAGAAGCCGTCCGCGAAGCCGCAGAAACCCAAAACTACAGTCTGAACTGGAGCATCAGGGAATACGAAAAGGCTCGCCCCGGCGACCGTTTTTACCTTCTAAGGGTCGGCAACGGCAAAACGGGAATCGTCATGAGCGGGAATATCGCCTCCAACCCTTACCGAGGAGAGGACTGGTCTGGGAAAGGGCGCACGACATTTTACGCAGACTTGATACCGGACTTTCTCGTCGACACGGAAAGATGCCCCAGGCTGTCAATTGCCGACTTGGAAAAATCCATACCGAACTTCACCTGGGGAAGCGGACATTCCGGCGTTCTCCTCGACGACGCATATGCGCTCACCTTGGAATGGCTCTGGCTCGATTATCTTTTGGGACTTTCCTTCTCCCCGCGCAAAAGAAACCTCGCGTGCAACGCTCTCCCTTCGACAAAAGACGTCGTTGAAAATTTTTACCACTACTACCCCACGACTCCGCTCCTTCTCCACTTCATGCGGCAAAACTCCCGTTGTGAAATCTGCGGATACGATTACGGCGACATTTTCCAACTCGACGGACGATTGCAAAACATCTCCCGATATTTCCCCGACCAGAAGGGAGATTCTCCGATTGAATCCAGATTCCATTGCATTTGCAGCAACTGCACAAACGTTTATAAGGAACTTCGCCAGGACAGCGACAAACCGGAGCTTCTCCCGTTCGAAGCCCTAATCCGCATTCTAAAGTTCCCCCGGACATTTCCCTCAAAAAAGGAACGTCGCTTCAGCTGAAAGGATTCCGTGGTGAAGCGCAGGCAATCTCAATCTACTGCCCACTGGTCACTAATTGTCATCCGTGCTCGCCGCATTCAACTTGATGTCCGGCAAATCCTTGACATAGACGGTGAAGCTCCACCCCGCGGCGGGGCCCGTCGGCGTCCATGTGAAATTCAACATCCAACAATGCAGCGACCTGTCGAACGTAAACTCGTGAGAAGCGAAACGGCCTTCCGTGTAACTGTACCGCGTCGTGTAACTCATGCTCCAATTCGGAGTCGGGTGCAGCGAAGCGGAAATTCCCGTCGAATGCGAAACGTTGTCCTTGAAGACCTTCTTCCCCACCCGGGAACTCGAAAAACTGTAACGGTAATCCAGGCTCGCCGACCAGGCGTCCTTCTGGTACTTCCCCATTTGCGACGGCAGCCCGGAATTGAAGTCCCCCGACCAGTTGAAAGTCTTGGAGAGGTCATACCCCCAATAAGTCAACTCGGGAACGCGCACCTTGTTCGGATCTTCCTCATATTTGTGATAAAAGCTGTGACGCGTCCGAATCGTGAACAGGTAATTGGGCAAGAGCTGAAACCCGAAGCTCGACGAAATGTCCGACCAGTGCAGGGAATCCGCTGCAAAGTTGTAAGACGTCGAATGCGAAGTCGTCACCAGCCTCCGCGTCCCGTATGAGTCTTCCGTTTGCGTCGAATCCTCGCCGTCCTCGGACTTTTGGCTTCTCCCGATGGATTTCAAATACTTGATGTCGAAATCGTTCGAAAGGGAAAGCCCCACCGACTTCTGCTTCATCTGGTAAGGGGTCTGCCCCAGGAGCGGATGCTTCACGAAATACTTGCTCGTGTCCATCTTGGGCGCATAAGTGTACGAGACGCTCGGGGAAAGGACGTGCCGAACCCCCGTGAACCGACCGATTTCCGGCATCCAGATTCCGTAAAGTTTCGTATCCGCCGTCAAACTGTAATTGTGGTTGTAAAAGAATTCCCCGTATTCATCCTGTTCGGGATTGAAACCGCTCCGCTGCTTTCTGTATTTCGCGGAATCTTCCGGATTTATCCAACGGTTGCCGCTCCACATTCCCGTGAAGGTCGCCTTCGGGGTCAAATTGATGACGTTGAAAAGGGATGCGGAATAGTCGACGGAATAAGTTCCCAAATACCCCGTGTACCAAGCCGCCGTGTCGATGTCCCGAACCGTGTCCCGGGCCAAGCGTTCATACAAATTGAAGCGATTCGTGAAAGAGTAATTGAACTTGTCCCAAAAGGATTCCTCCGCGACTTCGTCCTCGTCCGTCTCGAAGTCGAACAATTGTCCGCTCATGCGAAACTGGACGTCCGGGATTTGGCGTTCCTTCAGCCCGGTCGTCAAATTGTAATTCTGCGACGCCTTGACCGTCAAACTCTTGTTCGTCCCGAACTTTCCCGAATAGGTCATCTGGGCGTTCGCCTGCTGGTTCAAGATGGTCTCCGCGTCTAGCCCGTTGTCCTGCCGGATACTCTGGCTCGAGACGAAAGACCCAGACCCCGAAAGGGTGTGCTTCCCATCCGGAGTCAAATTCTGGTTGTGGTTGAAGGAAATGTCGTAACCGCTGTTGCCGAAATTAAATTCTTCGAGGTAACTGGTGTAAGTGACGCTCCCGTCCAGGCGATAACGCCACTTGTAACGAATCGTTTCCGAAAGGGTCGTCTTTTCGAAGCTGGCCGCGGACCCCTCGATGACGTCCCCGGAAGTCGTCGCATCCCAGTAATCGTTCGGGGCATAGTAAAAGCCCACGTTCTTGATATAAAAGCCCTGCACCTGATCGCCGCCGAACTTGGGCGTCAAAAACCCGGAACGCCTGCCGCTCTTCAGCGGAGCGACAATCATCGGCAACACGGCCACGGGAACGTCCGCAATGTTCAAGACGACGGGACGCGCCGTCACGCTTTCCTTCGGCTTCACCACCATACGCCTTCCGTAAAAGTAATAATGCTGGTGAGTCGTATCGTCGCAAGTGCTGAAATCCCCACGGGCAATCAACAGGCGAGAATCCGGAAGTCGCCGAACCTCCATCCCGTTCAACTGGTTGTTGTCCTGGAACGTCGTCGCATAATAGACTTCCCCCACACGGGACTTCATATTGTACTTCATGCGGTAACCGGCCAAGGAGGCGCTTTTCGTCTCCCTCAAGACGGGATCGCCGCTCGCCTGCAGCACCTGATCCTTCTGGTTGAAAAGAACCGTATCCGCATCCAAGGTCACCGTCCTGTATTTCAGTTGCGCCTTGTTGTTCAGGTTGAAAGTGGACGATTCCACATCGTACTGCAAATCGACGGCATGGTATTCCACCGTGTCCACTCGGGAGGAATCCCCCGAAGAGCCGAACCAATCCCCGGAAGACGTGTCCGCATCCGTGGAGTCGGCGGGGTCCGGCCTTTCGGGCAAATCGATTTTGGTCAATTCCTGCGAAAAAGCGAAAGACGCCAAAAACGGCAACAGCCATCTCAAGCAGCCGAGATTCTTTCGCTCAAATGGGCAGGACATCACGCGACAAAAATAGAAAAGCAAAGGCTCCACAAAAAGGAACCTTTGCGAATTTCACCAAGGGCGATTTCAGAGCCGTCAACGAAGTTCTGCGGCGGCAGCCGAAGAAGCACCGTTCTGCTCCACATGGACGACGTAACGGCCTGCGGCGGCAGCCTTCCCGTCCCAAGACAGGGCGAGCGAACCGGCTTTCGCATTTTCCTTCGACAGGCGCGCAATGACGTTCCCGTTCGCATCGACGATGCGCACGACGGTGGAGCCTTCGGCGTAAAGGAAGATGCGTACAAATTCACGGGAGAATCCCTTGAGCTTTCCGGCGGGACGGGTAGCCGACTTCGCAGCGGGGATTTCCCCCTTCACTTCGTCCTTCTCCACGGAAACGGAAGAGAGGTTCGCCGAAGAGACGCTCGATTCTTCGGGAATGACGCGCCCGTTCTGCATCACGGACAACAGGGAATAATTCCCGCCGAGGGATTTGCGGGCGACTTCCGCAATTTCTTCCGAAGAGTAAGACTGCTTGTCTTCGCCATACCAATTTTCCACATCGGACGATTCAATTTCATCGACGGAAATGTGCGCCCGGCGAAGGGTTACGGAAAAAGATTCCTTTTCGCGGAGGACGGACAGTTCCAAGGGTTTGCCGACCGTGCCGCGGAGAAGGTCTTTCGACTGGTCCAAGGTCTTCCCCGAAAGGGAATTCCCGTCGACAGCCAGAATGTGGTCGTCCTTTTCAATCCCGGCGTCCGCTGCCGGAGACCCCGGAATCACGTCCACCACATAGACGCCGGTCGGTTCCGCATAAATCGTCACGCCGATGCCGCCAAAATTTTCCCCGGCGAGCGCAGCCGACGCTGCCAAAGCCAAAGAGCCTAGAATCAAATGTTTCATACAAATCCTCCCAATGGACGTTTCGTTTCTTTTTGAAATATAATAATAAAAAGCTATCAGCATTCCTTTTCCAAAAAAGAATTCCGCAGAATCAGTCGCAGTCATCATCATCGTCGGAATCGCCGACCGTTTCTTCGCCGGAGTCGCCGCCGGTGTAAACGGAAGCGCCGACAGCGGCCAAATTCGCGCGGATGTAGAGGCTCGCCCCATCCGTCTGGCGATTCGCATAGAAGAAGTGCACATGATGCCAGGAGCCGTCCGTCCAGCCTCCCGGATAAAGGCTCCCGCCGCCGCAAGCGCCTTGCTTTGTCAACTCCTCGGCAAGAGGCTGCCCCGCCGCACAGCCGTGGTTGTTCATCGCCAAAGTCCGCACGTCGACGGCTCCCGGAGTGGCGAGGTGCGTACCGCCGAGGTCCACCACCAAAACGCCGTCGATGAAAACCCACATGTCGTCGTTGCTCATAAATTCAAAGACTTCCTTGACGGCATCGCTTGCGTTGTTCGATTCGTAATACTGGAACGGGGCGTAGCCCATCATGGTGAAGTTGTAG
>CAZCRF010000048.1:0-19994 GCA_964501065.1 uncultured Fibrobacter sp. | reverse complement strand
AACGGCGAGTTCTCCGGACCCTTTTGATTTTACAGAAAGAAATTTACACATTCCAGTTTCAAGAAGACAGAATGTGAATAATATATTGACAACTGATATTTTTCCATTTTTAAAATTAGCCACAAAACGTGAAACAAAAGAAATGAGGTGACACTGTACACTTTTAGAAGTTAAAGAAAAAATGGTTCGAAAAAATGGTTCAACGAATTTCACATCTTTGCCGCCTTTCCTTCCCCACTTGGCGCAAGTTTTGAAAGTAAGAAAGCCGAAGGGAACAGGTTTAAAAAAATGGTAATTTCGGTTATTGAAGATTGTTTTGGGTCGGGTTTGTTTTACTCATTGCGATGTTCATGATGCGATGAAGTTTGTTGAAAAGTTAAAAACTTGACGAAGATGTTTCGTTAAAGGCGTATATGCGGTATTCGAATAAAGAATAAAATGTTTCACGTGAAACATTCTGAAACCAAAATATCTATATTTGGGTCGTTCTAAAACATAATGCCGCCGGGTGTTCACCAGTGTTTTTCGTTAGGCCTTTGAAGAAAAACACAAGGAATCAAAATGTATTGGATTTTCCTTCTTGTGGCTGGCTTGCTGGAAATCGTATGGGCGACAGCTTTGAAATTTTCAAAAGGTTTTTCTCAAATATTTTATAGTTTGGTGGCGATTTTTTTTATGTTGGGGAGTTTTCTTCTGCTCGCCTTGGCTTTGAAAAAATTGCCAATGGGAATGGCTTATGCCATTTGGACGGGAATCGGTACGGTGGGAACGTTTCTCGTGGGAGTGTTGATTTTTCACGAACCCATTGGAATCGGTCAAGGGGCTTGTATTTTGTTGATAGTTTCCGGGATTGTGGGATTGAAATTACTTTGATTTTTTAATTTTCATTCAAAGCGGATAGAAACCTGCGGTGAAACCAACCGTACCATTTTCCCGGATTTTTTTCGATTTGAAATTCCAGCCAATTGTGATATTGCTCGAAAACGAATGAGCCGCTTTGGGAAGACAATTCCTTTGCGAATAAGGTGAACTTATCCCCATCTGAATCCAACCAGCACAAGTAAACCGGAGTTTGCGGACGGTGTTGGAGGATAAATTGTGGAATGGGATTGCAGTGGACGGGTTGTCCCAAGAACTTTCCGGATATGAATCGGGATTTTCTGTAATCTTGGTCAGCGAGAAGGCAAAAAACGTTTCCTTCGTCTAGCAGGCGCAAAATATCTCTCGGATTGTTTATAAAAAGTGAATAATTGAAATTGTCGATGGAACGCAGCTTGTTTTTTAACCATTCATCCAAAATTTTCGGGCGAATTTTTGCATAACTTGCGACTAGGGGAATGCCCGTTCGGACGAGCCACGGTCCGAGAGCCTCATAGTTTCCCAAGTGGGCTGTCAACATCAAACCGCCCCGTTTCATTTTTTTCAAAACGGAACGGCTTTTCTCGTCCACGAGAAAGTGTGGGTTGGACGGGGAATAAATCTTGCTCCGGGTGAAAAAATCCGCCGCATCCTTTGTCAAGTTTTCCAGAAGATGGAAATAAAATTTTTCCTGGGACTGCTTTGAAATTCCAGGGCGAACGATTTTCAAATTATTTTCCAACACCTTCCTCTTCCAATGGAAAAGTTTCAAATGAAAGAATAGGAATTGTTGCAAAAATCGGGAGCGCACCGTCATCCGCCATAAAATAGAATTTTAAAAATTCTGGAATTCGTCTCTTTAGACTGGTGAAAATTTCAAAATGAACCGATTCGACATTTCGAATTAAAACCGTTCCGTTTGATTTTGAAAAAATCAATTTTCGAAAAAATGAAAAACTCCGAGAAAATAAAATGGCATGACTTTTGCTTTTAAGTCAAGCGAAAACAAAAAGGAGATAAAAACCATGTACAACACACAAATGATTCCCACTCACTTCTTCGGGCTTGACAATTTCTTTGACGCTTTCGACGATGAAGGCAAGGCTTGCGGAGCTTATGTTCCTCGCGCCGCCGTGGCGGAAAAGGATGGTCAATACACTTTGGAAGTGGATCTTCCCGGCGTTAAAAAGGAAGATATCGATTTGAACCTTGAAAACGACACGATTACGGTCAAGGCCGCTAGAAAATCCGCCACTGCGGATGTCAAGTTCGAACGCTCTTTCAAACTTTCGAAGGATTTGGATGCCGAATCCGCGGATGTTTCGTTCGAAAACGGCCTGTTGTCCGTCAAGTTGTGCAAGAAGACCTCTGCACAGGCGCGCAAGTTGGTCATCAAATAAATTTTAACAAAGGAGATGAATTATGTACAGCAATCAATTGGTTCCGCTTTTCGGATTCAGCGATCTGTTCGACACCTTGAATGACGATGTGAAGGCTTGCGGTTCGTGCATGCCGAAAGCATCCGTTTCAGAAAAGGGAGGCATTTACACGCTGGAAGTCGAGTTGCCCGGCGTCAAGAAGAGCGACATCGACGTCAACGTGGAAGGCGATACGCTGAGCATCAAGGCAACGCGGAAAAACGCTTCTTCCGAAATGCATTATGAACGTTCGTTCAAGTTGGCGGAAGAAATCAATCCGGAATCCGCCGAAGCTTTCCTTGAAAATGGCATCCTCACTTTCAAGTTCACGAAAAAGCAGACGGCATCCCCGAACCAGCGCAAGTTGACAATCAAATGATTCCTTGAAAAGAGAGAAAAAAAGGCGACCTCAAAAGGGTCGCTTTTTTTTGCTTGGCGGAAACAAAGAAATAAAAATTCGGAGCGAACTCACTATTTGAGGAGCGCCTTGCCGTCGCTGAAAGCTTTTCCCACGACTTCGCCGAGAACTCGGTAGGCTCTGGCGGAAGAATCATAAGAAATGGGCTTCACTTTGTCCAAATCGACGTTTCCCTTTTCGTTTAGAACGCTTTCGTCCGCATTTGTATTGACGACTTTTCCTACGACGTAAGTGCTGCCGTCGATGTCTCCGCTGATTTCGAGCAGTTCGCATTCGAGGGTGAGCGGGTATTCTTCAAACATCGGCGCGTCGACGTGTTCGCTTTTCACGACGTGGAGTCCGGATTTCAAGACCTTGTCCGGCATCTTGTTGCCGCTGAACATTCCCAAAAAATCGGAAACGGTTTCCGTTGCGCGAGTTCCGAAACTCACCGTGAAGGCTTTTCTTTTCCGGATGTTTTCCGTCGTCTTGTGGTCGGTGGAGAGGCAAATCGCGATTTGGTCCTCTTCCCTTTGCCCGCCCCAAGCGGCGTTCATGGCGTTTGCAGAACCGTCGTCGTTGTAGGTGGCGATGATGAGGACGGGAAGAGGGGTGATGACGGCTTTCGGGCCTAGATTCTTGCGCATGGGGATTCCTTTTTTGACAATTCCAAATTTTCCGCCCTTTAATGTATTATTTTTTCGGAAAGGAGATATATATGAAGTTTTCCTTGAAATCGCGTCCGCTCGGGACGCTCGAACGCTACGTCATTTGCGCAGAGGATTGCGAACTGGAGATTTTGGCGGGTTTCGGTGCGGGGCTCAACGCTTGGAGAGTTCCATTCAAAGGACAAATGCTGGATTTGCTTTACGGATACCGTGACGCGGAAACTTTCAGGGAAATCCATGCGGACACCAATGCGGGGGTGTGCCTTTCCCCGTTTCCCGGCCGTACTGCCGATGCGAAGTGGAGTTGGAATGGAAAGTCCTATCAGTTGGAAAATAACGTGAGCTGGGCTCCGCACGCCTTGCACGGTTTTTTGCATGTCTTGCCGTGGAAAATGTTGGATTTCACCGTGGAGCGGGACAGGGCGATTCTCTCCTTGGAAAGGGATTTTTACGGAGATTTGCCCGGTTACCCCTTTCCTTACAAGGTGACGAACTTTTATGAATTTACGGGGCGTTCCTTTTCCGTGAAGTCGGTCGTGAAAAATACCGGGAGTGGGAAGCTTCCCTACGCGGAGGGGTTTCACCCTTATTTCAAATTGGGCGGCGGAATCGACGGATGGATTTTGAAACTCCCCCCTTGCCACAGGGCCGTCCTCGATGCTGCGGACATTCCGACGGGAAAATGGGAACGGGAGTCGCGTTTTGAAGAATCCCGTATCGGGGACATTTTCATCAACGATTATTTTGCCATAGACGCCCCTTCGGGAAGGGAATCCGTTTGGATGAAAAATCCGGAAACGGGTGCGCAGCTGGAAATTTGGGAGGAAGTGGGGAAAGACGCCTTTCATGGCATCCAAATCTACACGCCGCCACTTCGGGACTGTTTGGCGGTGGAGCCGATGACGGCGGAGCCGGACGTGCTGAACCATCACCGGAATTTGATTGAAGTGGATTCCGGGGAATCGGTGGAATTCCTGTGGGGGGCTGAATTTTAAAATGTTTTTCTTTTTTTACAGGGAAATTTCCTTTTTTCAAAAAATAAAATAGTTTAACCGGGCGATGAAGCTTCCAATGTCGGGAGTTTCCACTCTGCGGAAGGGTTGGCATGAAAGAAAATTCACCGGTCAAGATGAATCAGAAGGATTTGGAATACTTCAAGGCTTTGCTGCTTGAACGCAGAAGGCAATTGGTCGCTGCACAAGGGGATGTTTCCAACAACGAAACTTTTCAAGGCAGCAGGGATCAGGGTGGGGAAAGCGCCGGTTATGCAACCCATTTGGCCGATGCCGCTTCCGACTACAATTCCCTGGAAACGAATTTCGACCTCGCCGCCCGAGACGGAAAGTACCTGGTGTATCTCGAAGAGGCCTTGCAGCGCATCGACGCGGGCACTTTCGGCATTTGCAAGGTTTGCCACAAACTCATCCCCAAGGCGCGCCTCGAAGCCGTCCCGACGGCGACGAAATGCGTGAGCTGCAAATCCGAAACGAAAAAGCGCGAGCATGAGGAAAATCGGATGGAATTGGCGCGCCTTTACGTGCAACAGCAGCGGCAATCCCAGAAAGGAGGCACCTGACGACTGCCGGGGGCTTTCAACGGGTATTTCTCCTCGGATCGGGCTTCAGCAAATCCTTTTGCCCACAGATGCCCATTCTCAAGGATTTGAACGGCCTCATTCCCGACGGAATCGGTTCGGAATACGCCAAGTTGAAAAATTATTGCCAGTGGCTTCGCGACATTTGCCGTGGGGATTCCGAATGCTTGAAAATGGAATCCATCGCGACGAACATCCTTTCTGCCCAGATATTTTCGATGGAGAGGGAACGCCTGTACAATGCGGAATTGCGCTTTGAGCTGCTTCATTTCATTGCGGCTTCCATGAAGCGGACTTCCCTCCTTTCGGCGGAATCCTCCCAAATCCTGTCCCGGTTTTTGGAATCCGTGGCCAATGACCGAAAATCCGCAGAGAGGAACCTTCTCCTTTCTTTCAATTATGATATGCTCGTGGAAGACCAGGTGAAACGGGATCCGCATCTTTTTTTGACGGCAGAAGTGGATTACGGGGTGCAAATGGAGCGCGCGGACTGTTCTTCGGAACATCTTCGGCGACAAAGGAGCATTGACCTCTTGAAGCTCCACGGCTCGCTCAATTGGTATCCCGTCAAAGGCGCCGGCGAGGAATTCAATTTGAATAGCGTTTGCCGCGTGGAAGCGGGCGACGGCAGTTTTCCGCTCTACAAGGAGGACAATCCCATTTTCATTCCGATGGCGCATGCCAAGGAATCTTTTTTGAAAGGCAGCCTTTTCAACGTGATTTGGGCGAAAGCGGATTATTGGTTGTCCCACGCCAAGGAAATTTACATCATCGGGTACGGATTTCCGCAGACAGACGGGAACAGCCTTCCGTTTCTGCTGAAACATCGGGAGCGCATCCGGAAAGTGGTCGTTTTTGAAAAAACCGGGGACGCCTCCCTTGGGCGGTTGGAACGTCTTTTTGACAAGGATGTCGTTGTTTGCGAAGACGCTAAAATTTTCTTGAAGGATTGGATTCTCCACCGGGAAGCTTGACGGCGAATTGAAAGAAGTTCAATCCCACAAAATGGACGGCGGCGGATCCTTCAAATTCGGGTTGTTCTTTGCCGCTTGGAATTTCTTTTCGATTTCCGAAAGGCGGTTCTTTTCCCTTTCCTTGGCTTCTTCGAATTTTTTGTCCAATTCCGCTGCGCGGTTCTTCTCCTTGCCGAGAAAATCTTCGAGGGATTGCCGTTCCTTTCTGCATTCCCGATGTTCGAGGACTTTTCCCGAATCGGAGTCGATGACCAGGATTCCTCGGCACATCGGGCATTCGACTTCCATACGCCGCATCAATCCCTCCGATTCAAGAGGCCGGCGCGGAGCGCCCAGTAGAGAAGCTGCATAATGGACGAAATGGCGGCGGCGACGTAGGTGAGGCCCGCGGCGAAGAGGACTCCCGCGACGACATCCCGTTCCTTGCCCTCCGCCAAGATGTTTAAACGGGCGAGTCTTTTTTTGGCACGCGAGGAAGCGTCGAATTCCACGGGAACGGTGACCAGGGTGAAAAGGGTGGCGATGCCGAATAGGAGGACTCCGACGATTGCGACGTTTTGCCCGATGGCGAACTTCCCCACCGACATCAGGATGATTCCCAAGATGACAATCCAAGGTCCCAAGTTGGAGCCGATGTTCGCCGCGGGGACGATGAAGGAACGCAGCCACAGGGGGAAGTAGTTTTGCGCATGTTGGATGGCGTGGCCCACTTCGTGAGCGGCGACTCCCGCCGAACTCGCGCTGCGCCCGTGGTAAACTTCGCGGGAAAGGTTCAGGGTTTTGTCCAATGGGTTGTAATAATCCGAAAGGAATCCGCCCGTTTCGCAAATCCGGACATCGTAAATGCCCGCGTCCGCCAAAATGGCCGAGGCGACTTCCGCTCCTGTCAAGCCGCTGCGGATTTGGACTTTTTGCCCGGCGTTGAAACGGGATTTCACCAAAGCGGACACCGCACCCGAAATGATGAGTGTGATTAAAAGGATGCCCATGTAAAGAGGGTCGAACATCATGATGCCATTCTCCTAAAACGGTTACAATTTACACAAAATGGATGGGAAAAAGGCGGGCGCGGGCTATTTTTTGTCCCAATAGGGAGCTTTCGGTTCTGCGGCCATCTTTATCTTCCGGAAGGAATTCTCGGAAGATACGGCTTCATCCATCGCATTGCCGAAATCTTGCCAGGTCTTTTGGCAAGCGGCGAGGATTTGGTGGATGGTTTCAAGCTTTGTCGATTCGGTACAGGTTTCGAGCCGGGACAGGTGAGTTCTCGAGATACCGCAAAGATTCGCCATCTTTTCTTGGCTGAGATGCAAGTCGGCGCGCCAGCGGATGAGGATTTCTCGCAGGGCTTTCCGGGTTATCGGCGAATCTTTCATTTTATAAATGGTATCAAAAATGGGTGGGCAATCCTGCTACCGAAAAGTGGCAAATAAAAGGGCGAAATTTTTGCCAAAATGCATCGGGGGATTTTTCCCCGCGTGGAAAAATTTTATTTTATGGGCACTTGAAATTTTTCAAAAGGAAATCAAAATGAAAAAATGGATTGTTTTAGGCCTTTCTTTCGCCCTCTTTGTCGGATGCGATCAATTGTGTTCGAAATCGGGCAAGAAGTCCTTGGTCACGGAAAAGGATAAGTATAGCTATTCCATCGGGGCGAACTTCGGAATGCAGGCTTATACCCAAATGGTCGCCCGGGATTCCATCGACTTGGATATGGACGCCTTCATCCAGGGGTTCAAGGATCGTTACGAACACGATTCCACGAAGTACTTGATGAATGATTCCATGGTGGGCGCGGCCTTGAACGAATTTTCGATGAAGCTCATGCAGCAGAAAATATCAAAGGACAGCATCGCCGCTGCGAAGAACTTGGCGGAACAGGAAGCGTTCCTCGCGAAGAACAAGACGGCCGAGGGCGTCGTCACCACGGAGAGCGGACTTCAGTACAAGGTGATTGTCGAAGGCACGGGCGAAACACCGACGGATTCTTCGATTGTCAGTGTCCACTATACGGGGAAGCTGCTCGACGGGAAGGAATTCGACAGCTCCATCAAGCGCGGTCAGCCCGCAGAATTCCCCGTGAAGGCGGTCATCCCCGGCTGGACGGAACTTTTGAAGCTGATGAAGGTCGGCGGAAAGGCGCAGGCGTGGATTCCCAGCCAGTTGGGCTACGGCCCGAACGGGCGTCCGGGCGTCATTCCCGGGAACAGCCTCCTGGAATTCGAAGTGGAATTGCTCGGCATCAAGAAGGCGGAAGCCCCGGCTTCCAAGTGATAAAATGAAAATGGACGAAGGCTCGCTTTTGCGGCGAGCTTTTGTCTTTGAAAAATGAAGATTCTTGTTTTTGCCTTGACCGCAGTCCTCCTTTTCGGTTGTTCGGAAAGGGAGAGGTTGGAAGAGTTGGATTCCCGGAAGGAGTCTTTGGAGCGGGATTTGGAAAAAATCCGCCGGGATAGCGTGGAGTTCGAAAGGGGCAGGGAATCGTCTGTATTTATTTTGAACGATACGGTTCAGGCGGGGGAAGGGCTTTACCAGGTCTTGGAGCGGTTACAGGTCTCGTTTAACGACAGGCGTTCCATCGTGCTCTCCATCCAGGACAGTGTGGAACTTTCGAACCTTCGGGTGGGGCAGGCCTTTCATGTTGCTCGGGATTCTTCGGGGAAGGTTCAAGTCTTCCGCTATTCGCCGAATCCGGCGACGGTGCATCTGCTCTTTCGCGATTCGGCGACAGACGCTTTCCGTTACCGGTTGGTGGAAAAGCCCTTGACGGTGAAACAGTCCGTTTTCGAGGGCTCCATTCTTCCGGGGGGGACTTTGCACGGGACTCTCATTTCCGTGGGAATCCCGGCCAGGATGTCCGGAGTCGTCGCGGGGGTGCTTCAGTGCAAGATTCCCTTTTCGAGCGTGCAACCCGGGGACCGTTTCCGCATCATGCTCGAAGAATCCTTTTTCCAGGATTCCGTTTGGATTTCGGGGAAGGTCCTGTATGCGGAATTCACGGGCAGGACGGTCGGTCACCACGAAGCGTTCCTCTACTCCGACCCGGATCCGAAGAGCACTTACAACGCTCATTACACGGAAAGCGGGGAAGCCTTGATATTCGACGGATTGCGGTATCCCTTGGATCGTCTGCACGTGACAAGCCCGTTCGGGGTGCGCGTTCATCCGATTACCGGGCAGCGCAAGATGCACAGCGGTATCGACTACGGAAGCCCCAAGGGGTCTCCCGTCTACGCGGTCGCCAAGGGGAAGGTGGTCGTTTCCGGATTTGACCCGTACAGCGGAAATAAAATTGCCGTGCGCCATGCGGACAATTCCACGAGCTATTATATGCACTTGAGTTCCCGCGGGGTGGGAGTCGGGCAACAGGTGAACGGGGGGCAGGTCATCGGTCGCGTCGGCAGTACGGGGCGCAGCACGGGTCCGCACCTGCATTTGGGATTTAAAAACGCCCAAGGCAAATGGATAAACCCGAAATCCAAGACGATGATTGCAACGCCGAAGCTCCAAGGGGAACGCCTCGCCCGGCTGCAAAAACAGGTGGAGGCCATCCGTTCGGATTTAGAGAAGGTGGAGTCCGTCGAGCCGCGCCTTATCGACGGTTCAACGGTCAAAGTCAAGCAGCGTGTAATCTTTCACCCGTAGGGCCATCCCAGTCTTCAACCGTTGGGCGGCTCTTTCCGGGGAGAGGTTTTCTGCGGATTTATTCTTCACCTGCTGCCAGAACGGTTGGACTTGGGTGCTGTATCCCGCTGTCCGCTTGAAAGTTCCCTCTTTGGCTAGGGACACGGCCTTCGCCAGGGCGGAATCTTCGTCCGGGACGAAAAAGTCCGGTTCGAACCCGTAGGAATGGTAAGCTTGCCCGTCCTTGTCGTAGAAAAGGGAGCTGGTCGCCGCTCCGTAGCCGCTGTCCGGCGTGATGATGTACAGCTGTCCGATTCCCTTGCCGTAAGAAGTCGTGCCGACGATGGGGGTTTTTAGATTGGAGGACAGCGCCGCCGCGAAAATTTCCGTGCAACTTGCGCTTCCGCTGTCGAGCAGCAACACGTAATAGCGTTTTGCCCCGATGCCGTCCGATTCCGCCGTGTAGGCGGTTTCCCTTGTGCCGCGCGAACCGTTTTGGATTCCCCATTCCTTTTCGATGATGACCGTGTCGCCCTTTGAAAGGACGTCCGCCGCCATTCTTTCGCAAAGGTTCAGGTTGCCGCCTCCGTTCTTTCGCAAGTCCAGGACTGTCGCCTTGGCCCCCGACGTCTTTTCCAAGGCGTCTTCGAATTCGAGTGCCGAGCCGTCTTCGCGGAATCCGTTGGTCGTTCCCATGAAGGTCGTGACGCGGATTACCGGGATTTCGTCGATGGAGTCGAGGTAAACGCTCGGTTTGATGAGGGAGGTCCGGGTCATGTAACGGGAGAGCGTATCGTTTCCGCGCTTGATGGAAAAGAGGAACGTGTCTTCCGTCTTTTCCGAGAGTTTCGCCGTGTACAGGGAATCGCTCCCGTCGAGTTCCACTCCGTCGAGGGAATGGACAGTGTCCCCTTTTCGGATGCCGGCGGATGCGGCCGGGCCTTCCCGGTAAACGGTTTTCACCGCCAGGCTTTCCGAAAGTTCCATTCCGAAGGATTTGGAATCTGTCGATGATTGGGTGATGGCCGTGTTGATGGCGTTGAAATAGTCGTGGGGAAAATACTGGGTCATCAAATCCGACATGCTGTAATACATCAAGTAGACGTCGGCGATGTCCGCGTATTTCGCGGGGAGTTCCTGGGCGAGCGGGTTCCCCACATAGGCGGAGGGTTCTTGGAGTTCCTCGTCCGCTTTGTAATAATAGTAATAGAGGAATGCGTAGTTGAAGTTGAATTCCTTGTTCCCGACGGAGAATTCGGAGGAAGGGGAAACTGTGTCGGAGCATCCCCAAAAAACTCCCAGGCAGGCGCAAAGGATGAAAAGCTTTTTGAAAAACGGCATTTTTCGCCTATGGGTCGCTGGGGTCTATCTGAAGGCCCGCCTTTTTGCGGATTGCCGTCGGAATCGGCCCTGAAAACGGGTTGTTCACGATGGACAAGGATTTGAGAGCGTCGCAATCGGCCAGTTCCACGGGCAGCGTTTCGAGATCGTTCTCGTCTAGCACCAGTTCGTGCAGTTTTTTCAAGTGCCCGATGGATGGCTGGAGGGAAATCAGGTTGTTGCCGGAGACCATCAGGACTTCCAGGTTTTCCAGGTCGCCGAGGCTTTCGGGGAGCACCGTCAATTCGTTGTTGTCCAGATAGAGTTTTTTGAGCCGTTTCATGTTCCCGATGGAATCCGGGATTTTCGAGAGCATGTTGTCGTGCAGGGAGAGCTTTTCCACGCATTCCCAGTTCCCGATGGAATCCGGGAGCTCGAGCAGCTGGTTCCGCGCGATGTTCACCGTTTTCAACCGATTCAATTTCCCCACTTCTCTCGGAAGCTCCGAAAGGCTGTTGTAGCCCAAGTACAGGTTTTCCAGGGATGAGAGGTCGGCCAATGTTTCCGGGAGTTCCATCAGGTCGTTCTCGCTGACGGAAAGGCTCTTCAAGTTTTTCAGGCGGCCGATTTCGTCTGGGAGTTCCACGAGCAGGTTTTGGTCCAAGACCAATTCTTCCAAGTCTTCGAGTTCGAACAGTTGCGACGGGAGCAGGCGCAAGTGCATGTCCGTGAGATCCAGTTTCTTCGATTTTTCGGCCTTGGCCTTGGCGATGATTTCGAGAAGGTTCATGTTGCGTCTCCGTTTTTTCAAAATGATAGAATTTTTGAGACCTTTTTAGGGGTCGTAGGGGAAAATTGCGGATAAGAGGGTTTGATTTTTATTCCAATTTGGAGGGCAAGGGGGTGGGTGGCGTCCCCCCGAGTTTTAAGATGGGGACGATTTTCCCGGGCATCGGGGCGATGAATGCGGAATCCGGAATCCCCAATTCCCTCTTGGAGCGTTCCAAATCCTTCGGTGGGTCGTCCATCCGCTCGAAGACCATGCTGAAAGTCCCCCAGTGCATGGCGAAGCTTTGCTTGGATTCGACGAGAAGGTGCAGTTTCGCCGCCTGTCTCGGGCTGACGTGGACGCGCGTGTATCTTGACGGTTTGTAGCTTCCGATGGGCAGGAAGGCGACGTCGACGGGGGAGAACTTTTGGGCGATTTCCCTGTAATAGGAGCCGTCGCCCATGGCGATGTCCCCGGCGAACCAGAGCCTCTTCCCCTTCCATTCGACAATCCAGCCGCCCCAGAGGGTGGAGTTCCTGCTGGATTTGAAGGCCCCGCGCCGGCTTGTGTGATGCGCCGGGACGAAGGTCAGGCGCATGCGGTTCGCAAGGTCTGCGGATTCCCACCAGTCCAGTTCCAGGATTTGCCTCTTCGGGATTCCCCAGCCTTCGAGAATCTCGGCTACTTTCAGGGGGACGGCGAACAGGCAGTTCGGCCATTTCTTGTGGATGCGCTTGATGCTGCCCTTGTCCAAATGGTCGTAATGGTCGTGGGAAATCAGCACCAAATCGACGCGCGGCAGGGAATCGAGGTCTCTGCCCGGCGGCGTTCCCCGCTTCGGCCCGAACAGTTGGACGGGGGACGCCCTTCCGCTGAAAATCGGGTCGCCCAGGATGGCGAAGTTTTCCAGTTTGATGTAATAAGTCCCGTGCCCAATCCACGTCGCCGTGCAAAGGGACGTGTCCGCCCAAAGTTCTTCGCCTCCCCGGATGACGGTGAGAGGGTGCAGCTCCGTGCGGTTTGTCGGCACCAGGGAATCGACTTCCATCGTGTCGAGAATCGGTGCGCTCGAGGTGTCCGTGTTGCGGAAGTGTCCGTTCGGCATGTGGTGCGCCGGGAGGCTCGGGGAGGCTCTTGCGGCCTCCGCTGCGGGTTTTGCGCAGGAGAGGATGCCGGCCGAGATGCAGATGGAGGCGAGTGCCGTGCAGAAGAACTTCATAAGGGGAAGTTACAAAGTTCTGGAAATGGGAAAATTCATTTGAGCGACTGGAAAGTCTTTTCATCGACGGGTTCGAGCCATTCCGTGGAAACTTCGGGTTTGTTCTGCATGATGGAAAGATGCTGCATGTAGCTTCCCGGGGCGGCTCCGTGCCAATGCTTTTTGCCTTCGGGAATCGTCGCGACGACTCCGGGAGTCAATTTCTGCGGTTTTTCTCCCCAAATCTGGTAAAAACCTTTCCCGGATTCGGTGACGAGGATTTGGCAAGAGCCGTGGTGGATGTGCCAGAAGGTGTGCGCTCCGTCCACGAAGGTCACGTTTGAAACGCCGACACTGTCCGAGGCGAGGGACTTGTGGAAGGTTCTCCCGGAGAAGAACGCTTCGTATTTGACGTTCGGGCCGCCGAGGGGGAAAACTGCGCCCGGCTCCTTTTCGAGAGCCTTTTGAACTTCCGCCTCGGAGGGATAACCGGAAGGATTCGCCGCCATGGCGGCCGCTGCGGACAGGAGGATGGTGGGCAATAGGGAAAGTTTCATGGAATCTCCTTTGTTTTGTACAAACAAATATACGGGCTGGAGTTCACTCCAAGTCAAGGGCGAAAAAAGAGGAACGGAAAAAGTTGGACTAAAGCCTTCGAATTTTCTATCTTTTAGTGTGTTCAAAATCATCTGTAAAAATTTTGAAACGTTTTTTTTGAGGAATATCCCGAAAAGAAGTGGTATTTTAATTATCTATGTATATGGATTTCAAAATTCAAGGTATGGAAATCCTAGAGGAATAAAATGGAACTGACGAAAGTGCAAGAACGCAGACTTTCTTTTGTAGCTAGCTTGCTCAGCTTGAACCCCAACGACCCGACGGATCGCATCAAGGCGCTGCGGCACTTGAATTTGGACGAAGAGGGTTGCTTCCACGGCTTCCAATATTCGCAGGGATTCCTTGAAATTTTCATTTTCATCGACGAGACGACCCCCCTTGAAAAGGCGTTGCACAACCTTTCCCACGACCTGAAGCAGCTCCAGATTGCCGTTTTTCGCACAAGTGACCCGGACAATCCCTTCTTCATGTCGCTTCGCGAAGAGGCGGACCCGTGGGATGTCGTCAAGATGGACGCGCCCGAAACCGATGAAGATGAAGACAAGCCGGCCAGCCGCCCGTATATGGAGACCCTCGAAATCACGGTGCTGCGGACGCTTTCCAGCCGTTACGTGACGGATGCGGAGATGGAGCGCACCTTGAAGGACATGCGCCGCAAGCTGAACTTGTGGAAGGCGGATGTCCATGCGAAGCTCGATATCCGGGCGGAACACGACGATTTGGCGAAGGATTTCCGCAACAATGACGACAAGCTCGACATCGTGATGCAGGACGAGCCTCTTCATGTGACAAGCAAGAGCGGCGAGCTTTTCGTGGGGTTCTGCCCCATCCGCACCATTTTCGATTATCACCAGGCTTTGGGAAAGCGCTTGAAGACGAAGCACAATATGGCGATAGTCTCTAGCAACATCCGTACGTATCTCGGGAATTTGACCCATACGAACGCAGCCCTGATCGACGCCTTCCAAGAGATGGAGCGCGCTGGCGATGCGAGCGATTTCCCGTTCCTTCACAACGGCATGACCCTCACCGGCGACGATTTGAAGCTGAAGGATCGCGACGGCAAGAAGGTCTTGCAGATTGAACGCCCGAAAATCATCAACGGGGCGCAGTCCCTCTTCACCTACGAGCAGTATTTCAAGAAGAGCAAGAACCCGGTGAACCCGTTCGTTTTGGTGAAGGTCGTCGTGCCCTATCCGGACGCAGAGTCGTTCCTGCGTCAGGTGACGATGGCGAACAACCGGCAGAATCCGGTGTTCAGTTACCATCTCCGTGCGGCGGACGATTTGCAGTTCTTCATTTGGCAGCGTTACCAGGAAGAGGGCTTCACCTACGTTTACAAGGATGGCGTGCGGCTCAAGGCGCGTACGCGCAAGCTCGAAGTCCGGATGCGCCCGGAGCTCGCGAAGACCCTCTTCATGATGGACGGGAGGATTTCCGAGAGCCGGTCGTCGGACTGCATTTTCGACAAGGAGAGCCTTTACCAACACTGCTTCGGGGCGTTCTTGCGCGTCGCGCCGGACAAGGAACGCGATTTCGTCCGCAAGACGATTGTCTATACGAAGGCTTGGCAGCTTTTGACCCGGCTTCCGATTAAAATCCGCAATGTCGTCCCCGGCAAGGGCGTTTCCATCGAAGCGAACGATGCGAACCCCCTCACTCGGATCACGTGGAACGGTCGTTTGGAGGACAAGTTTTTGTTCCGCAGCGCGGTCCGCGACGTGGTGGTGGCGATTGCCTTGCGGCACTGGCTCGTTTACGGCGACCCCATCCGCGATTTCGAATATCTCGTGGCGAACGAAGTCGATTTCCACAATTCCCTCCTCAAGTACGCTTCCCGGATTTACGGCGATTATCTGAAGTCGATTCTCGTGTCCGATTTCAAGGACAACAAGGATTATTACGATACCATCACGACGATTGACAAGGATTCCGGCGAAAACGTGGAACGGCGTCTCTGGAAGGGCTTCGGCACGACGGCGACTTACAACAAGATTATGCAAATGCTCGTGGAAAAGGACAAGTCTTGGGAAAAATGCCTCGGCGACATTGAAGTCTTTATCAAATAATTCGACAAAGACTTCAATTCAAATGAAGACCCGCTTTGGGCGGGTCTTTTTTGTTCAACGGGAGTTTTGTCGGATGAGGTTAGCCAGTTCGCTTTGCGCGAGGAAATTCGGGGAATTGCTTTTGATGACGCTTCGAACGTCCAGGTGAATGCCGATGATTTTGTGGTAAGGCCTTTTGAATTCGGGTTCCCAATCCCCGTTGGCGTAGCCGAAGAATTCCATCCCGTAGGGGATTTTGCCGGGGAGTTTCGACGCGGGCAAGAGGAACGCGTTGTAGATGCGGTCACCTTCGACCCCGAACTTTAGGGCGTTCTTTTCAATGAAATCTCCATAGACGATTTGCTTGGTGATGGAATCCGACGCCGGGAGATTCTTGGGGTAGAATTTGGCGTCCAAAATGAAGATTTCCGGTTTGCCGCCGATTTGTAGCCGCATGATTGTGTCCGGCTGCAGCGTGTATTTGGAATTTTCCCCGTTGAACTTTTTCCCGTCGACGGTCCAGTGGCAGTGCGGCTGGAAATCCTTTTTGTCTTCCCCCGGTTTTAGGTTGCCGAACAGATTGTCGAGCATCCATTGCCAGACGGGCCAGAACTTTTCGACTCCGAAGACGGTGCCGCTTGTGTTTTGGACTCCGGCGGATTTTTTCCCGGATAGGTGGTCGACTATTTTTAGCATGTTTTCGAAAAGGCGCAGGAATCTTTCTTGGAAGGTCGTTCCGAGCTTCGCCTGCAGCGCTGAGCGGAAAAGGCTTTCGTCGAACTCCAGCGTGCTTTCGGGAAAGGCCTTCATGCCGAAGAGGAATCCGATTTTTTGAACCGCCTCGCGGATGCAGAAGCTGTGAATCCGGGTGATGAGCCGGGATTTGTCATAAATCTTTTGGCGCGTGACGACGCTTGGGCTGACGAAAGTTCCCACGCCATTGGGATTCTTGGCGAATAGCGGTGGGTGTCTTTTGAAAGTTCTGCCCCAGTCGATTTTTCCGGTCGCGTCGGATTTGAAGACGGATTCCACTTCGCGGTAGAGCCCGTGGTCAATGTAATCCTCGAGCAGTTCGATATATGCCGTGAGCGGGAAGTCCGCTTGGATTGAGACGCATTCACGGGAGAGGAAGGGGGAGTCGCTTCTCGCGGCGTCGCCGAGGACTTTCAGCAGATCGAGGACTTCTCTTCGGAGCGCATCTTCCGGAATCAAGGGTAGTTCCCCGCTTTTGAAGTAGCCCGTCGGGAAGAGTATTCGGGGTTCGCCGTTTTCAGCCCGGATGCCGACGAAGTCGGTGCTTTCACTGCAAAAATCATTCAGTTTTTTCACTGTCGTCGTCCGTCTGCGTCTTTTCGAGGAGGAAGTTCTTGAAATCGTCCTTGAAGACGCACCAAGGGTCGTCGCCATTCTCGAAGCTTCGGATCAGGGATTCGAGGGAGCGAATTTCGTTGCGGAAAAGTTCCCATCGGTGGAATTTGAAGGCTTCGTCCCAGAGGTATTTCAGCACTTTATTTGAAAAGGTCTTTCGGGAAATTTTGCCGTTTTGATTTTTGACGAACCAAAGCCCCATTCGCTTGTCCTCGGAACTCGGAATTCCTTGGTTGGATTGGAGGATTTTTTCGTTGATGCGTTCCCAAAAGATTCGCCAGCGGACGTTTGTGCTTTCGATAAACGCCGCCGCCTGCTTTTGAATTTCTTCGGAGCGGAATTCGCATACGGCGGAATCCGCGGGATTCGGAATTTCGTTTGGAATCATCACCAGGTCGAACCTGCGCAAGAAGGCGTTGTCCAAGGAGAAGACGTTTTGGTCGGAAGTGTTCATGGTCGCGATGACGGATAGGTTCGCCGGCGTCGCGAAAAACTGTTTGGGCAATGTCTTCGTTCCAGATGGGATAGCGGCTCTCCCCGGAATCGTCGCGGTCGAACAATTGGAAGATGTCGCCGAAGATGGCGGCCGCGTTTCCTCGGTTGATTTCCTCGATGACTAGGTAAAAGTGTTCGCCCGGATTCTTGAATGCCCGTTCGAGGATTCGCGGGAAGGGGCCGGGGTGGAATTTGTAGCGGGCGTTTCCGCCGTCATCGACTTCGGGGCGGATTTGCCCGACGAAATCTGCGTTCGTGTATTCGGGGTGAAAGACCGTGCGGAGGATTTGGCTTTTGTCGCAATCCCTTAATTTATCATGGATAAAATGGCTTTTGCCGGAGCCGGGGACGCCATAGAAGATGACTTGGGACGGCTTTTGGGTGGAGAGTTCGGCGAAGAGGTCGGGGGGGAGTTCCTGCTTTGACAGAGGGGATTTCCAATTGAGGATTTGCTTCACCTTTTGAAGACCGTGCTCTTTTGAAATTTGTCTCCGTAAATCATCCAAGTATTTTAAAAGCTCATATGTTTCTTGATTGAAATCTTCGGAATCGTACAAATTTTGCATTGGCTTGAAAGGTTTGTCGGAATTTGCGGAATCGTATTGGAAGGCTGTAGCTTTTTCTTTATCTTTTTGAACGATTCCCTGCGATTGAAATTCTCTGGCAGTTCTTCCCGGATCTCCTATGTGGGCTGCGGAAAGGGCGTCGCATAATCGGTTGGATTCATCGCGGATGAATTCGGGAGTTAACCATTCGCCTTCGAATTTTTTGAAGATGCTAGAAACCACTTCGTCGGGAGAAAAACTGCTCGGCATCGGTTAGCCTCCTATTTTTTCGGAGATGCATTTGGCGATTTTCTTCACGACAGGGACGGCGACGGAATTTCCGAATTGATGATACATCTGCGTCCTGGAAACGGGAACCGTAAAATTCTCCGGAAACCCCATCACCGCCTTGCATTCTTTTTCCGTGAAAAGCCGCAGTCCCGTTTTTCCGCCCCGGACGAAGGTTCCCGTAATCCGTTGGATTTTATGATAGGAGGCGCACAGGGTCTTGACGGGGACGTCCGAATTTTCGTCGACGATTTCGGGATGTCCGTCCTCTTTTTTGAAAATGTACGATTTTTGCAGATGCTCCGAAATGGAGGGACCATCCGCTCCTTTTTCGATGAATTTCCCGATGCCCACTTTTTTCTTCTGGGGCTTGGGAAAATCGAATCTGCCGATTTGCAAATCTCGACGGAAGCCGACGAAATAAAGCCGTTTACGATCTTGCGGCACTTCGTAATCGGCGCTGTTCAGAACTTTTGTGAAGACGCTGTATTGGAGTTCGTCTTGCAACGTGTCGAGGATGATGGACAGGGTCTTGCCTTCGTTGTGGGAAATTAGCCCGGGGACGTTTTCGAGCAAGAATGCTTTGGGCCGCTTGATTTTAATGATGTTTGCGATGAAAAAGAAGAGCGTCCCTTGAGTTTTGTGTTCAAAACCTTCGCGTTTCCCGATGGAGCTGAACGGTTGGCATGGAAAGCCTCCCGTCAACACGTCGAAATCGGGTATCGATTCCGGATTTATCTTGGTGATATCCCCGAAAGGAATTTCTCCGTAATTTGCCGAATAGGTTCTTTTTGCCGCAGCATCCCATTCGCTGGAGAAAACGCATTCGCCGCCGCAAGATTGCATGGCCAGGCGGAATCCGCCGATTCCCGCGAACAAGTCGATAAACGTGAACTTTGTTTTTGGGGCTGGTGGGAATTTTGCAAAATTCTTCAGGAATTCCGAGCGCTTGGGAAAATCATTTCGCTTAACGGAATTTTCTTTCAGCCGTTTCGCATAATGTTTCGCAGCTGGTGAGCCTTGAAGGGAAAGGTAATGGCTTAAGACGGCCAAATCCTCGTCAAAGGAGTTTTCGCCTAGACTTTTTTTCAAGAAGTCTATGACATTGTTCCGTTTTTCAAAATTGCACACCGTTCGCCTCGTTGAAAGTGAAAGAATCCACTCCCATTCGGGCAAAGGCTTCGGCCAGATTTCTTGGAAACAAAAAGGCGTGGAGCCGTTCGCTTATCGCTACTGAGGCTCTGGAACAGCCGATCGCATATAAGCAAAAACGACCCACGCCCCAATGGGGCATGAGCGTTCGCCTTTATTCCTAGCGATCTATTGAAATGTTCCAGATTTCAGTAGCTAGAATAAGAGTCGAAACTCAAAATCCAAACGGCAACCGTCCGCTTTTCACGGGCGACCGCCTATGTCGTGGGGAAATATACATTTTTCCACCGTCCGGGCGGAGGCCTCTTCAAAATCAACGGCAAATGGGGCTTTTAGAAAAGAAGTTTGATTCTTTGTATTTTTCAACATTTTAAATCGCGTCGGGATGATTTGTACAAGCCCTGCTTGAACATCGCTATTCATTATCGTTTGAGGATTTCCATAGCAAAGGATACGGGACGGGCGAACAACTTCTTTCATCTTTAGATAACCATTTCTGAAAATTTCATCATCGTTTTGTTGGATGCGATATGTACTAATGGCGATGACAGAATCTTTTTCTATGTCGGAGAAAGCGAATGGATAGCTGTATTGTTCAGTCCAAACGGGATTAGGCAAGTCCTTTTCTGTAAATTCATGCGCAAAAAGTGGGCTTTTCCA
>CAZCRF010000047.1:0-20593 GCA_964501065.1 uncultured Fibrobacter sp. | reverse complement strand
CATATTTTTTCGCAAGCTCGCCGCCGTTTTTCTGCAGCTGAATGTACGGCGGATTCCCAATCACAATGTCGAAGCCAGATTCTTCGCTTCGCTCAGAATGACGCGGTGCTTGCTCAGAATGACTTGAGCCGACGCCGAACATCCAGGAAGCGTCAAAGAAGCCGGAAACCGCGTTCTGGTCGTAAGGATCCCATTCGGCAAGTTGTTTCGCATCGTCTGGAGCGTAGCTGCTCCCCTGGAGCAACGACGCCAGTTTTCCCCGCAAGCGCAAGTCCTCCTCGCGCAAGGCCTTCTTTTCCGCCGCGGATTTCGCCAAGAAATGGTCGTGACGGACTTTTTGCAATTCCCTGTTCGTCGTTTCGATTTCCGGGTCTTCAAACAGGTCGTATTCCTCGACATTCTCGATTCTCTTGCGTTTCTTCTTCGCGACCAGTGTGTCGGCTGCGACAAATTTTGTCTCCAAGTTCGGCAAGGTCGGAATGCCGAAGTTCTCCTTGCCGTCGTCCTTTTCGCAATCGCAAACCAGAGAAATGAAGAACCGCAACTTGGTGATTTGCACGGCAATGCGCTGGACGTCGGAACCGTAGATGCAATTCTCTATCGCATGGAGCTTCAACTCGTAAACGCTTTCCCGCGCCCCCAAGAGTTTGAAAATATCCACGATGCGATTCAGAATTCCCATGGGAAAAGCCCCGGAACCGCAGGCCGGATCGAGCACCCTGACCTTTTTCAAGGCTTCCCCTATCTTCTGCTTTTCGGCATCGGAAAGCGCGTCGGCTTCTTCGGACTCCATAAAACGGCGAACCTTGCCCGACAGCCCGACGCCAATCGCCTCTTCCAAATAACGGTTCAGGCTCTCGTCCACCATGAAGTTCACGATTTCCCGCGGCGTGTAAAAGCTGCCGCTGTCCTTGCGGGCCGTTTCGCTCGTCTCCGGATTGTATGTTCCCAAAAGATTCTCGAAAACCTTCCCGAGAAGTTCCGGATCCAAGGCGACAAGAACGTCGCTGGGCGTGTTCTCTTCCACCGTGAAGTTGTACAATTCGAACAAGGGGAACAGCCCCCGTTCCCCGTCGAAGAAGAACTTGTTGGGAACGAATGCCCGGTGCTTGAAATGTCCGTTCTTGAACTTTGCCGCATTCCTGCTGAATCCGTCGTAATTGTAGGCGACGTCCACCCCGTCGATTTTTTTGCTCTTGTCGAGGCACTCGAACAGTCCGCCGTTCAAAAAGGGGACTTTCGAAAACAGCTCCACCACCTTTTCTTTCGAAATCCGGAACAGTTCCTCGTAGCGGTAAAGGGTCTTCACGTCACGGCTGTTCTTGAGGCTTGCGAACCCCCTCCTGTTGCCGTCTTCGTCGACAATCGCGCGGTTGAGGGTGGCGAAGAACAGGTTCTGGAGGATGGCGTTGTAATAGTTCCCACTGTCTGCGGAATCCGGGTCGAAATCCTTGAGGACGGTCTTCAAGAAATCCTTGTCGAAAAGGCTTCCGGGAACCAAGTCTTTCTGCTTGATGAACCAGACGAACATAATCCGCGTTATCAGGCGAATCATCTTGGTTTCAAGGTCCTCGCGGTCATCCGCGTCCGTCTCCGTATTGTTCGGGAAATAAATTCCCGAGTCCCCGCCCGTCGCCCATTCGTACCAAGAGAAGAGCGCATTGTAGAATTCCTTGGTGACGACTTCGATGTCAAAACGGGATTTCAGGTCTTCAAAAGTTTTGACCGCGCCCTTGGCCACGAGCATCGATTCCGGCGTGTGCCTCTTGCAACCTTCACCGAGCAAAAACGAAAACCTCCGGGGATTCGAATATTTCGCTTTCACCTTTCCATTTTCCACCTGGTAATCCGTCGTGATGAGCGAGAATCGCCAAATCTTGCTCTTTCCCGAATGGAACGCCACCAAGGCGTTCGGCGCGGCGCTGTACTTCTTCATCACTTCGCAGGCTTCGCGGGTCAAGGCCACGCGGGAATCCACCGTCTTCTTCGAACGGAATTCAAAGACGTCGACATTCAGCGAATCGCACCTGCCGAGCCTGAGCCCGCTTTCCACGTTTTTGTAATCCCCGTAAATTTGCTCTTCCGCCGGTTCAAAATCCTCCGGCAAAAAATTTCTAACGAACCTTTCGAACTCTTCGCGGTCGTATTCCTTGGTCACGTCAAAAGACATCTACAAAACTCCTGAAGTTGCAATCGGTTTGATTTATCGGAACTCTTCCACAAGCAGAACCGTCTCCTGCTCGCAGCCCACATGGGAATTCTTCTCCAAGACGGCCTCCATCGCGCTTTCCGGGACGGCTTCCCGGATTTTTTCCAAGGCATCCCCTTTCGTTGGGTTGACGGAAGCGATTTTTTTCAAGGCGAAGAGCGATACGGAATCCCATCGGACGACTTTCCGCAAGGAATCCAAATATTCCCTGTCGCCTTTTTCCGTGTAACGTTGGCTCAGCATGTTCAAGACATTCAAAGCCTCCTGGATGGTTTTCGAATTTTGGCGAGTCTCCTTGCCGCCGTTCTCGAACCGGGCCTTTTCAAACAGCGGATAAAAATCCGACGACACGGCACTCCCCTTCTCCGACTTGGACGCCTTGAAGGAATTCAATGCGGTTTCCGGGCTGAGGAGCGACACTCTACCGTCTTCGGCGGCAAAGCAGAAACGAAACGAATCCCCCTTTCGAGAGAAAAGCAGCACGCCGCGGTTTTGCAAATCGCTAAAGAGCTCTTCCGTGCCGGCAGCAAGCTTCAGATGCTTGCCCGACCGGGAAATGCGGCATTTCGGGGGAATCTCCTGCGCCTTCTGGTATGCTCCCGGATTCTCCTTTTGGATGCGGTAAAGTTCGTTCTTGAACGCCACGTCCCAAGAAGCGGCATCCGACTCGTTTTCCGCTTCGACAAATTCCTTGCCCAGGTATCCGTCGATGGATTCGTCGTCTGTGAGGATTTTCGTGTCCGCGCCGAGAATCGCCTGAAAAAGCTTCATCTTGAACGTGGAAATTTCTGCCGTGTGGCTCACCTCCTCCCCTGTCGCCGTCGGGAAGAAGTTGTAAATGAAAAGTTCGTCGAAAACCTTTTTGTTGATTCGGTTGATGCGCCCCACGCGTTGGATGACCCGGGTCGGGTTGTACGGAATGTCGTAATTGTAGATTGTTCCGGCGCGATGCAGGCTGAAGCCTTCCGAAATGGCGTCTGTCGCGACCAGGATGTCGAAGTCGTCCCTCCGCTTCTCTTTCGGGATCCCCGCGTCAAAGTTCCGACGCAGCTGCTCCCGGTTTTCCTTCGAGGCCACTTTTGAGGAATACTTCATCACTTTCAAGCCCGACTTTTTGAACGCCTCGGCGAGGCAATCCGCCGTATCGGAAAATTCCGAGAAGACGATGATTTTCCTGTCCGGTTCCCTCTTCAGGGATTCGCTGAGATTCTTTTGGATAGCCTCGAGTTTCGGGTCTTCGCGAGTCTCGCGCCATTCCGACAAGAATCCGTTGAGCAGCGAAATGTCCGAGTCAAGCTCCTCCAAAAATTCCGGGGAGACGTCCTCGGCGTCGATGAACCAGACTCTTTTCCCGTCCAAAGCCGCATCGAAAGCGGAGATTCCGTTCGGGTCGTCGCCCATCATCGTTTCCATCTCGTCGATGTCGGGAAGCTTAGCGTTCTTCGCCATCGGGATTTTATGCTTTTCGACGAACCACTTGCGAAATTTCGTCATGGAACCGATAATGTTTTCGAGAGAGCGGATGAAGCTGAACTTGGAGCTTTCAAAACGTCGTACAAGAAGCTGTTTCATGAACGCCGCCATGTTCCTCTGCCCGGACGCGAAGTTTTCGACGTCGTCAAAATGCACGGCGTATTTTTTCACCAGCCGTCGGTCAGCTTTCAAGTAAGTGAGCGGCTTGTATCGCGCGCCCTTGAAACCGTCGCCTTCATCAGTCAGCCTGTCGAGAGTCCTGACATACAGCTCAGTGAGCCGACCCAATTCATACCGCTGCGAAACGGGAGGTTTAACCGTTGAAAATTGAATTCCCTGCGCCTTCAAATCATTACGATACTGCTCCATCTTTTCCAAATCGACACGGGTTCTCCGAATCAGCACCGGGTCGAGGATTTCGCGAATCCTTTGCGCGAGCTTCGAGGATTTTTCTTTGAAGATTTTCTCGTTGCCTTGATTTTCTCCGCGTTCTTTTTTGATTTTCTTGTATTCCTTCACCAATTCTTGCATCTGGCCGCCGAGGTCGTCAACCGTACGGATGGAAGAGTTGGCGGGAATCTGGAACAACTTGATGAGCGAAAAGATGTCTTCCGGCCGATTGTTGAACGGCGTCGCGGAAAGCAGGATGACGTATCTGCCCGCTCCGAAACAAAGGCGGTGCAAATTGTCGTATTGCTCCGTGTCTTCGTTCCTGTAACGATGGGCTTCGTCAACGATGACGACAAGTTCCGAAGAATTTTCATTGTCGCACGCAGCTTCTTCGATTTTGCCGGACGTGTAAACCCTGCCGCCGCGAAGACCAAAATCCGAGATGTATTCTTCCCACTGGCCTTTCAAGTGCGGAGGGGATATGACGACAGTCCGCTTGTCCAAATTCGCCGCGATGGCGGACGCGACGACCGATTTCCCGAGCCCCACGACGTCCGCCACGATGACTCCGGAATGCTTTTTGATTTTCTCCACGCCGTCCCGGATGGCGTCCACCTGGTAAGAGACGTCGAAGAATTCATTTCCCCTGTCATGCGTGAGTTCCCTCGGCGTTTTGACATCGCTGTCCGAAACCTTGAAATATTCCTGCAAGGCGCGCACATACATCAAATACGGCGTCGGGCAGACCTCCAGCCACGTCTGATTCAGAACCCTCGTCCATTCATCCTTGTTCTCCTTACTGACAAGCGGAATGGAATTTTCCCATAGTTTTTCAAAAATCCTCTTTCCATCTTCAAAGTCGTGGGAATCTTGCAAGTAAACGTTCACTTCGTTCCTCGCGCGAAACCCTTGCAGCGAAAAGTTGCTCGAACCGACAATCACCTTGCTTTCATCGAGCCCGGAAACAGTCTCCTCGGGGGGCTGGTAAAAAAGGTACATTTTGGCGTGATTCGGTTCTTCGGTTTTCCGGACTTCGAGAGTCCCGGACTCGAGCTTCTTGACAAAGAGCCTATACGAGGATTCGAATTCTGCGGAATCCAAAACGTCCGCCTTGTCTATCGCATTTTTCAGCGTTTCAAAGTACTGATTCCTTGCAGACGCCTTGGAAGCCGCTGGGGGATTTGTCCCAGAAACCTTTGCAAATTCACAAATGCAGTTGTTGACATCCACCTCCGCATCCATCCCGATTAAAATCCGCAACGGCTTGTCCGCCAAATCCTTGCAGATTTCACAAAATCCGGAGAAGAAAAAATACCCCACCAAGAAATCGAACTTCGCACCGCTTTTCGCAAGAGCCGTCACCCGTTCGGCAAGGGAGTTGCCGCTTTGTTCGTTTGTCAAAAATTTGGAAGCCATATCCTCTCGCTTGATACATCCTCGTCCCTCCGCAAAATATAATCCTTTTTTAGAACGCAAGAGTCGTCCAATGAAACAAGAGCCTCCCCAATTTCTATATTCCCCAAGACTTCAACTACAGGGATTATGGAATCGGAAAGACTTTTTGAAAATGCGCGCAGGCTTTTACGGGAAACGTTCGGGTTCAAATCGTTCCGACCGGCGCAAGAGGCCGTCCTGAAGAACCTCTTCGCGGGAAGGGACACTCTGGCACTGCTCCCGACTGGCGGCGGAAAATCCATTTGCTACCAAATTCCCGCTCTTGCGCTCCCCGGGACATGCATCGTCATCTCGCCGCTGCTCGCCCTGATGAAGGATCAAGTCGACGGGCTTTCCGAAAACGGCGTCCCCGCCGCCGCGCTCAACAGCCTCACGCCCGAAGATGACGCGCGGGAGATTTGGAAAAAATCCGTCCGGGGCGAGCTCAAGCTGCTCTACCTTTCGCCGGAGCGCATCCACTTTGAAATGGAAAAGCTCCTGTCGAAAATGAAAATCTCCCTTTTCGCCGTGGACGAGGCGCACTGCATTTCTCAGTGGGGGCACGATTTTCGCCCCGAATACGCCGAGCTTCACCTTCTGCGGGAACGCTTTCCCGAGACGCCTCTTGTCGCCCTCACGGCGACGGCGGACGAAACGACCCGGAAGGACATTCTACAGCAACTTTCCATCCCCGAAGAAAACGTCGTCCTTTCGAGTTTCGACAGGCCGAACTTGAGCCTTTCCGTCAAGCTCGACTGCACCAAGGCGGCCAAACTTGCGGAAATCGAAAAGTTTCTCCGCAAGCACGCGGGGGAAAGCGGAATCATCTACTGCCTCTCGCGCAAGGGGACGGAATCTCTCGCCGCAGAGCTCCGTTCTCTCGGATATTCGGCAAAGCCTTACCACGCGGGCCTCGAACCCGAAGACCGCATCCGCATCCAAGAGGATTTCTTGAACGACCGCACGCAAATCGTCTGCGCGACGACCGCTTTCGGCATGGGAATCGACAAGCCGGACATCCGATTCGTCATTCACTACAACACGCCCAAGAACATGGAAGGCTACTACCAGGAAATCGGGCGCGCGGGGCGAGACGGCATGCCCTCGGACACCCTCCTCTTTTACTCCGACAAGGACATGGTGCTGCTCGCCAAATTCGCAGAGGAGAGCGGGGAGCGGGATTTGCAAATTGAAAAGCTCCGGCGCATCGAACATTATGCGACAAGCCCGGTTTGCAGACGCCGCATCCTTCTCAGCTACTTCGGGGAATCCTTCGATCACGATTGCAAGAACTGCGACATCTGCAAAAACCCTCCGCAACGCTTCGACGGCACGATTGTCGCCCAAAAGGCCCTTTCCGCCATCGTCCGCACAAGGGAATCGGCAAATTCCCGGATGATTGTCGACATTCTCCGGGGGAACCGCCCCGCGGAACTTGTGGAACGCCATTACGACGAACTCAAGACCTTCGGCGTGGGGAAGACGACTCCCGCCGCCAAATGGGACGCCTACCTGATGCAACTCATCCACTTGGGCGCGGTCAACAAGAGCTACGCCCCCGACAGGCACTTGTCCGTCACCCCGTACGGTTTTGAAATCTTGAAGGGGGAAAAGAAAATCGAGCTGGCCGTCGTCCGGGATTCAGAAAAGACGCCTCCGAAAGCCGAACGGGAAAAGCCCGTCGCCCGCGGCGAACTCTTCGAACCCCTGCGAGCTTTGCGCGCAGAAATCGCCAAGAGGGAGAACGTCCCCGCCTACATCATCTTCAACGACAAGACCCTTTCGGAAATCGCCGAGCAAAAGCCGACCTCTCTCGAAGCCTTCGCCGAAATCCCCGGAGTCGGGAGATTCAAGCTCGAGAAATACGGGAAGGCCTTCGTCAAAAGGGTCCGCGAATCCCTGTAAAGAGAGGCTTCAAAGCTTCCGGGAAAGAGCTTTTTCCTTGCGGATTCCCCGCAAGACGAGCAGCAGCATGACCGACAGGGTGAGGCCGAAGATAAGGGTGGAAAGGGCGTGCACCTGTGGGGAAACTCCGCGTTTCAAGGAACCGTAAATGTAGAGCGGCAAAGTCTGGGATTCGGGGCCGCTCGTGAAAAAGCCCAAGATGAAATCGTCCAAGGAAAGGGTGAACGCCAAAAGCGCGCCCGAGACAATCGCCGTCGAAAGCTGCGGCAAGATGACGCGAAACCACGCTCCGGCTGTCGATGCGTAAAGGTCCCGCGCAGCTTCAATCTGTTCCCTGCCGATTCCCGACAGGCGGCTTTCGACGACCAAAACGACAAAACTGATTTCAAGAGTCACGTGCGCAATGACCATCGTGAGCATTCCCGGATCGAAAAGGGAAGTCCAGGAGCGGAAAAGCGCGAAGACGACCGCCAAGGCGATGGCCATCAAGATATCCGGCGTCACCACGGGGACATTGATGGACATGTCGCAAAAGTAGCGCATCTTCTTTCCCCACGGCGTGCGGTAAAGCCCTATCGCCAAGAGGGTTCCCAAAACCGTCGCGACGAGAGTGCTCGAAACGGCTAGAATCAACGTGTTGACCGTGTAAGTCTGCACGTCGGCATTTTGAAAGAGTCCCGCGTACCAATCCCAGGTGAACCCTCCCCAGGACTGCCCGTGCCTAGACGCGTTGAAACTCTGCGACACGACTAAAAACATCGGCAAGTAAAGCAGGGCAAAGCCGACAAACGCGAGAATCGTCGCCACGAACGGAAGTTTTCGCCTAGACAAAGTTCTTCCCTCCCACCTTTTGGAAAATGACCAAACTGACGACGCTTGTGAGAATCAGGACGACGCCGAGCATCGCCCCGAACGGCCAATCGCTCGCGGAACCGAACTGCTGCTGGATGAGGTTTCCAATCAACATGTACTTTCCGCCGCCGAGGAGGTCGCTTATCACGTACATGCCGAGGCTCGGGACAAGGGTCAAGATGACGCTAGCGACGATTCCCGGCATCATCTGCGAAAGGACTCCGTGGTAAAAGGTGCGAAGCGAACCCGCATAAAGGTCGCGCGCCGCCTCGACGATTCCCCAATCCAGGCGTTCCGCGCTGGTGTAAAGCGGAAGGACGGCAAACGGGAGCATCGCGCTGACCATCCCCATGTAAACGGCAAAGCTGCCGGGGTAAAGGGCCGCCCCGTCCGAAATGAGCCCCAGGAACTGCGCCGCTTTCGCCGGGAACATGTCCGGTCCCAGCAAGATCATCCACGCGGCCGTCCGGATGACCAAATTCGTGCAACTAGGCACCATGATGAGGGCGAAGAGGAACGTCCGCATGGACTTTCCCCGATTCGCAATCCAGAACGCCATGGGAAGTCCAATCGCCACGCAGAGAAAGGTCGTGAAAAATGCGATTTTCACGCTGCGCCAAAGGATGAGCAAATTGTCCGGAGACCATCCGAACGAGCTGAACCCGAAAAGCCGCTTCAAGTTCAACAGGGAGAACGTCCAATCGATACTGCCGTAAGCGCCGCGCTCGGCAAAGGCCAAAACCACTAAGAACGCCGTCGGCAAGAGCAAAAAGACAAGCAGCCAGAGCATTCCCGGGCCGGTCAGGAAAATTCCCGTCCGCTGCATGTGTCCGCGAGTCGTGAGCTTCCCTTCAAAAACTTCTGTCTGCGCTCGTCGCATTTCAATCGTCCAAAACTTGAAGGTATTGCGGTTCCATGTAAAGCTTCACCCGTTCGCCGGGGTCGTAGATTTCGTCGGGATCCGTCATGACGCGAAGCCTTCTTGCGGGATTTTCCCCGACGGAAGGAAGCTCCGCGATCAGCTCCCAATAATCTCCTCGGAAAATGCGTTCGAGAATTTTCGCATCGAAGACGTTTTCCGCAAAATCCTCGCCGGGCTTGCAGACATGGATGTCCTCCATGCGAATCGCGACACCGCCATGCCGATTGCCGCTTGCATCCAAAGGCCACGCGGGGTCCTTTTCCAAGAAGAGCCTGCCGAAATCCGTACTGGCGACTTTCTCTTCCATACGGTCGCATTCCAGGATGTTCGCCTCCCCGATGAAGGTCGCGACAAAGCGGTTCACCGGATGCTCGTAAACGTCTTCCGGAGAACCGTCCTGCACGATGCGCCCGCCATCCATCACCAAAATGCGGTCGCTCACGGCAATGGCTTCATCCTGGTCGTGAGTCACCAAGATGAACGTCGTGTCCGTCTTCCGCTGGAGTTCGCGAAGCTCCACCTGCAACTTCTTCCGGAGGCTTGCGTCCAAGGCGGAGAGCGGCTCGTCCAAAAGAAGGATGTCCGGTTCGTTCACCAGCGCGCGCGCAAGCGCCACCCGCTGCTTTTGCCCGCCGGAAAGAGTCTGGGGCATCTCCTCCGCTAGATCCGAGATGTTCACCAAATCCATCATCTCCCCGACACGGCGGGAAATTTCCGCCTTCGGCACCTTGTGGCTTTTGAGGCCGAACGCGATGTTCTCGAAAATGTTCAAATGCGGAAAGAGTGCGTAATTTTGAAAGACCGTGTTGATGGGCCGCTTCGACGGGGATTTTCTCGAAATGACCTTCCCGCTGAGAACGATTTCCCCGCTGTCCGCCTTTTCGAAACCGGCGATGATGCGCAGAAGAGTCGTCTTGCCGCAGCCCGAAGGTCCGAGCAGCGTCACGAACTCCCCGTCCTTGATGAAGACGTCAATGCCTTTGAGAACGGCCTTTGTTCCGAAACTCTTGTAAACGCGCCGAATGTCCAGGTCGAAATTCTCGCCGGAAGGGGGCAATGGATTCATGTTCAAATCTCCATCTATCAGACGGTGAAAATTTAAAAAGAAATCGGCGGACGGCAAAGAGTGCAGACGAAATCCGCCGCTCGAATGAAATCCTCCTCGTGCTCAATCGCCACCACGGTATGACCGTTTTGACAAAGTCCGCGAAAAAGTTCGAGCATTTTATCGATGTCCACTTTGTGAAGCCCTCGCGCCGGTTCGTCGAAGAGAAAGAGGGTGTTCGGGAACTTGGCGCGGGAAAGCGCGAGGGAGAGCTTCAGCCGGGAAGCCTCACCGCCCGAAAGATGCGTCGTCGGCTGCCCCAATCGAAGGTAGCCCAGCCCCGTCCGCAAAAGCGGTTCCAATCTGTCCGTGAATTTGTGCGAAAACCCGAAAACGGTCGCGGCACGTTCCACGGTCAAATCCAAAGCGTCCGCAATGGAAAGGGTCTTGAAGCGCACTTCAAGCACTTCATCGCGAAACCGCTTTCCCGCACAGACGGGGCATTCCACTTCCTCGTAGCCCGAAGGGTCCCGGACAAACCCCTCCCCTTTGCAAGTTTCGCAACGACCTCCAGGGGACGAAATGCCGAAGCGCGCCGCGGAAAATCCACGGACCTTGCTTTCTGGGAGACCGGCGAACAAATCCCGAAGCGGCGCGGAAATCCCGATGGCGCTTGCAACGGAGCTGCGGCGGTTGTGAAAAAGCCCCTTGGCGTCGAGCAAGGAGACGTTCTCGATGCCGAGGGCGGCAAATTCGCCGGATGCGTATCGCGGCAAAATGTGCTTGAAGAGGAGAGTGCTCTTTCCGCTGCCGCTCTCCCCCGTGATGACGCTGAAACGCCCGACGGGAAACTCCGCGTTCACCGGGAGCATGTCGTAAAGCGAAAAATCCTTGACGGAAATGCACTTTCCCCCGGACCGTTTTTCTTTCTCCGGCGGAGTCCTTTTCAGCCCGGAGACCCAAGCCCCCGTCGGCGAACCGGGCGTTTTCAAAAGCTCGCCCGGCGTTCCCTGGAAAAGGATTTTCCCGCCGAAGTCGCCCGCCCCGGGACCCATTTCCACCACCTTGTCCGCCCGTTCGATCAAGAACGGATTGTGCTCAATCAAGACCAGAGTGTTCCCGCGGTCGCGGATAGTCTGAAAAATTTCCCAGAGCTTTTCCACGTCCGTCCGATAAAGTCCGGAAGCGGGTTCATCGAGGCAAATGCACATCCCGTCCAAATGGCCCGTGGCGAGAGGCGAAAGGCGAAGCCGTCCGAGTTCCCCGCCGGAAAGGGTGCTGCCGATGCGTCCCACGCCCAAGTAACCGAGGCCCACGCGGTTCACGGCGCGGATTCTGTCCATCAGCAATTCGAAAGTCCTCTTCAGGTGCCCCGGCAAAAGTCCGTCAAAAAGTTTCGGCAACTCTTTGGACAACCCGGCAAACGGTAGGGAGAGGACGTCGCGAAACGAAACTCCCCCGACGCTAGAACGGAGAAGTTCCCCCCGCAGACGAAAGCCTCCGCACTGCGGACAAATCTCCGCATCGCCGCTTTTCGCATTTTCCACTTCGCCGTCGCCCAGGCACTCCGGGCAACGCCCCTTCGCGGAATAGGGGGAAAGATCCGCCGAGCGGATCGGCTGCGCCGATGTCCCGTGCTCCCGGCAAAAGGGGACCGTGCTGAAAACATGCAGGGAATTTCCGTCGTCCACCAGAACCTTCGTCTGCGAAACCCGGAGAGTCGCGTCCACGGCTTCCGCTATTCTCGTACGGACGCCATCCCGGATGATGACGCGGTCAATCACCAAAAAGAGTTCCGCAGGAACGGAAGCCCTCTCTTCGCCCGTCAAATCTCCGAGTGAAAGGCTCTTGCCGTCAGCAATCACGCGGGAATAGCCTTCCGAAAGGAGAGTCTCCGAAATTTTCCCGAGCGGCATCTTCCGCGAATCCACCTTCGAAAGGAACTGCAAACGGCTTCCGGAAGGGAATGCGCAAATCTTGACGATGATCGCATCCCTCGAATCGCACTCCATCGGATTTCCGCAAACGGGGCACGCGGGCCGCGCAAGAAACGCCCACAAGATGCGAAGGGGGAGACCGCATTCCGAAAGGGAAAGCGGCGAGGACTTCGGGGACGCCGCCCCGCGGGACGCGGAAATGGCGAGACTCGGGCGGAGCCCATCGGCAAAGTCTATCGGAATGTCCATGCAGCCGCCCAAGACCTTCAGGGCGAAGGGGCTGAGAGATTCCAGGTAACGCCTCCGGCTCTCCCCGTGCAAAACGTCCATGACAAGAGTCGATTTGCCGCATCCCGAAGGGCCGCACACGACGGAGACCTTCCCCACAGGGAAATCCACGTCCAAATTTTTCAAATTTCGAAGCCGCACCCCGCGGAGGGAAATTTCACGATCCACGGTGCGCCTCAGTTCTCGCCCCAATTGATGAAAATCGCCCCGAACGGGGTGTTGAAATCCCCGCCGTCAAGCCCCTCTTCCGAAATTCCCAAGAAGAATCGGTAGCCGCCGCCGATTCCGAATTCGAGCGCGCGCGTCACCTGCCAATTCAAATGCAAGGCAGCGTCTGCGACAAAGAAGCCGTCCTTCGCCTCGGAATTTTCCCTTCCCTGGGTTTGGACGTTGACATAGCCGGCGCCCGCCGTCAACGGGACAGAAACGGAGAAGTTGCCGAAACGGACCGGGCGAACTTCCGCCAAGAGTCCCAACGCATTGTAATCGACGGAAATGTTTCGCCCCTTGTACTTCGTATTCACGTCGCTCGCCACCGTCGCCGCGTAAATCCCCAATCGGAAGGCCGGGCAAAGGGCCACGCCCCCGTGCACGGAAAACACCAGCGAGCCATCCTCCAAAAGAAGGATGTTGTTCGCCTCGAAGCCGACAAAAGCCTTTGCCGCAGAAGTTCCGGAAGCCGCCGCGGAATTTTCCGAGAGCGAAGCGATTTCCGCAGAAGCGAATGGAGCAAAGAGCGAAAAAGCGAGAAACGTCAAAAGCCAATTTTTCATCCAACTTCCTCTAAAAATTTCCTTTCTAAATAGAAAATTCAAAGCCGACTTGCAAAAGCCCGAAAAGAAATTCGCGCGCAAACGCCCGAGAGCCGGGAATTCGTCGTCAACGGAATGGACGGCTCACAAATACCCCTCCGGCTGCACCCACTTCCACTTCTTGACCCCGGACTTCGGCCAGGAATAAATCGTCCACACGAGACAGTTCCCGTAGAGCATGATGGCCCAAAAGCCGAAGGCGAACAGGAGCACTAGCGGAATGAAGGCGAGAGACCCGTAGAACAAGGACATCCGCGAGACCAGGCTGGTCTGCAAAAAGAGGAGTATCATCACGTATCCGCAAGTACAGACCCAGATGGCCACGCTCACCAGCAAGGACGGCCAAAAAAGGCGGCGGTAGGAGACGTCCCTTTTGCGATAGGGCAACAAGAACATGATGAGGAAAATCAGGGCGACGAACCCCACGTTCACCGCCAGAATCCAAAAGGTCGTCATGATGCGCGGGACAGTTTCGACAGTCAGGATGTCCGAATTGTTGGCGATGTCGAGCAGCCCCATCTTGAGGTGGTTCACGAAAGCGGCGAAGAAGGCGAACCCGAGAGCCGCAAAAAGAAGCAGCGGAGTGTAAGCGACGAACTGTTTCGCAAAGGGGCGCGAGGTCTGGTTCTCCCAGACGACGTTCATATTGGATTCCAAATTCCCGATGGCGAAGATGTAAGTGATGAACAGGGTGACGGAGCCTATCACGCCCAAAGTCTTCAAGTGGATGTGCTCCGTATTCTCGAGGAGCGGCATGATGTCGTCGAGCGGAAGCCCCAGGGAAAAGAATCCGTCCAAGACGGGCAGATACGTGTTCAAAAAAGAACCCAGTCCGAGCGAAAGCGAAATGGCCGTGAGCAAAATGAAGAACGGGATGACGGCCAAGAAGGACGTGTAGGTCATGGCGGCCGCGCGAATGGTCCCGTGGTTGAACAGGAACGCTTTCGTGGAAACGATCAGCATCCGAAGCGGGACGGGCCAGCGGTGTGTCAAAATGTCGATGCGCTGTTCGAGGTTCATCCTAAACTCAAAAATATTCAAAATCCGCAAGATAATAAAGTTTTCTATACTTGTCCCATGGCGTTCCCCCGAAAATCGATTCTCCTGTTCGGCCTTTTGGCCTCTTGCACCGGGGAATGGGTCTCTAGCGACAGGGCTGTTTCTTGCGACGTTTCGGACGTCCTCTTTGGAACGGCAAGGCAAGTCGCCGCCGCACCGGACGCCGAGACTCTCTACATTCTGGATCGTTTCGGAAACGTCTACGCCTACGGGAAAAACCCAGCCAGGGTCTGCGCCTTCGAACCGGACAGAAGTGCAGAATCCGACGCCAAGACGCCCGTGTCCATGGCGCAGGACATCGACTTCGCCGGGACATTCCTCTACTACTCCGACGGAATCTCCATTCTCCGGACGGGAGACGGGGACTTTTCTTGCGACGTTTCATCGAACGCCTTTGCAGCCACGCCGTCCCACCTTTATTACGCACCGTCCGCGGGGATTCAAAAAGTCAAAATCGGAAGTTCGGGCTGCACCAAGACGGGGACATCCTTCCCCGCTGCACGGGTCATGGCGATAGACGCCGAATCCGAAACTGTCGTGACGGCGGAAACTTCGGGCGCCCTTTCCGACCCGCCGGAACGCATCTCTGCCTATGACGCAAACGGGAACATCCTCTTCCGCAGCGCACTGTCGAGCGGCGACTCTTCCCATTCCCACTTTTTTTGCTCCGCGTCCCGAATCCGCATCGGGGCGACGTTCATCGCGCTTCTCGACGCGGAATGCGGCTACCTGGGGATTTTCGACCTCTCCGGGGGGCTTCTCCACAAACAGAAACTTTCCGAATGGGGAATCCGGAATCCCGTCGACATGGACTTGACCGGCGACGACTTGTACATTTTGACGACCAGTTCCGCAGAGCCTCTCCGCTTTTTGGAATTCGCCTCGTTCGCCTTCGGCGAAGAATAATGCTAGATTGAATGGACATGTTCAAGTTCAGCTTTCTCATCAACCCCATCAGCGGCGGCGGCCAGGGCAAGGTCGTCGAGAAGTTCGTCCCGGAAATCATGCAGTCGATGGGATTTTCCCCGTCCGAATGGTCTGCGGAACTGACCGACGGCAACCGGTTGAGGGAGCAAATCAGGGAAACGGCGGAAAAGACGGAAACTCTCATCGCCGTCGGCGGGGACGGCACCGTATCGACAATCCTCTCCGTCATCCTTGAATCGGGAATCGCTGAAAAATTACGGCTCGGTCTGATTCCGCTCGGGACGGGAAACGACCTCGCCCGCGTGCTGAATTTATACGAAAGCTTCGTGAACAAGGGACTCCTCTTTTTGGTCCGCCGCCTCTTGCGCGCGCAAAGCCGCCCGTTCGACATTTGGAAGGTCAACGGGAAATTCGTTCTGGCCAATTACTTTTCGAGCGGCATCGATGCGCGAATCGCCCACGATTTCAACGCCGACCGTACTTCGGGGGCTTTTTCCGGGAATTCCGTCTTTTCAAACAAGATGCACTACGTCAAACGATTCTTCGCCGACCGCAAGCATTGTCTGGGAGACGCCAAAATCCGGATTCTCGGCAAGGACGGTTCTTGGATGGAACAGGACGTTTCCGGCTTCCGCACGGTCATCGTCGGCAACATCCCGAGCTTCGCCTCCGGATCGAATCCTTTCGACAGTTGCGACATGTCCGACGGCCTGCTCGAAGTGGTTCCCGTGCCGAACCTCCCCGCATTCTTCGGAGCGCTGGCTCTCGGCACCGTCCCCTTGGTGGGCAAACTTTACAAGCGGTTCTTTTTGAAAACCATCCACGCGAAAGAGATTTTTTTGCAAACGGGCGAAGGGGAATTTCACCAATTGGACGGAGACGACCTCACGCACCGCGCCGGGACAAGCGTCCACATCGAATACGGCTGCCGCGTCAAGATGCTTTCGCTCGAACCTGGACTGAAACACGGGAAATCTTCATGAAAACGACAAAGACGTCCGCGCTGGCGGCTCTTCTCGGCGGAACGCTGGAATCCATCCATGGGAATTTGGACTTCGAACTGACGGGGTTCGCGCCGCTGCCGAAGGCGACGCCCGACCAGATCTCCTTTTTCACCCGAACTTCCGTCGACGGGGAAATGCGCGTATCGCGGGCGGGGCTGGTGATAGTCCCCTCCGAATTTTCAGGGACGCCGAACGCCAAAGCCCTGCTGCGCGTCCAAAACCCCTATGCGTCAATGGTCAAACTCCTTGAAACTTTGCACTTGCCGTTTGTCGCCCACCCGCCGAAATCCGTTGCGAAATCCGCCAAAGTCCACCCGTCAGCCGTCGTCGAAGGCATCGTCGGGGAAAACGCAATCATCGGTCCCGGCTGTGTCGTCTTTCAAGGGGCATCCGTCGGCGAAGGGACAATCCTCGAAGCGAACGTGACCCTCTACCCGAACGTCTCCATTGGGAAATCTTGTACCTTCCAAGCCGGCAGCGTCATCGGCTCCAGGGGCTTCGGCTTTTACAAAGATGAAAACGGGGAAAGAAGGCCCGTTCCGCACGTAAGCGGAGTCCGCATCGGGGACGATTGCGAATTCGGCGCGAACTGCGTCGTCGCAGCGGGATTCCTCGAACCGACGACAATCAGAAACCGTTGCCATTTCGACTCCTTCGTCCAAATCGGGCACAACTCCACGGTCGGGAACAATTGCTACATGGCGTCCCAATCGGGACTCGGCGGGACGACGACCGTAGAGGACGACTGCGAATTCGCCGGGGGCGCTCAAATCGCGGGGCACTTGACCATCGGCAAGGGGGCGGTCATCGCCGCCAAGGCGGGAGTCACGAAAAGCGTCCCGGCAGGAGCGCTTTTCGCGGGATTCCCCGCGGAACCCATCGAAAGGTGGAGAAAGGGCGTCGTCGCCTTGCGAAGGCTTTCCGTGGACGAGAAAGGCGGGAAGAGAGAGTAGGAGTTAGGAGTCAGAGCTTAGTGTGGAGTGTTTAGAATTTAGTTAACGGTCAAGGGGGCATCGTCGTGTTAAGCAGGATTGGCGTCATGCAGAGCGAGAGCGAAGCATCTCTTTACAGTAACGAGATTCTTCGGTCGCACGCTCCCTCAGAATGACACCGCGACTGTTTCTGGATTAACGCCTTTGGCGAATGACGAAGATGTTGCTCAGAATGACTGTTTGCAGAAAAGCAGCAGTCATGTTGAGCGGCAAGCGAAACATCCAGTTGCTGTGAATGTTCGACGAGATTCTTCGCGTTGCTCAGAATGACATTAGCAAGTGCAGAATGACATTGATGTCGCTCAGAATGACAATTTATGCCCAGCCCTAGTCCTTGAGAACGACCGTGTCGACGGAACTTTCCCCTTTTTCGCCGTCCAACCCGTTGAGGGTTTCCCATTTGTCGTCCGCACCGCAGTATAAAACTTTGCCCGAGTCCGCCGCGCAGAGCATCTCGCCCACCGAAGAAGAATCGCATCGAGGGAATGCGTCACCCTTTGCAAGTTGCAAAATGCCTGTCTCGTTCACCGTCGTAACGGGTCACGCCGTCGCAAGAAAAGGCCGAGAAACGAATCGCACAAGTTCTAAAAACTATATTTGCCGAACAACTCACGCAGGAATCCCCAAAATGAAAATAGCCATCGACGCCAGAATGATCACCCGTTCGGGAATTGGAACCTGCATCCGGGAATGGATGCCCCGCGTCGGCTACTCGATAGCCTTGGGAAATCCCAAAGACTTGGAACCGTTCCAAGAATTCTTCGCTTCCGAAGTGCCGTTCGACTGCGGCATTTACGGCTACAAGGAACAGCTCCGATTTCCCTACCGAAAGTTGAAAAGGCTCTCGCCGGACATTTTGCACGTTCCCCATTTCAACGTCCCCCTATTTTACAGAGGGAAGATGCTCGTGACCATCCACGATTTGACGCATCTGATTTACCCGCAGTTTTTGCCGTTCCGCGCCGCCGTCCTCTACTTCAAATTCATGATCCGCTTCGCCGCAGGCCGCGCAAGTCGCATCCTGACCGATTCGGAAAGCACCAAGAGGGATCTCATCCGCTTTTTCCGCACACCCGAAGAGAAGATTTCCGTCGTACCGTTGGGAGTCGGCGAGGAATTCGTGCGCAAGCCTCCGGAATCCGTCGCCTATCTGTATTCCAAATACTCCATTCCGCAGGGGAAGAAGCTCCTCCTGTACGTGGGAAACCTTCTCCCCCACAAAAATCTCTCGAAACTCATCGAGGCGTTCTCGCTTCTTCCCAACCGGGAGGCTTTCCGTCTGATTTTGGTCGGCAAGGCGTTCGACGGCAGAACAGGAAAGTCCAACGCGGCAAATCTCGGCGTCGAAAGCGAAATCATCCGCGCCGGGACTGTCAGCCAAGAGGATTTGGTGAATCTTTACAATCTGGCAGACTTGTCGATACTGCCGTCCCTTTATGAAGGCTTCGGATTGCCCGTGCTCGAATCCATGGCATGCGGGACTCCCGTCGCCTGTTCCGACAGATCCTCCCTCCCCGAAGTCGGCGGAAGCCTCGCCCGTTACTTCGACCCGGAAAATGCGGAAGACATGGCGCACGTGATTTCCCAAGCTTGCACTTTGAAGACTTCCCTTTCGGATGACTGCATCGCCTGGGCGAAAAAATTCAATTGGGAAAATTCCGCAAGAACCATCCGGCAAATCGCCGAAGAAGTCCTCCATGAAGGCTGAAACGAAAAAACGCCTGTCCGCCTACACCAAGCTCCTCGTCAGCGCAGCGGGACTTGGCTACATCTTCTACAAAGTCCCCTTTGCAGAAATTCAAGCGAATTGGACGGCGAACACTCTCCCCTGGCTCTTCTTCCTGCTCTTCATCACGTTCCTCTCCATGCTCATCCAGGCGAACCGCTGGCGCGGGCTGATGCTCGAAGAAGGCAAGAAAATCCCTTTTCGCACCTTTTACGCCTACATCGCGCTCGGATACTTTTTCACGTCATTCCTCCCCGGGGGATTCGGCGGAGACGTCGTGAAAACGGTGGCATTCGGCAAGCGATTCAAACAGACACCGCAATCCGTGGCAGCCATTCTCGTCTCTCGTGTACAAGGCCTGCTGATGCTCATCCTGTTGTTCTTCTTGTCGCTGCCCTGGGTGCTTTTGCACTACGGACTTCCCATCGCCTACACGGCGGGAATGATCCTCGCCCTCGCGATTTCCATCGGCGCAATTCTCTTCTGCTGCTTTTCAGATAAATTCCCCATTCCGCGATTCATCGAAACGCGGATAGCCTTCATCGGAAAGTTGCAGAGCGCGCTTTCGCTCTACCGCCACAATCGAAGACAATTTTTTCTATCCTTCTTTGATTCGCTCCTGCTCCAAATCATCGTATTGGCGACGTCTTACGGATACTTTCGCGCCATCGGGATTTCACTCGACTTCCGCCTGATAGTCGTCTTCACGGCAATCACCATCGTCGTCACGATGCTGCCCATTTCCTTGAACGGCATCGGCATCCGAGAATGGGTCATCGTCAGCCTCTACACGGGCATCTTGGAAATTCCCGCGGACAAAGTCCTCGCCGGGAACTTGCTCGGTTACATCCTGATCCTCTTCCAAGCCGTCCAAGGGGCAGTCGTCTTCGCCGCCCTGCGCAGCGGGAATAGGGATTAGTGGATAGGGGCAGTGGTTAGTGGAAGAGTGGCTTGCGCTTTGTGCAATTAGGAATGCATAATGCATAATTCGGAATGCGGAATGAAGAATTGACTTGGGAATGGAGTGCTTCGTGAAAAGCAAGGGAAAGGGCGTCAACACGAATCGTGTGACAAACACAGTTCGTGTCAAACTTGAGCTTGGCCCAGGGGCATGGATTCAATTCGGAATTAGGAATGAGGAGTTAGTGGTTAGTGGGAAGTGATTCGTTGACAGTAAACAGAAGAGCGCCGTCGTGTTGAGCGGGCCGCAAGGCTAGAGCGAAACATCCAGTTGCAGTAACGGCGGCTCTGTGCAATTGTATTTGAAGAAAGGCTCGGCGACACTAAACTCTAAGAACGAATCACTCGCAACTCTGAGTAGCCCCCTACCTTTCCCCGCGCCGGGCAGGCGAGGCAGGTCGTGCCAACGACAAAACCGTCCGTTTGACGGACAAGAGCCTCCACGCCAATGGAAAACAGTTCACTTGGTGAACATAAGTCGCCTGTGCTGCGGAAAAACCATCCTCGTCAAACCTAAGCGTGGCCTTAGACTCGTTGTTCTAAGCCGCTGAAGCGGCAAGAACATCGGTCTAATGCACAATGCGCCTATCGAGCTGACAAGTCAGCTCTCCCACAGCAAGCTGTGGAGGCGCAGTAGGCCATGGGGGTGGTTGAAAGG
>CAZCRF010000046.1:0-21006 GCA_964501065.1 uncultured Fibrobacter sp. | reverse complement strand
GTTTGACGGACACAAACCGCCCGTGCCAACGACAAAACTGTCCGTTCGACGGACATGACTCCGTGTCAACGCCTCAGTCAATTCATTCGAGCTTCACCCAATTCCCGCCGACATTTTCCGCAAAGCGTTCCATTCCCAATTGCTAATTTTCTTCCGTGCCCCATTTCGTATATATGCTGCTCTGCAAAGGCGACCGGATTTACACCGGCTATGCAACCGACGTGAAAAAGCGGTTCGAGGCACACGCCTCCGGCAAGGGAGCCAAATTCACCAAGGCGTTCCCACCGCAAAAAATTCTCAAGGTCTTTTCCCTTTCGACAAAACGCGACGCCATGCGACTGGAATATCTCATCAAACAGCAACCGATACAAGTCAAAAGGGAATGCGCGGCCCTCCCCGAAGGGGAGCTGCCAGACTTCTTCACCCCGTCAATGCGCTTCGAGCCAATTCTTGCCGAAGCCGACGGAAGCGACTAGCGGCACTTTGAGCGTCATCGCGTTCTGCATTTCTTCTTGGACAATCTTGCCCAAGCTTTCCGCCCGGTCTTTCGGGCATTCGAAGACAAGTTCGTCATGCACCTGGAGCATCATCGAAAGCGGCAAGGAGTCCTTTTCGATTCGACGCGCCACGCGAATCATCGCCACCTTGATGAGGTCCGCCGCGCTCCCTTGCACGGGAGTGTTCACCGCCATGCGCTCCGCCATTTGGCATTCCGTTCTGTCCCCGGAATCGATTCCCGGAATGATCCGACGCCGCCCGGTGAGAGTCTCCACATAGCCGTGTTCATGCGCAAAGCGTTTCGTCTCTTCCACATAATTTTCAACGCCGCGATACAAATTGAAATATCCGTCGATGAAAGCCTTCGCTTCCGCCATCGGGATGTGCAAATCCCTGGAAAGCCGAAAGGGCGTCATTCCGTAAAGGACGCCGAAGTTCACCACTTTCGCCCGGCGACGTTCATCGGCCGTGACTTCGGCGGGTGACTTTTGAAACACGGCGGAAGCGGTCAACGCGTGAATGTCCATTCCGTTCCCATAAGCTTCGATGAGCTTTTCATCTCCGCTCAAATGGGCGAGCATCCGGAGTTCGATTTGCGAATAATCCGCAGAAAGAATTCCATTGTGGACGGGATCCGCCGGGACAAAGGCTGCGCGGATTTTTTTCCCTTCTTCCGAGCGAATGGGAATATTCTGCAGATTCGGGTCCCGGGAAGAGAGCCTCCCCGTCGCAGTCCCCCACTGCACGAAGTTCGTATGGATTCGCCCCGTCTCCGGGTTCACCAATTTCGGCAAGACTTCGACATAGGTGTTCTGGAGCTTTTTCAGTTCGCGATACTCCAAGATGGATTCAATCAAATCGGTTTCCACATCCGTCAATTCGAATTCATTCAAGAGCCTGTCCAAGACTGCGCTGTCCGTACTGCGCCCCGTCGCCGTCTTTTTCAAGACTTTCAATTTAAAGTCGTCGAAAAGGACTTCGGAAAGCTGTTTCGGGGAGCCGATGTTGAACGGATTCCCGCCGGAAATGGCGTAAATGTGCTCCTCCGTCTTTTCGATGCGCGCGGAAAAATCCTTTGAAAGGGCAGCCAAAGCCTTTTCATCCAAGGAAGCCCCCAGCTCCTCCATGCGGAAAAGGACTTTGAGAATCGGCATTTCCGTTTCTTCGAAATGCCCTTTCAAGTTCGCCCTTTCAAGCCGCGCGTCCATCTCTTGCCAAAGTTCAAACGTGGCGGCGGCGACCCGCGCCGCATAATCCCCGGCCTCATCCGCGGGGACGCGCGAAAATTCCACTTCATTTTTCCCATGCCCCACCAAGGATTCCACGGACGGAATTTCTCGCCCGATGTAACGCATCAGAAGTTCCCGAAGATCATACTTCGATTCCCCCGGAGAAATCATCCAAGCGGCGATTTGGGCGTCGAAAAGTTTCTGCGGTTCCACGCGTTCATCCATGGCGCGGGAAAGCACGTGCAAGGCTGTCTTCGCGCCGAAGATCCTCCAGGATTTCGAAGCCACGGTGAAAACGGGGACGAACCAGTCCGCAAAGAATTCCGTGTCGATGTTGTTCAGGGGAATTCCCATTTCATCCGTATGACCCAGGGGGACGTAAAAGCCCTTGTCCGCGGAGACGGCGAATGCGACTCCGGAAATCCGCGTTTCCATCTGGTTCTTGCCGTCGAACATCACGGAAATGGCGGGAGACGCGCACTCCTCCACGGCCCGGGACATTTCCTCGAACGCCTTTACCGTCCGCACGACGACCGTTTGGAAAGGGGCATTCCCGAGCTTTTTTGCGCCATCCGACGCCGCCGATTTTGAAGGGACTGTTTCCAATAAACGATTCAGACTGAAAATTTCATTTTCACGGAAAATTTCCGAAAGGGCTTCCGTATCGATTCCGTGGAACTCCAGTTCTCCCGTAGAACCTTTGAAGCCCCGTGCAGATTGGATCGTCACCAGCTCGCGCGAAAGGAAGGCGTTCTCCCGACCGCGCTCCAAGTTGTCGTGCAAGCCTTTTTTGGAAACCTTGTCCAAGTTTGCATACAAATTGTCGATGCTGCCGAATTCCGAAAGAAGCTGCACGGCGGTTTTCGGACCGACCTTCGCGACACCCGGCACATTGTCGGAAGAATCCCCCATCAAGGCCAGCAAATCGCGAATCTGTTCCGGCGGAACCCCGTACTTTTCCCGAACCTGTTCCGGGCCGAAATCCACGCCGTCCGCACCGGATTCCAAGTGGAAGAGATGAATCCTGTCGTTCACCACCTGGGACAAGTCCTTGTCCTTCGTCACCAGGAAGATTTGTTCAAAGCCCTCCTTGTAAGCGGCTTCCGCCACGGCGGCCATCACGTCGTCCGCTTCATAGCCGACCTCCGAAAGCTTCGGGATGCCGCTTCTGCGGATGACTTCCTCGAGGAGCGGCATCTGGCGCGCCATTTCCTCCGGCATCGGTCCGCGGTTCGCCTTGTATTCCGGGTAAAGTTCATGGCGAAAGGTCGGCGCGCCCACGTCGCAGACAATCGCAAAATGTGTCGGCTTGTGCTTGGCAATCAATCGAAGAACCGTTCCCCAGTAACCGTGCACCAGCGAGACGTCATCGCCCTTCTTGTTTATCAAAGGATTTCGCGCATAGGCGTAAAACATCCGAAAGGCGAGTGCAAAGGAATCCAACAAGAACAATTTACGCGGCAAAGCCAAAAGCTCCCCCCTTACAATTCGATTTTCAACTTTTCACGCATCGCTTTCACCGTCTCGACCGCCTCTTCCACGGATTTTCCGCGAGCGAGCAAGACTCCCATGCGACGATGCCCGCCCACCTTGGGCTTTCCGAAAAGTCGAATGTCCGTATTCGGCGAGGACAGCACTTCGCCCAAATTCCCGAATCGGACTTTTTCCGACTCCCCGTCGACGACAATGGCCTTTGACGCCGAAGGCCCGCGAAAGGAAATCTCCGGAATGGGGAGTCCGAGAATGGCACGGGCGTGCAGGGCGAATTCGGAAAGGTCTTGCGAGATGAGAGTCACCAGCCCCGTGTCGTGCGGCCGCGGACTGACTTCGCTGAAAAGGACATCCTTTCCGCAGACGAACATTTCCACGCCAAAGATGCCGCGACCGCCCAAAGCGTCCGTCACCTTCTTCGCGATTTCACGCGCCTTCGCCAAGACTTCCGCATCCATCGGCTGCGGCTGCCAGGATTCCTGGTAATCGCCCTTTTCCTGCCGATGGCCGACGGGCTCCAAAAAGCTCGTTCCGCCGACGTGCCGCACCGTGAGCAGCGTGATTTCATAGTCGAACGGGACGAACCCTTCGACGATGACGCGGGACGCCTTTCCCGTGCGGCCCTCACTTTGGGAAATTTCCCATGCGCGGTCGACGTCCGCTTCGGATTTCACCGTACTCTGGCCGTGCCCCGAAGAACTCATCACGGGCTTCACGACGCACGGGATTCCCACAGCCTTGACAGCGGCGCGGAAATCCTCTTCCGTATCGGCAAAGCGGTAGGGGGAAGTCTTCACGCCCAACTCCTCCGCGGCCAAACGCCGGATCCCTTCGCGGTTCATCGTGAGCCGTGTCGCCGCAGCCGTCGGGATGACCGTGTAGCCCTCCTTTTCCAGCTCCACGAGAGTCGAAGTCGCAATCGCTTCCACTTCCGGGACGATGTAATCCGGCTTTTCCTGTTCGATGATTCGGCGGAGTTCCGCCCCGTCGAGCATGTTGACGACATGGCTGCGGTTGGCCACCAACATCCCGGGAGCGTTCGCATAACGGTCCACGGCAATCGTTTCGACGCCGAGCCGCATCATTTCAATGATGACCTCCTTGCCGAGCTCCCCCGCGCCGCAAAAGAGAACGCGCGTCGCGCTTTCGCTGAGAGGTGTTCCAATCATTCCCAATTCTTTCGACATCATTCGCCCTCTTGTCATTTGTTCTTTCCCAAAGTTCCCATCTCATATCCGTTCAGGCAAGAGACCGCCTTGGAATTGCAAGGCGTCCCCTCCCGAGAAGTCGTCTCCCCGTCCGATTCAAAAACGGCGGAGACCATCCGGCTGAAATCATGCGAGACGCCCTTCCCCACCGAGACCTTGTAATACAAGTCGTCGTCCCGCGTGTAAACGAGAACGGTCACAGTCTCCTTGGCATTTCTCTTGCTTTTCAACGTAAATCCGTAAGGGATTTCCTTGACGGTGAACATCCGGAGCGCGGGCATCTCCACGCCGAAATCCTTCCATGTCACGAACTTTCCCGCAGCACGGGCATTGAAAAAGGCGGCGGGGTCCGTTTCGTTCAAGGATTCCATCACTTCATTGATTCGCGAATCGTAAGTTTCCTGGACCAGACGCAAATCCTCTTCTTGCGCAGTCAAGCGTTCTTCGGAATCCATCGGTTCTGCGTCTTCGGCAAAGACCGAAGTCGCCAAAAGGCAAAAGGACAAGATTGCAAAGGAGATTCTTTTCATAATGCAAGTTTAAAAATTTTTCCCGTTTCCGTTTTGAAATCCTCGCGGCGATTAGTGGTTAGTGGTCAGAGGTTAGTTGACTGCAAACAAAAAAGTCGTCATGTTTCGCGCAGCGAAACATCCTGTTGCGGTCAACAGTTCCCTTGGTGAACATTAAAGCATCCCGTCAATCCCGGATCAAAAGCGTTTTCGACAACAAGACGGAACCGTTTGCGGAGACCACCTTGGCGAAGAATCTTCCCGTAGGAATCCGCGCAAGCGAGACGGAAGAATTCATCCCGACGGACTTTTGCAGACAAAGCTCTCCGTTTGCGCGGAACAGGAGCAGAACGCTCCCCGATGGGGCCGAAATCCGCAAGTTGTGGGAGTCGAGCTGCAGTGAAACCGCTTCCGGCACATTGCGGAAAACGCCCGGGATGGAAGTCTGGATGATTCCCTTGGGCGCGCCAAAGACGACTCCGCGGCCGACAGTGCTCATGTATACGATACCGAAGCGACTCATGTCGCCGATGACGAAGTTGCCGTTGCCGGGACCGCCGAATTGGTGCGCGTCGTCGTTTATCCGTTCGAACGTCTTGCACTTGTCCGTGCTGCGGTAGATGCCAATCGGATCGTTCGCCGTTGCCGCCCCCCAGATGAAAATCGTTTCGTAATCGGCGGTGGAATCCGCCTTGCCGACGCCCACCGCTATCGCCGTACTCGCGCCTTCGCAACGCGTCCACGATTCGCCGCCATCCTCCGTGTAAGCGAGGCCGTTTTCCGAATAGCCCTTTTCGAGCCACGCTTGGGATTGGTCGAGAGGCACCCAGAGATGTCCTTCCTTCCCGGGGACCGTCCGAATCAAGCCGCCCCCGTTGTAATATTCCCCGGCGGCATCGTTCTGCAAGCGGCTTTCGAGTTTCGTGAAGTTCTCCCCCTTGTCGGAAGAACGGAGTACGTAGCCTTGCGCATCGACTGCGTAAAAGACGTCCGCATTTTCCGGATCGGCGACAATCCGCGAAGATGAAGCCTGCCCGTCGAGTCCGACGACAGCCGTCCAAGTCGCCCCCAAATCCGCAGACCGATAGACCGTCGAAGAATTTTCCGGGCGGTGCAAGATGACGCCTCCATCGGCGGAAAGGACGACCAGGCCATGAGATCCTTTGAGGGTCGTTTCGAGGGAGTCCCAGGTCGTGCCCAAGTCTTCCGAACGGTACATCACGTTGTAACTGGTGGATCCGTTTGCACCGTAAACGGTATGGACTCCCGTGCGTAAAAGAGTTTGGGAAAGGGGCGCGTAGGCGATGCTTTGCGTGGACCCGACACTCGGCGTGTGCCGTGGGGAACTTTGGGTGATGTCGGAATACACGGCTCCGTCATAATCTCCGATGACAGTCACGAGAGGCCCGCCCGGAATGCTCACAATGTCGAGGGGAACGGTTTCCTCGATACCCTTCGATGCAAATTTCCATACGGGGACTGATGCGGAAATGTCGTCCGTCCGAAAGACGCCGTTGCCGCTAGTCACCCAGACCCTTTTCACGTCGAACGGGTCAAACTCCACGGAGCCCGCCCAATGAATCGCATTGCCGGAAATCCAGAGATTGTCCCCGGCGTCCGTGTTCACGCCGTCATTGTAGCCCTGACCGTGACGCCAAGAGTTTCCGCCGTCCGTCGTCTCGTAAATCTTGTCCCCCCAGCCGTCCTTGCCGTCCGCATACAGGTAACGCCCGCCGTAATGGCAAATCGTCGTCACCACGATGTGTTTTGCATCCGACGGGTCCACCGTCACGCCGCCGAACGGATAAGTCACCCGCACCGAATTGTCGTCGTCAAACGGAGTGATGTCCGTCCAAGCCTTTGTCGCCGGGGAATAACGGTAAACCGCACCCGAATTGATGCCGTGCGGTCCCGGTCCATCCGCAAAGGTGATGATTAAATCCGACCCGGCGAACTTCGCCCTGTGCGGCATCAACCCAGAAGGTCCGCCATCGATGACCGTCCACGAATTTCCCCCGTCCGCGCTCACCAGGAAGTTGTCCGAAGTTTGGGAAATCCCCATATAGACAGTCGCCGTGCTGCCGTCCGAAAGCCTTGATGAAGGATCGAAAAGGACGAAGCTGATGCCGTTCACATTGCCAAGAGCGAGTTCCGTGGCATCGGAGAGGGCAATTTTGTAAAGGCTTTTCCAAGTCTTGCCGTAATCTTCGCTTTTGTAAAGGCCTTTGGTGCGGCTTCCGCACAAGAGAATGTTCGGGCTGTTCGGATCGACCGCCAACTTTTCGCCCGTTTGCCTCCCCATTCCGTTTCCATGAGCAAGAAATTCCACATAAGACGTGTCGAATGAATTGCCGTAATCCGATGATCGGAAAATCGCCGTGCGGCCTCCGCTGAAGTATCCCGTGCCGCCGAGGACGTAGAGTTTCGCCGGATCCGTCGGGTCCAAGGCGAAGCTTTCCGCACCGTAAAGCCCCACATCTTCCTGGCTGATGAAATCCTGCAACGGAACCCAGACTCCCGAAGAACTTTCGTAGCGATAAACGCCTCCGACGTCCGTCCGCGCATAGACCAATCCTTCGACTAAAGGACTCGGCAAGACGGCATTCACGAACCCACCGCCGTCGAAACGGACGTTCCCCCATTCGTAATCCGTTGCAGCGAACGCCTCGAATCCCAATCCCAAAACGATAGAAACGAAAAGTTTCGGAAAACGCATAGCACTCCTTTTTTTAAGAAAATAGGCTTCAATCGGAGATTCGAATCAGATACGGCAAAAAACTTCCTTGCAAAACCGAATGCAATGAATGACCCTCACCGCCCAATTGCAGAATTTTAAGCATCTTGAAGCCTTCCCCTTGACAAATTCCACAAAATTTTCTCTTTTTTATTCTGTTCAAACTGAAGTTTCACCCTTTTTGGAGAAATGCACATGCCTTGCGGAAAGAAAAGAAAGCGTAAGAAGATTGCGACTCATAAACGCAAAAAACGCCGTCGTCGCGATCGCCAGAAAAAGAAAATCCGCTAGTTGACAGCGATTTCTTTCCGGAGACTTTCGGAATTTCAAAGGAATGCCATAAGGCATTCCTTTGCTTTTATATCCACGGCATCGCGCCGAACCTTTCTTCAAATGCAATTGCTCATTGCAAATTGCCAATTGAATCGCTCTCCCACAGCTGTCATTCCGACCCTGAGCGCAGCCGCTAACGCAAAGGCGTTAATCTCGTTGAGTCTCTACTGCCACTGGATGCTTCCTATCTGCCCTGCCCGTCCGCCGCAACGTTATAGATTTTCCCTATAACCAGAACTTGAAAAATAGTATAAATCGAACCCCTTGATTTTGAACGCCAGCTTTCTATTTTAACGAGCACAAGAGCGACGGCAATCGGAAATGTCTCCCTAGCCCCGAAGCCCTTGGAGGAGTCCCTATGGTTAGCGGCTGTCGAATGCGGAAGGCATTCTAAACTACGATTTGAATCGCCGGACAAGGCGAGACCAAACATTCAAACAATCGGGAAAATTTCGCAAGGAAAACGCCTTGCGAAGTTATCGAACCATCATTTTTTTTAAGGAGAATGAAAAACATGAGCCAAGTAACGGAAAAGAAAGTCGCCCTGATTACAGGGGCCGCGCAGGGAATCGGACTCGCCGGAGTCAAAAAATTCCTCAAAGAAGGCTGGGCGGTCGCCGCGACGGACATCAAGAAAAAGGAACTGGATGACGAAGTGGAAAAGCTCAAGACCCAAGGATATGACGTGACCGCATACGAGCTGGACGTCACCAACTTCAAGCAAGGCCAAGAGGTGGTCGCCGAAGTGGTGAAGAAATACGGCAGAATCGACGCGCTTTTCAACGACGCGGGCATCACGGGGCATCGCAAGGGAATCTTGGATTTTGACCCGGAAGCCGTCAAGCAGGCGGAAAACGTGAACCTCTGGGGAAGCCTCTACCTGATCCAGCACGTGGCCAAGGTCTTTGTCGAAAAGAAAATTCCCGGAGCCATCGTCAACGTATCGTCTTTCGTCGCGAGCCTTTCGGAATGGTCGCCGTTCGCCTACGGCATTTCCAAGGCCGCCGTCGACGGGCTGACGCGCGTCGCCGCTTTCCACTTGGGAAGATACGGCATCCGGGTGAACTCCGTCGCACCGGGATGCACCAAAACGGAAATGGCCATCAAATACGATTACTCCGACCCGGAAATTCGAAAAATCCAGGCGGAGAATACGGTTCTCAACCGTTGGATCGAACCCGAGGAAATCGCCCAGGCGGCGTTCTTCCTTGCAAGCGACGAAGCCAGCGCCATCACTGCCGTCAAGCTTCCCGTCGACGCGGGGTACACCAGCACCAAGTTCAGCAACCTCAAAAGCATTTACGGCGAAAACGTCTAAACCGGGAGAATTTCAACATGTCAAAGATTCACAAATCCATCGCCGAACTCATCGGCAACACGCCGCTAGTCGAGCTGACCAATTACGAAGAGAGACATCACATCGACGCCCACATCATCGGCAAGCTGGAATACCTGAACCCGACGGGAAGCGTCAAGGACAGGCTTGCGATAGCCCTCATCGAAGACGGCGTCAAGCGCGGGCTCATCCAAAAGGGCGACACGCTGATTGACGTCACGAGCGGCAACACGGGCATCGCCTTGGCGGGAATCGGGCACGCCCTCGGATTCGAATACGTCCCCTATCTCGAACCGGGAACGACCCGGGAACGCACCCAAATCTTTGAAGGATACGGGCTTGACGTCCACACCTTATACGACATCGAAGAAGTCAAGGATTTTGAAAAAACGGGACTAGTCCTCGACGACTTGATTCGCGGAATCGAGCGCATCGCGAAGGAGAACGGCTGGTATTACACGGGGCAAACCGTCAACGAGGCGAATCAAGAATACCACTACAACCACACGGGTCCGGAAATTTGGAAGGACACGGACGGGAACGTGGATTACTTCCTGGCAATGGGCGGAACGGCGGGCACGATTGTCGGAGTCGGGAGATTCCTCCGCGAAAAGAATCCGAACGTCAAAATCGTCGGAGTACAAGCCGCCCCGTCTTCGCGACCGGACAGTCCCGATTTCACAGGGCACATCGTCGACGGGACACTCCCCCTAGGACGCGTCGCCGACCCGTTGATTCCGACGCTCATCAAGAGCAACGAAAAGAACGGTTTTTCCTTTGACGAAATCATCGACGTCAAAGCGGAAGAGGCTTACAAGACGGCGCAGGAGACAGCCAAGACGGACGGGCTTTTCCTCGGAACGTCGGCGGCAGCGGCGTTGACCGCCGCCATCCAAATCGCCAAACGCCCGGAAGCGAAGGGCAAAAACATCGTCGTCATCTACCCGGACAACGGCTACAAATACCTTTCCACCGACCTGTATAAAAAGGTCTAAGGAGAAATTCATGAAATTGAAATTTGCAGGTCCTCTCGGATTTTCCCCGAAAGGGGACGGAGATTACCTCGAAGCTGTCCTTGAAATCGCGAAATACCTCAAGAACAACGAAGTCGAAACGCCCCAGGGAAAATACTGGAAGCTCAGCCCGGAGCCGGGCAACGATTACAAGGGCGATTTGATGCTGACGCCGAAAAGCCTTTACGGCGGCTCGGCCGGAATCGGGCAATTCTTTTTGCAACTTTTCGAAGTCACCGGCGACAAGAAATTCCTCGAAGAAGCGAAGGACGCAGCGGAATACATCTTGAACACTTACGAAGGCAAGGACTTTTTCAAGAACGTCCTCGAAAGCGATGACGACGGCGGAGTCTGGCCCGTCAAGGGTTGGGGGACAAGCGTTTATGCAGCCCCTGCCGGCGGAGCCATTTTCCTTTCGCAATTGGCGGCTCACGTGGACGATTCCCGCTACGGGAAATTTTTGACCACGGTGGCGGACGACGCCATTTCCGCGGGGAAGGACGACGGGAAGACTTTGCACTGGAGCCAAGAAGCGGACTTGATGGCGGACGGTTCCTACGCATTTTTCTTCCTATATGTTTACCGGAAAACCGGAGACAAAAGATACTTGGAGGCGGCGAAAAAGGTCGTTGCCTTCACGGACACGCGAATCGTCCATGCAAAGGAGGGCGGCATCTACTACAAGAACGTCGATTTGACCCTTGTCGGTTGGAAATCCAAGGATTCCGCATTCCCGAACTTTTCCCACGGGGCTGCCGGTTCGGCATTCATCAACGTACTCCTTTACGAAGAGACGAAAGACGCGTCTTACTTGGAAAAGGCGAAAGAAGTGGTGAAATTCCTTTCGGCAATTGTCGAAGGCGACGAAAGCGGAGCGCTCATCCCGTATCTTTACAATCCGGAGCTGGGTCTTTTCCACGATTTCTATTACCTTTCGACGTGCCACGGCCCGGTGGGGACGACCTTGCTCTTCCGCAAGCTTTACGACGTCACGGGGGACAGCTCCTACCTCGAATGGGTCGATTTGCTTTCGAAGGGAATCTTGAAGACCGGTGCGCCCCTCTTCCATTCGCCGGGATATTGGAACAGCTACTGCTTGTGCTGCGGCGCGCCCGGAGTGCTCACCCACTTCGTCAAGACGGCGGAAGTGCTCCACAACCGGGAATACATCCGCGAAGCGAAGCTCACCGCCGACAAGCTCCTCGGCGACTCGTGGAAAGATGAAAAGGGCAGACGCTGGTACGCCGCATGGACGCGCAAGCTCCCCGGATTCGTGGAAACGTACACAGGCCTTTACGACGGCGCGGCGGGAGTCGGGACATCCCTTCTCTACCTTTACGCCCACGAAAAAGGCTTGAAGATAAAGACAGAAACCGTCGAATATCTATTCCTCGACAAGTAATCGAAAGCGCGCCTCGCTCAAGCTAAAAACTCATCACCGTCACCTCACAACACAAAAGTCCCCACGCCGTGGGGACTTTTCCATTTGACGAAGAATGTCTTTATTCGTTAGGGCGCTTGCTTCACCCAATTGAGCGACAAATACTTTTCGGCACAAGTCGCAGCATCCGTGATGGCCGCATAATAGATTTCCGAACCGACCGTTTTGTAGTCGCTGTAATCCGGACATCCGCAAACGTAACTGTCCGAACCGTCGCTCGAACTGCTTCCGACATTCGACGCAGAACACACCTGATTCAAGAGGATTTCCGCCTCGGTCGCCACGCGCCATTTGACGTTCACGGAATCCGTGCAGACGTAAGCCGTCTTGCCGATGGTGGTGAAAGTCGTCATGGCTGCGGCATCGCAGACAGAGTCCCGGGTGGCATAGTCCGCAGAATCCGCCGCATTCCAAGCGTAACCGACAGAATAGGGGTCCGTGCAGCGGTAGTAATTCGAGCCGTCCTTCACGACTTCGTTCGCATTGTAACGCGTGCAAGGCTCTTTCAAAGTTTCTTCCAACTCGACCGCTTCGCGCCACTTGTCCTCGCCGTCGGCATTGTCTTTCGCCTTTTCATAACAGACGTAATTCGTCCCGCTCTTTTTGGTAAAGCTGGACGGGCTGCATTCCTCGCCGAACGTGTTGTATTCCGCTTCGGAAATGCTCTTCCAATTCCAAACGGAACCCGTTTCACTTTTCGTCCCCGCGCAACGCCAATAAGAATCCACCTTGTCGAGAGTGACCGTTTCAAGCGCGTTCTCCACTTCTTCTTCGCAAAGGTACTTTATCGCATATGTGTATTTGTCGATTTGCATCCAACGGCGATCCTTGCAGGCGTAGTAATTTGTCGAATCGTCCTCGTCTTCTGTCGTGAGGAAAGTCCCCCTGGCGGCCTTGGAGGCGTCACCGTCTTCAAAATCCGTACAAGACTTCCCGATGACCAGCACGATGGAATCGGCTTCCTTCCAACGCGTCGGAGTCCCCTTCCCCGTTCCCGAAGAATCGAAGGCGTACAGGATGCTGTCGCGCACGTTCCCGCCCAAAAGTTCTCCGTCCACGGCATCGCCCAAGTTCACCGTGTCGCGTTCAAATTCCGTCGCCGGCCGCCAAAGATTCGTTTCGCAAGTGAAGTAGGCGCTCGCGCTGTCGCTATCCTCGTTTTGATTGAGCAAGACGACCCCGGCGCGGTTCGCCCCGCAATCGCCCAATCCGTAACCGAAATTCCAGAATTTGGTGAGGTACGTTTCAAAGGCGGGGACTTCCGTCACCCCGAACGCTTCCAAATTCCGGCGGTAATCGGCAGTGCGGAGATTCACCGTATGCGTTTCTTCATCGCGATAATTCAGATTTTCCAGATTGTAGGCAAAATCGGCATATGACGTCTTGGCTTCACCGTCGTCCCACGTTCCGTTTTCGGCAAAGGATGCGATAAAGGCGTCGACGGCTTCCACGAAGCTCCCCTCGTCCTCCGTATTGCGGAAAAGTATCGCCGCAGCGAGCATTGCCGCATGGACGGAATCCTCCGCGCCGCTAAAGCCCAAAGCCGTGAGGATTTCCTTTTCCGCCTGGATTTTCGCCGCGCTCACCGCATAGCCCAGCGAAACCAATTTTTCCACACGCGCCACTTCCAAGTGGCTGAGCAAATTCACGGAAACGGAATCATTCGATTTCAAATCGACAATCGCGCGAAGGGTCAGAGAGTCTTCCGAAAGTGAGCCGGTCTTCATGTCGAAGTAAAGTCCCGTGACTTCCAGCATCGCATACGGACTCGAAAGGCTCACGTTCGAAATCACGAAGTCACCCTTGGCCGAAGAGATCTCGTCCGAAAAAGTCGAACCGGTCAGCACCAAGGCCTTCTTCTTCGAATCGTACTTCAACTCCTTCAAAAGGACAGGGGTGTTGAATTCGAAAGCCCCGCCGAGGGTTGCCGATCCCGTCACCGTCGCGCTGTCGATGACATAGTCCGATCCGACGGAACCGTCGACAGAAGAAGAATCGGAAAGAATCCAGCCGTCCTTCGTGCAAAGATAATACTCGTCATCGTCTTCCACATAAAGCTTCGTCCCCAGATAACTTACGCCGGAAACGCCTTTGTCCGCAGAACACACGGGCAAGTCTTCGAACCGGAGCACTTCCGACTTCCCCTCGTCCGTATCGGTGACGCTGCAAGCGGCGAGAAACGCCGCCGAGATGCCTAGCAAGATTTTCTTTTTCATAAACCCTCCCGATTCTATTCTGCCGTTGAGGTGGAAAGTTCGGAACCGTCGTCCGGGACCGTGATGATTCCCGTACCGGAATTGAGCGGATTCCCGGAGCCGCTATCGCTTGAACAGGCGGAAAGAAGGGCGACAGAAGCAGTCAAAAGGGCAAGTGTCAACTTTTTCATGATTCACTCCCGGTTAAAAGTAAAGGAACGCGCCGAAGGAAATGAAAGTCCCTTCGCCGTTGAAGATGGATTTGGTGTCCGTGAAGAAGGAATCTCCAAACGCGAATTCTGCGGCGAAGAAATCCTTGAGCTGGTAGCGGAATCCGAGAGTCGCGTTGACCTTGTTCATCTTGCTCTGGAGAACGCTGTAATCTTCGCCGTTTTCATCCGTGCCGCCCCCGTAGCCGAATGCCAGCCAATCATAAGAAGCTTCGCCGAAAATCAGAATGTCGTCGCGGAGGAAAACCTCTCCCAGGATGTTCGGGGAAAGCGCAAGCCCGACTTCCATCAGCGAAGAGTTCACGCCGTCATCGCCGTCCACGTTGTCCGCGTATTCATCGAACAGCAAAACGGGGACGGAACTGTTCAACCCCGCGAAAACGTGGGCGTGGGCATTCTCCAAGGCCAACGCGCCGATGTTGAACGCTGGAGCGATTTGGATGTAAGAATCCCCGTCCTCGTCATAGGACGTCCCGGCGGTTTCCGCATTGTTCTCGTGGCGCAAGAACCCGACAGAAGCCGTCCAAGTGATTTTTCCCGCACCGGGAGAATTGGTGAACCCGACGTCAACGCTCAGGTCGCGGAAGTTTTCCGTGGAGGACGTTCCGTATTCCGGGTCGATTCCCGTTTCTGCGGCGTAGGTGTTCCAATCCACATTCAAGGTGAGAGCGTAACCGCCGAGCACTTTGGAAAGGGCAAACCCCAAGTCGTCTCCCGCTTCCGTTTGGTGCTTTTCACCGTCATCGTTTGAAATGTGGAATTGTCCGAGGGCGGCATGCAGGGCGACGCCGAAGCCTTCCCTCGCATAGCCCAAAGTCAGGCGTCCCAAATCTCCAGAAATATCCAGGGCGGCAAAAAGCCATCCCAGCGAAACGACACCGCGCTCGTCGGCAGGTTCGATATACAGGAACTTTTTTCCAAAGTATTCATCCGGGCGCAGCCCGTCGACAGTCGACGCGGCGGCTTCATTCCCGACCGTGTTGTAGGCGGAACCGTGAAGTACGTCGAATTTGGCGTCGGACGCGGGAGCCGCTTCTTGCGAAAACGCAAGCCCGAACCCCACGGCACAAAAGCCCAGCAAGTTTTTGAACTTCATGAGTTTATCCTTTTGTCTTGAGTGAAAAATGTGTTCCGTGAATCAATCCGAGTCCTTGACGCAGCGTACGGAAACGGCGTTCGCCTTGGCCATTTCGGACAATCCAACCGTCCCATTATTCCCATACAAGACGAGCTGATACGCCAAATTGTTGTTTTTTTGAGTGGAACTCCAAAAAATTCCCTTTTGGCCGGCCGAAGAGAAAGACCCGTCGCTGTAGCGGACACCCGGCAACTCGGAAAATCCCAATCCGTCCCGGAAGGCCTCGAAATCATCCCCGAAAGATTCCGCGAGCGAAGCGACCAGCGCATTCCATTCCGTCGTATCCGGCAAATGCCAACCCGATGGGCACACGCCCCGAACGGGAGTCACCGGGGAACAAGACGACGTGAAGCCGCAGCCCATTCCGCCTTCGCTGAAAATCCCGGCGCTATCCATGGCTGCACTCCAAGCATAATAGCGGCCATACTTTGCGCAGCTGTCCGCATTGTCTTCATAGCAATAGCTCGAAAATTCGTCGGAAGAGTACGTCAAGTTTTCCGACATCCAAGTCTGTTCACCGATTTTCACCGTCCGGTAAGCCTTCCCGTCGCGGGCATCGCTGAAAGTCCCGAAAATAGTCGGGAGGGAAAGATTTTGGAACGGATTATTTACAGAGTCTTCGGAAATTTCCTGGAGCGCGGCGATGAAGGTCGCATAGTCGTCAAAGGAATTCGAAAGGAATGTGATGCTCATCGAAGTGGATGCCTTGCCGCTGTCCAAACCGATACCGCTTATTTTCGCCATCTGCACCACCGGATGGGATGCATCGATGCCGAGCAATTCCGCAAATTGCGAGTAGTCGCCGTTTTGGGATGCGTCCACGAGTTCTTGGTAAAAGACGTTGAAATTCTTCAGGGTATCCTCCGAAGCGTTCTTGGAAATTTTCAAGGACGCCGCAAAGAGAAGGGAGTCCGAGCCTTTGCCATAACTGTAAACCACTCGTCCCTTGGAGCTTTGCGCCAAAACGAATTTGCCATCCTCGCCGCATCCGGTTTCCGCATTTTCCTCCAAGAACTGCATGTCAGCCAAATTCTCTTCCGAATAGGGGACGGCTATTTTCAAATAAAGGCGGTAACGGGCGTAATCGATTGCCGTGTCGAGTTCGGCGGAAACGTCAACCTCTCCCGGATTGCGCTTGTCCAAACGGCATAAAGCTTTTACAGAGGCTTCCGTCGTGTCTGCGCACGCATAAGACGAATCCTTGACTAGAGCGGCCACCATGGCGGCTTCTTTTGAGGCCTCTTCAAAATCTTGCTCGTAACTCGATTTTTTAGCCGATTCCGTTTCGTCAAAAAAGCGGAATTCTTCCGGATCGTAAAAGGCTTCGTAAGACAAGATGCCGTTTTCCACTCGGAAAAGAACGGAATCCACCCGAGTGGCGCATTCCAGATAAACCTCATCCAGGACTGCCGACGAGGAGCTTTTTTCCTTCACCGCGCTAGAAGAGGATTTTTCGCTGCTGCTCGACGAACCCTTTGCCGATGAACTCGAAGCCTTTGAGTCGCTGCTCGACTCCCCGGATGCGGACGACTTGGCGGAACTCGAAGATTCCGAAGAGGAACTTTCGACTTTGACCCATACGGAATCGCTGCACGTGTATTCCGTAGAATCCTTGAGGACGAACGCAACTGCGCCCGCATTGTCTTCCGTGCAGTCGCCGAGGCGTTTCACCGTCTTGACCGTATCGACGACGAGAGAGTCCGCCGAATCCGAAGAAGAAATCTCCGGATCCGCCGATGAAGAGGAATCCCCGCAACCCACGGCAAAAGCGGCAAAGGTTCCCGCCATAGACAGCAGGAGAAAAGAGCTTAAAATGGATTTCTTTTCCATCATGAATTTATCCTTTTGGCTTGAGTGAAAAATGTCTTCCGAGAACTAATCCGAATCCTTGACGCAGCGGACTTGGTGGGACTCCGTTCGAAGCGTCGACGACAAAAGACTAAGGGAATTGCTTGAGTAAGTAAGGTATGCCGAGTTTGCATACTTAACTTCAACAATTGTTTTCGTCCAATATTTGTCGGAATACGGTCCTTTGGCGGCAAAACCGAATTTATCCGTGCCGTCCGCCACACCGGAATAAGCTGTCCAGCCTGGCGATTTGAGGCTTGTCCCCACGCCTTCGCCCCCGTTGTTTGATTCCACATAAGATTTCAAGGTTTCCCATTCCGTCAAATCCGGAAGATGCCACCCGTTCGGGCACGCCGATGTAGCATCGTAATGCTTCCATTCGTCATAATATTGCCAACAGGAATCCAAGCCGCAACGATATTCCCTGTAATCTTCCGCCATCCATGTCTGCGAACCGATTGTGGTCACGCCAAAAGGCCTCCAATCCCGGTTGCCCGTTGAAAAGCTCAACCTGAAACAAACGAACAAGGAGTCGTTTAAAAGAATCGCATTGCCGGAATCTGCACAGGCAGCATTCAACCGCTTTTCATTGTCCGTCGCCTCACGCCAAGCGAAATAGTAAATACGGTAACCATCATATCTACTAGCGGAGTCGCAAACGTAACCGCCCGACAGCGTCGAGTATATCGACTTTGTACAGACTGCGCCGGCCGCAGCCTCCGCCGTCGTCGCAGCGCGATAGCCGGACGTGTCGCACACATAGCCGTTCTTCAGCGTCTGCCGATTCAAATCGGAGCAAAGCGCGCCCGTTTTCTTTTCCGCCCACGTTGCGGATCTCCAAGCGTAGCTTCCCCCGGAAGAATCGCAGACGTAGCCGTCCGAAATGGTTCCCCAAAGGGACGCGGAACAAGCCCCCAGGTTCAACTCCGCCGAAGACATCTTGCGCCAGCCGTCCGATTCGCATTGGTATCCGTCATTTTGCGTCCCCACGGCGACGTCATCCGGGCAAATCTTCCCCAAGTTGTAATCTGCATCCGAAATCTCCTCCCATTTGTCGTTTTTGCAAACGGCATAAGCCAAAGTATCGCCGCCGTCCACGATGAAATAAGAATTGTAGCCGACGTAATAGAGAATCGTAAAAATTGCCGTGAGTACAGAAGACGAGTCGAGAGTGTAACCCTCCTTTTCCAAAACAGCTTGGCTATAGATGCTGTTCATCGCACCGTCCGAACAATTCGCCCCGTAAAGCCAGCGGATTCCCGTGGAGGCTTCCCACGCGCCGTCGTGGCATTCGTAAAAGCTCACGCCGACCGTGTCGGGGATGTTTTCCGCGAATTTTCCCGTCGAGTCCACAAAGGAATTTCCGAACCACTTCACGGAATCTTCAAGGGCCGCCGAGCAAAGCACCCCCAAATTGAAGGCGACTTCATCGGACAGGGTCCACTTTCCGCCGGTGCAGCCGAAATACTCCCCGGTCATGGACTCCTTCACCGCGCCCTCCAAGGATTCCGTGCACAAGCCCAGTTCCGATTCCGTCTCCGAGAGTAAACGCCAAGCATCATTTTCGCAAACGTAGCGTTTCGTATTGTCCTTCTCGTCTTCTTCGAGAGTCCCGGTCTTCGCCGAATCGCAAATTCCGAACTGGTAAGAAAGCGAATCGATGGTCATCCAAGAACCGTCCTTGCACAGATAATATTCCCCGCCGACAGCCAAGGCTTCGCCTTCGCGAGCCTCCGTACAGTTCTTCAGCGCATAATCCAGTTCCGAGACCTCCGTCCACTCTTCGCCCGCGCATTTGTAATATCCTCCGGCTTTCGTCTCCGCATATTCCCCGCTCCGCTTCTCCGTGCAAAGCTTGAGTTCATATGTCACCACATCGATTTTCCGCCACTGCTTTTCCGAGCAGACAAAGTATTCGCCGTCCGACGGGTTTGCGTATTCCCCCTCCCGCTTCTCCGTGCACTCCTTCAAATTGTATTCCGTTTCGGAGATTTTGCGCCACACGCCGGATTCGCACTTGTAGTATTCCCCTGCGGAATCCACGGATTCGAACGCGCCCTCCTTCGATGCCGTGCAAAGGCCGAGGAGCGCATCGAGGGCGGACACGCGATGCCAACGTCCGCTCGTGCAGACGTAACCCGAACCGTAACTTCCGCTCTCTTCCGCGGCATTCTTTTCCACCTGTTCTTCCAAATCGTCCGTACATTCCGGGAGCCCGAATTCGGCCGTCCAGAACGCCCGCAAGATGCTTTCGAAATCCGGGACTTGCTCCGAAAGTTTGAACGCCTTCACATTCGCCCGGATGCCCGCGTAGCCGTCCGCAGAATCCTCGGACGCGAGAAAATCCGCCACGGCGGCACGTGTCTTGGCATCATCCCACTTGCCGTCCTCCGCGAAATCCGAAGAAATGCCCGAAATTCGGGACGACACCTTCGCCGGATTCAAATCAGCCGTCACCATCACGCCGGCGGCCAGGAGGGCTGCCCCTGCAAACCCCGTATCCGCAAGGGAGAGGTGCGTCGAAACGAGGAGGCTGTCCACCTTCGATTCGCCCGAATATCCCATCCCGAACGCCGAGAGCAGTTCCTGCATCGCGCGACGCTTTGCCGACGGCACGTTGAACTTTTCTTCCGAGACCAAATGCCGAACGCGGGAAAGTTCCCACTCCGAGAATACGTTCACGTTCCCCCAAGCGTTCCCATCCGATGTATCCGTAAGATCCACCAACGCGGACAATTTGATTTTCGTACCGGAAGTCGTCTTCCCCGTAACGGCATTTTTGAAGTAGCCGTTCGCCGTCACCAGCGCATATTGGTTGTCAAGGGCAACCGCCGCCACCGAATAAAAGCCGCTATCCCCGGAGACTTTTCCCGTGAATTTCGTTTTCGTCTCTGCAAGCGAGCTGTCCAACCCATAGAGGGTGACAGATGCGCCCGACGCAAAGGGTCCCTTCTGCGCAAATCCCTGAACCGTTGCAGAATCGATTTTGACCCGTTCCACAACAGCCGTGTCGTTTTCCGACTTGCTCCCCGTAGAATCCTCTTCATCGACCTTGACCCATTCCCCGGATTGGCATTCATAATAAGCGCTGTCGCTTTCCACAAACGCCTTCTCCCCCTCGCGAGACTTGCCGCAATGGGGAAGGTCTTCCGTCGTCCCGTAAACATCCGCATCCTTGTCGGAGGAGCCAGAATCGCCGCCGCAGGCGACAAAAGCCGTCAAACTGGTGGAGAGCACGAATGCCACAGCCACTTTTTTCAAGCAGAAACAGCTCTTTCTCTGCGCCATATGAACCTCATTCTTGACAGAGAGCGAGAACACCTCGACTCATATATCAGAAAAAAAATAATCTGTTTATACAGAAATGTCAACCAAAAAGAAAGGTTTCGCTTTTATTTAGTCTAACTCTTGATGAAAATTTCCTTTGTTTTTGCCTTTGGCGAATTCCTTCCCGTGGCACAGGCGACTTATGTTCACCAAGTGAACTATTTTCCGTTGACACGGAGGCTTGTTATCCGTAGAACGGACTGCTTTTTCGTTGACACGGAGACTCTTGTCCGTCGAACGGACGGTTCTGTCGTTGGCACGGAGGCTTGCGTCCGTCAAACGGACTGTTTGGTCGCCAAGCGACCTGTTTCGCTTACGCAGCGGGCGGAAAGGTAGGGGGCTGCTCAGAGTTACGAAGGCCGCAGCCCCCTTCCTTTCAACCACCCCCGTGGCCACGTTTAGGTTTGACTAGAACTGTTTTTCGTTGGCACGGGCTGCTTGTGTCCGTCAAACGGACTGTTTGGTCGCCAAGCGAC
>CAZCRF010000045.1:0-21127 GCA_964501065.1 uncultured Fibrobacter sp. | reverse complement strand
CCGTCGAACGGACGGTTCTGTCGTTGGCACGACCTGCCTCGCCTACCCGGCGTGGGGCAAGATAGGGGGAGGGTTCGGAGTTGCGAAAGGCCACCCTCCCCCTACCTTGCATCCACCCCCATGGCCACGCTTAGGTTTGACAAGAACGTTTTCCATTGGCGTGGAGGCTCTTGCCCGTCGAACGGACTGCTTTGTCGTTGGCACGACAGGCTTTTGTCCGTCGAACGGACAGTTGGTCGCAGCAGGATTGCACGTGGTTCTAGATTTGCTAAAGCAAAAGAACCACGGCAACTTGCATCATTCGGCGAACATTCGGGCAAGCCCTCATTCCTGTAGCAAATCTACAGAGCCGAATAGAAAGCGACCTGTTTCGCCTACCCGGCGTGGGGCAAGGTAGGGGGAGTATTAGTTGCGAGTGTTTAGTTCTTAGCGCTTAGTGTCGCCGTGCCTTTCTTCAAATACAATTGCTAATTGAATACACCCTTTGCGTTAGCCTTACTTTCACTAACCCCTAACCCCTAACCCCTGAGCCCTAGCCCCTAAACATCGACGTCTGGCGACTATTCCCTAATTTTCGGGAAATTGTCAACTTCATAGCAAGAGGTGAATGGTGATATACGGTTATATTCGCGTATCGACTGACAAGCAGACGGTCGAAAACCAGCGGTTTGAAATCAACAATTTTTGCCAAAGGGAAAACCTTGAAATCGGTGGATGGATTGAAGAGACCATCAGCGGAACTAAGAATTACGACAAACGCAAATTGGGTGAACTTCTGGCAAGCGTGCAGAAAGGCGACTTGATTCTTTGCGCGGAGCTTTCGCGGCTCGGGCGGAATCTCTTCATGATTATGGAAATTCTCTCCATCTGCATGAAAAAGGATTGCAAGGTCTGGACAATCAAGGACAATTATCGGTTGGGGGACGACATCCAAAGCAAGGTTCTTGCGTTCGCATTCGGGCTCAGCGCGGAGATTGAGCGGAATCTGATTAGCCAAAGGACGAAGGAGGCGTTGAAGTTGCGGCGTCTCGGCGGCGTGACCCTCGGACGTCCCAAGGGCCGGAAGACGGATCCGAAGAAGCATAAACTTTACGGCAAGGCCGAATGGATAAAGTCCGCCTTGGGGTTCGGGCTTTCCCGGAGGAAGCTCGCAAAGATTTTGAAGGTCGACAGAAATACGCTTGCCCGATTTATCAAGGACAACGGCATTTCCGCCTTCGACAAGTGAATCAATCGATTTCCAGTGGGAGGAGGCCGTCATCCATCAGACGAGCGGAAGCTCCTTAAAAAGTCTGCGAGGGCTTTTGCATAGAGGGCCGATAGCTGTTCCGGGGATTTTCGGGGCAACTCGACGGTGACGCATTCGAGGAGATTCTCGCGAGAGAAAGTGCCGAAACTTCCCGGAGTCGGGTAACCGGCTCCGCTTTGCCACGGGAGGGAAAAGACTTCCGCCATTTGCGAGGAAAGCTCCGTTCTTGAGTCGGAATCCACCCAACCGAAGGGGGAGTGCAGGGAAACGATTCTTTTCACGCCCAAGGCTTTGATGAGGTTGACCAGAGCCTGCGTTTCCGGTTCGCTTGCGGGGAAGTCTCCCGTCGAGAGGGAGACTTCTCGCGGGGATTCGAGTGTCAGCCTGGAGAGCGTTTTTTCGCGCGTCCAATCCTTTGTCGGGAAGTTCCGGTTCAAATCGACACCGTTCGCGTTCGCCCGCGTCCCGCGCAAGAGTCCGTCGGGGTTGGCGCACAAAATGCAGGCGACGTGAGCAGGGGCTTCGGGGAGCATCCGGAGTGCACGGGAAAGCAGGAAGGTCGTCTCCGGCTCTTCGCCGTGAATCGCGGCAAAGACTAGAAGCTGCGCCTCTTTTTGCGCGGGCAGGTAGCGGAGGGGGACGCCTTCGACGGAATTTCCGTAAATCTGCAATTTAAAAGGAAGAATCCCTTGTTCTCTCGCCGGGCGGTAAGTCTCTTTCATGCGTTCCTTGTGAAGTAGGGTTTGACGTAATCGCGCATGAGTTCGTCAAAATTCTCAAGAACGGCTTTTTTGAGTTCCATCTTTGCCGATTGGTAAACTTGCCGGAGCTTTTCCGGGTCGAAGAGGGCTTCTAGCGCGGCGGCGGATGGTCTGTGTGAAATGTGCCAACGTTCGGGCTGTATCTTCCCCCGTCCCGGGACGAAAACTCGCGTGAAGCCGAGGGAATTCCCCGATTCGATGAGGCTCGAAAGCCAACGGTGGAACGGGGCGAACATCCCGTCGCATTCGGATTCGGTGAGTTGGACTTCGTAACCTTCGGGGACGGAATTTCCGTCGACGACGTCGAGTTCCGTGCCGAAGTGGTGCCTAGAAGCTCCGGGGAGCGCGGACCAGTGGAGGATGGCGCGCATGCGCTCTTCTTCGCTTTCGGGGAGCCTTTTGAAAGGATTCCCGGCGGTGTCGAGCAACGGCAGCAGCCCGGTCGCCTTGCGATTCCAAATGGAGAGCTGTCTTTCGAAGGAGCGGTAAGCGCTTTCGACGCGGATTTCGAAACCGGCCTCTTTCGCCTTTTCGGAAAGTTCTAGGAACGGCTCCAAGGCGCTTTCCCGGATGCGGTAATCCGTGTCGGGGATTTTGACGAGGCCCTCTTCTTCGAGTCCCAAGGCGGCGAGATACGTCATGTCGGCAAAGTCCCTCCCATTTTTTGAACGAGTTCGCGCCAAAGTTCCTTCCGGGAGACCTTTTTTTTGCGAACGGCCGTTTTGAGGAACGGGGCCGGTTGGGGCATCAAATGCGTGCATGCGATGGCCAATGCGTCCGTGGCGTCCAGCTTGGCGTCGCACTTGGAGATTCCCAGGCGAGCGGTCACCATATGCGCGACCTTCTCCTTGGAGGCGGCTCCGTCACCGGTGACAGCCAATTTGACGGAACGAGGACTGTATTCGAAGAAGTCCATTCCCCGACGTCGGCAGATGACGATGATCGCCCCGCGGACGTGTCCTAGAATCATGGCGCTGTGGACGTTCTTGGCGAAGAATGCGCTTTCCATGCTGAATACGGTCGGACGGTATTGCTCAATCAGGGCTTCTAGGTCTGTCGTGATTTTCACCAAGCGGTCTTCGAACGAGTCCCGCGCTTTTGCGGAAACGGTTCCGTATTCGAGCACCCGGGGAACGTCTGTCTCCTCCTTTTCCAAAAAGGCGTAACCCGTCGTGTAGGATCCGGGATCGATTCCTAAAATGACCATGGCTTCAATCAGTTGCTTTCGAGCGGATACTTCAAATAGATGCTGTGGTGTACGAGTTTCTTGGAGGCCTTGGGGTAGTCGAGGATGTATTGGAGTCCGCGAGATTCCTTGCGCGCCAGGGCGCTCTTGACGATGAGAATGCTGCTTTCGACGGCATTGCGGAATTCGATGAGCGCGACGGGCTTTGCCCCCTTCTCCTTCATTTTGGCTTCCACTTCGGCGTTGAATTCCCGGAGCTTTTCGAGGCCTTCGCGAAGCCCTTCGACCGTGCGGACGATGCCGCATTTTTCCCACATGATTTTTTTGGCTTCGAGGGTGCGTTTTTTCCAATGTTCCCCGCCCGTCATGGAGACCGTTTCCGCAGGGATCTTGGGCGCGCGGAATGTTTTCTTGAAAATGCCCGTCCTTTCCATGTTCTCCACGGCCCGGAGGGCGAAGACGACGCTTTCGAGGAGGGAATTCGACGCGAGGCGGTTCGCTCCGTGGACTCCCGTTGCCGCCACTTCTCCCGAAGCGTAAAATCCTTCGAGGGCGGTCTTGGACCAGGTGTCGACGAGTACACCGCCGCACATGTAGTGGGCTGCGGGGACGACGGGAATCCATTCCTTGGTCATGTCGATGCCTACGGAAAGGCACTTGGCGTAAATGTGCGGGAAGTGCGTCTTGGTGTCTTTCGGGTTGTGAGCCGTGACGTCCAAATACATGCACGGTTCGCCGGTGCGTTCCATTTCGCGGTGGATGGCTCTCGCGACGATGTCCCGGGGAGCGAGGGACCGGAGCGGGTGGACGCCGTTCATGAACTCTTCGCCCTTCGCGTTCTTGAGAATGCCGCCGAAGCCGCGGACTGCTTCCGAAATGAGGAAAGCCTTTTTCAGGGACGGAGCGTAAAGGGATGTCGGATGGAACTGCATGAATTCCACGTCTTGGATGGCCGCGCCCGCGCGTGCTGCAATGGCGATTCCGTCCCCGGTCGCGTCCGGAGGGTCGATGGTGTGGAACCAGAGGCGGCCGGCTCCGCCCGTCGCCATCAGGGTCGCCTTGGCGAAGATGGCTTCCGTCTTTCCCGTTTTCTGGTGGATGATTTTCGCTCCGAGGACTTTGTTCTTGTCCTTGTTCAAGAGCAAGTCTTCGACTAGCGCGTTTTCCAAAAACGTGATGTTTTCAAAATCGCGGAGTTTCAGGAGCAGGGCGCGCATGATTTCCTTGCCGGTCAAGTCCGCCGCATGGAGAATGCGCCTGTGGCTGTGGCCGCCCTCCAAGTGCAAGTCGAAGTGGATGTTCGAATCGTTCGGTTCCGCCGGGGTGAACTTGACTCCCCACGCCACAAGCTGTGCAATCGTCTTCGGACCGTTCTCGACTAGAATCTTGACCGCGTTCTTTTTGCAAAGTCCGGCCCCCGCTTCGCAGGTGTCCTCCTCGTGCAGCTTGAAGGAGTCGTTCGGGTCTGTCACGGAGCAGATTCCCCCTTGGGCGTAATTGGATGAGCCGTCCGGTTTGGAACCCTTGGTCAGGACTAAGACGGAATGCCCGTGTTCTGCAGCCTTGATGGCCGCGCTTAAGCCGGAAATCCCGGCTCCGAGAATCAGGATATCGTACACGATAGCCTCTGGGTTGATGTTTTTAAGGCGGCTTTCATAATAGAAATTTTTCGAAAATACGGCTATGGCGTGGATTGCGTTCCCGAAAGAAGGCGATTTTTTGCTACATTTGGCGGAAAATCAATGGAGTTTCATTTATGCTGACATGGATTAATGAGAACGCAAAGTGGGTTATCGCCATTTTTGCCGTGGGCATCGCCCTTGGGCTTTTGGCCATGGATCGTACGCCGGAGCAGTCTCACCAATACCCGATTGGCCGCGTGAACGGCGAGGAAATCGCTTACGACGAGTTCCACATGCAGACGAACCGGTGGATGGAGATGAATTTCCGCGGTCAGAATGTCGGCGACGAGGCGCGCGCCCAACTGCGCAATCAAGTCTTCCAAGGCTTTGTCCGCAACGTCATCCTCAAGCACCAGTTCGAAGAGAACGGCGTTTACGCATCCGTCGCCGAAATGAAGTCCTACCTGAAGGCGAACCCGAACGAGGTGATGCAGATTGTGAACAGCATGGCTTACCAGCGTCAGCAGAACATTTATGCGATGGCGGCGAGCGAACAGGATGCCGCTCAGGCGATGCAGGCCTTGTTCGCCTCCATTCCGCAGTTCATGCTCGATTCGACCCTTTCCGAGGAGGCTCGCGCCAAGGCTTACGAGGAGTGGCTCGACACTCCGGCGGCTTACGAATGGATTTCATCGGAATATGAACAGGAATTGCGCACGAGGACCATCCCCGTCCGGCAGTGGCAGCTCTTGGTGACGGCGAACTTCCACCCGACGTCCTTGGAATCCCAGTGGGCGATGAACAACAACTTGATTTCCAACGAATTGGAAGTGGCGCACGTTTCCCTTGACGACTTCAAGGTGGATCCGGCTTCTGTCGACAGCCTGAAGGTCAGATCCTATTTCAATGCGCACCCCGATAGCTTCTTCGTGGAAAAAGACGAAGTGCGCCTCGCTTACGCTTACTTGCCCATCAAGCCGACGAAGGCCGACGAAGACAGCATTCTCTCTTACGCGATGACCGTTTATTATCAAGTGAAGGATTCCTCTTCGACGACCAGCTTTGCCGAAATGGCGAAGGTGTCCAGCGAGGATGCGCAAAGCTCTGCGAACGGCGGTTTGCTGCAGAACGGGGAGTTCATCGCCCGGGGATTTTTGCCGAAGGCGATTGACGATGTCGCTTTTGCCCTGGATTCCGGCGCGGTTTCCGAACCGATCCGTGCCGATGACGGCTTCCACATTCTCCAGAATTTGGGGAAGACGGTGGATTCCGCCGGGACGGAAAAGGTGAAGCTCGCCCACATATTCTTCGCCGTCACGGCTTCCCCGGAAACGGTGGACAGTCTGGAACAATTGCTGTTGGGCATCAAAAAGGCCGTGGAAAACAAAGATTCCTCCTTCGTGGAAGCGGCCTCTTCTCGCAAGATTCCCGTCCGGCAGACCGCTTGGATTGGCCAGCAGGACGAAATCGCCGAACTCGGTTTTGTCGGGGGGCTTTCCGCTTATGCCTTCGTCAACAAGGATCGTCCGGACTTGGCGGAAGGAAAGGTCTCCGGCGCGCTCAAGAACAACGACTACGTCCTGGTCGCGACGCGTATCGACAGCTTGAAGGCCGGGAAGCGCAGCCTCTCCCCTTATTACGAACAGATCAAGCGCACTCTCCTCTCCCGCGAATCGGAAGACGCTGCCGTGCATTATCTGAACTCCGTCTCGGCCCAGGTCAAGTCTGTCGCCCTTTCGGCGGATTCTTCGGGAGCGGCCGCAGCGGATTCGAGCATCGACAAGGTGAAAATTGAAAAAGTCTCCGCTTCCTTTGACGGTTACGTGCCGGGAATCGGGTTCGCCAATCCGACGCTCGCAAAAATCCTGTCCAAGCAAAAGGTGGGGGAGTGGGGGGAACCCGTCGCATCGGGAGAAGGGGCTGTGATGGTGAAAATCTTGAATCGCACGTTGCCGGATTCGGCGCAGGCGAAAGCGGCCGTGGTCAATGACTTGGCAGCCTCTTGGAGTCTTGTCAACATGCGTGCGGCGAACTCTTATCTGGATGTTCTGCAAAAATCTGCAAATATTGAAAGCAATATGGATCTCTATTACCGCGAATAATTACTATATTTGTGCGGACTTTTGGCATGTTCGTCTAGCGGTCCAGGACGCTGGCCTCTCACGCCGGTAACAAGGGTTCGAGTCCCTTACATGCTACGAAACCTCCCTCCGGGAGGTTTTTTTGATGGGAAGCTTTGGGCTTGCGGGTTGTCTTCGGACAACCGATAATTTGAAATTTTCGGGGAAATTCATCCCGTCGATTTATCTTGTGGGAAAAAGGAGAAGTTATGCTTCGAAATTTCCTGGCATTCTTGGGTGCACTCGCGGCTTTCTCGGCGGCGGCTTCGCCCGTCATCAAGGTCGATTTCAACATGAGCGGACGTTCCGAGAGCGAAGTGTCCGAACCGAACTATGTCCCATGGACGGTCTCCGGGGTGAGTTCGGCGGATACGACCCTGGATGGCGTCAAAATCACCGTGGCCAAGGGAAGTGCCGGTTCGAACTTGAAGGCGACCTGGTACAAGGCCGGAGTGCAGTCCCCGTATTACGCGAGGCTTGTTTGCGACGGCATCCAGGTGGAGGATGGGAACTCCGGTGGAGAAATCTCGCTGGCGTTTTCCGGGCTTTCGAACGGGACTCATTCTTTGCTCGCCTATTTGAACAACGTGGACGCACCGACGGCTTACACTTACAGCGACGTGGCCGTCTACGTCAACGGGAACAAGGCGACGACAGTCACGCCGTCGAACCGGTCCCTTTCGACTGCGGCGGCGACCTCCGCTTACGTGACCTTCACCGTGTCGAACGGGAGCGCGACAATCAAATTCTCGCCCGTGACGTCTAGCGCGACTTACCGCAACGTCACCCTGAACGGCTTTGCGCTGAACGTGCCGAATGCGGCTGCCCAGGCCAGCACTCCTTCGCCGACGGATTTGGACGATCACGCGGCGCACGCCGACGGCGACATCTCCCTTTCGTGGACGGCGGCTTCGAATGCCAAGAAGCACCGCGTCTATGTAGGGACGGATTCGCTTTCGGTGTTGAATGCGACTGAAAAAAGCGCGGAATACAAGGGGGAGCAGACATCGACGTCGTATGCTTTGAAGGGAACTTATGCGTTGAATTTTTACTACTGGCGGGTTGACGAAGTGGATGCTTCCGGGACAGTGACGGCCGGCAATGTCTGGAGATTCCGCATTGGACGGGACGCTTTCAAGGGGGCGGAGGGCTACGGTCGCACGGCGGTTGGCGGCCGCGGCGGAAAGGTCGTTTACGTGACGAATTTGAACGACGACGGCGAAGGCAGCTTCCGGGAGGCTTGTTCTGCGGATATCGGGCCGCGCACGATTCTCTTCAAGGTTTCCGGTGTCATCACCCTCAAGTCGAAGCTTTTCTGCAACCAGCCTTATACGACGATTGCCGGGCAGACGGCTCCGGGGAAGGGCGTCACGTTCAAGGGTTACCCGATAGGCCTCACGGGAAAGGACTTGGTCGCGCGGTATTTGAGACTTCGCCTCGGCTACGGGCCGACGAATGACGGCATGGGCCTCACGGGAGGCGACCACAGCATTCTGGACCACGCTTCCATCAGCTGGACTATCGACGAGGCGTTCTCGAGCCGCGGAGGGAAAAACTTGACTCTGCAGAGGAGCCTGATTTCCGAGGCGTTGAACATCGCCGACCACCAGAACTACCCGACGGGCACCGGGCACGGATACGCGGCGACGATTGGAGGGGACATCGGCAGCTTCCACCACAACCTGCTCGCGCACAATGCCGGCCGCAACTGGAGTCTCGGCGGCGGACTTGACGGGGACGGCTATTATGCCGGTCGCCTGGACATTTTCAACAACGTTGTGTACAACTGGTATAGCCGCGTGACGGACGGCGGGGCGCATGAGGTGAACTTCGTCGGGAATTACTACAAGCGCGGCGCGGCTTCCCTGACGTCGATGGATTACGTCTTGAGTGCGGATTTGGAGGGAACGGGACTCGGCTCCCAGAGTTACTACTTCCATAACAACGTTTTGCAGAAGACGGACGGCTCGTATGTCTGTGATGGGACTGACGACGATTGCGGCCATCGGACCACGACTTCGAACGGGCAGGTGGTGGATTGGACTGTATTCCAGGACAAGGCGTTCTTCCCGTCTTACGCGTCGGTTCAAAGCGCGACGGCAGCTTACAAGGATGTCCTTTCCGACGTGGGGCAGCGGATGCCCGTCCTCGACGACCATGACGTCCGGATTGTCAAGGAAACCAAGAACGGTACATATACTTATACGGGCTCCGTCGGGAACATGAAGGGAATCATCGACCGCGAGGCGGATGCCGGCGGATATGAAAATTATCCGTCGACTAGCTGGGCGGATGACTACGATTCGGACATGGACGGTCTTCCGGATTGGTGGGAGAACATGTATGGCTACGACGCCAATTCGGGCAATGGGGATTTCAGCGATGCGAACGCGGACAGGCTCGGCGATGGTTGGACGGAACTCGAACGGTACTTGGATTGGATGGCCCGTCCGCACTACACCTTTGAAGTGGGCGAGACGCAAGTGGTGGACCTCTCCGAGTTCACGGCTGGATACGACGGCGGAACCTACAAGCTCTCCGGGATTCCTTCCGGCGTGAATGCAAGCGTGAACGGCTCCAAGATGACGGTTTCGCTGGATGCGGATTTCGGCGGAATCGGATTCATCACGTTCACGTTGACGGACAAGAGCGGCGACACCTTTAGCCGGGAAATCGGCGTGACGCAGAATTTGCCCGCTCCCGAAGCGAATGTGTCTTCCTCTTCGACGGGGATGTCGAGTTCTTCCGCGTCCTCGAGCAGTTCTTCTCTCGCGGCTGTGGACGGCGTCTACCAGGCGGAGGACGGCAACATGACCAACGCCTCTTTTGAAAACAAGAATTCGGGTTACAACGGCACGGGCTACGTGAATTTCGCGGGAGACGGGGAAAGCTCCGTGTCCATCCCCGTGACTGTCGATGCTGCGGGCGAATATGCGGTGACGCTGACTTACGCCCACGGAAAGGCGGATACTCGCTACTTGACTGTCACGACTTCGGAGTCCGCCGCGCAGACACTCTCGTTCGAATCGACCGGCTCTTGGGCGACGTGGGACTCGGTGACGGTGACTGTCAGCCTTCCGGCCGGCGAGAGCGTCATCGTGATAGCGACGGATGGCGCGGACGGCCCCAACTTGGACCAGGTTTCCGTGAAGCCGCTTTCGACGGGACTTCCCCGGTTTGCAGCGGGCGCGCCCGAAATGAGCGTTCACGACGGGGTCGTCAGCCTCTCGAACCTGCCCATCCGCGCGGAGATCGTCGTGACGGATTTGAGCGGAAAGCACCTGATGGCTCGAAAGAGCGTCGTGTCCGCAGACGGGGTCGCCACGGTCAGCTTGAAAAATTTCGGCACGGGCGTCTACGTCGTCCGAGTCCGCGGGCAGGGCGTGTGGAGAACGTTCAAAGTCCGCCGCTAGAGTCCTCCGGGAACTTGAAAGCCCCCATGCGGGGGCTTTCCCTTTTTGACGGTCAAGTATCCTCTGGCCGCCGTTCCCTCCGCTCCGGTCGCTTCGCTTTCATTCCAGTTTTTATCTAATTTTGGGGAAATGATTGCTTGGCAAAAATTCTGTCTGTCGGTTTTTGAGGATTTCTCGAAGTGAAAATCACCAAACTGAAAATCTTCGGATTCAAATCCTTCGCCCAGCGTACGGAAATCAACTTTCCGGGCAACGGTCTCACGGCGGTTGTCGGCCCGAATGGCGCAGGGAAATCGAACATCGTCGACGCCATCCGCTGGGTCTTGGGGGAACAGCGGGCTTCCGTTCTCCGCATGGACAAGATGCAGAGCGTCATCTTTTCGGGAACGGAAGAACGCGCAGCGATGAGCCTTGCCGAAGTGTCGCTTGTCATCGACAACAGCGGCGGAGATTTGGCTTCGGAATATTCGGAGGTCATGGTCACGCGGCGCGCCCACCGCGACGGGCTTACGGAATACCTCATCAACAACCAGGAGTGCCGCTTAAAGGACATCCAAAACCTTTTCTTCGACTCCGGCCTCGGCTCCGGGAATTATTCCCAAATGAACGAGACGATGATTCGGAACGTCCTCGCCGACAGCCCGGAATACAGGCGCACCCTCTTTGAAGAGGCCGCCGGGGTGAGCAAGTACAAAAAGCAGCGCAAGGAAACCTTGAACCAGCTCGAGCGGGTCCGTTCCGACATGGAACGCGTCGAGGACAACTTGCGCCATGAACGCGCTGCCGTCCGCCAATATGAAAAGCAGGCTGCCAAGGCGAATGAATGGAAACGCCTCCGTTCCAGGCTTCGCGAACTGGACCTTTCCGTCAGCCTGGACACTCACGAAGACGCCCGCAAAAATCTTTCCGTCCTGAACGACGCCCGTACGCGCCTCGAACACGAACAGGAATCCGACAAGACGCGCCTCACGGAACTGGAGACGAAAATCGCCGAACGCCAGATTTTGATTTCCGGTGACGAAGAAAAGCTTCGCGTTCTCGAAAACGAAGTGAAAACCCGGGAATTGAGCCTGAACGATTTGAACGGCGCTCTCTCCCGCAACCGCGACCAGCAAGGCGCGGCGGAGATGAACATCCAAAAATACGAGGGAGAAATTTCGGATGCGGAACGTCGGATCGGGGAGCTTTCCCGGGAAAGGGAAAGCTTGGAGGAGGAGACGCGCCACCTGGGCTCCGAAGATTTCCTTTCCGAAAAGGAATTCGAACTTTCCCGCGAGGAGGAAAATCTCCAGGTCTTGAAAGACGACGTCGATGCCCTGCGCGACGAATCCCGCGAACTTTCTGAAAAGCGCATCGAAAGCTTGAATCGGGCGAATTCCCTGCGGGCGAAATGGCAACGGCAAGATGCGGAAGCCGATTTGCTCCGGGTGAACCTCGACAAGTGGAATGTGGAAAAGTCCGAATTGGAGCGGAAAAAGGCGGAGACGGAAGCGACACTCTCGTCCATCGCGGAAGGTGTGAAGGATGCCGAACGGGAACTCGAAATTTCCGGCGAGCGGAAGAGCGCCTTGCAAGAGGAGTTGGAAAACCAGTCGACCGCCAAGCTGGAAGTGGAACGCCGGATTTCCGACGCCAAGGCCCGGTGCGCGGGACTTGAATCCCGGATAGAAGTGTTGCGGGATATGGGCGGCGACGAGGGCTCCGGGGCGGACTTTTTGAAGAACGCCAAAGCGGACGAAATCCGCGGACTTCTCGGCGATATGATTTCCGTGGAGCCGGCCGCCTATGCGGAAGCCGTGGAATTCGCCTTGGGGCGCGCCCTTTCTGCAGCCGTCGCGGCAAAGGTCTCTTCGCTCGATTCTTTGATGGACGCCTTGGACGCGGCTTCTTCCGGAAAGGCCTTTGTCGCTTTTGAATCCGCCGCTTCTTCCCGGGAATTTCCTTCCCGTCCGGGGGTGATTGGCTTCGCTTCCCGATTTGTCCGGGCGGATGATGCCGTCTTGCCTGTCGTGGAACGCCTCCTCTCCCATGCGATTTTGGTGGAGAATTTTTCCACGGCGAAAGCCTTGGCTCTTGAATTTGCCGCCGAGGATTATTGGTTCCTTTCCGTCGACGGCCGTTACGTCTCCACGTCGGGGCTTGCCTTCGGCGGCCGCGGGAGCGGCGAGGCTCCGGGGGTCCTTTCCCGCAAAGCGGAAGTGGAGAAGAATTCTGCGGAACTGTCCGCCCGTCGCACTGAAATTGAAAAACTTTCCGGAGAGCGCGACCGCTTGGAGGAATTGCTCGAAGAGACGCGCTTGATGCTTTCGGATGCGGAAGAGTCCGTCCGGGCGGCGAATGAAAAGATTCGTTCGGGCGCTGCGGCGGAAAAAATTCACCGAGGGCTGCTCGCGGACACGGAACGCCGCCTCTCGAATGTCGAAGAAAGTTTGAAAAATGCGGAAGGGCGCATCCGCAGTGCACGGGAATCCCATGCGGACGATTCGGAGTTGGCTTCTGCCGAAGCGGAATCCGAGGAACTCGAGCGGAAATATTCCTCCGTGATGGAAGCCTTGGCGGAAAAGGACCAGATTTGCAAGGACAAGGAAGAGGATGTCCGCGCTTTGCGGAACGAACTCGGGCAAACCCAATCGGCGCTCCAGGAAAAGCGTTCCCGAATCTCTTCGATCGGCGACCAAATCGGCGTTTTCAAGGACATCATTTCGAGCCGCAAGATGGAAATCGAAAGAATGGGGGTGCAAAAGGAGGAGCTTCTTTCGAAGGAACGGGAACTTGCGGAAAAGATCCAGTCGGGAGACGAATCCCTTCGGCAAAAGGAAACGGAACGGGACGAAGCGCGGGAGCGTTACAACGTGGTCGCGGGCGACGTCGGGGATTGGCGTTCCGAAGTGAGGGATATCAACTCCGGGCTTCTGAAGCGTTCGAACGATATCAACGACGTCCTTCTCCGTATCAACGCGCTCGGGGCGAACATCGACAGGTTGCGGGAACGCGTCTTCAGCGAATGGGAAGTGGATGTCGACCATGCTTCCGACATTCCCCGTGTGGAATATGAAGAGAAGGCCGCCAAAAAGGAGATTTCCGAGCTCCGCACGCAGATTCGCAACTTGGGACCCGTGAACGTCGACGTCATGGAAGACTTCGAAGCGCAAAAGGCGCGCCTCGCCGAAGTGGAAAAGCAGTTCGACGACCTGGACAAGGCCAGGGCTTCCCTCGAACGCACCATTTCGAAACTCGACGGCATCGCCCGGGAGCGTTTCCTCGCCACGTTCCGCAAAATCCAAAAGAATTTCCAGGATGTCTTCAGCCGCATCATGATTCACGGCGAAGCGAAGCTCACTCTCCAAGAAGGAGTGGATCCCCTCGAAGCGGCCATCGAAGTGAACGCACGTCCGACGGGGAAGAAAATGCGCGGGGTGACCGCCCTTTCCGGGGGAGAACGCGCCTTGACTGCCGTGTCGCTCCTTTTCGCCATTTACATGGAGAAGCCCTCCCCCTATTGCGTCCTCGACGAAGTGGACGGGCCTCTCGACGATGCGAACATCGGCCGCTTCATGGAACTTCTGCGGCATTTTTCGAACCAGACCCAGTTCATCCTGGTGACGCACAACAAGCGGACGATGGCCGCCGCCGACATGCTCTACGGCGTGACTCAGGAAATCAAGGGGATTTCCCGGATCGCTTCGGTCAAGCTTGACGATGCGGTCGCCTTGGAACTTCACGAGAAATGATTTGGAAGGTTCTTGGGGTGGCTTTTGATTGGAAAAATTTGTTATATTCAGTCAAAAGACAAAAAAACAGGAAGGAGTTCGTTATGAACAAGATGGTTTCGTGGTTGGTCGTGGGGATGGGTGTCGCGTTCTTCGCCGGGTGCGCAAGTTCCGCCCAAAAGGCGTCTAGCGGCGGATTCAAGACCGTGGAGACTCCTGCTGCGGAGCTTGAGGAATACAAGGCGAAGCTCTCCGAAAAGGATATCGCCTCCGCTGTGGGGATGGCCGTTTCGAACGACGAGATGATCGCTCGGACGCAAGCTGCGGATGAAGCCCGTGCCGCCTTGGCGGTCGCGACGAAGACCCAGGTGAATCGCTACAAGGAGCAATACGGCAAGAACGTCGACGCGACGGCTCTCAAGATTTGGGAAGAAAAGGCGAACGAATACACGGAACAGGAACTTGTCGGCGCGGATGTTGTCCGCACCATCACCCAATTCAACGAGGACAACGGGCAATACAAGATTTACGTCCTTGTCGCCATGAACCCGGCCAAGCTCAACGCCGCCATGGAAAAAGCCGCAGCGGAAAATCAGGAGTTCACTCTCCGCGCGGAAAGTGCCGACATGCAGAAGCGCATGAACGAAGCCGCAGCCAATTACAAGAAAGAATTGCAGAAATAGTAGTCTGCGAAAACAGGGCGGGCGTCGGAATCAGGGAACGTCAAAGATGTTCTTCAAATACTCCAACGCCCCGTTGGCGACGGGCATCAAGTAACCGCACTGCCGAGTCTCGTTGATGGTCACGAGCAATTGCCTCGCCAATCGGATGTTGTAATCCAAGTCAAAGCGGAAGTCGGGCGGCAGAACGACCTTGTTCACGCATTCCCAGTAGCGTCTGGATTTTTCCGTGAATATCGGGGAAATGCCGAACCAGATTTCCGCGTCCGGCAATTGCTCCAGCCACTGTTCCAAGATTCCGATGGAGAAAATCGGCTGCGTGTAGAAGCCGTCGCAGCCCGCGTCCCTTTTTTGCAGCGCATAGTCGAGTTCCTCGCGGAAGGAGCTTCGGTAAGGGTCGAGGCCCGCGTAGATTCGGAGAGTCGGAAATTCCCTTTTCACCGCCCGGATGGCTTCGGGGGTGGAAAGCCCGGAAGGGACAAAGGCCGGAGAATCCGTCGGAGGGTCGCCGCCGATGAGCAGAACCTGTTTCAGCCCCACTTCGACCAAGGCGGCTATCTTTTGCAGCAAATCCTTTTCGGTGCGGTCGATCAGGCGAAAGTGCGGCGTCGTCGGAATCTTCGCTTCGATTAAAAGCTTTGACGGTTCAAAACTCTTGATGGGGAGCTTGCGGATTTCGGGTACGTTGACCGTGGTGACGAACGGATACGTGGAAAGGGATTCCTTCGCTTCGGAGAGGATTCCGTCGAGAGAGCGCGGAATCAGTTCCAGCGCGATTTCCTTTGGCTTTCTAAAACTCATGGAAAGCAATATACTAAGAATTTTGCAAAAAGTCAATGCGTAAATGTGAATTTTTGCATAAAGTCGAAGAGGGATGGGAAAATTTTTATATTTAGGCAAATATGCGTAGTGAACTCTGCAAAAGAATTTCGGGTCTTTTTTTGAAAAACGTTTGCCTCTGTCTCAAGCCCGTCGGGTGTTTTGCGATATGAAATTCATCGATTTGTTCTGCGGCTGCGGCGGATTTTCCGAAGGGTTTTCCTTGGCGGAATTTGAACCTGCCTTGGGAGTGGATATTTGGAAGGACTCCCTGATTACGTATAAACGCCACTTTCCGTCGGCGCAAACTTATTGTGGAGATATAGAATCATTCTCTGCGACACAGGCCTGTGAAATGTTGGGCTTGGATAAAAAGGAAATTTCCGTGATAGTGGGCGGGCCTCCATGCCAGGGATTTTCTGTGGCGGGGAAGAGAATCGTCGATGATGAACGCAATCGGCTTTACAAATCTTTTGTCCGTTTCGTAAAGGAAATCAAGCCTAAGATATTTGTCATGGAAAATGTGCCGAACATTCTTTCCATTGGGGAGGGAATTGTTCGGGAATCTATATTGAGTGATTTTTCCAAAATAGGATATAATGTAGCGTATCGTGTTTTGACGGCTTCCGATTATGGAGTTCCGCAAGCGCGTCGTCGAGCTTTTTTTGTCGGTTTAGATAGTCGAGTCTATGGGGAAAAATTTTTTGAATTTCCTAAAGGGCTGAATTTTTCGGTGACATCTGCGGAAGCGTTGTCGGATTTGCCGGAAAATTCCATTGTAGACGGAGCGGCTTATCCAATGTCTCCCAAATCCGATTATCAGAAATGGGCGAGAAAAAATTCAAATGCCGTTTTTAATCATGAAGAGACGATGCACAGCGAGAAGACGAAAAAAATCATTTCGCTTGTGCCGGATGGGGGAAATTACAAGGATTTACCGGAAGCCTTTCAGCAGACAAGGAAAGTCCATATCGCTTGGACAAGATTGAACAGCCAAAAGCCGAGTTTCACGATAGATACGGGGCATCGGCATCATTTTCATTATCGGTGGAATCGTATCCCGACTGTTCGGGAAAGTGCAAGGTTGCAGTCCTTTCCCGATGATTTTGTATTTTATGGCTCCAAGACTAGCCAATACAAGCAGGTCGGCAATGCCGTTCCTCCTTTGTTGGCTTTTGAATTGGCAAAACAAATAATGGGGTATTTATGAATTCTTTTTACAGAGTGCCGTCGGAGTATCGGACTAGAATCCATTTTGTTCGACCGCGGTTCAAAAACAATATGGAAAATGTTTTGTTGTTTTTTGCAAACGCCTGCTGTCGAATTGAAAATTGTGATTGTGCGTCGTATAGTTCAAAATTGTCCAGTCTTTTGAGGCGTTTTCCCGGCAATTTCCGCATTTCTGACAAGACGATTGCGAATTGGCGGACGGAAACTCCTGCATTATTTGCTTTTTACAAAGAAGACAAAGGGAAAAATGTCACTCGGACGACGCAAATGGCGAAATTTCTTCATGAAAATCAAGATTTGCCGCAATTCTTGAAACTTTTTTTGTTTTCGTTCCAATTTCCAGGGGGGCATTTAAAACCGAATGAAAATGTCGCCTTGATTCAAAAGGGGATACGCTTTAAACCCACCCGACTCATTGTCAAAATTTGTATGGCGGGGAATGAAATTTATGAAGAATTGGGGGAGAAAAACAAAGAGTTTTCGCTGAGTAGAGAAGAATTGTGCTATTGCATTTTCGATGACTCCCGAATAACGAGTGGCCAGTTCTCTCCTAAAGAGGCTGCTGGAATTGTATTGAACAATAGAAAGTCAAAAAAGAAATATTACGATAAAACGGATTCCTTCATTTTCGATTCCAAAGGAAACCCTCGATCCAAAGGCGATGTGGTGCGTTATGCGGGCGACATTTTGGATTATATGGTTTTGGCGGATATATTGGAAAAGAATCGTTACGGTTACTACTCCTTGAAAGGGGGACAAACGGAAACGATAAAAGCTTTTTCTGAGGACAAGTCGTTTTTTCTTGGTTATGAAAAATTCTATGGGCAAGAGAAAATAGACACGGCGGAGGTATCTGAGCAAGAACCGCGTTGGTATGAATACGTTGAAAAGCAGATGCAACCGGGTTTGTTCAGAACGGATTCTGCCCAATTGATTCGAGAAAGCGTTTCAATTCCCGCAAGCCATCGAGAATGGCTTCAATATGTATTGACGGACAAGCGGGCTACGACAAAAGATACGGGGAATATTGGAGAGTCCATCATTGAGGGACATGAAAGAATTCGACTGGTGAAGGCCGGCTATCCAGAACTTGGGAAAAAGGTGAAAATAGTAGATTGCAATGGTTATCATCCCGGATATGACATTGACAGTTTTGATGGAGATGAAGAAGCGATTCATCGATATATTGAAGTCAAAACGACAATCAGCAAGCAGAGGATACAACAATGCGATTTCCATATGTCCCCTAACGAATGGAGTGTTGCTGCGACAAATCAAGACCATTATTATGTTTATCGCTTGATGCTCAGTGCGGATTCGATGATTCTCTATGAATTGCAAAATCCTGTAAAACTTTACAAAACGGACAAAATAGAAGCCTCCCCCAGGAATGGGATGGAAATTCATTTTGAAACGAAAAACTTTGCAACGACGGAAGTGCTCGCATGCCCAAATTGAAAGTGGCTTCTTTGTTCTGCGGCTGCGGCGGACTGGATTTGGGGCTCCTCGGCGGATTTTCCTTTTTGGGCAAGAAGTATGCGAAAAATCCTTTTGAAATCGTCTTCGCCGCGGACAACGATGCCTATTGCACGCAGATTTACAACGACAACTTTAAACACAAGTGCGTCGTCGAGGACGTGAAAAACATCGACAAGGCGAAAATGCCGGACATCGACGTCTTGGTTGGCGGGTTTCCGTGTCAGTCGTTTTCCATTTCAGCGCAGAATCCGCCGAGGCTCGGTTACAAGGATGAGCGGGGAATGCTTTTCTTTGAAATGGTGGATGTCTTGAAAAAGAAGAAACCGCGTTTTTTCATTGCGGAAAATGTCAAAGGGCTTTTGTCGGCGAATCAGGGGCGGGCTTTCCCGATGATTCTGTCGCAATTCGAATCGGCCGGCTACCGCATCCAGTACAAGTTGTTCAATACGGCGGATTACGGCGTTCCCCAAAAAAGGGAGCGCGTCATCATTGTCGGATTTCGGAAAATGGAGGATGCGGAAAAATTCAGATTCCCGGAGCCTTCCACTCCCAAGCCAGTGCCGCTTCGCGCGGTCGTCGACGAAAAGGCGAATGAAGAGGAACGCTGGTTTTTCAGCGAACGCGCCGTCCAAGGAATGCTCTCCGTCCGGGAGAAGATGAACAAGGGGCGCGTGCAAAATTTGGATGAGCCCTGCAACACGATCAGTTCCCATTTGGCGAAGGTCAGCTTGAATTCGACGGATCCCGTCCTTTTTGTAAACGGTCGGTATCGGAGGTTCTCTCCGGCGGAATGCGCCCGGATCCAATCGTTTCCCGAGGAATTCCGGTTTTCGAAAGTCTCGGAAGCAAAACAGTACAAAGCAATCGGGAATGCCGTTCCCCCCGTGTTCATGTGGCATATCGCCAAGGCTCTGCAAAATTTGATTTGAGGATGCAAATGCTTGTAAAAAGATTCCCTCTTCGCGCCATCTCCGTTTGCCTCTTGTCCTTTGCCGCGTTCCTGTTTGCGGAAAATCCCGGTCGGCTCACCGTCGCCGTGACGCTTTCCCCGTATGCGAAAATCGTACGGGAAGTCGCCGGGGAGAATGCGGATGTGGTGACTCTCGTTCCGCCGAATGCGAATCCGCACACCTTTGAGCCGAAACCGTCCACTCTCCGGGAATTTTCCAAGGCTTCCCTGTATTTGAGCGACGGCTCCGGACTGGACGAAGCCTGGCGCCCGCGATTTCTGGGAGCGAATCCGAATGTCCGGGTGGTGGACGTCTCCGCCGGAGTCTCTTGGATGCATGAGGACGGGGAACATCACCGGGGGGAAGTTCCTGGCCATGGCGGAGGGGAATTGGACCCGCATCTTTGGACTTCGCCGAGGATGAGCATCGTCATCGCTTCGAATGTGTGCACCGCTCTCGTCGAAGCGGATTCCCGGAACGCGGGAACGTATCGGGCAAATTTGGAAAATTTTTCCAAGCGGCTCTCCGACTTGGACGTGAAAATTTCAAAGGCCGTTTCGGCACTTCCGGCGGACAGGCGCACTTTCATCGTATTCCATCCGTCTTATGGGTACTTGGCGCGGGATTATGGCCTGAACCAAGTCGCCGTGGAAGTCGACGGCAAGGAACCGAAACCGCGCGATTTGCAGCGTCTTGTGCAAACGGCAAAGAAGTTCCACGCGGGGGCTGTTTTCGTGCAGCCGCAGTTCAGCCGTCGGGCCGCCGAATCCCTTTCGCGGGAAATCGGGGCGAAAGTCGTTTCCGTCGATCCGCTCGCCTATGATTTTGACTCGGAACTTTTGAAATTCTTGGACGCCTTCACGGGGGCGAAATGATTTCCGTTTCGGCGCTTGAATTTCGGGATGTGAACTTTTCTTACGGGAACACGGGCGTCTTGTCCGACGTGAATCTGACCGTGCAACCGGGAGACTTCCTCGCGATTGTCGGTCCGAACGGCGGCGGCAAAACGACCCTTTTGAGGCTTGCCGTCGGGCTTTTGAAACCGTCTTCGGGGACAGTCCGGCTGTTCGGGGAAAAGGTCCCGACTCGGAAGGTTTCCGTCGGCTACGTTTCGCAGAACACGAATCGCAATCTGGAATTTCCCATCACCGTGGAAGAGACCGTGGCGACGGGACTTCCCGGCTACAGGGCGAATCCGGGAAAAGTTCTCGAGGCTTTGGAAACGGTGAAGATGGAGAACTTTGCCAAGCGGCGACTCGGAGAACTCTCCGGCGGGGAACGCCAGCGTGTGCTGATTGCGCGCGCCCTTGCCGCAGACCCGAAAATCCTTTTCTTGGACGAGCCGTCTAGCCACATCGACGTAAAGGGGCAGGGCGACTTGTACGAGCTCTTGGCCGCCCTCAACGAAAAGATGACCATCGTGATGGTGAGCCATGACAAGGCGATTCTTTCCGGGCGGGTGAAAAGTTTCGTCCGGGTGAACCGCACGGTGAATTTAGCGAATAGTGGTCTGTGATTCAATTGGCAATTTTAATAGGGAAGAGGGGTTAGTGGGTAGTGGCCAGTGGTCAGAGTTTAGTGTGAAGTGGGGAGTGTTTAGAGTTTAGTTAACGGTCAAGGGGGCGTCGTCATGTGGAGCAACGCGAAACATCTCTTTACCGTATAGGGATTCTTCAGTCGCACGCTCCTTTAGAATGACGGTTTACAGGAAAGCAGCAGTCATGCTGAGCGCAAGCGAAGTATCTCTTTGCTGTAGCGAGATTCTTCGGCTGCGCCTCAGAATGACGGCCGCTACTGTTCCTGGATTAACGCCTTTGGCGAATGACGTTAGTGTTGCTCAGAATGACTGTTTGCAGGATAGCAGCAGTCATGTTGAGCGCAGCGAAACATCTCTTTGCTGTAGCGAGA
>CAZCRF010000044.1:0-21511 GCA_964501065.1 uncultured Fibrobacter sp. | reverse complement strand
TTATAGAAATCCCCACCGTTCCGTCAAGGGGTCGGCGGCACTTTTCCCGGATTTTTCCGCTTGTTTTTCACTTACAACGCAAATTCCCGAAGTTTCCACCCACCACAAACCAATTTATCGACAAACTATAAACATTTTCGTTCTATAATTTGAACATGCCCTCAAAAAAAAAATCGCCCTTATCGAATGTCGGAAGTCAAAATTTGCACTGCGGAAGCGAATTCTCGGGCGAAATCCCCCGTCAACTCCAATTGACAAGCCTCCGTTTGGTGGCGAAACCACGTCATTTGCCGTTTTGCATAGTGCCGCGTCGCCTGGCGAACGGTCTCCAAAACCTCGCATTCGCTCAATTTTCCGCGGATGCATGCGACCCATTCCTGATAACCCAGGCTTTGCCACGCCGGAGCATCCATCGGGACTGTTTCCATTAAACTCGCCACTTCGTCTTTCCACCCGGCTTCCACCATTTCCGACACGCGTCGATTGATGTTTTCGTACAAATTTGTTCGTAATCTGCAAAGTTGAAGAGTTTTGATTTTCCCGATTCCGCCGGAGCGTTCCTTTCGGATATCCGAAAATTTTTTACCTGTCTGCACGAAAATTTCCATGGCGCGCAAAAGACGCTGCCTGTCTTGCCGATTGACCGCATGCGCGAATTCCGGATCCTCGGACGCGACCATTCGATAAAGGCCGTCGATTCCATTGTCCATCAAGAACCTTTCACATTCCCGGCGAACGCCCTCCTCCACTTTGGGAATCTCCGCAAGGCCTTCAGAGAGCGCCTGCAAATACATTCCCGTTCCCCCGACGAGGATATACGGCGTCCCGTCTTTGTTCAACAGCTCCTTCACGTTACGGACAAATTCACCAACAGAAAAGCGTTCTTGCGGCGAAAGGAAATCAACCAAATGATGCGGAACTTCCGACAAGGCCCTCCGCGACGGTTGAGCGGTCCCGATGCGAAAGCCCTTGTAAATTTGCCGGGAATCCATGGAAATGATTTGAGCCCTAAATTCCTTTGCAAGGGCTAGGGAAAGCTTCGTTTTTCCGACGCCGGTGGCGCCGACAAGGGCACAGAGGATAGGCATTGCTTTCAATCTAGCTATATTTTAACGGAATGAAAAAGATCTTCGCCATTTTTTCCACCTGCCTGTTGTCAATCCTTTTGGGCGTTCTCCTCGTTTTGACGCACAAGGACGCGGTCGACAACACGTTTGTCGCCTTTGGCTTCCAGAAAGAATCTTTCCCGCAAGCCGACACGGTCCCCTATCTGCAAAAATTGCAAGGCGAAATCCCCGTACTGAAAGTCCTGCCGAAGAAGAACGGGCACAGGGAAATCTGGAAAGTCGGGCAAGGCGTTTCCCTCCCGAATTATTTGTTGCGCGCGCAAAAGCATTTGAATCGCTACGGTGGGAAAGTCCTATATATGGAAGAAAGGCCTTCCGCTTCGGGAGTCGACTTCGCCCTTTTGGATTTTCAGGCTCCATTCGGCGACACATTCCAAGTCGCCATCCAAGTGGCAGACAGCTTTTACGACAACACTTCCCAATTGGCGGTCGGATTCTCCGCCGGGGAAAATTGGAAGAATTTCCTTCCGAGATTGCAAAAGTTGAAATACCCCTACTCCCTATTGCTGACTCCCGGAGAAAAATCGGGGAAGCGCATGCCGAAACCGGAGAAAGTTCAGAATCCCGTCCTTTGGCTTCCCATGGAAGATAAAAGGCTTCAATTCAAGAAGCAATCCAAGTCGATGATTTTTGTACACCAATCCGACTCGGAGATTCAAGAACAAATGGAATCGCTGTTGGAAGAACTTCCCGGTGTCGAGGGAGTCGCCTCCAAATGGGGCAGTCGGGCTGTGGAGCAACAGGCTCTCCTCCGGGCAGTTTTCGCGCCCCTCAAGCAAAAGGGGCTCTGGTTTTTGGACTTGACGGGGAATCGCTATTCAAAAGCGGTTGAAGTCTGCAAGGAAATGAATTTGAAATGCCGCGCGATTTCCCCTTTCGACCCCGCGCACCAAACCCATGCGAACTATGTGGAAAATATTCTTAAATTGACCAAGAGGTCGGGAAACGGCATTTTGATTTTGCCCTTGTCCGAAGCGTCGCTTAAAGCTGTCGAAGATTTGGAGCAGCAGGCGAACGCCCAAGGGACCGAAATCGTGAACCTGTCCCGCATCTTAAAATCCGAATAGGAGAACTTATGGCCGCAAAACTCAGCGTCAACCTAGATCACATCGCCACTATCCGCGAAGCGCGCAAGATAAGGGAGCCCGATCCCGTCGCGGGGGCAATCATCGCCGAACAAGCCGGATGCCATGGAATCGCCGCTCACCTGCGCGAAGACCGCAAACACATCCAAGAGCGCGACGTCCGACTTCTCCGCGGCATCGTGACGACACACCTCAACATGGAAATTTCCCCGACCGCGGAAATGATGCAGTTGGCGATAGACATCCAACCGGACATGGTGACACTCGTCCCCGAGAACCGGGAAGAAGTCGCCACGGATAGCGGATTGAACGTCGCCGCCAAAAGCGATGAACTGAGCAAGATCGTCTCTTCTTTCAAAAACAATGACATCGCCGTCAGCGTCTTCATCGACCCGGACACCAGCCAGGTGAAAGAGGCGAAAAAGCTCGGAGTGGATTTTGTGGAATTTCATACGGGACATTTCGCCAACGCATTCGATTTGGGCTCCGCCACCGATGTGGATCGAGAATTGACGGCCATTCAAGATATGACGGTTCTCGCCAGAAAATACGGTCTTCGCGTCAAGGCGGGGCACGGTTTGAATTACCGCAATGTCGGCTACATTTCAAGCATCCCCGGAATTGAAGAACTGGTCGTGGGGCACAGCGTCATCGGAAGAGCCGTCTTGGTCGGAATGGAACGGGCGGTAAAAGAAATGCTCTCCGCAGTTCGCCTGGCGGAACATTGAAACCCTCCTCAATACAAAAAGGGCAGGCCGATGAAGCCTGCCTTTTTTCTAAACGACCGTCATTGTTTGGCCGGCGCTTGGGCCTTGGATGAATCCACCGCCGGAGTTTGGACTATTGCCGTTTTGGCACTGTCCGCCGAAGCCTGCTTTGCCGCCTCGGCATTTTCCTTTTCCGCTTTCTTCGCAGAAGCGAGGCTATCCGCTGCGGCCTTCTTCGCGGCCTTGATGCTGTCTTGCTCCGCCTTCTTCGCCGCTTTCGCTGCCGCGATGCTGTCCTGCTTCGCCTTCTTCACCGCAGCGAGGCTATCCGCCTTGGCTTTTTTCGCGGCCTTGATGCTGTCTTGTTCCGCCTTCTTCGCCGCTTTCGCCGCTGCGAGGCTGTCCGCCTTGGCCTTTTTCGCGGCCTTGACGCTGTCCTGTTTCGCCTTCTTCACCGCAGCGAGGCTATCCGCTGCAGCCTTCTTCGCGGCCTTGATGCTGTCTTGCTCCGCCTTCTTCGCCGCTTTCGCTGCCGCGATGCTGTCCTGCTTCGCCTTCTTCACCGCAGCGAGGCTATCCGCCTTGGCTTTTTTCGCGGCCTTGATGCTGTCTTGTTCCGCCTTCTTCGCCGCTTTCGCCGCTGCGAGGCTGTCCTGCTTTGTCATTGCCGGAGCAGCCGCGCTGTCCGCCGCTTGCACTTGGGCGGAATCCGACGGAGACTTGGACGCTTCCACGGAAGGTTCATCCGAAACGACGTCCAACAATTCCACTTCAAACACCAACAGGGCGTTCGCCGGAATCACCGGGGGAGCGCCCGCTTCGCCGTAACCCAGATTGCTGGGAATCCAGGCTTGCATCTTTTCCCCTTCCTTCATCAGGGTCAAAAGCTCTTGCCAGCCTTGGATGACGGCGTTCACCGGGAACTCGAGAGGTTCCCCGCGTTTGATGGAACTGTCGAATTCGCTGCCGTCCAATAGGGAACCCGCATAATGGACGCGGACTTTGTCCGTCAACTTGGGGGATTTTGCCGTGGAATCCTGCGCCTTGACGATGTATTTGTATTGAAGGCCGCTCGGCGTCACCACCACGCCTTCGACCGTTTTGTTCTTTTCAAGGAACGTCTTTTGCGAATCCAATGCGGCCTGGGCGGCCGCAGCCGCTTTCTTCTCCTTTTCGACCTGCATCTGAAGGACCAGTTCCTGCAAAGCCTTTTCCGCTTGGGAATCCGTCATCAGCAAGGGCTTGCCGCTCATCTGGTCGCTCAGGGAACGGAGGAAAAGTTCCTGGTCGAGATCGGCTTCGATATTCTTGATGGCGCGCCCCATGTCCATTCCCAAGGCGTAGCTGTAACGCTCCTTCAACGTCGTCAGGGAATCTTTCTTCGGGGCGGAGACCGCCGTCGTTTCAGGAACTGTCGCCGGGGCCGTTTCCGGTGCGGGGGCACTGGAACATGCGGCTAAAGTTCCCAAAATGGCAGCGGATAAAATGCTGGATGTCCATAATTTCATATTTTAATCCTCAATGTTCGATGAATCCAATTTAGGAACTTTAAGATGAAAAAGTGGATTGCCTTTCTTTTTTTAGGACTGATTTTCGCCCCCCTCCACGCCGCACGGCCGGTGAACCGCGTCGAAGTCCCGTTCAACTTGGGGATCGGGCCCACGGGATTCTGGATTCCGGGAGTCGCGGGGAGGGAATTCCACACGGGATTCAACCTGGCGGCATACGGAGTCATCACTCCGCAGACCTTGGCGGAAAACAAGGAAAAAATCCCCATCCGCTACCGCCGTTACCTGAACACGATGCGGGAAGTGCACCTGGCGCCGATGTGGATGATTCTAGTTCCGCAATACGTGATTGTCAGCCCGGCCTCTCTAGGCGAAGACGACGCCCTCTACGGGGCCATTTGGTCCTTGCTCAGCGTGGGGCCGGAATTCATTTCGAAACGGCACTACGTCCTAGAAGGGAAGTTCTCCCCGACCGTCTCCTATCTGCACGTGGCCTCCGACGACAACGACGACACGGAAAATTTACTCGGAATCGGCTGCATGCTCTCCCTGGTCTTCACCTACGCCATCACGGACAACTTCCTGTTTTCCGCAAGCTACGGGCATTTGCTGCAGCTGCCCCTGGGAATCACGGAATACAAGCCCCAAGACAAGACTGCGGAACATTGGATTCAGGCCGGTGCGCTCTCCCTCACGTTGCACTTCCGGTTCGGGATGGAGCAAAAGCTTTAAATGTGACGCAGGCCATATTCGGCTCTCCCAAAATTGAAATTTGCGGCCGAAGGCCTTTAAATCCGATGTTAAATTTTCTAAACTTCTCTCGGATGGATTGAGTGGGAAAAAGAATTGAGTAGTTAAATATGAGGGTCTTATCATGACATATGCAAATCATTCGCTGATTTCTTCTGCGGACAAGACTGCGCGGTTTGTCAAAACCCCGATTCAATTTAATGCGGCCCAAGACCGCGCCCGGGAAATTCTTTCCGCCGAAATGAAGAAAAGGACTTCCGCCCCCGTTCTCACCACAAAGACCGGTTGGCTCAAGGGTTCCCTTTCGTATCCGTGGATTTTCATCTCCATCGGAATCTCCTCCCTGGTGCAGGATTTTTTCACCTTGTAAATTTCAAATACATCCCAAGAGGGTTTCCGTTTTTTATTTTTGGGCAAAAACGGAGTATTTATGTCTGCACTCATCCTCGATGGAAAAAAACTGGCCAAGGAATCTGAGCTCCAACTGAAAGAACGCGTCGAAGCCTTGAAGGCGCGCACCGGCAAGACTCCGATTCTCGCGACGATTCTCGTCGGCGACGACCCGGCCAGCGCCACTTACGTGAAGATGAAGGGAAACGCCTGCGCCCGAGTCGGCATGGAAAGTCTTCCCGTGCACATGCCGAAGCAAACCACGACGGAAGAACTCCTCGCCAAGATCGAGGAATTGAACGAAAACCCCAACGTACACGGCATCTTGCTCCAGCACCCGGTCCCGCGCCACATCGACGAGCGCGCCGCCTTTGAAAAAATTGAACGGCGCAAGGACGTCGACGGAGTCACCTGCCTCGGGTTCGGCCTCATGTCCATGGGGGAACACGCTTACGGGAGCGCGACCCCGGCGGGCATCATGCGCATTCTGAAGGCTTACGACATTCCCCTCGAAGGGAAACACGCCGTCGTCGTCGGGCGGAGCGCCATTCTCGGCAAACCGATGGCGATGATGCTTTTGAACGCCAATTGCACCGTGACCATCTGCCACAGCCGGACTCAAAATTTGGAAAAATACGTCGGCGAAGCGGACATCCTCGTCGGAGCTGTCGGCAAGCCGGAATTCATCAAGACGTCCTGGATCAAGAAAGGGGCGGTCGTGATTGACGCCGGATACCATCCGGGAGGAATCGGCGACGTCGAAAAAGAAGGTCTCGCCGAAGTGGCCAGCGCATACACCCCGGTTCCGGGAGGAGTCGGGCCGATGACCATCAACACGTTGATTTACCAAAGCGTCGACAGCGGGGAAAAGTTCCTCGCCGGATGAGGCTAACACGAGCATTGGTGAGGCGCAGCCGCTAACGCCGAAGGCGTTAATCTCGCTACTGTAAAGGGATGTTTCCTGTCTACCCTGCCCGTCCGGCAGGCGGGCGACAGGCAAGCGCGTTGCTAGCTATGTTATACGCACGTTCGCGACTTCATTCTCTTCGTTCATCCTGTCGCTCATGCAATATGACGACGCTCTTCTGTTTACAGCCAACTGACCACTAGCCACGACTCACTCCTAACTCCTACTCCCTCTTCCCTATTAAAATTGCCCCCGGTCACCGCACCTGGACGCGGACTTGGTAGCGCCCTTGCGGCAAAGTGGAGCGGTTGAAGTCGAGCTTTGTCGTCCCCGCTTTGACGTTCCCCGCAAAATTGGCCACCAGACGTCCCCTGGAATCGAAGACGGAAACCTTGACGTAGCCGGACCGGTTTGTGGAGAGGAGGCCTCGGCGCAAGTCGAACGTCGCGTTCGAATAAGCCACGAGCGGAACGGTGGAACCGTAGAAAAGGCCTTCCGCGTCGCAATCGTCTTCTTTTCCGACTTCACAATCGTCGTCTTGATTCTCGGCATCTTCGATGACCGCGCCCGATATTTGGGTGATTCCGGCAATGTCAAAACGGAACTGGTCCATGTTCGGTCCGCCATCCTCCGTGAGGGATTTCAGGCGAAGGACGTTCGTATCCTTGGCTAAAGAAACTTGTACGGAAACGCTGTCGTAGGCAGTCCATGCGCCCGTCGAAGGGAATGAGACCACCCCGGCGCTCTTGCCGTTGATGAAAAGCTCCATCGTCCGGGCGGCGCTCCCACCGTTTGCAAAGCGGATGTTCAACACTGCTCCGGACTTCGCCGTCGGCACGTTCAAATTCCAAGCGCCGTAACTTTCCAAGCTGTTGACGAAATTGTAATAGCCGCTGTCAATCCAGCCCGCGTTCTTGTCTTCATAAGCGCCGATGCCGTCGTTCGGATAGGCCGCGTTCACGCTGCTCAAGAACTCCACCGGGGCTCCAACAGTCGTCGCCGACTTCCGGACGGTGATGGTCCCGGACGCCCTGGCCGTTTCACCGCCATCGTCCTTCGTGGAAACGGTAAAAAGGAAGATTCCATTTTCCGTTGGCGTGCCGGAAAGGGTGAGAGTGCTGTCCTTCGCGTTGACGCTAGCCGTCATCCCCTGCGGAAGCCCCGAAGCCTCGGCCCCGCCGCAGCCCGAATATTTATAAACGATGGACTCAGCCGCACTTCCGAGCATCAATTCCTGATTTTCAGAACCCGATTGGAGAACGATTGCGGGCCCGATTGTCAAATCGCTTTGCTCCACGAGAACCTCCACCCGACCCGTGTATTCCGTCCCATCGGAACCGCTGACCGTGTACTTGAACGAAGAGAGGCCCGTGAAATTCGGGGACGGGGAAAATGTCGCCGTGTAACCGTCCGCCCCGAGGGAGACGGAACCGTTCTCCGCCGAAGAAACGGAATAGGACGGAGAAACATCTTGGAAGCCCTTGGTGATGGAGCGAAGGTCAAAGGTCGCGCTGCCGTTCTTGGGTGCGGACATGTGCATGGCGCCTAGCCAGTTGATGTACTTTTCAATGTAAGCGTATCCGTCGGAGGCGAAAGTCATCGCATCGTCCTTCAAAGCGTCGTACCCCATCGCCTCTTCAAAATAGTCCGGGATGCCGTCGCCGTCCGTGTCCATGGGCTTTTCACCGGAAAGAATCTCCCCCCAGCCGCTGTTCGAAAGGCCTGTCTGCGTCTCGCTCGTGTAAAGCTGCCCGGCAGTACCCAGAGTCCCCATCTGATACCAGACGAGGGAATCGATGTCGTCGTAAGGGAGAACTCCCGATTGGGAATTGACAAGCCTCCACGCCGTCGGGGCGGAAAGGATGGGGTTCGACGTAGTCTGCTCGCTCCACGGTTCGGAAAGGACTGTGCCTTCGCCCTGATACCAATAGATGTTCGTCGCGCTGCCGTTCAAAACGCCGTCCCGATTGTTGTCTATCAAGTTCCCGCTCGAATAAATGCTCTGGTTCTTGTCCACCTGGAACCAAGGGTTGCTCCCCTTCGGCCCATAGACAAAGTAATTGTTCACGATGTCGTGCTTGAAATTGGTGCTCGTGTGCGTCGTGTAGCCCGCTTCAAAATCGTACCAGACATTGTTCACGAAAACGTCGTTCACCTTGTCGAGGGGATTCCTGTTGTGCGTATTCGCAAAGGCGTTGTAATACCAAGACCAGTATCCGTTCACCGATTCGATGTGCGCCCCGAACTGTTGGTAAATCGGGTTTGCAATGAGGCAGTTCTGGATGGTGACGTCGGTGACGGGGTAGGTCTGCCAATTGTCGGAACTTCCGCCGAAGTTGTTCCACGGGGCAAATTCCACGGATGTGTGGTCGACGATGATGTTCTGCGCGTCGTAAAGGTTCAAGCCGTCGTCCTTTTTGGAAGCCGTGCCCGAACCTGGCCGAATGCGCAAGTAGCGGATGATGATGTTCTTCTGCTTCCCGGTGGAAAGCTTGCCGCCCTTGATGCCGATGCCCTCCCCCGGGGCCGTCTGCCCGGCAATCGTGATGTTGCTCGAAATGGAGACGGCGGATTTGATGGTGATGTAACCGCCCACGTCAAAGACGACGATGCGATTCGGCTGGCTCACCGCGTCGCGGAAGGAACCCGTGCCGGAATCATCCAAATTCGTGACGTGGTAAACCGTCCCCCCGCGGCCGCCAGTCGCTTTCGCTCCAAAACCCAAGGCCTCCGGAAACGCAAGCGGTTCAGCCGTCAAAAATCCAAAGCCCAAAGCCACACTCAACGCCAGCCATTTTGAAATTCGCATAATCCACCTATTTTCCTTCAAAATTAAGAGAATCCTCCCCGAATTTCATCCATACGAAAGTTTTAATGTTGTCCAGGGACAACTTAGGAGCGGCCGTCACCGCCCACCGGCGCTTCCCAAAAGCTCGCCATAGAGCCTTTCGTCGCTTTCCTTGAACACGTTGAAAACGATTTTGCCAACCGAAGATTCCGGATGTTCAAAAAGCCATTCCCGCGCCGTCCGCACGGCGATTTTCGCCGCAGCGCTCTGGGGAAATCGGAAGACGCCCGTCGAAATGCAGCAAAATGCGACGGAATGCAAGCGGTTTTCATTTGCCAAGTCCAAGACGGAACGGTAGCACGAAGCCAGCAGGGCCTTGTCCCGTCCCGTCAAAAAGCCCTCCACAATCGGCCCGACAGTATGAATGACGAATTTTGCAGGCAAATTGTAGCCGGGAGTGATTTTCGCCTTGCCGGTCTCTTCTTCAAATCCACAAGTCCGCATCATCTCGTAACATTTTTCGCGCAGCCTGACCCCCGCCATCGTGTGGATGCAGTTGTCGATGCAGGAATGCAGAGGGACGAAGCATCCGAGCATCCGACTGTTGGCCGCATTCACCACGGAGTCCGCCCGGAGCGTCGTGATGTCCCCCTTCCAAAGGGAGAGCCTTTCATCCCGAACCGCAGCCGGGATTCCGGCGGCATCCACGACTCCCCTTTCCGAAGAGATTCCCCGGAGCACATCCGACTCCACGGCGTAAAAGTCGTCCGGCAGCGTATGCATCGTCAAGGAACCCTTTCGCGGAGTCCGCAAATTGCAAAGCGCCCGATAAAGGTCGAAGGCTTCCCGTTCCGAATTTCCCGCGCGGTATTTCGCATATTCCGGCATTTCATGCTTCAGGCAGTGGATCAGATACTCGATTTTTTCAATTCTACTTTTCATCGTCCCCTCCTTCGGAAAGCGCGCGGACGACCCTCCCGAGATCCGCGTTCAAGACTAGGCTGCGGTTTTCAATCTGATCCGGAATCGCGGAAAAGTCCAAACTCACGGAAGCGTAGAACGACCGCTTGTTTTCAAAAGTCATCCGCCAAAACGGATATTTGATGATGCCGGGAGTGTTCAACCCCACGCCCAATTCGAAGAAAAGCACCCGGGACCTTTTGTGCGCAGCCAAGAACTCTGCATATCTCCCCTGCGCCAAGTGCCAGCCCGCGTCTTCCACGAAGGTGTCGTCGCAGCGCAAGTTGACGGTCATCGGTTTCCCGTCGTCGCGGCAGACGGGAATCTGCCGAGGCAAAATTCTCATCTTGATTTTTGCATTTTCCGGCACGAGAAGCTCCCCGTCGCTTGAAATTTCAAAGCCCTCCTGAAGCACCATGTCCAAAATTTCCCTTGAATTGTCATAGGTCTTGTTCGCCGATTTCCCGCCGGGCTTGCTCGATTGGAAAAGCCCGTAATCGCCTTGCGTGTAAAAGAGCCGCTCCTTGTCGAACCCCGCACGCAAGAAGCAGTGGTCGACGTTCGTAGTGATGACAAAGTAATCCTTGGACTTGAGTAGTTCCAAAAGCTCCTCGTACAAACGGGACGGCATCGGAGCGTAACGGTTCACCCAGATGCAGCGGCACCAGAACCCCCAGAATTCCTCCAAGGTCTCGTAGGGGAAAAATCCGCCGGAGTACATGTCGTGGAATCCATACTTTTTTTCAAAATCCCAAAAGTACTTTTGAAAGCGCGCGCCAGAATAGACGTAACCCGCCGCCGAGGAAAGTCCGCTGCCAGCCCCGATGACTACGGCGTCCGCCGACCGAAGCCATTCCTTCAAAGTTTCCATTTTTTCGTCAAACATATTCACCTCGATTTTCTATACTGTAATATAAAATATTACAACAAAAAAACAAAATTTTTATTTTTCCTTTTATGAAAAGACATTTTTACTCTCTGGGCGTCGCCCTCCTCTTTCTTTGCCACTGCTCCACCGACACCATCCCCGTCCAATCGGACGATACGACAACCAGCAGCGAGAGTTCCGCGGGAATCCCGTCTTACGAAAGCTCCTCCTCCGCAAAAATCCTGTTCACAGAATCGTTCCTCTCCGCCATCGAGCAGGAAGCCCATTACACGACGAAGGATTCCGTTGCGGGCTACCTCTGCAAATACGGGAAGCTGCCCGGCAATTACAGGACGAAATCGGAAGCGAAGGCTCTTTACGAGAGCGCGGGGAATTCCTTTTCAAAATGGAACTTCAATCCGTGGAAAGTCCTCGGCGTCATGGTCGGGGGAGATTCCTTTTCGAACGCGGAGAACCTTTTGCCGAGCGACTCCTACAGGGAAGCCGACGTCGATTATTCGGGAGACAACCGCGGGACGAAACGGTTGGTCTACGCGGACTCTTGCAAGATTTATTACTCGGCGAACCATTACACGAGCTTCGTGCAACTCCAATGAAACGTTCTAGCCCTTGAACTTCCAGAAGCGGTAAAGGTACTTGGCCGTTTGGACGGGAGTTTTCAAGAAGGAACGCTTTTGGTATCCGCTCAAGGCGAAGCCCTGCAAGACCTTGTAAAGGCCGATTTGTTCGTCACGGTCCGCCTCCAGCAGGAACTTGCGGAACTTCAAATAAAAGTCGTGCATCTTCCCGAATTTTTCATCACAGCGTTTTTCATAGACGGAAAGGAACTTCTCGCTCAAGTCGTGAGCCTTGAAGCCCTCGTCGATGCGCTCCGCGCATAGCCGGCCGGCTTTCATGGCCGGCGCGATGCCGCCGCCGGTGAGCGGATTCGTGTGGTGGGCGGCATCGCCGACGAGGGCGAAACGCTCCGCCGTATATCTCTCCAAACTCCCTGAAACGGGAATCAAGCCGCCGACCGTGTGATTGATTTTCGCCCCGGGGAAAAGCCTTTCCAGCCAGCCCAGGGTGACTTCGAGAATATTCGCATCCGCCTTTTTGGGAATGAGGAAGCCCGCGCCGAAATTGGTCACGTTGGATTTCACCTTGGGAAAGCTCCAAATATAGCCGTCGTTGATGAAATCGCGCCCCTGCCAAAATGTCAGGTAATCCGGCTTCGTCAAAAGCCCTTGGACCTCGATGTCGACTCCGCAACAAGTGCTGTTCGGCTTCTGTCCGCAATCGAATCCCAGCTGACGCCCGATAAGGCTTTCCACCCCGTCCGCCGCGACGACCATCTTCGCCCGGATTTCCCGAACGCTTTCTTCGGACACAGAACCCTTCCCATCGCCCTTGCCGAAAGCGACCTTGACCGTCCGGAACTCCCCCTCGACGGCTCCGACGGAAACGGCCCGCGCACAAGTGACGACTTCCGCGCCGGATTCCGCAGCCAAATGCGCAAGCCAGGGATCGAACTTTTCCCGATTCAGCATGATGCCCGTATTCGCCTTCGGCGCTTCGATGTTCACGCCGTCCGGACCGTAGATGAAAAGTCCGTTGATAGTCGACTCGATGCAGCTTTCGTCAATCGGGCCGAACGCCTGCAAGTCTTCGAGATTCGTGCTGGCTTCCCCGCACCGGACTGGATATCCTATCCGCTCCCGTTTTTCGATCAAGAGCACCTTGTAACCGAATCGGGCCAAATCCCTCGCCGCGACAGACCCGCCGGGGCCCGCCCCGATCACAATGACATCGTACGCATTACCGGGCATTCCCCACCTCTTCGATTTTCAAGGCTCCCGCCGGGCAAGCCCTTTCGCAAAGGCCGCAGCATTTGCAACGAGACCGGTCAATTTGCAAATCCAGACCGAACATATCGAGAGCCGTGAACGGACAAATCCCGACGCATCCCGCGCATTCGAGGCACTTTTCGCGATGGTGCACCAGCTTTTTCATATAACGGCAAATATAGATTTTTGCTTCCGGCCCGTCGATACCGGATGAGGGTTCCACGAACAGTTGTGAGCGAAAAGGACGGCATAAGCGGGGAAATGGCCGGGAAGACTCGACAGGGCGCGAGCCATCCCGCAACTGCCGCCCGAACCGTCCAATCGGAAACTTGACCGTCCGAATAGAGTTGAAGTTAGCTTAATCTAAAATTTATCGTTGGCGAGACATGTTCTTGAAGAAGCTATTCATCTTGGCCGCCGTTTCCGGCACAGCCGTCTTCGCCGAAGAGGAGGTCTCCGTCTTTGACGAATCTTTCTTCGACGGGGAGGAAGCCTCGGAAAATGTCCCCGAGACTTCGGACGGGGAGCGCCGCGATTCGAAAGCGCCAGAAGAAATCGGACGCCCGACGAACGAAACGGACGGCGTGACAGTCCTCGAAGGCCTTTCCGTCGAAGACGAAGCGGAGAGCGAATCCCCGGCCGCCGACACGAAGACCAAAGCAGAATCCGTCACCGTGTTGGATACGAAGGAACTGCAAGGGTCCAGCGCGACCATCGCCGACGTGGCGAACCGTTCCAGCGGGGTGAAAGTAAGACAGTCCGGCGGACTTGGCGGAGAAGCGAAAATCAACATCCGGGGAATGGAAGGCAAGAACGTCAAAGTCCTGGTCAACGGAATCCCCGTCGAAAACGGCGACGGGAATCTTTCCGTAAGCGACATCCCCATCGACAAGATCGAACGCGTGGAAGTCTACAAAAGTTACGTCCCGGAGCGATTCGCGACAGACGGCATGGGAGGCGCCATCAACATCGTGACAAAAGAGCTGCCGAAAAGTTCCGCCACCGCCTCCTATTCCTTCGGCAGTTTCAACACGCACAAAGCCTCCCTCGACGCCAAATACGTCTTCAAAACGGATTCCGCAAACTCGCGCGCCGTGGAAACGGGAATTTCCGCCTATTACAATTACTCGGACAATGATTACGAATTCACGACGCCTTACATGGACACGACCGTGACGCGGGAGCACAACCGTTACTACGGATACAACATTTCCCCGTTCGTGAACTTGAAGAATTACTGGTTCGACAAAATTTCCGTCGGCGGCAGTTATTCGGCATCCGCTCTCGAAGTGCAATCCACGTCGCATCGCGTGGAGCAAATGATGAGCCGTTCCGACGGCTTCGGGACATCTCTGGGGCTCGAAAAGTCCTGGCGGAGCGGGCTTTCGGTATCCCTCGGGTTCTCCTATTCCGACTTCGACGACCGCCTGATAGACACTAGCCATGTCTATTATTACGGCTGGGGAAAGGACGCCTTCCGGGAGAGTTCCTCGCCTCTCGGCGAGCTGAGCGTCGGCAGCCCGACTTGGAACACGCGCGACATCTTCTCCATCGAAGCGCCCTGGAACGCCGTTTACGCATTCAACGAGAACCATTCCCTGACATGGAGCGGCCTCTACCGTTATGAATCCCAGGATTCGAAAGACAAACTTTTGGGCAGCGCGAACCGAGTCTTCAACAATGCGCCGTTCAGCGGATACGATCACTCGCTGGTTTCCGGGATTTCCTTGGAAAACTTCTTCTGGGGGAGACGATTCCAAAACGTGCTGGGCGTGAAAGGCTACTTCTACTATTTGGATGCCGACGACGATGCTGAGCGGATGACGCGCCTCGGCGACGAAAATGTGCAAAAGAAGGATTTCGGCTACAGCGAAAACTTGAATGTCCAAATTTGGAAAATCGTCTCCGTCCGCGGAGGGTACCAGCACAGTCTGCGTTTCCCGACCCGAGAAGAGATTTTCGGGAACGGCCTCTACATCGCCAGCGCGCCGACTCTCAAACCGGAAAAGTCCGACAACTTCACTGTCGGAATCGATTTCGATTTTGAAAAAATCCCGTTCCTCCTCAAGGCGCATTTTGCCGCGAACGGATTTTACCTGCTGATGGACGACCGCATTTACTTGAGCCCGTTCTCTTCAACGCCGAGGCCTTGCTACAACAGCGCCGGGACAAAGACGAAGGGCTTTGAACTCGAAGCCTCCGCCGACGTGAACGAATACCTGAACCTCTCTTGGAACATGACACGCCAAAACGCCCGGAGCCGGGAAGACGACAAGGCTTACGGCATCTCTTCCGGTTGGATAGTCCCCAACGTGCCGCGCTTCTTCATGAACTTCGGTGCGGAAGTCCACGCCGGAGATTTGCTCTTCGCCGAGGATTTTTTCAAAGTGTACTGGCTCGCCAATTACACGGACGAATATTACTACTCGTGGAAAGTCTCCAAGAAGCAGAACAGAATCATCCCGAGCTCCTTTTCGATGGACGTCGGGGTGGAATATTCCATCTTGGCGAACCGACTTTCCTGGAACTTCGAAGTGCGCAACCTGTCGGACGAAACGGTTTACGACAAATACGGAGATTCCAAGCCCGGACGCGCCTTCTCGACAAAAATCAAAATCAGTCTTTAACAACAACCCAAAGGAATCATATGAAAACTCTCACCAAAAACCTCTTATTCGCCGCTTCGCTGAGCCTCCTGTTCGCGGCCTGCAGCGATTCCAGCTCCAGCGCAAGCGATGACGATTCCAGCTCCAGCGTTTCGGGCAGCTCCGAATCCAAGGCGGACTCGAACGCCACGACAAAGAAGTACGCCCTATCGTTCAAGGTAGACAACGGCCAATACATCGGCACGGGCAACTTGACGGACGACCAGAAGACCCTCGTGGAGTCTTTCATGGAAGGCTCTTCGACGGGGACAATCGCCTATTACAACGGTTCCATCTACACGCTCCTGCTCGACGATTCCCAAGCGTTCTCCACTCTTTCCCGCTACGCTCTAGACGAGAACAATGAAATCGGCGACAAGGCGGACGCGACTTTCAAAACGACGGACTACGGACCCGGTTTGATGATGGTCTTTGTCGACGAAAGCAAGATGTATGTGGAATTCCCCTACGGAGATGCGCTAGTCGCATTGGATCCGCAGACGTTGAAAGAAACGGGCGCCGTCCAATTCGAAGCGGATTCCGGGGCGCAGCTCGCCATGCCGGGCTCTTCCGTCTTGCGCGACGGCAAGCTTTACGTGACTCTCGCCCAAGCGGTTGACGCAAGCAGCGGAGTCGGTTCCGCCTACGGTTCCGTCGCCATTGTCGACGTGGCGACTGACAAGGTGGAAAAGGTCATCACGGAAGACAAGACGTCGTTCCTCGGCGCGTTCGACGACTTGAACAATACGATGGCATTTGCAGACGAAAAGGGCGACATCTACTTCTACTCTTCGGCGATGTTCGGCCTCATCTCGCCCGATTACAAGGAAGGTTACGTGCGCATCAAGTCCGGAGAGGATGAATTCGACACGTCCTTCGTTCTCCATCTGAACGACCTGTCCTACGGCGGCGAAAAGACGAACTCCGGCAGCCTGATGATGGGCGGCGGGGCTTATGCGGGCGACGGCAAATTCGTGGGACTTTTCGGAAGCTTCGAAGACCCGACGAATTATGAAAACTTCGAATGGCAACCCGTCGTCATCGACGTCTACGCGGGCAAGATTTCCAAAATCGATTTGACCCCGACCCTTTCCTGGCTCGCGCCTTCCATCCACTTGGACAGCGACGGCACCGTCCTCATGGGGCACGCCACAGCCAAGGACTCCTACATCTACCGTTACGACGCGGCAAAGGACAACTTGACGGAAGAGATGAAAGTGGAAACCGGTTACGCCTACTTGATTGTCCCCATTGCCGACTGAAGCTTCTGACTCTCATAGTGAAAAAAATCCGGTGCGCCGAAGGTGCACCGGATTTTTCATTTCCATGGAAAAGATTACTTCACCTTTTCCGCATATTCCGCCGTGTCGAGGGCGATGAGAAGCTCTTCATTCGTCGGAACGACCAATGCCAGCGGCTTCGAGCCTTCCGCGCTGATGACGTGGCCGGAATCCTTCCCGTTGTTCGCATTGCGGGCCGAATCGACCTTGAAACCCAAAATGGCCAAGTTTTCAAGGGTCGTCTCGCGAACTGCCGCGCTATTCTCCCCGATGCCGCCCGTGAAGACCAAGGCGTCGATTCTCGGCAAGGCCATGGAGATGCCGCCGATTTCCCGCGAAAGCCTGTAGCAGAAAACTTCAAAGGCGATTTTTGCGCCTTCGTGCCCCTCTTCCATTTTTTGCGTAATCGTCCGCATATCGTTTGAAAGCCCGGAAAGCCCGAGGAGTCCGCTCTCCTTGTTGACCAAAGTGTTCAGCCTGTCGATGTCGAAGCCCAATTTCTTGTTCAAGAAAAAGAGGATGGCCGGGTCGAGGGAGCCGGAACGCGTCCCCATCACAAGACCGTCGAGAGGCGTGAACCCCATCGTCGTATCGACGCACTTCCCCGCATGGATTGCAGAACAGGAACATCCATTGCCGAGGTGCGCCGTCACCAGGTTCAACTCCTCCGGCTTCTTGCCGAGGATACGGGCGGCTTCCGCGCTCACGTAACGGTGCGACGTCCCGTGGAAACCGTAACGGCGGATTTTCAATTCTTCATAATATGTGTACGGAATCCCGTAGAGGAACGCCTTGCGCGGCATCGTCTGGTGGAACGCAGTGTCGAAGACGGCCAGCTGCGGAAGATTCGGGAAAATTTCCATCGCGACTTCCATGCCGGTCGCATGCGCGCCTTCATGCTGCGGGGCAAACAGGATGATGCTGCGGATGTAATCAATGAGTTCTTTCGTCACCGGCTCGGACTTGATGTATTTTCCACCGTGGACGATGCGATGCCCGACGGCCTCGATGGAATCGATCAGCTTTTGCGCCGTGAGGAATTTTTGGACTTCGATGACGGCCTCCTTGTGGGTGGGGCAATCGAAATGGAACTCCGTCTTGCCTTCCGGGCCCTTGCCCTTGAAATGCCCGTTGACCCCGATATTTTCGACGAGTCCGTTCGAAAGGGATTCTTTGGAATTCGTGTCGATGACGGCGAACTTGACGGAAGAGCTTCCGCAATTCAAAACGAGAATGCGCATAAAAGGCCACCTTGAAAAATGTTCCCCCAAAAGGTAAAAAGTTTTTGCGGAACGGGCAAATTTTTAAGTTTTCCGCAATGCCCCATCGGTCAAAGATTCTTTCCATTTGCCTGCTCCCGGCGACATGCGCCTACCGAATCGGGTATTGCCTTTTCAAAAAGACCCTTTACCGCAAAAGGGAAGCCCCGTTCCGCAGCCGGATCATCGTCGTCGGATCGTTCCTTTCCGGCGGCGCGGGGAAAACCCCTCTCACGGCAAGAATCGCCGAAGAGCTTTCCGCTTGCGGGAACCGAATCGCCATCCTCTGCCACGAGGCCGCCTGGGACGAATGCGCGATGCTCCGGAAAGCCCTCCCCGATGCAGAAATCTTCTCGACGCGGAACCGTTACGCCTTGGCAAAAAGAATCGACGGACTTTTCGACGTCATCCTTTGCGACAGCGGGCTGGAAGACACGCGATTTTCCCATGCGGACGTTTTCATTTTGCGCTGGGGGGAACGGGCAACGTCCATCCGGGACTTGATCCCTTCGGGAAACTGTTCAAGCCTGGAATCAGACCATCCGAAGGCGAGAACCGTCCTCTGCGTTCAAAAGGCTTCCCTCCGGGGAAGGGACTTGCCCGTCGGGTTTTCCGCATCATTCGGCATTTCGCAAGTGGAAAATTCCTCCGGGGAGCGTCTCCGGGGCAAAGCCTACGCCGTCGTGGTGACGGCCATCGGCAACCCCGACCGCTTCGTCGAAGACGTGAAGAGTTTCGGGATCGACGTTTCCAGGGAAGTCTTTCTGCGCGACCATTCCCGACGCTACGCGAAGCGTCTCCAAAAGGAATTGCGAGCGGGGAATCCCGTCGTCATCACGGAAAAGGACGCGGCCCGATTGGACGATGAAACGGCAAAGAATCCGCGCCTTTACGTCGCACGGATGCGGGCGAACCTGAGCCGGACTTTCCGGGATTACTTGAACGCGGCTGCAGGCGGGGCGGCCAGGAATCCGCCGTCGACATTGTAGACTTTCGAAAATCCTTGGGCGGAGAGGAACTCCGAGGCCTTGAGGCTGCGCACGCCGCTGCGGCAAAACACCAGCAACGAAGCGTCTTTCGGCAATTCGCCGAACCGGGACTGCAACTGCTGCAAGGGAACGTTCGTCGCGCCGGGAACCGTCCCCTTGGAAACTTCTTCCGGAGTGCGGACGTCAACAAAAATCGCCTTGCTCTTCTTGGACTTCGAAATTCCAATCGCCTTTTCCCAAGAAATGGTTTCAAACGCTTTGGAAACGTCCCCGGCAAAACTCGGGGCTGTGAGCAGGAACGTCAACAAAAAGAAAAGAACGCCTTTTTTCATAAAATCTCCTGGGCACAAGCTAGAATTATTTCAAGGTGAAATGGATAAAAAACGGCAATCGAAGATTCAGACCATCACAAATTCCCGTCAATCCAACGGAACCGCCTCTCCACCCAGACCTTCATGGAATCGACCGCCTCGTCGTGGGAACCGTAAGAATTCCTGAGCGCCCACGTGAACGTGTTGTCCAAGATGGGCCAACGCTTGAATTCGTTTTTCATCGCAAGCGAAATGTCCTTCTTGTACAGAGGAATGCTGTCGATGAGCGCGCGGAAAAGTTCCCGGTTCTCCTCCCAAAAATCCTTCGCCAAGCGGGACATTTTGACATCGTTCAGAATGAAGCGATTCCAGCGGTAATTCCGGATGAACCAGTTCTCCGGCATTTTGAACATCCCCCGGGATTCGTTCCCAAAGCTCAAGTCGAAATCCCAAATCGGTCCGAAGTGGAGCGTCCCTCCCTTCACCCAATAGAAGAAGACGCTCCTCGTGAACTTGCCGTCCTCGTTCTTCGCAAATTCTTGAATCCAATAATGGACGAAAAAATCCCGGAAGTCCATTCGACGCGAGAGGGAATCCTCCGCCCAAAAAATTCCCCGATGCAAATAAGTTTCGAAGCTGTCCAAGTGCGCTTTCGCCATCGCCAGGGACGCGTCCGAAAGATTTTTCGGATATTCGACGTGGATGATGTTCCCGTCGGGAGTCTTGAAGTACGGGGAGTCGTATTTTTTGGGATCCTCCTTTTCAAACACGAAGCTCGAATCCGTCTCCGGGATGTTCAAGCGTTTTTTCCCGATCTTGATGTTTTCGGAAAAGAGGTAGACACCCCTGTATTCGCGGTTCAGGTAAAGCTCCACGTAGCGCATCCGAGGCGTGTACTTGGCACCGAGCCAGTTCGAAAGCCGCGTGGCCATCCAATTCCGCAAATGCGTCTTGTCACCGTATTCCGAAATCAAGACCCAGTCCCGATTTTTGGGCATCCCGAACGGGGAAACTTGGTTGGCGAATTCCAGCTTGAGGCTGTACTTGGGGACGTTGAAGCTCGTATTTCCCCGTCCGCGGACGGTGAGTTCCCAGACGTCCGATTCGGGAGCGTCCTCGCCGTAAATCTGCAGACGTGCCGGAATCTTCGTGGTGCGGTTGCGCACCTCGCGGAAATTCTCCGTTTCGATGACGACGCGCGGAATTTTCGCATAAGGATATTCCGAATCATCTAGCGGCAAATAGTCCTTCGACTCTTCCGCCGGGTCGCTCCACAGGCAGGCGACGCAGACTATGGAAAGGACTAACGGAATTGTCCACGAAAGGCGCATCAGTGAAAATATACACAATCGAGGGGCTTTAAAAGCCGAGAGCGGATGCTCGCATGAAGCCTTTTACGCACAATCCCCCCCACATCCTACGTCAAGTTGCAGGATGCGTATGTTTCTGAATTGGGAGACACGCTCGGCAGCTGGAAAAAGCTAGGCTATCAAATTGGAACGATGAGTGACAGAGCCAACGGTGCGACTCAAAACTTTGCCTATGCTGACGGAATCACGGACGGCAGCGGCAAAAAAGCTCTTACGTCACAAGCCGTCACGGGCTGGACGGCGACTTCCTCCGTCGCCCTCAACGAATGCGCGAAAGGGAAAAAATGGGCGTTGAAAGCGAAAAGCACCAGCAACGGAAACGGAGCGAACTGGGACGCTTCTATGGATGACGAAATTAATTGTGAAGCCTTAACCCCTCAATTCAAGAAACTCTCCAACTAACGTCGTCAATACTGACTAACCCAATCGGGGGCGCGAAAGTCTATCCCGTCCAGGTTGAACTTCCGCGTCCAAGGAACAACTAGAGTCAAGACCGGCCGTTTATGGTCGGCCTTTTTGCGTTCGGGAGTTGCGGGGTGTCTCCGCAGTGGGGGGGGCGGAAGACCGCTTGCAAGCTGTAGCGAGGGGAAAGCCTCCCCGCCAAAACAGAAAGATGATTGGCTAAAATCGGGAATCCGAGCGGTCACAATTCGTCTAGCTGCACAAAATCCCGAAAACGGATGTGCCTCACCGTGCTTGTGGAATAGTCCAAGTCGTCGT